>NZ_JBVJBP010000027.1:0-141179 GCF_055589465.1 Streptomyces sp. NPDC041940
ACAGGTGAGACCCTACCCCCTTGCCCCCCCCCTCCACCACCCCTGGTGGGGGGTTCGCCGCAGCAATCGTTGGATAAGCCCGCATGACCTGTCCCCCCCCCCCCCCCCCCCCCCCCCCCGCTTCGTCGTCGTACGGGATCGTTCACCCGGTGTTCGGCACGGCGTCGGACGTCGTACGCCGGTCCGCCGTCCTCAGTCGTGCCAGGCGCCGAAGTCCTCCAGGAGGCGCTGGAGGGGTTCGAAGACACCTGGGGTCCCCGCGACCGCCAGATCGCCGGACGGGCGCTCGCCGGGGCGTCCACCGGTCAGGGCGCCCGCCTCCCGGGCGATCAGGTCGCCCGCCGCCAGGTCCCAGGCGTGCAGTCCGCGCTCGTAGTAGCCGTCCAGGCGTCCCGCGGCCAGGTCGCACAGGTCGACCGCGGCCGAGCCGCCACGCCGGATGTCGCGCAGCAGCGGGATCAGGCGCCGGGCGACCTCGGCTTGGTGGGCACGGACCTCGGCGACGTAGTTGAAGCCCGTGGAGACCAGCGCCTGGTCCAGGGGCGGCGCGGGACGGACGGCCAGCCGGCGCTCACCGTCCCAGGCGCCCGTGGCCCAGGCGCCGCCGCCGAGCACGGCGTGGAACGTCTCACCCCGCATCGGGGCGGTGACGACTCCGACGACGGTCTCGCCGTCCTGCTCGGCGGCGATGGAGACGGCCCAGGTGGGGAGCCCGTACAGGTAGTTGACCGTGCCGTCGAGCGGGTCGATCACCCAGCGGATGCCGCTCGTGCCGTCGCTGGAGGCGCCCTCCTCGCCGAGGACGCCGTCGTCCGGGCGGCGCTCGGCGATCAGGCCGGTGATCAGCTTCTCGGCCGCGATGTCCATCTCCGTGACGACGTCGATGGGGCTGGACTTGGTCGCGGCGACCGCCAGGTCGGCCGGCCGCCCGTCCCGCAGCAGCGCGCCCGCGCGGCGGGCGGCCTCCTGGGCGAGTTCGAGCAGGTCCGTGTGCAGGGGGTCGGTCACGGGGCTCCTCACGCGTAGGTGCTGTCGGCGCCCGCCGCGGCGGGCCGGGGGGCGCGGGCCGGGCAGCAGCCGACCGGGCAGAGGTCGTGGCTCGCCCCGAGGGCGCCCAGGGCGCACGGGGTGACCTCCTGCCCGCGCTCGACGGCGGCCCGCTCCACGACGAGTTCGCGGATCGCTGCGGCGAACCTCGGGTCGGCGCCGACGGTGGCCGAGCGGCGCATCGGCAGCCCCAGCTCCTCGGCCTTCGCCTTGGCCTCCGTGTCGAGGTCGTAGAGGACCTCCATGTGGTCGGAGACGAACCCGATGGGCGCGATCACCACGGCCGGGGCTCCGGCCGCGTGCCGCTCCTCCAGGTGGTCGCAGATGTCGGGCTCCAGCCACGGGATGTGCGGGGCGCCGGAGCGGGACTGGTAGACGAGCTGCCAGGGGTGGTCGACGCCGGTGCGCTCGCGGACGGCGTCCGCGATGAGCTTCGCCACGTCCAGGTGCTGGCGGACGTAGGCGCCACCGTCGCCGTGGTCCTCTGTGGGCCCCGAACTGTCGGCGGAGGCCGTCGGGATCGAGTGGGTCGAGAAGGCGAGGTGCGCCCCGTCCCGGACGTCCTCGTCGAGCTCGGCGAGGGACCGGAGCACCCCGTCGATCATGGGTTCCAGGAAGCCCGGGTGGTTGAAGTAGTGCCGCAGCTTGTCGACCCGGGGCGGCTCCAGGCCCTCGCTCTCCAGGGCCGCGAGCGCGTCGGCGAGGTTCTCGCGGTACTGGCGGCAGCCCGAGTACGAGGCGTAGGCGCTGGTGGCGAGGACCAGGACACGGCGGCGGCCGTCGCGGACCATCTCGCGCAGCGTGTCCGTCAGATACGGCGCCCAGTTGCGGTTGCCCCAGTAGACCGGCAGGTCGAGACCGTGGTCGGCGAAGTCCTTGCGCA
Organism: Streptomyces sp. NPDC041940; assembly: GCF_055589465.1. Taxonomy (NCBI): domain Bacteria; kingdom Bacillati; phylum Actinomycetota; class Actinomycetes; order Kitasatosporales; family Streptomycetaceae; genus Streptomyces; species Streptomyces sp. NPDC041940. The sequence goes on from NZ_JBVJBP010000027.1 coordinate 1,931, forward strand.
GGACGTCCAGCAGGGCGCGGTTCTGGTCGTTGATGGGGCTGACCCCGCCGAACAGGAAGTAGTGCTGCCCGACTTCCTTGAGACGTTCCCTGGGGATGCCGCGCCCGCGCGTCACGTTCTCCAGGAACGGGACCACGTCGTCCGGGCCTTCCGGGCCGCCGAAGGAGAGCAGCAGCAGGGCGTCGTAGGGGGTGACATCGCGCGCGTCTGGCATGGGTCGATCCTGCCACCCTGCACTGACACCCGGGAAACGGCGGGGTGACACCTGCGCGGCAGCCGGGTCGGGGCCGGTCCGGGCTGGGCCGAACGGGTGCCACGGGGTGCTCCGGGACGTAAGCTGTGTCGACTGCGTTCGCAGCTTACTGAGCCCTTCGGAGACCCCGTTGCCCAGCCCCTACCGCGCCCTGTTCGCAGCCCCAGGCTCCAAGGGTTTCTCCGCTGCGGGCTTCCTCGGCCGGATGCCGCTGTCGATGATGGGCATCGGCGTGGTCACGATGGTCTCCCAGCTCACCGGGCGGTACGGCCTGGCCGGTGCCCTGTCGGCGACCATCGCGCTGGCCGCGGCGATGGCGGGGCCGCAGGTCTCGCGGCTGGTCGACCAGTACGGGCAACGGCGGGTGCTGCGCCCGGCGACGCTGCTGTCGCTGACGGGCGCGGCCGTGCTGCTGCTCGCCGCGCACTACGGGTGGCCGGACTGGGTGCTGTTCGTGGCGTGTGTGGGCATCGGCTGCGTACCGAGCGTCGGCGCGATGATCCGGGCCCGCTGGGCGGCGCTGTACCGGGGCACGCCGCGGCTGCACACCGCGTACTCCTTCGAGTCCGTGGTGGACGAGGTGTGCTTCGTCTTCGGGCCGATCATCTCCATCGGCCTGTCCACGGCCTGGTTCCCGGAGGCCGGTCCGCTGCTCGCCGCCTGCTTCCTGGCGGCCGGCGTCTTCTGGCTGACCGCGCAGCGCGCCACCGAGCCCGAGCCGCACCCGCGCGAGCGGCACGGCGGCGGTGGTGGTTCGGCGATCCGCGCGCCGGGCCTTCAGGTGCTGGTGGCCACCTTCGTGGCGACCGGGGCGATCTTCGGGGCGGTCGACGTGGTCACCGTGGCCTTCGCCGACGAGGAGGGGCACAAGGCCGCGGCCAGCATCGTCCTCGCGCTGTACGCGGCGGGGTCCTGTGTGGCGGGCATGGTCTTCGGGCTTCTGCACTTCGCCGGGGCGCCGGAACGTCGGTGGTTGCTGGGCGTGTGCGCCATGGCCGTGAGTATGATCCCCCTCCTACTGGTCGGAAACTTGCCGTTTCTGGCCGTGGCGCTGTTCGTTGCGGGACTGTCCATCGCTCCGACGATGATCACGACGATGTCCCTCATCGAAGAGCACGTACCACGTGCGCAGCTCACCGAGGGCATGACCTGGGTGAGCACCGGGCTCGCGGTGGGGGTCGCACTCGGCTCCTCCGCGGCCGGCTGGGTGATCGACGCGGCCGGGGCGCGTGCCGGGTACGGGGTTCCGGCGGTGGCCGGGGCCGTCGCGGTCGCGGTGGGTTTCCTGGGATTCCGCCGGCTCAAGCGGCCGGCTCCGGGTCGGGGAGGCTCCGTTGAGCAGCACAGCGAACGGAAAGAACGGCACGTGGCGTAACTGGGGCGGCAATGTCTCCGCGCGTCCCGCGCGGCAGGTGACCCCGGCCTCCGTCGACGAGCTGGCCGCCGCCGTGCGGCAGGCCGCCGAGGACGGCCTCAGGGTGAAGGCCGTCGGCACCGGGCACTCCTTCACGTCCATAGCCGCGACGGACGGTGTATTGATCCGCCCTCAACTGTTGACCGGCATACGCGGCATTGATCGCGACGCCATGACGGTCACGGTGGAGGCCGGCACCCCGCTCAAGAGGCTCAACCTGGCCCTCGCCCGGGAGGGCCTGTCGCTCACGAACATGGGCGACATCATGGTGCAGACCGTCTCCGGCGCCACCAGCACCGGCACGCATGGCACCGGCCGCGACTCGGCCTCGATCGCCGCCCAGATCCGGGGCTTGGAACTGGTCACGGCCGACGGCTCGGTGCTCAGCTGCTCCGAGAAGGAGAACCCGGAGATCTTCGCCGCGGCCCGCCTCGGCCTCGGCGCGCTGGGCATCGTCACCGCGATCACGTTCGCCGTCGAGCCGATCTTCCTGCTCACGGCCCGCGAGGAGCCGATGTCGTTCGACAGGGTGCTCGCCGACTTCGAAGAACTCTGGGCCGAGAACGAGCACTTCGAGTTCTACTGGTTCCCGCACACCAGCAGCACCAACACCAAGCGCAACAACCGCAGCGCGGGCCCGGAGAAGCCCGTGCCGCAGCTCAAGAGCTGGTTCGAGGACGAGTTCGTCTCCAACGGCGCGTGGCAGGTAGCCAACTGGGTCGGCCGCGCGGTGCCCGCCACGATCCCCGCGATCGCCCGGATCTCCACCAAGGCATGGTCCACGCGGACTTACACGGACACCCCTTACAAGGTCTTCACGTCCCCGCGCCGGGTGCGCTTCGTAGAGATGGAGTACGCCCTTCCGCGCGCGTCCGTCGTGGAGGCGCTGCGCGAGCTGAGGACGATGGTCGACCGGTCCGGCCTAAGGATCAGCTACCCCGTCGAGGTGCGTACCGCTCCCGCCGACGACATCACCCTGTCCACCGCCTCCGGCCGCGACACCGCGTACATCGCCGTCCACATGTTCCAGGGCACGCCCTACCAGCGGTACTTCACCGCGGCCGAGCGCATCTTCACCGCCCACGAGGGCCGTCCGCACTGGGGCAAGGTCCACACCAGGGACGCCGAGTACTTCTCCCGGGTGTATCCGCGCTTCGGCGAGTTCACGGAACTGCGGGATCGCCTCGACCCTGATCGGCGGTTCCAGAACGACTACTTGCGGCGGGTTCTGGGGGCGTAGGCGACGCGCTGGGGGTTGTGCTCCCGGGGTCCTCACTCCCCCGTTCAACTGCACAAGAAGGGGACGGCGGACCGAAACCGATAGTTCCGTTTCTGGTGATTACGTGAACTTCCCCACGTTCAAGATCACGAATTGGGGGCATGGGGCGGCCAAGTCCCCCCTCTTGCCAGAAGTTGGGCGGCGCGCCAATCCACGCACGTGGCCCAAATGGAGTACTGTGGCGAGCCCTGGGTCCGGTCTCCCACCAGGGTGTACGGGGCCTTTAAGGACCGCCGGGAGGGGGCTAGTTGCACAGGGTGACAGAGTTCGTCACTTAGCGTTGCGAATAGGTAACCGTGCCATAACGGCGATCCAGGGCCCGTGCCCGACACGCCGGGCAACTCGGCAAGGTTGTGGCAGGCTGCACCCGGGCAGGCCACACTCGACTAGCGGAAGCAGCGACGCACGTGACGTCGGCAGGCACCACCCGGGAGGTCCCCATGCCCGAACTGCGTGTCGTGGCCGTCTCGAATGACGGCACACGGCTGGTGCTGAAGGCTGCGGACAGCACGGAGTACACGCTTCCGATCGACGAACGTCTCCGTGCCGCCGTGCGCGGCGACCGTCCCCGCCTCGGCCAGATCGAGATCGAGGTGGAGAGCCACCTCCGCCCCCGCGACATCCAGGCGCGTATACGAGCCGGCGCGACCGCGGAAGAGGTCGCGCAAATGGCAGGCATCCCCGTCGACCGGGTGCGCCGCTTCGAGGGCCCGGTGCTCGCCGAGCGTGCGTTCATGGCCGAGCGGGCCCGCAAGACCCCGGTCCGCCGCCCCGGCGAGAACTCCGGTCCGCCGCTGGGCGAGGCCGTGCAGGAACGGCTGATGGTGCGCGGCGTCGACAAGGACACCGTCCAGTGGGACTCGTGGCGTCGCGACGACGGCACGTGGGAAGTCCTGCTGGTCTACCGCGTCGTCGGCGAACCGCACTCGGCGAGCTGGACCTACGACCCGCCCCGGCGGCTCGTCCAGGCCGTCGACGACGAGGCGCGCATGCTCATCGGCGAGACCGACGACCTGGCCGCGCCCGAGCCCAGCTTCCCGTTCGTCCCGCGGATCGCCCGGCTGCCGCGCGACCGGCCGCTGGACCGGCCCGCCGACCGTGAGCGGCCCGCCCTGCCCGCGCAGGCGTCCGAACCGCTCGAGGAGAGCACGGCCGCCACGGGCGAGCGGGACTCCCTGACCAGCCTGCTGGAGGCGGTGCCGAGCTTCCGTGGCGACCTGGTGGTGCCGGAGCGCCCGGCGCCGGAGCCCGACGAGGAGGAGCCCCTCGTCGTCGAACCCGAGGAGGAGGAGCCCCCGGCCCCCGCCGCCTCGGCCGGTTCCGCCTACGCGGACGTCCTCATGCCGCGCTCCGTGGGCGCCCACCGCGACCGGCTCATCGGTTCCACCGACCGCCAGGCCGAGGCCGACGGTGTCCGTCCGGGGCGCAGAGCCGCCGTCCCGAGCTGGGACGAGATCGTGTTCGGGACGAGACGCAAGAAGCAGGAGTAGTCAGGAGCAGCCGGGTCACACGGCGTTGACGCCGGCCGTACGGACATGAGGGCCGCGCCTTCCGGGCGCGGCCCTCTGCGCACTCCGGGCTACTGGGGGTCCGGCCCCACCGCGACCGGCCGGTCCGGGTCCGAGGACCACTCCGACCACGACCCCACGTACAGCTCCGCCGGAATGCCCGCGACCGCCAGGGCCAGGACCTCATGGGCCGCTGACACCCCCGACCCGCAATACACGCCGACCCGCGAACCTTCGGACACCCCGAGCCCCTTGAAGCGCTCCCGAAGCTCCCGCGCTGAGCGGTAGCGCCCGTCCGCCCCCACGTTCTCGGTGGTGGGCGCCGACACCGCGCCCGGAATGTGCCCGGCCACCGGATCGATCGGCTCCACCTCGCCCCGGTACCGCTCCCCCGCTCGCGCGTCCAGCAGCACCCCGGACCGCGCCAACTCCGCGGCGGCGTCGGCGTCGAGCCGCCCCACCGCCCCTGGCTCGGGCACGAAGTCGCCCTCCGCCGGCGCGGGCACGGACTTCTCCAACGGCCCCTCCCAGGTCGGCAACCCGCCGTCGAGGACCCGCACGTCCGGGTGACCCGTCCAGCGCAGCATCCACCACGCCCGGGCGGCCGCCCAGCCCTGGCCGCCGTCGTAGACGACCACCGGCGTTCCGGACGACACGCCCGCCCTGCGCATCGCGGCGCCGAAGTGCGCGAGACCGGGCAGTGGATGCCGGCCGCCCTCGCCCGGCGCGGAGGCCAACTCCCGGTCCAGGTCGACGAAGACGGCCCCGGGCAGGTGCGCCCTCTCGTAGTCGGCCCGGCCGTCGTACGGCGGCTCACCCGCTGCCTTGGCCGCGGTGAGCTGCCAGCGGACATCGAGCAGGACCGGCGGGTTGGCACCCGTCAGGTCGTTCGCGAGGTCGGATGCGGAAATGATGGCGTTCATGGCCCCATCCTCGCGCACGGGGGTGGCCGAGCCGCCCGTGTCCGGCTACTCTGCTCGGCCGGACCGGGACGATCACGTGGCGTACGGGAACGAGCACATGCTGTACAGCTGAACGACACCTGCCGACAAGCGCGCCGCACGGGACAGCGCCCGGCACATCGGGCATTCTCCCGGACACGGGTCGCCCCACAGGGCGAGCCCCACGAGGGCTGCGGAGAGCACGGCCACCGCGAGGCCGAGAAGAGAGTGACAATGACCGACGCACGGGGGTCCGCCGGCCCGAACGGCGAAACGCCCGCTCGGCACGCACCCGGCACGCCCTGCTGGGTGAGCCTGATGGTGCACGGGCTGGCCGCGACCGAGGAGTTCTACGGGGCGCTGTTCGGCTGGGAGTTCCGGCCCGGCCCCCAGCAACTCGGCCCGTATGTGCGTGCGCTGCTGGACGGGCGCGAGGTCGCGGGCCTCGGCCGGCTGCCGCCCGACCGCCAGCTGCCCATCGCCTGGACGCCCTACTTCGCCTCCCGGAACGCGGACTTGACGGCCGAGACGGCGCGCAGTTGCGGCGGCACGATCGGCGTCGGGCCGCTCGACGCTTCCGACGCCGGCCGGCTCGCGATCGGCTCCGACCCCTCGGGCGCGGTCTTCGGTATCTGGCAGGCCGCCGAGCACCTCGGCACGGCCGTCTCCGGCGTCCCCGGGACGCCCGCCTGGAACGAGCTGCTGACCTTCGAGTCGGCGCGCGTCGCCAAGTTCTACCAGACGGTGTTCGGCTACGAGGAGGAGCCGGTGGTCTCCGCCGACTTCGACTACGTGACCCTGCTCCGCGGCGGCGAGCCCGTCGCCGGCATCCACGGTCTGGGGCAGGCCCTGCCGCGCGACCGGGGCCCGCACTGGGTGACGTACTTCCAGGTCGCCGACGTCGACGACACGCTGGACCATCTCGTCCACCTGGGTGGGAACGTCCTCAGGCCGGCCCACGACACCGCACACGGCCGGGTGGCGACCGTGGCGGATCCGGAGGGGGCGCGGTTCGCCGTGCTGCAGCGCTGACGTACCGCCAGGGCGGTCAGGCGGACGGCATCGGCAGCACGTCCGGTGACAGGGCCGCCGCGCGGGCCGTCGCCGCGGTCATCCTGCGACGGTGGTGGCGGCGGCACAGGACCTCGTACCCGACCTCGTCGGCGGAGTGGGTGACGTCGCCGACGACCACCTGGGCGCCCTCGACGACCATGGCGCCGCCTATGGTGCGGGCGTTGTGCGTGGCGCGGGCGCCGCACCAGCACAGGGCCTCGACCTGGAGCACCTCGACCCGGTCGGCCAGTTCGACCAGCCGCTGGGAGCCGGGGAACAGCTTGGAGCGGAAGTCCGTCGTGATACCGAAGGCGTAGACGTCGAGGCCCAGGTCGTCGACCACGCGCGCGAGTTGGTCGATCTGCTCCGGCACGAGGAACTGCGCCTCGTCGGCGATCACGTAGTCCGCGCGGCCGCCCTGCGAGAGATGATCCACGAGGTAGGCGTAGAGGTCCTGCCCGTCCCCGACCTCCACCGCGTCCGTGACGAGGCCGAGGCGTGAGGACAGCTTGCCCTCGCCGGCGCGGTCGTCGCGCGAGAAGATCATGCCCGCCAGGCCGCGCGCGGAGCGGTTGTGCTCGATCTGGAGAGCCAGCGTCGACTTCCCACAGTCCATCGTTCCGGAGAAGAACACCAGCTCGGGCATGGGAAGGTGAGCACCTTTCGGTGAAGCGGGGATGGAGCGGGACGTCAGGAGCGTACTTCGAGCAGGGGGACCAGCTGCTCGGCAGGGGTCATCGAACCGTGGTTGCCGACCATCGCCGACTCGTTCGGCTCCCGCTGGGAGGCGATGATCAGGACATCGTCCCGGGCTGCGGCGACCACGTCGCCGATGCGGCCGTACACCCGCTCGTCGATCCGCGGGCCGAACCAGCCCGCCGCGATGGCCTCGTCGCGTGAGGCGACCCAGAACTGCTCGCCGAGCACCTCGCGCCAGCAGGTCAGGACGTCGTTGGCGGCACCGGGTACCGCGTAGACGTGCCGGGCGCGGCCCTCGCCGCCGAGCAGGGCGACTCCGGCGCTCAGCTCCCAGTCCTCGTCGAAGTCGATGCGGTGCTCTTCGTCGAAGGGCACGTCGATCATGCCGTGGTCGGCGGTGACGTAGAGGGCGCTGCGGGGCGGCAGTTGCTCGGCGAGGCGCTGGACCAGGCGGTCGGCGTACATGAGCTGGCCGCGCCAGGTGTCGGAGTCGACGCCGTAGCGGTGGCCGGCGCCGTCGACCTCGGCGAAGTACGTGTACACCAGGGAGCGGTCGCCCGCGGCCAGTTGTTCGGCCGCCAGGTCGACGCGGTCCTCGCCGGGCAGCCGCCCGAGGAATCTTCCGCCGCTGAGCGCGACCTTGGTCAACGGGGTGTTCTCGAAGGTCGGGGACGACACCTGCGCGGCGTGCACACCCGCCTCGTGCGCCAGCTGGAACACCGTCGGGTACGGCTGCCAGGGGCCGGGCGGTGCCCACGGCTGCCAGCGCAGCTGGTTCATCAGCTCGCCGGTGTCGGGGTTGCGCACGGTGTAGCCGGGCAGGCCGTGCGCGCCGGGCGGCAGGCCGGTGCCGACGGAGGCGAGGGAGGTCGCGGTGGTCGCCGGGTAGCCGGCGGTGAGGGGGCGCCCGGTGCCGCCGCGCGAGGTGGCGAGCAGGGACGTCATGAACGGGGCGTCCTCGGGGTGCGCCCTGAGCTGCTCCCAGCCGAGGCCGTCGATCAGGAACACGCAGTTCCGGTCGGCGGGGGTCAGCTCGGAGATCGTGGCGTTCATCCCCGGCACGCCGAGGCCGGCGGCCAGGGTGGGCAGCAGGTCGGCGAGGGAGCCGCTGCCGTACTCGGGGACCGGTGCGGAGGCTACGGCGAGCGGTTCGGGGTGGTGGTCCCAGGCCGTGTCGGGCTGTGCCATCAGCGGGTGGTGTCCGCGGTCGCCTCGGAGAGGGCCTGCGCGAAGGCGAGTGCCTGGCGCACGGTCTCCGGTCCGTCCCCGGCCTCGCTGACGCGCAGGCTGAGGTCGTCCGCCGTCGAGTTGCCGGTGTAGCCGTGGTCCGCCTCGCAGTTGGGGTCGCCGCAGGCGGCGGGCTCCAGGTCGATGCGGGAGACGGCGCCCCAGCCGATGGTGAGGACGACCTCGCGGGGCAGGGTGCCGGGCTTGTAGGACTCCGGGTTGGCGACGACCCGGCTGACCACGATCGACGAGATGCGGCCGATCTTCACGGACTCCGTCGACGTCGTGGCGTACGGCGTCGGGGAGGTGCTGTCGGCGGCCTGCTCGTCGGTGTGGCTGACGATGAAGCGGTTGTCGGTGAGGACGAGCACCGTCACGTGCCGCCGCACCTCGTTCTGGTCGAACGTCGTTTCCTGGTGGACCAGGTACGACCGCATGGGCTCGCCGCCCACGGCGGCCTCCACCGCCTCGGCCACGAGGGCCGGGTAGTAGCCGCTGCGCTCGATCGCCGCCCGCAGCCCCTGGGTCGTCGTACTGGTCTTGGCCATGACGCCCATCCTACGGGGGCCCACTGACTGCGAGGCACAGCTCGCCCCCCTGTCAGTACGCGGGGAGGGTCCGCGGGCCGAGGTCGTCGCGGGCGGGCGGGGTCGCCAGGCGGACGGAGGCGCCCAGGACGCTCAGGCCGTGCGAGGCGACGACGACCGGTTCCAGGGTGACCGCGACGACCTCGGGGTGGTCGTCCACCAGCCGGGACACCCGCAGCAGCAGCTCCTCCAGGGCGCGGGTGTCGGCCGGTGCGGAGCCGCGCCAGCCGAACAGCAGGGGTGCCGTGCGGATCGACCGCACCAGTGAGCCCGCCTCCCGGTCGGTGACCGGGATCAGCCGGTGTGCCGTGTCGCCGAGCAGCTGTGAGGCGGCGCCGGCGAGCCCGAAGGAGAGCACGGCTCCGGCCGCGGGGTCGATGACGGCCCGTACGACGACGTCCACGCCACGCGGCGCCATCCGCTGCACCACGGGGCGCAGCTCGTCCGGTGCGCCGAACAGCTCGGTCAACTCGGTGTACGAGCGGCGCAGTTGTTCCTCGTCCGCGAGGTCGAGGCGGACGCCGCCCAGGTCGGCGCGGTGGCGCAGGTGCGGGGCGGTGGCCTTGAGGGCCACGGGGTAGCCGAGGGTGCGGGCGGCCTCTGCGGCGGCGTCGGGAGTCGGGGCGGGCAGGGCGCGGTGGACGTGGATGCCGTAGTGGCCGAGCAGGTCGCAGGTCTCTTCCGTGCCGAGCGTGAGTCCCTGCCCGCGCGCGAGCAGCCCGTCGATCAGCGCGGCGGCGCCCCTCTCGTCGATGTCCTCGTACTCGGGCACCTTGCCGGGGTCGGCGGCGTCGCGCCGCCACTGCGCGTAGGTGACGGCCTGGGCGAGTGCGCGGACGGCGCGCTCGGCGGCGGGGTAGGCGGGGATGAGGTGGGCGCCGTCGGGGGGCTCGACAGCGGGGGGCCGTTCCTCGGTGGACGACGAACGAGCGGCGGTTTGCGGGGGAATGCCCGACTCTGCTTGTGGTGCCGTGCTCGCCGCCGCCGACAGGGCCTCGGCCAGGCCGCCGAGCTCCACGTGCACGACCAGGACGGGCTTGGCCGGGGTGGCGGCCGCTGCCGAGCGCAGGGCCTCGGCGAGGGCCGCGTCCGCGACCGAGACCTCCCCCACCGCCGGTATAGCAGTGACGACGACCGCGTCACACCGGTCGTCGGCCAGTGCGCGCGAGAGTGCCGCGTGGAAGTCCGCCGCGGAGGCGGCCGTGGTCAGGTCCTGCGGGGGGTGTGGCCGGAGCCCCTCGGCGAGGCACGCGTCGTACGTGAGCAGGCCGAGCGACTCGGAGTTGCCGAGGATCGCCACCCGGGGCCCGGCCGGCAAGGGCTGGCGGGCGAGGAGCAGGCCCGCGTCGACCAGGTCGGTGATGGTGTCGACGCGGATGACGCCGGCCTGCCGCAGCAGGGCCGAGACGGTCTCGTGCGGCAGCCGGGTCGCCCGGACGGCATGCCCCTGGGGAGCGGCTCCGTGCCGCGCGCCCTGGACCACGACCAGCGGTTTCGCCGCGGCCGTCCGGCGGGCGAGGCGGGTGAACTTGCGGGGGTTGCCGATGGACTCCAGATACATGAGGACGACATCGGTGTCGGGGTCCTCGTACCAGTACTGGAGTACGTCGTTGCCGGAGACGTCGGCCCGGTTGCCGGAGGAGACGAAGGTGGAGACGCCCGTCACGCCCGTGACGCCGCCGCCGCGGCGGTGCAGCCGGGACAGCAGGGCGATGCCGATGGCGCCGGACTGGGCGAACAGGCCGATCCGGCCCGGGCGGGGCGTCTCGGGGGCGAGGGAGGCGTTGAGCCGTACCCGCGGGGAGGTGTTGATGATGCCGAAGGCGTTCGGCCCGATGATCCGCATGCCGTACGTGCGCGCGTGCCGCACGAGGGCGCGCTGGCTCTCGCGCCCCTCCAGGCCGCTCTCGGCGTACCCGGCGGAGACCACGACGAGCCCCTGCACGCCGTGCTCGCCGCACTCGGTGACGACCTCGGGGACGTACTCGGCCGGTACGGCGACGACCGCGAGGTCGACCGGGCCGTCGATGTCGCGCACCGAGCGGTGGGCGGGCACCCCGTCGAGCTCCTTCTGCTCCTCGGGGAGGGCCTTGTTCACGGCGTACAGACGGCCGGTGAAGCCGGCGTCGCGGATGTTGTCGAGGACGCTGCGGCCCACGCCGCCCGGCGTGCGCCCGGCGCCGATGACGGCGACCGAGCCGGGCGCGAGCAGCCGCTGCACGGACCGGGCCTCGGCGCGGTGTTCGCGCGCGTACTGCACGGCGAGGGAGCGGTCGGTGGGTTCGAGGTCGAACTCCAGACGGACCACGCCGTCCTCGAAGCTGCGCTTCTGGGTGTACCCGGCGTCAGTGAACACCTTGATCATCTTGTTGTTGGCGGGCAGCACCTCGGCGGCGAAGCGGCGGATGCCGCGCTCCCGGGCGACGGCGCCGATGTGCTCCAGCAGGGCGGAGGCGACGCCGCGGCCCTGGTGGGCGTCCTGGACGAGGAAGGCGACCTCGGCCTCGTCGGCCGGTGCCGACGCGGGCGTTCCGTCCGCGCCGATCCGGTCGTAGCGTACGGTGGCGATGAACTCGCCGCCGACCGTGGCCGCGAGTCCCACCCGGTCCACAAAGTCGTGGTGCGTGAAGCGGTGGACGTCCTTGGCGGACAGGCGAGGGTACGGCGCGAAGAAGCGGTAGTACTTCGACTCGTCGGAGACCTGCTCGTAGAAGCTGACCAGACGATCGGCGTCATCAACGGTGATGGGCCGGATGCGCGCGGTACCCCCGTCGCGCAGCACCACGTCGGCTTCCCAGTGGGCGGGATACTCGTGCCGGTCCGGCGAGGTCTGCATGGGCCCCAGAGTACGGCTAGCGTCCGACAGCGGACGCGAGGCAGTCTGTGGAGGGCGTCAGTCGGATCGAGGCCGCGATCCGACGGCACCCCGGGGCGGTCACCAGGACCGCTCCGGCACAACTTCACGCTGTGGGAAACTGGTCTAGACAACCCTGAACACCGAAGGGCAGCAACACATGGCTGAGCGCCGCGTCAACGTCGGCTGGGCCGAGGGCCTCCACGCCCGCCCCGCTTCCATCTTCGTCCGAGCCGCCACGGCCGCAGGCGTCCCGGTGACGATCGCCAAGGCAGACGGCAACCCCGTCAACGCGGCCTCCATGCTGGCCGTCCTCGGCCTGGGCGCCCAGGGCGGCGAGGAGATCGTCCTCGCCTCCGACGCCGAGGGCGCGGACGCCGCTCTGGACCGGCTGGCCAAGCTGGTCTCCGAGGGGCTCGAGGAGCTTCCCGAGACCGTCTGAGTATTTCCCCGCGCCTGACCCGGCGCACCCTGAAGAGCTCGTCCGAATTCATCGGGCGAGCTCTTCGCCTTTCCCGTGCATTTCCTGTCGGCGGGCAGCAGAAATAATCCCCCGCGAATTACCCACCCTTTGTATACGGCTCCCGTGTTAATGCCGCAGGCTTGCCGTGTTTACGGCATGTTGCGAGTTCCTCACACGCTCGGCGCGCTCCCCGGCGGAGCCGAAACGCAGCCGGTGCGCGGCCGTCGCGCGCTCGGTGTGCAGCGCCGTGACCGCCCGCGCGCGCTCGCTGTCGCCGCGCGCCACCGCGTCCACGATCGCGCCGTGCTCGGCCCAGGACTCCACGGGTCCGGCCGGTGCCTCCACGGCGTACATCCAGGCGATCTTGTGCCGGAGCTGGGTGAGCATCGAGGTCAGCGCGGGGCTGCCGGAGGCCTGGGCGAGCGTCTCGTGGAACCAGCCGCCCAGCGAGCGCAGGTCGTCGCTGTTGCCCCGGCGGGCGCGCTCCTGGCCGAGCCGGACCAGGCCGCGCAGGACCTTCAGATGGGCTTCGGTGCGGCGCTGGGCGGCCCGGGCGGCGCCCAGCGGCTCCAGCAGCATGCGCATCTCCAGCAGGTCGGCGGCCTCCTGCTCGGTGGGTTCGGCGACGCACGCGCCCGCGTGCCGCCGGGTGACCACGAAGCCCTCGGCCTCCAGGGTGCGCAGGGCCTCCCGGACGGGGACGCGCGAGACGCCGTAGCGGCGCGCGAGGAGTTCCTCGGTGAGCCGGCCGCCGCGCTCGTAGACTCCCGCGACGATGTCGTCCCGGATGGCCGTGCACACCGAGTGCGCGGGAATACGCATGACCGACCTCCCCTTAATCCCCGTGAAACGTCGACTGGTGACGTGTGTTCCGTGACTCTATTGCAATGAGCCGGAATTTCCGACGGCAGGCAGGAAATCAGGGATATTTTTTGGACAGTCGGCCGTCGCGAACGCCGAAAGCCCCGGCTCGGGGAGCCGGGGCTTTCGGGAAGGACAGTCGCCGTTCGGTGTTTCAGACGTTCACGCCGTGCGAGCGGAGGTAGGCGACGGGGTCGATGTCGGAGCCGTAGTCGGGGCCGGTGCGGGCCTCGAAGTGCAGGTGCGGGCCGGTGACGTTGCCGGTCGCGCCGGAGAGGCCGATCTGCTGGCCGGGGGTGACCTTCTGGCCCACCGAGACGCTGCTGGACGACAGGTGGCCGTACTGGGTGTACGTCCCGTCGTTCATCTTGATCACGACCTGGTTGCCGTACGAACCGCCCCAGCCGGCCTCGACGACCTCACCCATGCCGACCGAGTGGACGGCCGTGCCGCTGGAGGCGTGGAAGTCGACCCCGGTGTGGCTGCCGGAGGACCAGACGGCGCCGCCGCTCTTGTAGCCGGTGGAGACGTACGAGCCGGAGATCGGGGACACGAAGGTGTTGAGGCGCTTGCGCTCGGCCTCGCGGGCGGCACGCTCCTTGGCCTCGCGGGCCTTCTCGGCGCGCTCCTTGGCCTCCTTGGCCGCCTCGGCGGCGCGCTCGCGGGCGGCCTCCTCGGCCTTCTTCTTGGCGACGGCCTCTTCGGCCGCCTGCTTCTGGGCGACGGCCTGGGCGTCGATCTTCTGGGCCACGGTGTCGCCCATGGTGACGACCGGGGTGAGGCCCGTCTGCTCGGCAGCGGGCTCCGCGGCGAAGGCCGGGGCGGCCACCGTGCCGACGACGCCGGTGGTGGCGAGGGCCGCGACACCCGCGACGTGGGCCGTGCGGCGCTGGATCCTGCTGGGACGACGGTGCTTCCCGGTGGCGCGCGTGAACGCCATGTGGTGGCTGTTCCTTTCCTTCCCTCTCGCCTACCGGGTTAGCTGACGGGTTCGGAGCAGGAAGGTCTCCTACGGACCCCCTCGCGACTCGCGCGGGCGTCCGATTCACCCCAGGGACTACGGTGGGTCCCCGGCTCCCCTGGCTCGCGCCGTACGGGGACTCGGCGATGACTGTCCGGTGCCGCGGGTGCGGCGCACTGCCTGACGAACAGCCCGGACGACGCTAAGCGGCGCCACTTTCAATTCCCAAACGGATCCCGGTTTTTGTAGCGCATCCCACAGGGCAGACGGGAAACTCCCGCCCCAATTCGGGCATAAAGGAGCCCTGGTGCCTTAGAAGACAACCAGGGCCCCTCCGCGCGCGTGGCGCTCGCCTCCCGCTACTCGGCGGCGACCACGACGACTTCGCCGATGCCGAGGGCCTCCACGGGGCCCTTGATCTGCGCCGCGTCGCCGACGAGGACGGTCACCAGACGGTCCACCGGGAAGGCGCTGACGGCCGCCGCGGTGGCCTCCACGGTGCCGGTCGCGGCGAGCTGCCGGTACAGCGCGGCCTGGTAGTCGTCGGGCAGGTGCTGCTCGACCTGGTCCGCCAGCGTGCTCGCGACGGCCGCCGCCGTCTCGTACTTGAGCGGCGCCACGCCGACCAGGTTCTGCACGGCGACGTCCCGCTCGGCGTCGGTCAGCCCCTCGGCGGCGAGGGTGCGCAGCACCGTCCAGAGGTCCTCGAGGGCAGGGCCCGTGTTGGGGGTGTCCACGGAGCCGCTGATGGCGAGCATCGCGGCACCGGTCCCGTCCGGGGCGGACCTGAGGACCTGGGCGAACGCCCGCACGCCGTAGGTGTAGCCCTTCTCCTCCCGCAGGACGCGGTCCAGGCGGGAGGTGAGGGTGCCGCCGAGGCAGTACGTGCCGAGCACCTGGGCGGGCCAGACGCGGTCGTGCCGGTCCGAGCCGATCCGGCCGATCAGCAGCTGCGTCTGGACGGCGCCCGGGCGGTCCACGATGACGACCCGGCCCGAGTCGTCGGCGGTCACCGGCGGCACCGGCCGCGGCTCGGCCGAGGAGCCGGTCCAGGCGCCCAGCGTGTCGCCGAGCAGCGCGTCGAGGTCGATGCCGGTGAGGTCGCCGACGACCACGGCGGTGGCGGTCGCCGGGCGGACGTGCTTCTCGTAGTAGCCGCGTACGGCCGCGGAGTCGATCGCGGCGACCGTCTCCTCGGTGCCCTGCCGGGGCCGCGACATGCGCGAGCCCACCGGGAACAGCTCCTTGGAGAGCTCCTTGGCGGCACGGCGGGCGGGGTTGGCCAGCTCGTGCGGGATCTCGTCCAGGCGGTTGGCGACCAGCCGCTCGACCTCGCTGTCGGCGAACGCGGGTGCCCGGAGGGCGTCGGCGATCAGGCCGAGGCCCTTGGCGAGCCGGGAGGCCGGGACCTCCAGGCTCAGCCGGACGCCCGGGTGGTCGGCGTGCGCGTCGAGGGTGGCGCCGGCGCGCTCCAGCTCGGCGGCGAACTCCTCGGCGGAGTGCTTGTCGGTGCCCTCGGAGAAGGCCCGCGCCATGATCGTGGCCACACCGTCGAGGCCGGCCGGCTCGGCGTCCAGCGGGGCGTCCAGCAGCACCTCCACGGCGACGACCTGCTGGCCGGGGCGGTGGCAGCGCAGCACGGTGAGGCCGTTGTCGAGCGTGCCGCGCTCGGGGGCCGGGAAGGCCCAGGGCTTGGCCTCGCCCGCCTGGGGCCGGGGGTGGAAGTCCATTGTGGCGAGCTCGGTCACTTGGCCGCCTCCTCGTTCTCGTTCGTGGCCGCGGCTGCGGTGTCCTCGATGGTGTCGGCGTCCTCGCCGGCCTCGTCGGCGACGGGCTCGTAGACGAGCACCGCGCGGTTGTCGGGCCGCAGGCGGGCCTTGGCGACCTCCTGGACCTCCTCCGCCGTGACCTCCAGCACGCGCTGTACGGCGGTCAGGGCGAGCTGCGGGTCGCCGAACAGCACGGCGTACCGGCACAGTTCGTCGGCCCGGCCGGAGACCGTGCCGAGCCGGTCCAGCCACTCGCGCTCCAACTGGGCCTGGGCGCGCTCCATCTCCTCGGCCGTGGGGCCCTCCTCGGCGAACCGGGCGAGCTCCTCGTCGATGGCGGTCTCGATGACCGGCACCTCCACGTCACCGGACGTCTTCACGTCCAGCCAGCCCAGGGAGGGCGCCCCGGCGAGCCGCAGCAGGCCGAAGCCGGCGGCCACGGCCGTACGGTCGCGCCGTACGAGGCGGTTGTAGAGCCGGGAGGACTCGCCGCCGCCGAGGACGGTGAGGGCCAGGTCGGCCGCGTCGCACGCGCGCGTGCCGTCGTGCGGCAGCCGGTAGGCGGCCATCAGGGCACGCGCCGGGACCTCCTCCTCGACGACCTCGCGCAGCTGCTCGCCGATGGTCTCCGGCAGCGTGCCGTCACGCGGCGCGGGCTTGCCGTCGTGTCCCGCGACGGAGCCGAAGTACTTCTCGATCCAGGCCAGGGTCTGCTCCGGGTCGATGTCGCCGACCACGGAGAGCACGGCGTTGTTCGGCGCGTAGTAGGTGCGGAAGAACGCCCGCGCGTCCTCCAGGGTCGCCGCGTCCAGGTCGGCCATCGAGCCGATCGGGGTGTGGTGGTAGGGGTGGCCCTCCGGGTAGGCGAGGGCGGTCAGCTTCTCGAAGGCGGTGCCGTAGGGGACGTTGTCGTAGCGCTGGCGGCGCTCGTTCTTGACGACGTCCCGCTGGTTCTCCATCGACTCGTCGTCGAGCGCGGACAGCAGCGAGCCCATGCGGTCGGCCTCCAGCCAGAGGGCGAGCTCCAGCTGGTGGGCGGGCATGGTCTCGAAATAGTTGGTGCGCTCGAAGCTGGTGGTGCCGTTCAGCGAGCCGCCCGCGCCCTGGACGAACTCGAAGTGGCCGTTGCCCTTCACCTGGGCGGAACCCTGGAACATCAGATGCTCGAAAAGGTGAGCCAGGCCGGTACGCCCCTTGACTTCGTGGCGCGAGCCGACGTCGTACCAGAGGCACACCGCCGCGACCGGGGTCAAGTGGTCCTCGGAGAGCACCACGCGCAGGCCGTTGGCCAGGCGGTGCTCGGTCGCTGTCAGGCCCCCGGAGCCTGCCTGGGCTGTGGCCGTGTGACCCATGGGCATGTACGTCCCTTCGATCGCGGTGCGGTCGTCCAGACCGCGGATTCCTGCCGGTCCTGCCACTGTATGCAAGCGCGCGAAGCGCTGGTGAAGTTCCCGGCGGCGTACGCGGAGAGCGAGAAACGGTGACCCGCCGTGCCGGTCCGGACGGCGCGGCGGACGTAAGAGACCGGGTCCTGGTCCCGGTTGTCAGTGCGGCGGTCCACAATGGTCGGCGTCAGATCCGGATCGCAGAGGCAAGGAGCCGGCAGCGATGGCCCGCCGCAGCACGAAGACCCCGCCGCCCGACGACTCGTACGAGGAGAGGATCCTCGACATCGACGTCGTCGACGAGATGCAGGGCTCCTTCCTCGAGTACGCGTACTCGGTCATCTACTCCCGCGCCCTGCCGGACGCACGCGACGGCCTCAAGCCGGTGCACCGCCGCATCGTCTACCAGATGAGCGAGATGGGCCTGCGCCCCGAGCGCGGGTACGTCAAGTGCGCCCGCGTCGTCGGCGAGGTGATGGGCAAGCTGCACCCGCACGGCGACGCGTCGATCTACGACGCCCTCGTGCGCATGGCCCAGCCCTTCTCGATGCGCGTCCCCCTGGTCGACGGCCACGGCAACTTCGGCTCGCTGGGCAACGACGACCCGCCGGCCGCCATGCGGTACACCGAGTGCCGGATGGCCGAGGCGACGAGTCTGATGACGGACTCCATCGACGAGGACACCGTCGACTTCAACCCCAACTACGACGGCCAGGAACAGGAGCCGGTGGCCCTGCCCGCCGCCTTCCCGAACCTCCTGGTCAACGGCGCCTCGGGCATCGCGGTCGGCATGGCCACGAACATGCCGCCGCACAATCTGCGCGAGGTCATCGCGGCCGCCCGCCACCTGATCCGGTACCCGAACGCGGATCTCGACGCCCTGATGAAGCACGTCCCGGGCCCCGACCTGCCCACCGGCGGCCGCATCGTCGGCCTGCCCGGCATCCGTGACGCGTACGAGACGGGCCGCGGCACGTTCAAGATGCGGGCGACCGTCGCCGTGGAGACCGTGACGGCCCGCCGCAAGGGCCTCGTCGTCACCCAGCTGCCCTTCACGGTCGGCCCGGAGAAGGTGATCGCCAAGATCAAGGACCTGGTCGGTTCGAAGAAGCTCCAGGGCATCGCCGACGTCAAGGACCTCACCGACCGCCAGCACGGCCTGCGCCTGGTCATCGAGATCAAGAACGGCTTCGTGCCGGAGGCGGTCCTGGAGCAGCTGTACAAGCTGACGCCGATGGAGGAGTCCTTCGGCATCAACAACGTGGCCCTGGTCGACGGCCAGCCGCTCACGCTGGGCCTCAAGGAACTCCTGGAGGTCTACCTCGACCACCGCTTCACCGTCGTACGGCGGCGTTCGGAGTTCCGCCGCGGCAAGAAGCGCGACCGGCTGCACCTGGTCGAGGGCCTGCTGACGGCCCTGCTGGACATCGACGAGGTCATCCGCCTCATCCGCTCCAGCGAGAACTCCGCGCAGGCGAAGCAGCGCCTGATGGAGCAGTTCTCGCTGAGCGAGGTGCAGACGCAGTACATCCTCGACACGCCGCTGCGCCGTCTGACCAAGTTCGACCGCATCGAGCTGGAGGCGGAGAAGGACCGGCTCACCGCGGAGATCGAGGAACTGACCCGGATCCTCGACTCGGACGCCGAGCTGCGCAAGCTGGTCTCCTCCGAACTGGCCAACGTCGCCAAGAAGTTCGGCACCGACCGGCGTACGGACCTGCTGGAGGCGGGCGGCACCCCGGTCGCGAGCGTGCCGCTCCAAGTGGCCGACGACCCGTGCCGGGTGCTGCTGTCCTCGACGGGTCTGCTGGCCCGTACGGCGAACGGCGAGCCGTTCGCGAAGGACGCCGGCGCCGAGCGCGTGAAGCACGACGTGATCGTCTCGGCGGTGTCGGCCACCGCCCGTGGCGAGGTGGGCGCGGTCACCTCGACGGGCCGGCTGCTGCGGCTGAACGTGATCGACCTGCCCCAGCTCCCGGAGTCGCTGTCCACGCCCAACCTCGCGGGGGGCGCCCCGCTGGCGGAGTTCGTCTCCCTGGAGGACGACGAGACGGTGGTCTGCCTGACGACCCTCGACGAGTCGTCGCCGGGCCTGGCGATCGGCACCGCACAGGGCGTCGTCAAGCGCGTGGTGCCGGACTATCCGTCCCACAAGGAAGAGCTCGAGGTGATCACCCTCAAGGAGGGCGACCGGATCGTCGGCGCGGTGGAACTGCGGACCGGCGACGAGGATCTGATCTTCATCTCCGACGACGCCCAGCTGCTGCGCTTCCAGGCCTCGGTGGTCCGTCCCCAGGGCCGCGCGGCGGGCGGCATGGCGGGCATCAAGCTCATGGAGGGCGCGAAGGTCATCTCCTTCACGGCGGTGGATCCGGCGGCGGACGCCGTCGTCTTCACCGTCGCGGGCTCGCGCGGCACCCTGGACGACTCCGTCCAGACGACGGCCAAGCTGACCCCGTTCGACCAGTACCCGCGCAAGGGCCGCGCCACGGGCGGCGTCCGCTGCCAGCGGTTCCTGAAGGGTGAGGACTGCCTCTCCCTGGCCTGGACGGGCCCCATCCCAGCCCTCGCCGCGCAGAAGAACGGCACTCCGGTCGACCTCCCGGAGATCGACCCGCGGCGGGACGGCTCGGGCGTGTCTCTGACGAAGACCGTGTGGGTGGTGGCGGGGCCGGTCTAGGCGAAGTCCGGGGGTCCGGAGAGGCCCTGGGCAGGCTCTCCGAGATCCTCCTCGGTGCCCGGTACGTACCGCAGGACGCCCCACATGCCGTGCTCGTCGGCGTGTGGGGCCTCGCTCCGGCACGCGTCGAGCTGCTTGTCGAGGGCGGCGGTGTCGATCCCGGAGCCGATGAGGACCAGCTGGGAGAGGCGCTCGTCGCCGGCCGGCCAGGGCTCCGGGTAGAAGCGCAGGAACCGTCCGACGGCGTGGACGGCGTAGCGGTTTTGGACGTCGTGGGGCCCGAAGCCGACGTACCCCTTGATCCGGTACAGCCCCTCGGGCCGGCTGTCGAGGAACTCCATCAGCCGGCGTGGGTCGAGGGGCTCCCGGGAGACGAACGACAGGCTGTCGTACGCGCTGTGCAGATGCCCGGCATGGCCGTCGGTGCCCGGCTCGTGCAGGTCGTCGAAGGACAGCTGCCCGACGCGTTCCTCGCTCGGCCGGCAGTCGAAGAGGAACTCGGGGTTGATCCGTCCGTAGGTGGCCGGGACGACGGCCGCGCGGTCGACGAGGGACCGGACCAGCCCGAGGACGCGCTCGCCGTCCGCCGTCCGGTCGAGCTTGTTGACCACCACGAGGTCGGCCAGCGCGAGATGCCGGTCGATCTCGGGATGCCTGGTCCGGGTGTCGTCGAACTCGGCGGCGTCGACGACCTCGACGAGCCCGCCGTACACGATCTCCGGATCCTCGCTCGCGAGCACCATCCGCACGAGTTCCTGCGGTTCGGCGAGACCGCTGGCCTCGATGACGATGACGTCGATGCCGAGGGACGGCTCCGTGAGCCGCTCGAGATAGAGGTCCAGTTCACCGGCGTCGACGGCGCAGCACAGGCATCCGTTGCCGAGCGAGACGGTCGAATCGCCGAGCGCGCCCGCGACGGCCATGGCGTCGATCTCGATGGCCCCGAAATCATTGACGACCGCGCCGATCCGGCTGCCTCCGCTGCGGTGGAGGAGATGGTTGAGCAGCGTGGTCTTTCCGGATCCGAGGAATCCGGCCAGGATCACGACCGGGATCTGCCGCGGACTCGGGCTCGGCTGGCTCACCGTGCGACCTCTCTCACGCCGACGCGTGCACCGGCTCGCGTTCTCGGCACAGGGACGAAGAATGAATGCCGAACCAGGATACGAGCCGTAGGAATCGCGCCGAAGTGAACGATTGTTAGCAGCACTTGCGGGGCAGACGTTCGGCAAGGCGCCGGATCGTGCGACCCTCGCTTCCCTCCGTGCGCCGCCTCTCCGCCTCCCCGCCGATCAGAGCCGCTCGGCACTCTGGGAGACGGCAAGCGCCGCCCACTGCTCGCCGGTCCCCTCCAGTCGACCCGCATCCCGACGACCGGCGGACGGCCGCCTGACTCGGGGGTTGACATGGCCACACGGAAAATTGGGACACAGGGACTGCGCTCCGCTGCCGCGGCCGGCCTCGGCATGGTGGCCGGCGCTCTCGTCGCCATGGCGGCACAGAAGCAGGCGATGGACACGCTGCACGAACGCCTGGACCAGCTGGAACGGCACGCCCGTACACAGCAGCGCTCCAATCTGGCCAGGCAGCAGCGGCAGCACTGGGAGCTGTTGAGCAAGGCGATCGACGACCCCGAACTCGCCGAGGTCCTGGACATCTTCGAGAGGCCCGTCACCCCTGAGCGGCGTCGGCAGTACCTCTTCGCCAACGCCCTGTACACCAACCTGCTCTGCTACTACCGCATCGGCAACATGGGAAGGGATGAGTTCTTCAAGCACGTCCGGGGCATCTTCCAGAACCCGATCGTCAGGGAGTACTGGTACGCGACCCAGCAACAGCGCGCGAGTCTCACGGGTACCGAGGAGGCGGAACTCGGCCGACTCGTCGACGACCTGCTGTCGCAACTCGAGGAAGCGGACACCGATGAGTGGTGGGTGGTCGGCGAGCCTCCCACCGGCCCGTGACGCGAGGAGCCGGCCCGTACGGCACCGCCGAGACGGACCGGCTCCTTCACGACGACGGCATCGCTAGGCGTCGGGGATGTCCTTCTTCGCCTTGACCAGGGTCTCCCGGGTGATGACGACGATGCGTTCGTAGTCGGCGCGTGCGGCGTCGTCGGGCAGCTGGGTGTCGAGCGAGTCGGTGACATCCGTGCCGATGACCGCGAAGTTCCCGTCGGCCAATTCAAAGATGTCGGGACATGTCCCGCCACCGGCACTGCCTCGATAGCGGGGAGCGACACCAAGGCGGCGGATGATCTGACTCACTGTTGAATTCCCTCTGTTCTCAAGGCACAAGCGCCTGCGCCCGCGGCCGCGCGAGCGGTGGCATCTTCGCAGGCCCGAGGCCTGACCGCCGTGCGACACGCACACACTCCGCCCCCGCGCCCCAAGGAAGCATGGCACCTTTGCGGCCTTGTTTTATCACCCGCGAGGGTGGGGGCACTCGTGTTCCTGGAGAACATCCGCAAGAGTGATGGAAGGCAGTGAAGAATCGATCATCAGCCCGTTTAGGACGGTTGTGGCTGTTTATGCAGTCGGCGCGATTACGCAGTCGGCACGGACACCGGCGCCTCCGGCCCCACATATCGCGCCACCGGCCTGATGATCTTCGTGTCCTCCGCCTGTTCCAGGATGTTGGCGCTCCAGCCCACGGCACGCGCGGCGGCGAAGGTCGGGGTGAACATCTCTCTGGGCAGGCCGCAGAGTTCCATGACCACGCCCGCGTAGTACTCCACGTTGGTGTGGAGTTCGCGGCCG
The DNA here is from genome assembly GCF_055589465.1 of Streptomyces sp. NPDC041940. Taxonomy (NCBI): domain Bacteria; kingdom Bacillati; phylum Actinomycetota; class Actinomycetes; order Kitasatosporales; family Streptomycetaceae; genus Streptomyces; species Streptomyces sp. NPDC041940. The sequence goes on from NZ_JBVJBP010000027.1 coordinate 24,624, forward strand.
GGCTTCAGCTCCGCCAGGATCGCCTCCACATGACGCTCGACCTCCACGGCGAAGTCCACGCGCGGCCCGCCGAACGCCTGGGCGACCTCGCGCAGCATCCGGGAGCGCGGGTCCTCCGTGCGGTAGATCGCATGGCCGAAGCCCATGATGCGATCCCCCGCGAGCACCCGCTGCCGCACCCAGGAGTCGATCCGGTCCGGGGTGCCGATCGCGTCCAGGGTGTCCAGCGCGCGGCTGGGCGCACCTCCGTGCAGCGGCCCGGACAGCGCCGCCACCGCACCCGCGAGGCATGCCGCCACGTCCGCGCCGGTCGACGCGATGACCCGGGCCGTGAAGGTTGACGCATTGAATCCGTGATCAGTGGTTGAGATCAGGTATTGCTCGACCGCCCGGGCGTGCTGCTCGGTGGGCACCGATCCAGTCAGCATGTAGAGGTAGTTCGCCGCGTACGACAGGTCCTCGCGAGGCTCCACGGGCTCGAGCCCTTGTCCCAGCCGGTGCAGCGCGGTGAGCAGGGTGGGTACGGCGGCGGCCGCCTCGAGCGTGTCCTGCAGGCGCTGCTCGGCGTCGACGTCGTACACGGGGCGGAACCCCTTCGCCGCGCCCAGCAGCGACAGCGCCGTACGCATCCCGGCGAGCGGGCCGGAGCGCCCGCCGGCCGCCGCTATGGCCGGCAGGGCGGCTCGGACCTCGTCGGGGAGCCGCCGCAGCGCGGCGGTCTCGGCCGCGAAGGCCGCGCTCCGCCCGGCGTCCGGCAGTTCGCCGTGCACGAGCAGGTGCCAGACGTCCTCGAAGCCGCGGGTCCGTGCGAGGTCGACGGCCGAGTACTGCCGGTAGTGGTAGAAGCCCTCGAGACCGCGGACGTCACCGATCCGGGTGTCGGTGACGACGACCCCGGCGAGTCCCCGTGGCACGTCGAGAAGAGTGGCTGCGGACCTGTTGACGGACATGTCTTCCTCCCTGGACTTGATTCGACTGTCCATGATTGACTTTCATCGTGTCAATATTGATCCAATCAATATATCAATCAATGGGCCGCTAGGCGGATACGGTGACCCCCATGCGCGATCAAGAACCCGTCCCCCGCGAGGCGGACAGGCGGCTGAGCACCAAAGAGGCCGCCGAGCTGCTCGGCGTGAAGCCGGAGACCGTGTACGCGTATGTGAGCCGCGGTCAGCTCAGCAGCCGGCGGGTGACCGGCGGCCGGGGCAGCACCTTCGACGCCGGAGAGGTCGAGGCGCTCGCCCGGCGCAACAGGCGGGAGGGCACGGCCAGTTCCGGATCGGGCGGTGAGCTGTCGGTACGGACCCGCATCACCCTCATCGAGAGCGACCGCTACTACTTCCGCGGTGTCGACGCGGTCGAACTGGCCGCACGGCACACCTACGAGGAGGTCGCCGAGTGGCTGTGGACCGGCCGGATGCACCGGGGCGGCACGTTCGCCGCGCCCCCCGCCTCCGTCGCCGTGGCCCGCCGCGCCGTCGACGCACTGCCCGAACACGCCGCGCCCACCGACCGGCTGCGTGTCGCGACGATCGCCGCCGCCACCGCCGACCCGCTGCGGTTCGACCTGTCCGAGGAGGCCGTGCTCGGCACGGCACGCACGCTAATTCCCACGCTCGTGGCCGCACTGCCGCCGGTGAGGCACGACCGCAGCGACGAGGCCCCCCTGGCCCACCGCCTGTGGTCGCGGCTGTCCGGGCAGGACGCCGACGAGGCGTCCCTGCGCGCCCTGGACGCCGCTCTCGCCCTCCTCGTCGACCACGACCTGGCCGCCTCCACGCTCGCGGTGCGCGTCGCCGCTTCGGCCCGTGCCCACGCCTACGCGGCGGTCTCCGCGGGGCTGGGCGTGATCGAGGGCCCGCTGCACGGCGCGGCCAGCGGACTCGCCCACCGGCTGCTCCTCGACGTGCTCGACCAGGGCGACGCGGCGCCCGTCATCGCGGACGAGCTGCGCGCCGGCCGCCGTATCCCGGGACTCGGCCACCGGCTCTACCCGGGCGAGGACCCCCGCGCGCGTGCCCTGTTCACCCTTCTGGAACGGATCCCGCGCGCGGAGCCCGCGCTTCTCGCGGCCCGCGACATCGTCGAGACCACGGCACGTCACGCCCCGCTGCACGCCAACGTCGACCTGGCGCTCGCCGTGCTCACCACGTCCTGCGGCATGCCCTCGACCGCGGGCGAGACCATTTTCGCCGTGGCCCGTACGGCGGGCTGGATCGCTCATGCCCTGGAGGAGTACGGCGAACGCCCGCTGCGCATGCGCCCGAGCGGTCTCTACGCCGGTCCGAAGCCGCCTCAGCCACTGCCGGAGTAGGGCAGGGCGGGCCCCGCCGTCACTGCGGGCCAACTCAGGTTAGGCTCACCTGTGTGAGTACGTGCACGAGCGTCTCCCGGGACTTCGACGAGCCCGTTTCGGCGACCGCGGCCACCGCGAGGACCTGGCTGCTGCTGGAACAGCCCGGTCCGTGGGGTGCCAAGGCGCTCACCTCGAGCCATCTGGACCCCGCGCTGGGCCGTGCCCTGGAGGCGGCCGCGAAGGACACGGGCGTGCGGATCGTGCTCATCCGCCGCCCCGGGCGCCACGCGGACCGCCGTATGCCCGCCTCGCGCCGGGTGTACGCGGCCCACACCGTTCCGGGAAACGTGTGGCTGCACGGCGCCACGACCTCGGATCCGGAGCAGCTGCTCGGTCTCGACTTCGCCGCGCTCGGCCGGGGCGACCACCACACGTTCGACGCGGTCCTCGGAGGCCGGCCCCACGACGGTGATCCGCTCGCCCTCGTCTGCACCAACGGCAAGCGGGACCGCTGCTGCGCCCTCCTGGGCCGGCCCCTCGCGGCCGAGCTCGCCACGTCGGGCGTCGAGGGCGTCTGGGAGGTCACCCATCTGGGTGGTCACCGCTTCTCCCCGACCGTGCTCGTGCTCCCGTACGGATACGCGTACGGCCGGGCCGAGGCCCACACCCTCAAGGAGGTCCTGCACGGCGCCGGGGAGGGGCGGATCGTCGTGGAGGGCTGCCGGGGCAGCTCGGCCTGGGAACGGCCCGGTCAGGCGGCCGAGCTCGCCGTGCGCACCCGGACCGGCGAGTATGCCGCGGAGGCGCTGAGCGTCGTACGGACGTCGGGCGCTGCCCCGCGCTGGGAGGTGACCGTCGCCCACACCGACGGGCGCCGCTGGCAGGTCGAGGTGGCACAAGGTGCGGCTCTGCCGCCCCGCCCGGAGAGCTGCGGGGCGTCCGTCCTCGGGTCACCCGCGCGGATGGACGTCGTGGCGGTGCGCGAGATGAGGGTGACGACGGCGCTCGCGAGCTGACCGGTTGGCCGGCCGCTGGTCGTCACGATCCCGATCAAGCATTGATTCCACTTCCACTTCCACTTTCGCTCGGCGCGAGGCCGCGCCGCCTTCGCAAGCATTGATCAAGAGATCCACGCCACACCCGTTACGGCAGGTAGCCAGCCGCACGTACCGTCTTGGGTATGAGCCCCACTCCCCCCGCACGCCGCCTGCGCCTCGGCCTCCCGCGGCGGGTGTTCTCGCAGGTGCTGCTGATGCAGGTGGCGATCGCCGCGGGAGTCGCGGTCCTCGCGACCGGGCTGTTCCTCGCCCCTCTGAGCGACCAGCTCGACGACCAGGCGATGCGCCGCGCGCTCGCGATCGCGCAGACGACCGCCCAGCAGCCCGATCTCGCACAGGACCTGAGGGACACCCCGCCCTCCCCGAACGGTCCGGTGCAGCAGGAGGCGGAGCGGATCCGGAAGGCCACCCAGGCCGAGTACATCGTGGTGATGGACTGGCGAGGTGTGCGCTGGTCGCACACCGACAGGAAACAGATCGGCGGCATCGTCTCGACCGACCCCGGCCAGGCCCTGGCCGGCAAGGAGGTCATGGAGATCGACAGCGGCACCCTGGGCCGCTCCGCCCGGGGCAAGGTGCCGCTGCGCGACAGCGACGGCTCCGTCGTCGGCGCCGTCTCGGTCGGCATCGCCTACGACAGCGTCCGGGCCCGGCTGATCCACGCGATCCCGGGGCTGCTCGCGTATGCCGGCGGCGCCCTGGCCGTCGGTGCGATGGCCGCGTGGCTCATCTCCCGGCGCGTCCACAGGCAGACCCGGGACCTGGCCTTCTCCGACATCGCGGCGCTCCTCTCGGAACGCGAGGCGATGCTGCACGGCATCCGGGAGGGCGTCGTCGCCCTGGACCGCACCGGCCGCATCCGGCTCCTCAACGACGAGGCGCAGCGGTTGCTGAGCATCGGCGACGCCGCGGTCGGCCGGTCCCCGGACGAGGCGCTGGGCACGGGCCGCACGTCCGATGTGCTGGCAGGGCGCGTGACCGGCACGGACCTGCTCACCGTGCGCGGCCAGCGCGTGCTGGTCGCCAACCGGATGCCCACCGACGACGGCGGCGCCGTGGCCACGTTGCGCGACCGCACCGAGCTGGAGCAACTGGGCCGCGAACTCGACTCCACCCGTGGTCTGATCGACGCCCTGCGCGCCCAGGACCACGAACACGCCAACCGTATGCACACGCTCCTGGGACTGCTCGAACTGGAGATGTACGACGACGCCGTCGAGTTCGTCGGCGAAGTCGTCGGTGATCACCGGGCCACCGCCGAGCAGGTCACCGAGCGGATCAAGGATCCGCTGCTCGCCGCCCTGCTGGTCGGCAAGGCGACCGTCGCGGCCGAGCGAGCCGTCGCCCTGTGGGTGTCGGACCGGACCCGGCTGCCCGACCGGCTGATCGACCCCCAGGGGCTCGTGACCGTCGTCGGCAACCTGGTGGACAACGCCCTCGACGCCGTGGCGGGCAAGCCGCACGCGCGCGTGGAGGTCGAACTGCGCTCCGAGGGGCGTACGGCGATCCTCAGGGTGCGCGACACGGGCCCGGGAATCCCGCCGGAGCAGCGGGAGTTGATCTTCACTGCGGGATGGTCCACGAAGAAGCCGCCGGCGCACCGCGAGCGGGGCATCGGCCTCTCCCTGGTGCGCAGGCTCGCCGAGCGGCAGGGTGGCAGCGCGACCGTCGACGAGGCGTACGGCGGGGGCGCGGAGTTCACCGTCGTCCTGCCCGAGGCGCTCGCCGAGCCGGGCCCCGAACCGGCCCTGACCGTGCCGTCAGTTCCGCAGACCGCCAAGAAGGAGTCGTGATGATCGAGGTCCTGGTCGTGGACGACGACACCAGAGTCGCGCGGGTCAACGCCGCCTACGTCGAGAAGGTGCCGGGCTTCCATGTCGCCGGCGAGGCCCACAGCGCCGCCGAGGCGCTGCTCCAGCTGGAGACGCTGCCCGGCCTGGACCTGGTGCTCCTGGACCACTACCTGCCCGACGAGACGGGGCTGGCGGTCGTCCAGGAGATGCGGCGACGCGGCCACCAGACCGACGTGATCATGGTGACGGCGGCCCGGGACGTGACCACCGTGCAGGCGGCGATGCGGCAGGGCGCGCTGCAGTACCTGGTCAAGCCGTTCGCCTTCGCCGGCCTGCGCGCCAAGCTGGAGGCGTACGCGGAGCTGCGCCGCACCCTCGACGGCGGCGGGGAGGCCGAGCAGGCCGAGGTGGACCGCATCTTCGGGGCGCTGTCGACGCCGTCGGAGCCCGATCTGCCCAAAGGGCACTCCCCCACCACCGCGGAGCTGGTCCGTCAGTCCCTGATGCACGCCGACGGTCCCCTGTCCGCCCAGGAGATCGCCGAGCGCACCGGGGTGAGCCGCCAGACCGCCCAGCGCTACCTGAAGCTCCTGGAGCGCACGGGACGGGCCAGGCTGACCCTCAAGTACGGGGACGCGGGCCGCCCGGAACACCGTTACGTGTGGGCGACCCGCGCCTAGTCCAGGACCGTCCGGCGGGAGGGGGGAAGCACCGCCCCTACGCCGCTCCCGCCCCGGTCAGCGACCGCACCTCGGTCTCCGCGTGTTTGGCCTCGTCCGGGACGTCCGCCGAGGTGACCGTGCCCAGCCAGCCCGCGAGGAAGCCCAGCGGAATCGAGACCAGGCCCGGGTTCTGCAGCGGGAAGTACTGGAGGTCGACGCCCGGGAACAGCGAGTCCGGGCTGCCCGAGACCACCGGTGACAGCACCACGAGCACCACGGCCGGAACGAGACCGCCGTAGACGGCCCACACGGCGCCACGGGTCGTGAAGCCGCGCCAGAACAGGGAGTAGAGCAGCACCGGAAGGTTCGCCGACGCGGCGACGGCGAAGGCGAGACCCACCAGGAACGCCACGTTGAGATCCCGCGCCAGCAGGCCGAGGGCGATCGCCACCACGCCCACTCCGACGGCCGCGACGCGGGCCACCGCCACCTCGCTGCGCGGCTTGCCGCCCCGCCGCCGCAAGGACGCGTAGAGGTCGTGGGCCACCGAGGCCGAGGACGCGAGCGTGATCCCGGCGACCACGGCGAGGATGGTGGCGAACGCGACCGCGGCGACGATCGCGAAGAGCACCGTGCCGCCTGTGGATCCGGCACCGCCACCCAGATCGAGCGCCAGCAGCGGAACCGCCGTGTTCCCGGACGCGTTCGACCCTCGTACGGCGTCCGGCCCCACGATGGCGGCGGCACCGAAGCCGAGCACGATCGTCATCAGGTAGAAGCCGCCGATGAGTCCGACGGCCCAGACGACCGAGCGGCGTGCGGCGCGCGCGGTGGGCACCGTGTAGAAGCGGGACAGGATGTGCGGCAGCCCGGCCGTACCCAGCACCAGGGCCAGTCCCAGACTGATGAAGTCGAAGCGAGCGGTCCAGTCGCCGCCGTACTTCAGCCCGGGCGCCAGGAACGCCGCCCCGTGACCGCTGCGCTCGGCCGCCGTGAGCAGCAACCGGTCCAGGTCGCCGTGGAAACGCATCAGGACGAGCACCGTCAGCGCGATGGTGCCGCCGAGCAGCAGAACGGCCTTCACGATCTGAATCCACGTGGTCGCCCGCATCCCTCCCAACGACACATAGATCACCATGAGCGCGCCCACACCGATGACCGTCCAGGACCGCGCCGCCTCGCTCGTACCCCCCAGCAGCAGCGCCACCAGACTGCCCGCGCCGACCATCTGCGCCACCAGATACAGAACGGACACGGTGACCGAGGAGGTTCCCGCCGCGATCCGTACCGGCCGCTCCCTCATCCGCGCCGCCACGACGTCGGCGAGCGTGAACCGGCCGCAGTTGCGCACCAGTTCGGCAACGAGGAACAGCACCACCAGCCAGGCCACGAGGAACCCGACCACATAGAGCAGCCCGTCGTAGCCGAACAGCGCGATGAGCCCGGTGACTCCCAGGAAGGAGGCGGCCGACATGTAGTCGCCGGCGAGGGCAAAACCATTCTCCATGGGTGAGAAGAGCCGTCCGCCCGCGTAGAACTCCTCCGCCGAACCGCGCCGTTTACGACTCACCCACGTCGTGATCGCCAGCGTGACCGCGACGAACGCGCTGAACAGCAGCAGCGCCAGCGTCTGGTGTTCCCCGGTCACGAGACACCGCCGTTCGCTCCGCGCGTCAGTTCCTGTGTGTCCCAGCGCAGTTCGAGCGCCGCCCGGTCCCTGCGCAGCCGCGCGTGCCGGGCGTACGCCCACGTGAGCAGGAACGTGGTCAGGAACTGCCCGAGCCCCGCGGCCATCGCCACGTTCACCGCTCCCGCCACGGGCCGGGCCATCAGCTCCGGCGCGGTCGTGGCAGCCACGACGTAGCCCACGTACCAGGCGAAGAAGGCCACGAAGGCCGGCACCACGAACCTCCGGTACCGCCGCCGCACCTCCTGAAAGGCCGCGCTGCGCTGCACCTCCAGGTACACCTCGGCCGGCGCGGCCCCGGTCTCGCGCTCCCTTCGCGCCGACGGCACCACCTGAGCGGGCACCTCGGCACCGGCGGACTCGCCCCAGCCGGAGGCGAGGGCGTCGTACCAGGGGTCGTCGTACCTGAGGTGCCCGGCCTCTTCGGCCGGGACCGGGTCATGAGCGTCGAGAGTCTCGACCCAACTTTCCTTACCGGCCCCGCTTTCGTGGGGACGGCCCTTGCTTGGCTGCATACCCAAGGATGGACAGAACGGGAAGATCCCCGACTCTTCTTCCCCGCTCTCTTCACCCCTTCAGGTGACTCAACCCGCTGGTGGCGGCACCAGACCCTGTCCTGTGGCGTAACGCACCGCCTGGTCAGGGTCCTTGACCCCCGGCACGGCGGCTACGCGTCGATACGCGACCGGTCCAGAGTCGCCGCCGAGTTGGAGATGAACTCCTTGCGCGGCGCGACGTCGTTGCCCATCAGCAGGTCGAAGACCTGCTCGGCCGACTCCAGGTCGGAGAGGTTGATCCGGCGCAGAGTGCGGTGGCGCGGGTCCATGGTCGTCTCGGCCAGCTGGTCGGCGTCCATCTCGCCGAGACCCTTGTAGCGCTGGATCGAATCCTTGTAGCGGATGCCCTTGCTCTGGAACTCCATGAGCTTGTCGCGCAGTTCCCGGTCCGAGTACGTGTACACGTACTTGTCCTGGCCCTTCTTCGGCTGGACGACCTCGATGCGGTGCAGCGGCGGCACCGCCGCGAAGACCCGGCCGGCCTCGACCATGGGCCGCATGTAGCGGTGGAACAGGGTCAGGAGCAGGGTGCGGATGTGCGAGCCGTCGACGTCGGCGTCGGTCATCATGATGATCTTGCCGTAGCGAGCCGTGTCGATGTCGAAGGTCCGGCCCGATCCGGCTCCTATGACCTGGATGATCGCGCCGCACTCGGCGTTCTTCAGCATGTCCGTCACGGACGACTTCTGGACGTTGAGGATCTTGCCCCGGATCGGCAGCAGCGCCTGGAACTCGGAGTTCCGGGCGAGCTTCGCCGTACCGAGCGCGGAGTCGCCCTCGACGATGAACAGTTCACTGCGGTCGACGTCGTCGCTGCGGCAGTCGGCGAGCTTGGCCGGCAGCGACGAGGACTCCAGGGCCGTCTTGCGACGCTGCGCGTCCTTGTGCTGACGGGCGGCGATGCGCGTACGGGCCGCGGCGACGGCCTTCTCCAGCACGACACGGGCCTGCTGCGCGGCGTCCCGCTTCGTGGAGGTCAGGAACGCCTTGAGCTCCTTGGTGATCACGTTGTTCACGATCCGGCGGGCCGCCGAGGTGCCGAGCACCTCCTTGGTCTGACCCTCGAACTGGGGCTCGGCGAGGCGCACGGTGACGACCGCGGTGAGGCCCTCCAGGGCGTCGTCCTTGACGACATCGTCCTCGGCGACGCGCAGGAGCTTCTTGGTGCGCAGCACCTCGTTCATCGTCTTGGCGACGGCCTGCTCGAAGCCGGCGACGTGCGTACCGCCCTTGGGGGTGGCGATGATGTTCACGAACGACTTGAGCGTCGTGTCATATCCCGTGCCCCAGCGCAGCGCGACGTCGACGCCGAGTTCGCGAGTGACCTCGGTGGGCGTCATCTGGCCGTGGTCGTCCAGGACGGGGACCGTCTCCTTGAAGGTGCCCTGCCCGGAGAAGCGGAGGACGTCGCAGACCGGCTTGTCGTTCGCCAGGTACTCGCAGAACTCGCTGATTCCGCCGTCGAAGCGGAAGGACTCCTCGCCCTTGCTGCCGCCCTCGCCGAGCCCGAACTCGTCGCGCACGACGATGGTCAGGCCGGGCACCAGGAAGGCGGTCTGGCGGGCGCGCTGGTGCAGCGTCTCCAGAGCGAGCTTGGCCTCCTTGAGGAAGATCTGGCGGTCGGCCCAGTACCGCACGCGTGTGCCGGTGCGGCTCTTCGGGATCTTCTTGCCCTTGCGCAGCCCGCCCTTGGCCTCGAACTTGGCGTCCGGGCCGTTCCCGGCGAAGGCGCCAGGGACGCCGCGCCGGAAGCTGATGGCGTGGGTGTGCCCACCGCGGTCCACCTCGATGTCCAGGCGGGCGGAGAGGGCGTTCACCACGGAGGCGCCGACGCCGTGCAGGCCGCCGGAGGCGGCGTACGAGCCGCCGCCGAACTTGCCGCCGGCGTGCAGCTTGGTCATGACGACCTCGACACCGGAGAGGCCGGTCTTGGGCTCGACGTCGACCGGGATGCCCCGGCCGTTGTCCCGGACCTCGACGGATCCGTCGTCCTGGAGGATGACCTCGATGTGGTCGCAATAGTTGCCCAGGGCCTCGTCGACGGAGTTGTCGATGATCTCCCAGAGGCAGTGCATGAGACCGCGGCTGTCGGTCGACCCGATATACATGCCCGGGCGCTTGCGCACAGCCTCGAGCCCCTCAAGGACGAGCAGGTGCCGCGCGGTGTAGTTGGATCCGTCCCGGTCTGCTCCTGCCAGCAGAGCTGTGGACGGCACGGACGTTTCGGCGGTCACGCGGTTCGCTCCTCGCTGAATTTCAGATGGGGCCCTCATGGGTAAGGGCGCGGCTTCAGTCACCGGTGAGAGGGTACCGAGGCCTGGTAGAGCCGTTGTAACGCCACCCTCGTCAGAGACTCAGACTAGTCCAGCCTCGTATGCGTGTTCGATCCCTCGATGGAGTGAAGTACACATCACGTTCCCTTCCAGGCATGAACCATTTAGGCTCCGGGCACGTCCTCATGAACAACCGGCAACCCAGCCGGGAGGACCGACCACCGATACAACGCGAAGCCCCGTAAGACACATAGACACGCAATACGGCACATTCGCCGCCAACCGGCAGCAGACAGCCGCCTCGCAAGATTTTTTCGAGGAAAAGCCACGAGCGGGAACGTTTTATGGCTGGTTGGATGTTGACCCTGGTACGACAGCTCGTCGAGCTAGAGAAGAGGCGACGTGACTACTGTTCTGACCCCCGCGAGCCCGTTGACGGCCGCTGATCGCTGCGACCGCTGCGGCGCCCAGGCGTACCTGCGCGTCGTCCTGCTCAGCGGCGGAGAACTGCTCTTCTGCGCCCACCACGGTCGCAAGTTCGAGCCGGAACTCAAGAAGATCGCCGCTGAGATACAGGACGAGACGGAGCGGCTCACGACCGTTCCCGCGACCGCCTCCGAAGAAGAGCGCTGACACCTCGCGTTCCGACGACGAGCCAGCCCGGCACAGGCCGGTGAATGGGCGGCTGCCTCTGACAGCAGAGGCAGCCGCCCGTCCTCGTCCACACAAGCCCGCCCAGGCTCCGTCGGACGCCCGTCGAGTCCTCCCTTACCCCCGTGTCCAGCCGAGCGTCCGCATGATGTCGGACACACGCATGTACACCCCGGGGCTGCCGGCCCGCCCACAGCCGATCCCCCAGGACACGAGCCCGATCAACCGCCCCCGGGCCACCAGCGGCCCCCCGCTGTCGCCCTGACAGGCGTCCCGGCCTCCCTCCCTCTCCCCCGCACACAGCATGCTCTCGGCTTCGTACGTGCCGTCGGATCCGCCGGGATAGGCGTCCTCGCACAGCTCATCGGAGATCACGTGCACGCGCGCGGCACGCAGACTGTTCGGATACTGGCCGGCGCCGGAAGTGTCGCCCCACCCGTACACCATCGCCGTCCCGCCCACCGCGTACGCGGGATCACCGTCGGCCGCCATGCCGATGACCGAGCCGGCGGGCAGAGGTTCGGCCAGGGTGAGTACGGCGTAGTCCCCGAAGTTACTGACACCGTCGTACGCCGGGTTCACCCAGGAACGCCGCACGGCGATCTCCCGGCCGCTGCGGTCCGAGAGCAGGTCCGTGCGCCCCGCTATGACCTTGAGGTCACGCACGCGCTCCGGCGCCACACCCAAGACCTCCTTGTCCAGGCAGTGGGCGGCGGTGAGCACCGTGCTGCGACCGACCGCCACGCCGCCGCAGAACTGTCCCGCGCGCGTACCCCCGAACCGGTCACGGCTGGACAGGGCGACCGTCCACGGACTCTCGGACACATCGACAGGGAAACCCCCTATGACCACGCTGTCGGCGGCCACAGGGGCGCTGGAGGCCACTGATATGACGGCTGCCGCGGCTGCCAGGACCAGCGGTCGGGCCAGGGCCCGGGCAAGGCGACGACGCATACGCACTCCTCACTCCGTGGTGTTCACTGGACACCCAGAGTGATTCACCCTGCGCCGCGCCGCACCCTCGGGGAAGCACGGCAGGACGAAGGCCCGGCCCCCTGAGGGGACCGGGCCTTCCGCGTCGTACGACCTGGCGACTAGTCGAGGTAGTCGCGCAGCACCTGCGAACGGGACGGGTGGCGCAGCTTCGACATCGTCTTGGACTCGATCTGGCGGATCCGCTCACGCGTGACGCCGTAGACCTTGCCGATCTCGTCGAGGGTCTTCGGCTGCCCGTCGGTGAGACCGAAGCGCATGGAGACGACGCCCGCCTCGCGCTCGGACAGCGTGTCCAGGACGGAATGCAGCTGCTCCTGGAGAAGGGTGAAGCTGACCGCGTCGGCCGGTACGACCGCCTCGGAGTCCTCGATGAGGTCACCGAACTCGCTGTCGCCGTCCTCGCCCAGCGGGGTGTGCAGCGAGATGGGCTCGCGGCCGTACTTCTGGACCTCGATGACCTTCTCCGGGGTCATGTCGAGCTCCTTGGCCAGCTCCTCCGGGGTGGGCTCGCGGCCCAGGTCCTGGAGCATCTGGCGCTGGACGCGCGCGAGCTTGTTGATGACCTCGACCATGTGCACCGGGATACGGATGGTGCGGGCCTGGTCTGCCATGGCGCGGGTGATCGCCTGACGGATCCACCAGGTGGCATACGTGGAGAACTTGTAGCCCTTGGTGTAGTCGAACTTCTCCACCGCGCGGATCAGACCGAGGTTGCCCTCCTGGATGAGGTCCAGGAAGAGCATGCCGCGGCCGGTGTAGCGCTTGGCCAGGGAGACCACCAGGCGGAGGTTGGCCTCCAGGAGGTGGTTCTTGGCGCGGCGGCCGTCCTCGGCGATGATCTCCAGCTCGCGCTTGAGCTTGGGGGCGAGCTTGTCGGCGTTGGCCAGCTTGTCCTCGGCGAACAGACCGGCCTCGATGCGCTTGGCGAGCTCGACCTCCTGCTCGGCGTTGAGCAGCGGGACCTTGCCGATCTGCTTGAGGTAGTCCTTGACCGGGTCAGCGGTGGCGCCGGCGGCGGCGACCTGCTGGGCGGGCGCGTCGTCCTCGTCCTCGTCGGACAGCACGAAGCCCGCGTTCTCCGGCGTGCTCTCGGGCTCCTCACCGGCCTTGCCGGGGGCTGCCTCCTCGAGCACCTCCTCTTCGAGGAGCTCGGCGTCGTCCTTCTTGGCGCTGGTCTTCTTGGCCGCCGTCTTCTTGGCGACGGTCTTCTTCGCGACCGCCTTCTTGGCGGTCGTCTTCTTGGCCGCTGCCTTCTTGGCGGGCGCCTCGTCCTCGACGGAGGGCTCGGCGGCGGGCGCCGTCGGCGTTGCGGTGGCGGTGGCCTTCCTGGTGGTCACCGCCTTGGCCGCGACCGTCTTGGTGGCGGTGCGCTTGGCGGGACTCTTCGCTGCGACGCTCTTTCGGGTGCGCTTGGGCTCTGCGGCACTGACCATCAGCGTCACACCCTCTTCCTCGAGGATCTGGTTGAGGCTGCGCAGTACGTTCTTCCACTGAGTGGCCGGAATCTGGTCAGCTTCGAAGGCCCGACGCACGTCATCGCCGGCGATCTGCCCCTCAGCCTTTCCCCGCTCAATGAGCGCCATGACAGAGACGGACTCGGCGATCTCCGGCGGGAGCGTACGGGATGTGCTGGCCGACACGAACAACCTCTCGGAACGTTGGAAAACGGCTTCCGGCCCCGTCCACAGTGGACAGGGGCCGACCGCCGGCTTGGGGATGGGCCGACGGCGCGGGCGGGGGCCGGGAAGATGCACAGCGCCGTGAACGGCGTCCGTATTCCCTCCGCGGCTGTCACCTCTTAGGTCATCGCGTTCTTCCCGCGAGCGTTACGCCCAATCCGCGTGGCCCGAGTCACACCCCGTAAGCGAATAAAAGCGGTCAGATACGGATAGAGGCTGTCACTCCTGGACGTGACTTTACCGCTGCGGCGGATGGGCGGCCCCCTTCGCGCCGTCGGACCCCGCAGGATCACGAAGGATCCTGCGGGGTCCGACGGGAGGCGGTACATCGATCGGGCACTGCCACAGGAGGGGGGTGGCACACCCGACCGCGCCGCCCGCGGAACGCGGTCAGTGCTCGCGCGGGGCGGGCACTACCCGTTCCACCTCGGGGTGGACTGTGAGGAGTTGGCGCATCGCGGCCTCGGCCGCGGCTCCGTCACCGGCGGCGAGGGCGTCACAGATGCGGCCGTGGTGCGCCAGCGACGCCTCGTTCGGCCGGTCACAGCCCGTGACCGGACCGCCCGAGACCTGGAGGGCCGAGGACACGATTCCCGAGAGGTGCTCCAGCATGCGGTTGCCCGCGAGCTGGATGAGCAGCGAGTGGAACTCGGAGTCGGCGCGGGAGAACGTGAGCGCGTCCCCCTGGGCCATCGCGTGCCCCATGATCTCGACCATGTCCACCAGGCGCTGCTGGACGTCCTCGCGCCCGTGGCCGGCGGCGAGGCGGGCGGCGAGCGGCTCGATCGTCCACCGCAGCTCGCTCAGCTCGCGGCGCTGGTCGTCGCGCTGCGGTCCGAAGGCCCGCCACTCGATGATGTCCGGATCGAGGAGGTTCCAGTCGCTGACCGGGCGCACGCGCGTGCCGACGTTCGGGCGGGCGCTCACCAGGCCCTTGGCTTCCAGGACGCGGAGCGACTCACGGACGACGGTGCGGGAGACCTCGAAGCGCTGGCCGATCTCCTCGGGCACCAGCGGGCGGTCGGCACCCAGGTCGCCGGAGACGATCATTTGACCCAGCTGCTGAACGAGTTGGCCGTGCAGCCCGCGTCCGCGGCTGCCCGCGGCGCGTCGGCCCACACGGCCCAGCTCGGGGTCCGCGCCGTCCCAGGCAGAGACCCCGACGCGGTCGACGGCGGGCGCCTCGGCGTACGGGTAGCGGTCGAGTTCGCCCGGGCTCGCGAGGCCGGAGTCAGCGGAGCGGGCGGCGGTCATCATGGTGTGCGCAAGGGTACTCACGCATCCTTTGTCGGCGCCGTCTCCAACTCCCTTGAGGTCTTTGGTGAAAAGCACACGAAAGGGTGATCGCTCACCCCGTCGCAATTGACGCCTTATCGGAAAGAAATGGGCGTTCTGCGGGGAGTTGTGCGCATGGCTGGACGAGGGGTTACGGACAGTCGTCACCGGAATCTGCTCCGCAGGGTGGAGAGCAGGTACGCGCAGAGCAGCGCGGTCAGCGACAACGTCATTGCGCCGCCGACGGGTTGGGACAGCACTCCGAGCGCGGCTTCCAGGTAGCGCTCCCCTCCGAAGGGCCACCGCGGCACGAGGACCTCTCGCAGCCGCATGGGCAGTCCGGCCGCGGTTCGAACGGACGGTCCGTCCAAGACCTTGTGCACGAGGGGCACGACGAGGAGGGGTACGGCGGCCACCGCGGCGAGGCCCGCCGTAGTGGACCGGAAGACTCCGGCGGCCAGTACGCCCGCCCAGGCACAGCCGACGACGAGACCGATCCAACTCGCACTCAGCGGCAGCCAGTCGGCGGGAACCTGCGCGAGCTCCCGTCCGTAGACGAGATAGAGCACCTCGGTGTCGCAACCGACGGTGAGGACGGCCAGCACCAGCGCGGTGGCCGAGGCGACGAGCAGTTTGGCGGCCAGCAGCCCCAGCCGGCGGGGCACGGTGCCGCGGTCCGCCGCCAGGGCGGGGTGGCGGAACTCGTCGCCGAAGGCCAGCGCGCCGAGCAGTCCCGCACCGAGCGCCGCGGGCGGCAGGGGCAGCTCCCGCGGCCACGCGGCCAGCAGGCGCGGCTGCGGCGTGTGCCCGATTCGGGCGAGCACGACGGCGGTGACGGCGGACACGACGAGCACGACGGCCCCGGTGAGAAAGCCGGTGCCGATCCCGGCGGCACGGCGGATCTCATAGCGGAGAGGGCGGAGCGGACTGGGGGCGGGGCGGACGGAGATGGGAGGCGGCAGAGGGGGCAGTGCGTCGAGGGCGCGCACCAGGCGGGCTTCCACGGGGTGCGGCGCGGGGCGCGGGGAGGGGGCGGTCCTCTCCTCCTGGGGAGAGGCGGCGGCATTGCCCACGTGGCCGGCCGCGGGCACCTCTGGGCGCTCGCGGGGCTCGGCGACGGGCTGCGCATGACCGGAGGGGGGCAGCGCCTCGTCGGCGGCTGGTTCATGTGCGTCGGTGGTGGGCTGCAGTTCGAGGGTGGGCCTCAGCTCACGGGAAGGCTGCGCATGCCCGGGGGCGGGCAGCGGCTCGTCCGCGACTGGTCCCGATACGTCAGCGGCATGCTTCAGCTCACTGCTGGGGCGCAGCTCAGGGACGGTGGCCACGGGGCCCGCCGCGGTCGGCGTCGACGCGTGGAGGGAGGGCTCCGGCTCATCGGCCCTGGGGGCGACGGTTGGCAAGAGTGCGTGGGGGACCTGACCCGGCTGGGCAGGGATTCGCTCCGGCTCGGCACTGGCTCCCGCCGGATCAAGGCAGTCGTGATCCGGCTCGACGCCGTCGTGATCCGGCTCGACGCCGTCGTGGTCCGGCTTGTCGGCGGAGGTGCGCGCCGCGTCGGCCCGCTGCCGTTCGCCCGCGGGTAGCTCCGATTCGACCCGGCCCTTCTCACGCTCGCCGCACGGCTCCCCCGGCTGCACAGCTCCCGCGCCGGGGCCCATGTCACCGATCTCGTCGGCGAGTTGGTGGACGACGATGCCATGACGGAACGCGGTCTCCCCGACATCCGCGCAGGTACTGCCGTACACGGAGAGGCGGTTGTCGCCCTCCCGTACGACTTCGACGGAGCGCTGCGCGGTACGGGCCTGCTTGGCCAGAAGAGCCGCCAGCCGGGCCGCGTGCGGGCTGCGTACGGCCACACGGGGACGCAGACGGGTGCGCGAGAACTCCGCGGCCTCCTGGTCGGCCACGAGTCTGCCCTGCTCCAGCGTGACGACGCGGTCGGCGGTGCGCGCGGCTTCCTTGGGGTCGGCCGTGGTGAACAGGACCGTGCCGCCGTGGCCGGCGTGCGCGCGAAGCATGCCGTGCAGCCAGTTGCCCTCGCGGACGGAGAGCCCGTCGGCCGGATCGTCGAGGACGAGGGTGTGCGGGTCGGCCAGCAGGACGCAGGCCAGGCCGAGGCGGCGGTCCATGCCGCGTGAGAGGGCACCGAGGCGTTCGTCGCGCAAGGCCACGAGTCCGACCGCCTCGAGCACTTCGTCAGCGCGCCGGACCGGAACCCCCGCGGCGGCGCACAGCATGCGCAGATGGCCACGGACCGTGCGGGCCGGGTGCCCCGGCACGTCGCCCAGCAGCACGCCGACCTCGCGTGAGGGATGGGCGATGCGATGCAGGGGGCGGCCTCGGAAGTAGGTGATGCCACGGCCGTGTTGGAGCTCGAGCATGAGCCTGAGGACTGTCGTCTTGCCGGCGCCCGGTGCCCCGAGCAGCGCGGTGACGCGGCCCGCTCGCGCCTCGAAGGAGACGTCGTCGGCCGCGGGCGGAAGCTCTTTGCGAGGGTTGCTGGTCAGTCCGAAGGCCTGGATCACTCACAGCAAGATAGCGCGCTATGTCCGTTTTTTCGGGCAGCGCGAGGCCGTCTCGTGTAGGGCAATCGCCCTTGTCCGAGCTGTGGGCGGGTCGCGTTCCAGGCCCGGCGTCACACCTCGGGGCGCAGCATCGGAGGGTTGAGCAGTGTCGCGCCACCTGCCCGGAAGAGCTGTGCCGGGCGGCCGCCCTGGCGGGTGGTCGTCCCACCGGTGGGTACCAGGAAGCCCGGGGTGCCCGTGACCTTGCGGTGGAAGTTGCGCGGGTCGAGCGCCACGCCCCACACCGCCTCGTAGACACGACGCAGTTCTCCGACCGTGAACTCGGGCGGGCAGAAGGCTGTGGCCAGCGACGAGTACTCGATCTTGGAGCGGGCTCGTTCCACTCCGTCCGCCAGAATCTGCGCGTGGTCGAAGGCGAGCGGGGCGACCGGCTCGGCGTCCCGCCCGTAGCCGCCCTGCTGCAGCAGTTCCTCGACCGGAGCCCAGCGCGCGTTGCTGGCGTCGCCGCCCGCCCTGGGCGCGGGCAGGTCGGGAGCCAGGGCGAGGTGGGCGACACTGACGACCCGCATCCTGGGGTCCCGCTTGGGGTCGCCGTAGGTGGCCAGCTGCTCCAGGTGCGCGCCGTTGTCCTGGGCGGGGACGGCCGGGTCGTGGACGCGTAGCCCCGTCTCCTCGGCCAGCTCGCGCTCCGCGGCCTGTGCCAGGTCCTCGTCGGCCCGTACGAAACCGCCGGGGAGCGCCCAACGCCCCTGGAACGGTGGTTCGCCCCTCCGTACCGCCAGCGCGCACAGGGCATGGCGACGCACGGTCAGTACGACCAGGTCCACGGTGACGGCGAAGGGCGGAAACGCTGACGGGTCGTAGGGCATGCGGCGATCATAGTCGTCTGCCTGACGATAAACACTCCCTTCGCGGCTCGCTTCGCCTACTGATCCACTTCGGTCGGGTATGGGCCGCACTGTCGATGCCCGGTGATCCGGCGGCGGTCTGTCGTGGCAGGTCAGGCCCCCAGCTGCAGTCCGTCGGCCGCCTCCTCGACCATGGCGAGGCCGAGCCGGCTGACCCGCACGGAGAACGGGGCGCCCACCACGCGCAGCCCCGTGAAACCGACCTCGCCCAGGGGTGCGCTGCGCACCGGGCGCAGGGTTACGGTCCCGGCCGGGGCGTCGGGGCGGATGCCGGCGAGCGTGGTGAGCAACAGGACTCCGGCCGCCGCAGGGGTGGCCGCAGGGCGGCAGGCCGCCGGGTGCGGGAGCGGAGCGCTTCCCTCCGTGCGCTGTTCCCCCGCATACATCTCGGGCAGGCGATGGGCGAAGGTCTCGGATGCCTCGAGTACGCCGCGCAGCAGCGAACTCGCCTCCTTCTCGTAGCCCGCGGCGGCCAGACCGGCGACGGCGAGTGCCGTCTCCTGGATCCGTACGGCCCCGGCGCGGTGGCCGAACGGATTGAATCCCGGTTCCTTCGCGCCCAGTCCACGCAGGCCCCAGCCCGAGTCCATGACGGGGCTGCCGAGCAGCCGGGCCAGCTTCTCGGTCTGGACCTTGTCGAGCAGACCGGGCGCCACCGCGCCCCCGCCCAGCAGGCCGGTATCGAGGAGGTGGACGGCGGCCGCACCCAGGTGAGGCACGGGCCTGCCGTCCGGGGCACGGGCTGCCGCGGGCCGGCCGCCGCCGCGGTCGTCGAGCCAGAAGTCCTCCCGGAACGCGGGCCGTAAAGCCTGCGTCCACTCCCGGAGTGCCGCTCCGCCGGTGCGGCCGCAGGCGTCGAGCAGATCGGCACCCAGCAGTGCGGCACGGTGGGCGTGGGCCTGTGTCTCGCAGCGGATGGGGCCGCCAGGGTGTGGGTCGCGCAGGTACGCGTCGTCGCCCACGGTGGTCCGCAGCCAGGTCAGGCAGCGCTCGGCGGCGGGCAGCAGTTCCTCCGTCTCCTGTTCGCCGAGCCCCCAGCGTCGGGCTTCGGCTAGCAGCACGGGGAAGAGCAGCGTTGCCTCCGTACCGGTGCACTGCGGCGGAAGGTACGGCCCGGCGTCCCGTCTCGGGCCGGGGATCATTCCGGACTGCGGTCCCGGGCCGGTGAGTTGGGTCCGGGCGAGGATCCGCAGCGTCCCCGCTGCCAGGCCGGTGCCGAGCGGCAGGGCCATCCGGGCGGCGACGAGCGCGTCGGCGGGTGCCAGACCGCAGCGCCAGGGTGCCCCGGCCGCGAGATGGGTGTCGGCGGGGTTCGCGGAGTCCCGCAGCAAGAGGGCTTGGAGGTCCTCGATGCTCGTCCGTAAGAGGGCGGAGACTCTGGGATCGTCGCCTTCCGCACACGCCGGAGCCAGGGGGCTGGTCGCGGCGTGGCCGACGGCTCGGAGGGGCCTCGCACCGTCCGGCCGCACCCTCAGTTCCACACTTCTGCTTCCGCCCGGCGGCAGGTCGAGTTCCCACCGCAGCAGCCCGGCCGAGGCCAGGGCGTCCGAGGGCGGCGGCTGGGCCGTCACGGTCGCGTTGCCGGTGGGGCAGGACCAGCGCAGTCCGGAGCCGTGAACGCTGGCGGGGAGTTCGGGTCCCGCGGTGCCCGAGGCGATCGAACCGAGATCGGCCAGGTCCGTGCCCAGGACCACCTCGAGCGGCAGACGCACAGGGCGGGGGGCAGCGCTGTGCAGGGTGATCCGCTCCGTGCCGTCGGCGAAGCGGTTGCGTTCCACGACCACGTCCGGGTCCGGACCGGCCTGCGGGGACGTGCGGAGCGTGCCCACGAACCTGGCGCGGTCGGCCGAGGCCATGCGGGCCTGCACAGCGAGCGGTTCCCGTCCGCCCACGCGGACCTCGCACCGGGAGAGGACGCGCCGGCCGCCGCGGTAGAACCCCTCCAGTCCCCGGCCGGTCATCTGTCCTTCCTCCGTCGAGATGGCCAGGCCGGGAAGGGCGACGCAGATCATCGCGGTGTGGGCGGGCGGCAGGTCTGCGGACCAGCGCAGTCCGGGAATCGTGGCACCGCGGGGCGGGGGCGTGCGCCCCGGGGACACCGGCGCTCGGTCTTGGGCCGAGGACGGTGCGGGTGAGCCGTGCCCCGACGTGGATCCGGGGCGACGGCTCTGGCCCGCCCATCGAGGCGACGAACGGCCCGGGCCCGGCGGTGAGGGGGAGCGAGAGTCCGGGCCAGTGTGCGGCGAGACGTGTGAGGCGCCTCCAGGGAACCTGGGCCCGTAACCGTCGACACGGGCCACTGGTCGCGGAAGGGCATCGTGGTCCCCCGACCGCGGAGCTCCGCCCCCGGACAGACCGAGGCCCGGTGCGAAGGCCGGTGGGGGCCCGTCTGTGGTGCGGCGGTCGCCGGCAGCGGAGGAGGGCGGAGTCGGCTGATGCATGGGAAGGCTTCCTCTGCGCTCTGTGCGCCCCGATCGGGTTCGGCGCCGGTGCCGGAGGGCTCCGACGGGGCAGGGGCGGTGCGGCGTCACACCCCGTTCGGGCGTTCCGCCACTCGGGTGAACGCCGTGGACGTCTTCCGAGTCACGCCCGTGCCCCGTCCCTTGTGCGCCGAGGCCACCCGGTGGCAGGGCGCCCTGGTTCACTCCTCCCCCTCCATACCGTGACTGGGCTGCACGCCTTCCTGCCCCGCGTCCTGGCACGGCATGGCTGCCTTCCGTGAGGCGCGCGTACGAGGGCCGCCCGTGCGCGCACTACCGGATCGCGCGGGACCCGTCGCCGCACGCTCGGGGCGCAGGCCCGCTTCCGCGGCACCGGCAGGGCGTGTGGTGCCTGCCGGCTTGCTCCGGAGAGAAGTCGGCGTGCTCGTGCCGGCGCCGGCACGAGTACGGCCGGAGGCCGTGTCGGCGGCACCGACGGACCTGGAACGGCGGCGACGGCGTGAAGGCGCCGCTGTGGGCGTGGGTTCGAGGTCGGGCTGTGGCACCACTGTCTCTCGCCCGACGGCCTCGGCGACGTGCGCACGGATCATGGCGTGGTCGACCACCGCTCGTCCACGGCCATCGCGCTCCGCTCGCAGACAGGTACGGATCGACTCCGGGTCGAGGCCTTCGTTGCAAGCCTGGTGCAGCAGACGGGCGAAGAGGTAGTCGGGATCCGCGCCCAAGGCCATGGCGAGGGCTTCCCTGGCCTCCAGTTCGTCACCGGTGGACCATGCGACCCAGCCCGCGAGAGTGAGCGGCGCAGCGGCATGCTCTCCGTAGGGGCCGACGCAGCGGCGGGCCAGCGTCCGCCAGAGTCGAAGGGCGCGTGCGGCCTCGTCGCCCTCCATCCACTCGGCCGCACGGTCGCGGGTCGCGCGGTCCTGGAGACCGAGGATCAACCGGGCGGCCTCGTCGTACCCCAGAAGTTCGTCGTCGCGGAGGTCCGCCAGGAGCATGCCGGAAACGGGCCGCGCCTCGGTGAAGCGGTCCAGGACCCTCCCGGCCAGTTCCAGCGTCTCGTCGGCCACGGAGGCGCGGCCCACCTCGTCCAGGAGCCTCGGGACCAGTGCCATGCTGGCGGTGTCGAGGGCAGCCTCCTGTTCGAGGGCGGCGGCGTTCTCCCAAGGCAGGAGCCGGGCCCGTAGCTCCCGAAGCGTGCCGCGCACCTGGATCCCCGCGTAGGTGGCCGCGGCGGCCAGCACGGAGGTGCCGGGCAGGCCCATTCGGGCTCCCTCGGGCGGGCAGCATGCCGCGTTGTCACAGCAGTACGACCAGTAGCGCCCCTCCGAGATGCACAGCGCCTCGACGACCACCACGTCCAGGGAACCGCACTCGACGCGCAGCCTCTGGGCCAGAGGCCTCAGCCGCTCCATGACCTGCTGCCCGGACTCGCCCTTCCCGGGCTCCTGGCAGAGGAAGGCGACCATCGACTCGGGCCTGCCCCTTCGTCGCGCGCTGCCCGTCACCAGGCCGTGGGCCAGTTGTCCGGCTGCGGACGGCCAGTCGTCCGCGTTGGCGGGGATACCGAGCCGGGCCCGCCCTCCGAACCGTCCGCGTCCGTCCCTGTCGTGCAGGGCGACCAGGACGATGCTGTCCTCGGGGCGGTATCCGAGCAGATACGGCAGGGCGTCGGCGAGTTCGGCCGGGGTGCGCAGGGTGACCTGGTGCTCGCCGCTGTGACTGTCGTGCACAGGGCTGGGGGCGTGCGGTCCTGCGGTGTCGCCCGCGTCCGGCTCCCGCTCCCGCTTCCCACCGTCCTGGTGCCCGCCGGGTGCATCGGGCCCGATGATGTCGCCGTTCTCAGGGGATCCAGTCGCTTCGCTGTGGTTCGTCATGCGGAGACGATCTCGCGGAATCCTCAACTCCGGTTTGCCCTGTGGATAACTTCAATCAGGGACACGTCACCAGGAGCCTCCCGGCTCTCGTGTTCTCCCGGTGCACCGCTCCCGTTGTCACTGCCGTCCTGTTTCATGGAACGCATGGAGCACACGAACAACGCGGATCTGCGGGCGGCGGCCGACACGGTCCTCGCCCGTCTCGTCGGGGACGTCTCGGGAGCGGCCCGGCTGCGCGAGGACCAGTGGCGGGCGATCGAGGCACTGGTCGCCGACAGACGACGTGCCCTGGTCGTCCAGCGCACGGGCTGGGGCAAGTCCGCGGTCTACTTCGTGGCGACCTCGCTGCTGCGAGCGCAGGGCAGCGGTCCGACGGTGATCGTTTCGCCACTGCTCGCTCTCATGCGGAACCAGGTCGAGGCGGCGGCCCGGGCCGGCATCCACGCCCGGACCATCAACTCCTCGAACACCGAGGAGTGGGAGGCCGTTCAGGACGAGATCGCCGCGGGTGAGGTGGACGTTCTGCTGGTCAGTCCGGAGCGGCTCAACAACCCGGACTTCCGGGACCAGGTGCTGCCCCGGCTCGCGGCCGCCACCGGGCTCCTGGTGGTGGACGAGGCCCACTGCATCTCCGACTGGGGCCACGACTTCCGGCCGGACTACCGCCGGCTGCGCACCATGCTCGCCGACCTCCCGCCCGGTGTGCCGGTGCTCGCGACCACGGCCACCGCCAACGCGCGTGTGACGGCCGACGTCGCGGAACAGCTCGGCACCGGCGGCAGCTCGGACGCCCTCGTGCTGCGAGGCCCGCTGGACCGCGACAGCCTGAGTCTGAGCGTGCTGCGGCTGTCGGACGCCGCGCATCGGATGGCCTGGCTCGCCGAGCACCTCGACGAACTGCCGGGCTCCGGGATCATCTACACGCTCACCGTGGCCGCCGCCGAGGAGGTCACCGCCTTCCTCCGGCAGCGTGGGCACACGGTCTCCTCGTACACGGGCAAGACGGAGAACGCCGATCGCCAGCAGGCCGAGGAGGACCTGCTCGCCAACAAGGTGAAGGCGCTGGTCGCCACCTCCGCCCTCGGCATGGGCTTCGACAAGCCCGATCTGGGCTTCGTGGTGCACCTCGGCTCGCCCTCCTCCCCCATCGCCTATTACCAGCAGGTGGGCCGCGCGGGACGCGGTGTGGAGCACGCCGAGGTGCTCCTGCTCCCGGGGAAGGAGGACGAGGCGATCTGGAAGTACTTCGCGTCGCTCGCCTTCCCCTCGGAAGACCTGGTGCGCCGCACGCTCGATCTCCTCGCGCACGCGGAGAAGCCCTTGTCGCTGCCCGCCCTGGAGCCCCTGGTGGAACTGCGCCGGTCCCGTCTGGAGACCATGCTCAAAGTCCTCGACGTGGACGGCGCCGTCAAGCGGGTCAAGGGCGGCTGGATCTCGACCGGGCAGCCGTGGGCGTACGACGCCGAGCGGTACGCGTGGGTGGCGCGTCAGCGGGAGACCGAGCAGCAGGCCATGCGCGCGTACGCGTCGACGACGGACTGCCGCATGGAGTTCCTGCAGCGCCAGCTTGACGACGAGGCCGCCCAGCCGTGCGGTCGCTGCGACAACTGCACGGGCCCGCGCTTCGTCGCCGACACGTCCGAGGAGGCACTCGACGCGGCGCGCGTGGACCTGGGCCGGGCGGGGGTCGAGGTGGAGCCCCGACGCATGTGGCCGACAGGGCTGCCTGCGATCGGAGTGGACCTCAAGGGACGTATCCCGGCCGGCGAACAGGCCGCATCGGGACGCGCCTTGGGGCGTCTCTCGGACATCGGCTGGGGCAACCGGCTGCGCCCCCTGCTCGCACCCCAGGCCCCCGACGGGCCCGTACCGGACGACGTGGCGAAGGCGGTGGTGAGCGTGCTGACCGACTGGGCCAAGGGTCCCGGCGGCTGGGCTTCTGGCACGTCGGACACCCAGCCGCGCCCGATCGGCGTCGTCACTGTGGCGTCCCGCACCCGCCCCGCGCTGATCCACTCGCTGGGAGCGCGCATCGCGGAAGTCGGCCGGCTGCCACTGCTGGGTGCCATCGAGTACACCGGCGACGCGCACCCGGGTTCCCGGAGCAACAGCGCCCAGCGGCTGAAGGCACTCGACGGCGCTCTGACCGTGCCACCCGCCCTCGTTTCCGCCCTGGCCGAGGCCCAGGGCCCGGTCCTCCTCGTGGATGACTACACGGAGACGGGGTGGACCCTCGCGGTCGCCGCCCGCATGCTCCGACGCTCCGGTGCGCAGGGGGTGTTGCCGCTCGTGCTGGCCTTGCAGGGCTGACGACCGGCGCTCCGGGGCCAGGTGTCCGCCCCGGAGTACAGGGCATCCGCCACCTGACCATGTGTGACCACGTGCGCGCACCTCTGGACGCCGCAGGTCCCCGTGGCGTACGAACGTGTCGTGCTCGAACGCCCCAAGGGTGGCCCGGCGACGCACTGGGTAGGGATATTAGCCGCGCATCATCTGATAACGGTCGGCGGCCTCAATTGCTCGTTGCCGCATCCAAGTTCGACAGGAAGAATTGAGGTCCGCTCCCGCACGGCGCGCCCGCCGATCCGGTAGGGCTTCGCTGCGGTGCGCGCTCCCAGGAATCCGACCTCGCCCGCAGTGTGGGCGCGTAGCCGAAGGGAGGACCGTGACCTTCGGATTCGCTCCGGCCTCGGCAGCGGCGTCGACGTCCGCCGCTTCCGCCAACCGCTTGCTCGAACCCGCGGAATGGGCCGCCGCCGGGATCCCACTGTTGCGCGACCCCCGTGAGGTCGTCAGCGGACTGCATGCCCGGCACCACCCGCAGCCCGCGACCGCTGTCGTCGCCGTGCTCGACCCGGACGAGCGGCTGCGGGCGAGCGCCTCGTTCGTACGCCGCCAGGCCCCGGCCGACGGCTGGATGTTCCGCAACGTGCTGCTCGCGCAGCTGCGCCGGATCATCCCGCACGATCTGCGGCGCCGCACTCCGGTGCGGACCGCGGTGCTGCTCTACTGCCGTGAGGGCGACGCGCGTTGGACGGAGGAGGACGGCGCGTGGATGTGGGGCCTGCGTGACGCCTGCACCCTGCACGGGCTGCGCTGCGGGGCGTACATCACGCTGACGCGTGACGGCTGGCAGGTCCTCGGCGAAGGCCGCGGCGGACGCCGCCCCCACTCGGCCTCGGCACCGGAGCCGTTCGCCAGGACCGAGGCGGCGCCACCGCTGCCGCGCACCGGTGGCGCCGCCTCGGAGGTCCTGCGCCGCGCGGCGGCGGCACGCTGAAGCCCTCTGGCCGGACCGTTGCACGCGGGTGCTGTGCCGTCCCTCAACGCACGGCAGACAAGCCCTGGTGCCGACCCGCGACCCGCGCAGGGTCGCAGGACGCGCTCCCCAACCGGGCAAGGCCCGTACGCAGCCACGGCGTCCAGTCCTCCGGGCATGCCGAACCGCCCACCCTGCGGAGCCGCCGTAGCGGCGCCTGAAGTCCTCCCCAGCGCCCGATCGGACGCTGAGGAAGCGACTCAGACGCCCGCGCCCAGCACCGAGTTGATCTGCTGCGGGTCACCGCAGACGATCAGCAGGGTGTTCGCGCGGGTGTGGGCCAGGGACAGCGCGCTCGCGGCTGCGGCCTCGGAACCGCCGTTGACGGCGACCACGACCACCGGACGCGACGCGGCGCGGGCCGCGATGGTGGCGTCCGTGTAGAAGACGTCGTCACGGGCGTCGTGCTGGGCCCAGTAGGAGGTTTCACCGAAGGACAGCTCGTGGGTGGCCCACGGGTGCTGTTCGCCGGTGGTGATCACCAGGACGTCGTTGGGGGCACGCCCCGCGTCCAGGAGCAGGTCCACAGCCTCCTCGGCGGCGTCGAGCGCGCCCTGTGCGGAAGCCGGGATCAGCTGGATCTGCGGGGCGGCCGGGGCGACGGCACCGGCGGCGGGCCCGGACGGACCGGGCTTGGCGGCTGCGTCACGCGGCGTACGCTGCACCGGCGGCGCGGGCCGGAGAGGGCCTGGGCGACCGGGACGCGACGGAGCCGCGGGACGGGGACCGGGTACGGGACGGGGGGTCGGCGCGGTGCGGCCACTGGCCGGAGTGGCGCGGGGACCCTGGGCACTCTCGTGAATCTGAGGCTCCTCGGGAATGAGAGGCATGAGTTGATATTTATCAAACGTTGGTACGGCCCGCATCGGCGGGTGGCGCATGTGTGCGAACGAAACCGTCAGAAGTCGAAGCCGAGCTGACCCTCGATTTCCGGAGCACTTCCGTCCGCCCAGCTGCGGACCTTCTTGAGGTGCCGCCACTGGGGCAGCGCATCAAGATACGCCCATGACAACCGGTGGTAGGGGGTGGGGCCCCGCTCCGCCAGTGCGGCCTTGTGCACGGGGGATGGATACCCGGCGTTGTCCGCAAAACCGAAGTCTGCATGGTCGATACCCAGTTCGGCCATCATTTTGTCGCGCTGAACCTTGGCGATCACTGATGCCGCGGCTACCGCCACGCAGGACTGGTCGCCCTTGATCACCGTACGGACCCGCCACGGCGCACCGAGATAGTCGTGCTTGCCATCGAGGATGACCGCGTCCGGACGGACCGGCAAGGCATCCAACGCACGCCCCGCAGCGAGCCGCAGCGCGGCCGTCATCCCCCGTGCGTCAATCTCCTCCGGGGAGGCATGACCCAGGGCGTACGACGTCACCCACGTCCGTAGTGCCTCGGCGAGTTCGGTGCGCCGCTTGATGGTGAGCAGCTTCGAGTCCGTGAGGCCCTCGGGCGGCCGGCGCAGTCCGGTGATCGCCGCGCAGACGGTGACAGGGCCGGCCCACGCACCGCGCCCCACCTCGTCGACACCTGCAACGATCTTCGCTCCGGTCGTGGCGCGAAGGGAGCGCTCGACGGTGTGAGTAGGTGGTTCGTACGGCATGGCGCCCCTAGGTTACGCCGCCCGGAAGCGCCCGCGACACCCTGGCCCACCCCGGCGGCATCACGCCCCTCGCGAACTCCTGCCAGGAGCCGCTCGGTCGCGGCAGCGGAACCATCAACTGGTCGATCATCTCGTCGATTTCATGATCCTCTCATTCGCAGCCGCACATCTTGGAGCGGTACATCATCATCGCCGGGATGGCGTCGCAGGCATAGCCGTTCACAGCGCCAGAACGCACCTCTCCTCGCTGGATTCCGCGTTCGATGACCTCCCACAGCATCTGGATGGTGGGCTCCACGACCCCCTCCAAGATCACGGCGTGAATCCGCCCGACCTGCACCGTGTCGCATTCGTGAATCACTGAGCGAAGCGCGCCACCGGGACGGGAGAGAGGTCCTCGCGCACGCCGCCCTCGTCGGGTGCCGCATCGGCGACAAGGTCCTTTTTGGACGTGGACGGCCGGCGACGGTAGACCGCGGCTTCGGCGGCTTGCCGACGGGCCAGGCACCTGCCTGGCGGCGGCTGTCGAGCCGGTTCGCGATCGGTTCGCTCCGCGGACGGCGTGCGAGAGCGCCCCACCAGTGGGTCAGAACCGCGAGCAGGACGCCCATGCTCACCCCCATCGCTCCGCTCCGCTGCCTGCGCGCCCTGATGGCTCGCACAGCGGATGTCACGACAACGAGCGGGCGATTACGGAGAGTTCCCGTGATGTACGGAGAGTTCCCGAAGAGCGGCAAGAGCCCTTGCCGCTAGGCCGACGCGGGCACCCAGTCCGGGAGGGGTTCCGTCCGCTCCACCCACTCGGCGGGCGGCGTTCCGGCCTTGCCCGCGGCGATCACGCCGCCGACGATGGCGCAGGTGGTATCGACGTCCCCGCCGACCTGCGCGGTCGTCCAGAACGCCCGCTCGTAGTCTGCGAGGCTTCTCGCCGCCGACCAGAGGGCGAAGGGCACGGTGTCGTGGGCGGTCGTGCGCCGGCCGCACCCCAGTACCGCCGCCACCGTGGCCGGGTCGCCGTAGTCGAGCATGTCCCGGGCCCGGCGCAGCCCCGCGCCCACCGCGCTCTTCGGCACCAGGTCGATGACCCCGTCGAGGAGGACCTCGGCGCCGGGCGGCCCGCCGGGGTCGGCAGCGAACGCGGCGGCCGCGGCGACGGCCATCGCACCGACGACCGCCTCGCGGTGCTGGTGGGTCGTGTAGGCCGAGATCTCCGCCTGGTGGGTCGCCTGCTCCGGGTCGCCCGCGTACCAGGCGCCCAGCGGGGCGATCCGCATCGCCGCGCCGTTCCCCCAGGACCCCTGTCCCTTGAAGAGCCCGGCGGCGAGTTCGCGCCAGTCCCCGCCCTCCCGGACGAGTCGCAGCAGTCGATTGACCGCGGGGCCGTAGCCACGGTCGAAATCGTGGTGCTCGGCGAAGGAACGGGCCAGGGCGTCCTGGTCGATTCGATGGCGGGCGGCCAGGACGGCGACGACGGAACCGGCCATCTCCGTGTCGTCGGTCCACTGCCAGGGCCCGGACGGCACCTCGCGGCGCTTGAGCAGCGGGTAGTTCACGGGCACGAAGTACTGGGAACCCAGGGCGTCCCCGACGGACAGTCCGCGCAGGCTGGCCAGGGCGCGGTCCAGGCGCCCGTCGGGGGAGGAGTCAGCGGTCATCGCCCTGCCACTCTATCCGGTGATCCCGTAGGGTTCGGGATCTCGCCAGCGGTCGAACGGCCGGTCGAGCGTGTACTTGCCGTCGTCACCCAGAACGAGCATCCGCACCTCACCGTTCCCCGGGTTCGACAGCGACTCGAACTCCGCGACCGTCCAGTGGAACCACCGCATACAGAACAGCCGCATGGCCAGACCGTGGGTCACGATGAGGACGTTCGGCGGATGGTCGGGGTCCTCGAAACTGCGGAACAGGCTCTCCAGGAATCCGCCGACCCGGTCGTAGACATCGGCGCCGGACTCGCCCTGGGCGAAACGGTAGAAGAAGTGGCCGTACGCGTCCCGGTAGGCCTTCTGGAGTCGGACCTCGTCCCGGTCCTGCCAGTTGCCCCAGTCCTGCTCGCGCAGCCGGGGCTCCTCGCGTACGCGTATGAGCTCGGGGTCGAGGCGGAAGGAGCGCAACGTCTCGTGGGTACGGCGGTACGGGGAGACGTAGACACTGACGTGCTCGCCGCCGAACCGTTCACGCAGCCGCTCACCCGTCGCCTCCGCCTGCCGCCGGCCCTTCTCGGTCAGCGACAGGGCGTGGTCGGGTACACGCTCGTACACGGAGTCATCAACATTGCCCGTTGACTCGCCGTGCCGGACAAGGACGATGCGCCGTGGTCGTGCCATGCCAAGA
Source organism: Streptomyces sp. NPDC041940 (assembly GCF_055589465.1). Lineage (NCBI taxonomy): Bacteria > Bacillati > Actinomycetota > Actinomycetes > Kitasatosporales > Streptomycetaceae > Streptomyces > Streptomyces sp. NPDC041940. Next base: position 54,558 of record NZ_JBVJBP010000027.1, read on the forward strand.
CCCTAGATCGGGTGAGCGCTTGCGCAGCACTCATAACCCACCCATACAGCGTAGGTCACACAGATCCTGCACCACAGGTCTCACAGGTCACGCCCATCACCGACCGGAACCAATCCGTCCAGACCGTTCTGAATCGGATCGTTTCCCGAGTCAGACGGTCCAGCTCGGCTCCATGCCCACGATGTCTCCGGTGAGCGCCGCCACGTCCGCCTCCGTCTGGGCCCTCAGGGCGAGTCGCTCCACACGTTCGGTGCGGTACTTGCCGTGCTCGGCGTCCGAGCGCCACATCGACAGCACCAGGAACTCGTGCCCGGGCGCCTCGCCGAACAGCCCTCGCACCATGCCGGGAGAGCCGGCCATCGCCGGGTTCCAGACCTTCTCCTGCATCAGCACGAAATGCTCGGCCCGCTCCTCGTGGACGCGGCAGAGCGCCACCCGCAGCAGGTCCGCGTCCGTGAAGCGCGGTTCGAAGCCGGTCTTCACGTCGAAGCGGTAGTCGAAGAGCCTGACCTGGGCGTCCTTGAAGGTGCCCGACTGGGTCGACGCCAGCCGGTCGTGGGACCGTGCCATGAACGAGTCGTAGAAGGCGCGGCTCTCCCAGAACGCGAATATGTGTGCCACGTCCGGCCGCCCCCGGCTCCAGCCACCCCCCTGCCCGCGAAACCCCGGCTCCCCCAGAAGCCCCGCCCACTTCCGCTGCCCCCGCTCGAAACCGCGGCGGTCCACCACGGTGCAGCGAATCCACTTGACCAGCACCGCGCCATGGTAGGCCACGGAGCGTGGCGCCGGTCACTCTTGGCCGGACCGCTCCGCCACGCGCGCACCCGCATGCGTGGCAGGATGGACAAACAGTGGTAAGCGCCCGGCAGTTGGGGCGAACAGGCGGGTCGGTACGGGGAAGGGGACTCTGGTGGACGGGCTCAACAAGGGACTGAGCAAGATCGAGATCGCGATGAGGTGGGATCCCAGTCCGGCGGGGCAGCCGTCCACCGATCTGGACCTCGTCGCGGCGACGTACCTGGCGGACGACCCGCACGGCGATCCCGCCTATGTGGTGCACTTCGACAGCCGCTCCCCCGACGGCACCATCTACCTCAACCGGGACAGCAAGGACGGCCAGGGCTTCGGCTACGACGAGGTCATGATGCTGGAACTCAACCGCCTCGACGACCGGTACGCGCGCGTGGTGGTCGGTGTCGTCATCCAGCAGCGCCCGGCGGAGCGCACCTTCGTCAGCGTGGTCAACCCCGGCCTGCGCATCCGCGAGGGGTACACGGTCCTCGCGGAGGACGACTTCGGCGGTGTCCTGGGGGCGACGGCCGCGACGGTCGCTGAGTTCGTCCGGGACGGCTCCGGCGCTTGGGCCTTCCACTCCGGTCTGCGCGGTTTCGAGGGCGACCCCGTGTCCTTCACCAGGACGATGGGTACGGCGCGCGGGGCATGAGCACCATGCCGTGACATCCGCAGCCTGTGACGACAAGAGGGGCACCGCCCAAAGGCGGTGCCCCTCCGTCATCGGCTCAGGCGCTCGGCGTCAGCTGCAGCCGCTGGTCGAGCCGCAGCCCTCGCAGATGTAGCACGAACCGGCGCGCTGCATCTTCGTACCGCAGGAGAAGCACAGCGGGGCGTCGGCCTGGATGCCCAGCTGCATCTCCACCAGTTCGGCACTGGTGTGGGCCTGCTGCGGGGCGGGCTGGGCCGCCGCTTCGTTCTTCGGCGGGGTGACGGCCTTCAGCTCCTGGGCGCGCGGCGCCGACTGGGCCAGACCCTCGACGTCGACCTCGTCGTCGTTCGGCTCGTACGAACCCGTCTCGAGGTGACGCTGGCGCTCGTCGGCGGAGTGGATGCCGAGCGCGGAGCGCGTCTCGAAGGGCAGGAAGTCCAGCGCCAGGCGGCGGAAGATGTAGTCGACGATCGACTGCGCCATCCGCACGTCCGGGTCGTCCGTCATGCCGGCCGGCTCGAAGCGCATGTTCGTGAACTTCGAGACGTACGTCTCCAGGGGGACGCCGTACTGGAGACCGACGGAGACCGCGATGGAGAAGGCGTCCATCATGCCCGCGAGGGTCGAGCCCTGCTTGGACATCTTCAGGAAGACCTCGCCGAGACCGTCGTCCGGGTAGGAGTTGGCGGTCATGTAGCCCTCGGCACCGCCGACGGTGAAGGACGTGGTGATGCCGGGACGTCCCTTCGGGAGGCGCTTGCGGACCGGGCGGTACTCGACGACCTTCTCGACCTTGGCCTCGACGGCTGCGGGCTCCTCGACCTTCTCCGCCTCCTTCTTCTTGGCGGAGAGCGGCTGGCCGACCTTGCAGTTGTCGCGGTAGATCGCGAGCGCCTTGACGCCCAGCTTCCAGGCCTCGAAGTAGATCTCCTCGACCTCCTCGACGGTCGCCGACTCCGGCATGTTGACCGTCTTGGAGATGGCGCCGGAGATCCAGGGCTGGATCGCGGCCATCATGCGGACGTGGCCCATCGCGGAGATGGACCGGTCGCCCATGGCGCAGTCGAACACCTCGTAGTGCTCGGGCTTCAGGCTCGGGGCGTCGATCACGTTGCCGTGGTCGGCGATGTGGGCGACGATCGCCTCGATCTGCTCTTCCAGGTAGCCCAGGCGGCGCAGCGCCTGCGGCACGGTGCCGTTGACGATCTGCATCGAGCCGCCGCCGACCAGCTTCTTGAACTTGACCAGCGCGAGGTCGGGCTCGACACCGGTGGTGTCGCAGGACATCGCGAGGCCGATGGTGCCGGTCGGGGCGAGCACGGACGCCTGGGAGTTACGGAAACCGTTCTTCTCACCGAGGCGCACCACGTCCTGCCAGGCCTCGCTGGCGGCGGTCCACACCGGGGTGTCCAGGTCGTCCATGCGGACGGCCTTGTCGTTGGCGTCCGAGTGCTGCTTCATGACGCGCTTGTGGGCGTCGGCGTTGCGGGCGTAGCCGTCGTACGGGCCGACGACCGCGGCGAGTTCGGCGGAGCGCCGGTAGGCCGTGCCGGTCATCAGCGAGGTGATGGATCCGGCGAGGGAACGGCCGCCGTCGGAGTCGTAGGCGTGACCGGTGGCCATCAGCAGGGCGCCGAGGTTGGCGTAACCGATGCCGAGCTGGCGGAACGCGCGCGTGTTGTCGCCGATCTTCTGGGTCGGGAAGTCGGCGAAGCAGATCGAGATGTCCATCGCGGTGATGACCAGCTCGACGACCTTCTGGAAGCGCTCGGCAGCGAAGGACTGGTTGCCCTTGCCGTCGTCCACGAGGAACTTCATCAGGTTCAGCGAGGCCAGGTTGCAGGACGTGTTGTCCAGGTGCATGTACTCGCTGCACGGGTTCGACGCGGTGATCCGGCCGGACTCGGGGCAGGTGTGCCAGTTGTTGATGGTGCCGTCGTACTGGATGCCGGGGTCGGCACAGGCCCACGCGGCCTCGGCGATCTTGCGGAACAGCGCCTTGGCGTCGACCTCCTCGATGACCTCGCCGGTCATCCGGCCGCGCAGCCCGAACTGGCTGCCCTGCTCGACCGCGGTCATGAACTCGTCGTTCACACGGACCGAGTTGTTGGCGTTCTGGTACTGGACGGACGCGATGTCGTCGCCGCCCAGGTCCATGTCGAAGCCCGCGTCCCGCAGGATGCGGATCTTCTCCTCTTCCTTGACCTTGGTCTCGATGAAGTCCTCGATGTCCGGGTGGTCCACGTCGAGGACGACCATCTTGGCGGCACGGCGGGTGGCGCCACCGGACTTGATCGTTCCTGCGGAGGCGTCGGCGCCGCGCATGAAGGAGACCGGGCCGGAGGCGTTGCCGCCGGAGGACAGCAGTTCCTTGGAGGAACGGATCCGGGAGAGGTTCAGGCCGGCACCGGAGCCGCCCTTGAAGATCATGCCCTCTTCCTTGTACCAGTCGAGGATCGACTCCATGGAGTCGTCGACGGCCAGGATGAAGCAGGCGGAGACCTGCTGGGGCTGCTTGGTGCCGACGTTGAACCAGACAGGGCTGTTGAAGCTGAAGATCTGGTGCAGGAGGGCGTACGCCAGCTCGTGCTCGAAGATCTCGGCGTCGGCGGGAGAGGCGAAGTACTTGTGGTCCTCTCCGGCCTTCCGGTACGTCTTCACGATGCGGTCGATCAGCTGCTTGAGGCCGGTCTCGCGCTGCGGAGTGCCGACGGCACCGCGGAAGTACTTGCTGGTGACGATGTTGACCGCGTTCACCGACCAGAAGTCGGGGAACTCGACGCCGCGCTGCTCGAAGTTGACCGAGCCGTCGCGCCAGTTGGTCATGACGACGTCACGGCTCTCCCACGCCACCTCGTCATAGGGGTGGACCCCAGGGGTGGTGTGGATGCGCTCGATACGCAGGCCCTTGCTCGCCTTGGTGCCCTTGGCGCGGGAACTCCGTGCCGGACCGCTCGCCGTCTCTGTCATGCCGCCTCCCTGTACGGGCGAAAACGCCCTGAAGTGCCCCGTTGTTCCCGTGGCACGGTGTTCTGTCTGGTGTTGCGGGCACCCACTCACATCGCCCGCAACAGGTCTTCACATCGCCGCCGCCCGGCCGGGCCCGGAGCTGCCGTCCGGGTCCGGCCCGCCGGTCAGTCGGCGGCGCCTGCGGGCTCGGGGACCTGTGTCGTCCCTCCGGACCCGCGGTCGTCTTCCTGGCTCCCCGCACCCGTATCCGCGCGGTCGCCGTCGTCCGCATCGGGGGATCCCGTCTCTTCCCTCAGTTCCGCGATGGCCGCCTCGAAGTCCTCGAGCGAGTCGAACGCCCGGTAGACGGAGGCGAATCGCAGATAGGCGACGAGATCGAGCTCCTGCAACGGGCCGAGAATGGCCAGCCCCACGTCGTGGGTGGTCAGCTCGGCGCTTCCGGTGGCCCGCACCGCCTCCTCGACCCGCTGGCCGAGCTGGGCGAGCGCGTCCTCGGTGACGGGCCGTCCCTGGCACGCCTTGCGCACACCATTGATGACCTTGGTGCGACTGAAGGGTTCGGTGACTCCGGACCGCTTCACCACCATGAGCGAGCACGTCTCCACGGTCGTGAAACGACGGGAGCAGTCCGGGCACTGGCGGCGCCTGCGGATCGACGTGCCGTCGTCGGTCGTACGACTGTCGACGACACGGCTGTCGGGGTGCCTGCAGAAGGGGCAGTGCATGAACTCCCAACCCTCCTCACAGCAGACTCAATGGCCTCGACGGGCATCTTGCGCCCCACGAAGCAGTCCCAAGCATAGGCGATGACCAAGGACCCTGAGACCCGGGGGACCACAACTTGTGGGCTGCTGCCGCAATCCAACCACTAGATGTGGGGATTGGCTCATACATCAACGCCGCCCACGCGTGTCGCACGCGTAGCCGCAGGTCGGGGGCGGCGGACCGAATCACCCCCGCCTTCACCGCACATCGCCGCCCCGCTTTTCGCGCCCGATCGCAACCGCCACTCGCGCGCACTGGCATCCGTTGACGCACGGGCCGTATCGCTACGGCACATGCGGAGATACGGTGGGCGCCGCGAGGAGGGGGCGTGGGACTCCCGCACAGATGAGCGCTGATCCCAGGGCAGGGGTATGCCGGATGGCAGACTGGGGCAACAGTCCACAGACGATCACCCCGGCGGTGAAGAGTACAGCAATGGGCCCTTTTGCCCGCCAGGCAACGCGGTAGCCAATACACCCGGACGCATGATCGCGGCAGTCGATTCGCGATTTTTCACTCGAACGTGTGTTTGGCGCAACCTTTCGAAACCAACTACCGTTGTCCAGCAGGGAGACCATCGAGAGGGGCCGACGTGACCACCACCGCAGACAGTGCCACCATCACTGCCCAGGACCGCTCCCAGAGCCGACTCGAGCCGGTGCACGCGATGAACGAAGCCACGAACCCGGAGGGGCACAAGCGTTCCTTGCCCGGACGACCTCCCGGCATCCGGGCGGACAGTTCCGGACTCACCGACCGCCAACGCCGCGTGATCGAGGTCATCAGGGACTCAGTGCAGCGGCGCGGCTACCCGCCGTCGATGCGGGAGATCGGTCAGGCCGTCGGCCTGTCCAGCACCTCCTCCGTCGCACACCAGCTGATGGCACTGGAGCGCAAGGGCTTCCTGCGCCGCGACCCGCACCGGCCCCGCGCCTACGAGGTGCGCGGCTCGGACCAGGCCGCCTCCGTGCAGCCCACGGACACCGCGGGCAAGCCGGCCGCATCGTACGTCCCGCTGGTCGGCCGCATCGCCGCCGGTGGCCCGATTCTCGCCGAGGAGTCCGTCGAGGACGTCTTCCCTCTCCCCCGCCAGCTCGTCGGCGACGGTGAGCTGTTCGTCCTGAAGGTCGTCGGCGACTCGATGATCGAGGCCGCGATCTGCGACGGCGACTGGGTCACGGTCCGCCGCCAGCCGGTCGCCGAGAACGGCGACATCGTGGCCGCGATGCTCGACGGAGAGGCCACCGTCAAGCGCTTCAAGCGGGAGGACGGCCATGTCTGGCTCCTGCCGCACAACGCGGCCTACGAGCCGATCCCCGGCGACGACGCGACCATCCTCGGCAAGGTGGTGGCCGTACTGCGCCGCGTCTGACGCCACGCACCGCGTCGGGTGGGCCCAGCGGGCCCGCCCTCTGACCGGGCCCCGGGACCTCTGCGCCGGTTCCGGGGCCCTGTGCTGTCCGGGCCCGGTATCCGCCGGGTCGGCCTGCGGGGGCGGGTCAGCCTGATGCCGAGTGGTGGGGGTTTCTGAGGCTGAGTGAGAGGGGGCGGCGTGCGGCTCCGCCGCCGCGGACCGACCCCCGAGACTCAACCGGCTTCCGTCTGCTGTGCCGCCGCGTCGATGGCCGCCAGCGACTTCCGCACCTGATTACGGTCGGACGTGAACCAGAAGTCGGGCAGCGACGCCTTCAGATAACCGCCGTACCGGGCCGTGGCGAGGCGCTGGTCCAGCACGGCGACCACACCGCGGTCGCCCGACGCCCGTACGAGACGGCCGGCGCCCTGGGCCATGAGGAGCGCGGCGTGGGTGGCGGCGACCGCCATGAAGCCGTTGCCGCCCGCGTCCTCCACGGCCTTCTGGCGGGCGCTCATCAGGGGGTCGTCGGGGCGCGGGAAGGGGATCTTGTCCATCACGACCAGCTGGCAGCTGGGCCCGGGTACGTCCACGCCCTGCCACAGCGACAGCGTGCCGAACAGACAGGTCTTCGGGTCCGCCGCGAAGTTCTTGATGAGCTCACCGAGCGTCTCCTCGCCCTGGAGGAGGATCGGGAACTCCGGGATCCGGGAGCGCAGTTCCTCGGCGGCCAGCTGGGCTCCCCGCATGGAGGAGAACAGGCCCAGGGTGCGGCCGCCCGCCGCCTGGATCAGCTCCGTCAGCTCGTCGAGCATGTCCGCGCGATCGCCGTCCCGTGCGGGGCGCGCCAGGTGTTTGGCGACGTACAGGATGCCCTGCTTGCGGTAGTCGAAGGGCGAGCCGACGTCGATGCCCTTCCACTGCGGGAGGTCGTCGCCCTCGGTGCCCTCGGGGGCGAGGCCGAGGGAGGCGCCGACGCCGTTGAAGTCGCCGCCCAGCTTCAGCGTCGCGGAGGTCAGGACCACGGAGCGGTCCGCGAACAGCTTCTCCCGCAGGAGGCCCGAGACGGACATGGGGGCGACGCGCAGGGAGGCACCGAAGCGGTCGTGGCGCTCGTACCAGACGACGTCCCATTCGGAGCCGTTCGTGATCCGCTCCGCCACGTCGTGCACGTTCTCCACGGACGCCAGAGCCTGCTTGCGGATCGCGTCCTCGTCCTGGACGGACTTGTCGCGGGTCGCGCCGATCGCGGAGATGACGGTGCGGCACGCGTCCCGCAATGCCATGAGTGCGTAGCCGAGGTCCTCGGGGACTTCCTCGAGCCGGCCGGGCAGTGCCAGCTCCATCAGCCGCTCGAACCCTTCGGAGGCGGTCTGGAGCTGGTCCGCCGCCTTCTCGTTGACGAGTTTCGCGGCGCGGCGCACCGCGCGGTTGACCTGGCCGGGGGTGAGTTCGCCGGTGGCGACTCCGGTGACCCGGGAGACGAGCTCATGGGCCTCGTCGACGATCAGCACCTCGTGCTGCGGAAGGACCGGGGCGCCCTCGATGGCGTCGATGGCGAGCAGCGCGTGGTTGGTGACGACGACGTCGGAGAGTTTGGCCCGCTCGCGGGCCATCTCGGCGAAGCACTCCGCTCCGTACGCGCACTTCGAGGCGCCCAGGCACTCCCTCGACGACACCGACACCTGGGCCCAGGCCCGGTCCGAGATACCGGGCGTGAGGTTGTCACGGTCCCCGGTCTCGGTCTCGTCGGCCCAGTCGCGCACCCGCAGCAGGTCCTGCCCCAGCTTGCTGGTGGGCGCGGCCGCCTCGAACTGGTCGAAGAGGCCCTCTTCCTCGTCCTGCGGGACACCCTCGTGCAGACGGTGCAGGCACAGGTAGTTCGACCGGCCCTTGAGCATCGCGAACTCCGGGCGGCGGCGCAGCAGGGGGTGCAGCGACTCGACCGTTCTCGGCAGGTCGCGCTCCACCAGCTGGCGCTGCAGGGCCAGGGTGGCGGTCGCGACGACCACCCTCTCCCCGTGCGCGAGCGCGGGCACCAGGTAGCCCAGCGACTTGCCGGTGCCGGTGCCGGCCTGGACCAGCAGGTGGGAGCCGCCGTCGATCGCTTCCGCGACGGATTCGGCCATGGTCACCTGACCGGGGCGCTCCGTACCGCCGACGGCAGTGACGGCAGCATGCAGGAGTTCGGGGAGAGAGGGCTTCGTCATAGCGCGACCACCCTACGACCCGGCACTGACAAAGGGGTGATCAAGGCGGAGGCGGGGGGCGGGATCAAGACCTTGGGCTCCTCGGCGGGGTGGGTGCGCGTGGGAACTACGGCGTCACGCGCCGCGTTCAATGAGTGATGGCGCGATGACACAGCGCTACAGAAGATGCCGAAGAGACCGGTCTCGGACCATGAGGGCGGCCCGCTTGGCGGGCAGGTCGACCTCGGCGGAGAACCGGAAGCCGGCGGTCAGGAAAGCGGCGATGGAGGGGGTGTTGCGAATGTCGGGTTCCGCGATGACGCGTGCGCAGGAGGATCGCTGCGCGAGAGCGAGATCGGCCACGGCTCGCACCAGCAGACCGCCCAGGCCACGCCCCCGATCGGCGACACCACCGACGAGGAGGTGCAGTCCCGTGTCATGAGGCCGGGCGGGATAGTGCCGGGCCAGCGGGTCGAGGTCCGCCCGGTAGATCTCCCAGTAGCTCATCGGTGTTCCGTCCAGCAGGCCGATACACGGGACGCTGCGTCCGTCGTCGGCGAGCTGGGCCCGCAGGTGGTCCTCGGTCACGTTCTGCGGTCCGGACAGCTCCCAGAACGCCGAGGCCGGGTCGTTCATCCAGCGGCTGATGAGCGGAAGGTCACGGTCGACGCGCACGGGGACGAGGTGGAAGACACCCGCGGATGTGTGGGCCGGGCCCCAGTCGGCGACGCGGTCGAGGAGGTCGGCCTCGGTCGGGAGGGGCGATGTGTCACGGGTCGCGGTGAGGGAGACGGACAGCTGAGCCGTGCCTTGGTCCCGCCGTCGTGCTCCGAGACTGCCGGACGCGTCGTCCGCGACGAGGGCGATGAGTTCGTCCGGGAGCCTCAGATGAACCGTGTCCTCACCGCGCCCGTCCTCACCGGCGTCCCCCTCACCGGCATCCGTACCGGGACAAGCCCCGGGATGCGCACCGGCTCCGCCGCGGGGGTCGATGTCGGAACCGGCACGGCGATGGGCACCGAAGGGGGCGTCGAAGCCGGCATCAGCGCCGAGGTCGGCCGTGACGGGAACAGCGGTGCCGGGGTCGGTGATGGGGTCGGCGAAGGGCACCGAACGCTCCTCTCAGTAAGGGGGCGGCACGTCCTCAGGGATGAAGGAGGTCGGTTGTGGTCAGGGACGGTCGGGATGGTCAGGAGTGCAGGGGGTTGGCGATGGTGACGTAGACGGACTGGGTGTCGACCGGGCCGACGAGTTCGTCGAGGCCGTGCAGCCGGGTCAGCAGGTTGGCCTTGCAACGCAGGACGGGTGAGTCGAGCAGACGGGCGGGCAGCGACGTGCGCAGCCGGGCCGGGCCGGAGGCGACGTTGCCGAGGAAACGGCGGAAGGCGGCGAGCAGCAGCCGCTCGTCGGCCAGTCCCTGGGAGCCGAACGCGCCGATGAGGCCGAGCACGTTGTTGACGGCCAGGTAGTAGGCGAAGCGCTCGTCGGCGACCTCATCACTGACGAATGTGTCGCTCTGCTCTCCGATGCCGGGCAACCGGGCTCCGAGTTCCGCGCGGCGGGACTCGCGGAAGTAGTAGCCCTGGTTGTCGCGGTAGCGGCCGCCCGTCGGCCAACCCTCGGCGTCCAACAGGAGCAGGGTGTTCTGCTGGTGCGCTTCCAGGGCGATGCCGGCTTCGGCGTCCAGCCACAGGACGGGGCGCACGACGTGCTGGAGGTAGCGCAGGAACCACTCGGCGGCAACGGCTCCGTGCGGTCGGCCGGTCCGGCGGGCGAGACGCGTGACGACCTCGGCCAGCCTGGACCGAAGCACCGAGCCGTGTGTCTCCGGGCGGTCCGGCACGGCACCGGGCCAGGCCGGGGAGGTCGGCCGCGGCGAGACGAGTCCGGCGACACAGGAGACGTCGTCGGACGGCGCGAACGGGTTGTGGCGGATCACCACGTCCAGTCCGCGCAATGGGGCGCCGTCGGGATCGTCGACAGCCAGCCAGGCCGGGTCGCGCACGATGTCGAAGCCCGGATGCACGGCATGCCACTGCTGAGCGAGTCCGCTGCGGAGCAGGCGGTGTACCTCCACGCCCCGGTGGAGTTCCTTACGGAGGTTCTCACGGCGGGAGTTGGTGATAGGCAGGCCCAGCGACAGCTTGAGCATCGCGGGGGCATCGGTCCGGTAAACGGTTCGCACGGAGGAGGTGGGCTGCCAGGGAGTGCCGTGGGTGCCGAGGTCACGGAGCAGTCCCGTGTCCAGCAGGGCAGCCGTCCCCGGACGGTGCCTGACCTCGTCCGCCTGCCAGGGGTGCAGGGGCAGTAGGGCGTACCCGTCCGGCAGTGGCAGGCCGGTGCCGGCCAGGCGTGCGGTGAGCCGGGCGGCGGGGACGGGGCGGCCGCGTTCGGTCCAGGCGGAGTCGGTGGCGAGGACGGAGGGAGCGACAGCCATCCAGTGCAGGGGAAAGGAACCGCGCAACTCGGGTGAGTAGAGCCGGGCTTCGGCCTCGGAAAGGCCCTCGCGGCTCTTCGGGGACGGATGAAAGGGGTGTCCGAGGAGGAGTGCCTGCTCGGCGGCGAGAAAGAGGTCAGGGCCGTCGGTTGGATGTTCCCGGCGGTCGCTGACGAAGGCGGCGACACGGCGGAGGGAGTCGGCGACACCCGCGACCAGCGCGACGCCACCGAGGCCGCCGAGGCCGTCACCGTCGCCGGAAGCGGCAGCGGCCGTCGAGGTGCGGGAGCCAGTGAGACCGGAGGGCTGGGTGGGGCTGGTGTCGAGGTCGGGGCCGTCTCCGCACATCTCTCTGGTGAGCAGGGCGGCGACCGTGACGGCATCGGCCGGCGGGGCACAGTCGGGGGCGTCGGCAAGCTGCGGCAGGCCGAAGCGGTGCCAGCCCGTCGGGGACCAGTAGCGGACCGGGGCGAGAAGGGCCGTGCCGCTGGAGGGAAGGGGGATGCGAAGGATCCCGTCGGCGGGAGCGGACTGGTTGTTCTCACGCACCCAGCAGCGCAGCAGGTTCTCCACGGCGGCTGCCTGGGCGGCGATGTGCGGCTCGGGGTGGTCCAGGAGGTCGGTGACCGGGCCGGCGTTCGCCCCCTCGGCGGGCGGTGACCCAGGCCTTTGACCGGGGACCGCCGATTCTACTGACGCACCCGACAGCCGGGTGTCGGCGGAACCCTCTCCCCGCATGGTGGCGTGCTCGTCGGGCTCGGGGATGGCGTTCAACACGGTGACCTCGTGGGGTGGTTCAGGGGCGTACGGTCGGGGGTGCGAGCCGAGGAGTTCCACTCGGCTCGCTGGTCGGAGGCCGGGGGCTCAAGGCGGGCGGCCTCACCGCATGCGGGCTCATGACGTGAACCTGCACGGCGTCGAAGCTCACGGCGTGAAGCTCACGGCGTGGACAAGCAGGGCATGGAGGCTCACGGCGTAGACGGCGCCGCTGCCGCGCCCCCACTGCACCGGGCGGCCGCTCGGACGGCGTCGGCCAGGCGGTCCAGCACGGCGGCTGCCTGTTCGTCGGTGATCGTCAGCGGCGGCAGCAGTCGCACGACGCTCGCGTGACGGCCGCCGAGTCCGACGATGAGGCCGCGCCGCAGGCACTCCCGCTGGACCGCGGCGGCCAGTCCGGGGGCGGCGGGAAGGCGCCGGCGCGCTCGGTCCGGCATCACCGATGACCACGAACCAGAGGACGCCTCCACCACACCGCCCCAGCAGCGTCCGCCCGCTCCACCGCCGACCGAGTCACCGTCTACCCCAGCCCCGGGAATCCGTCCGACTCCCCCGGCTTCCCCTGCTTCCCCGGCTTCCCCCTCGGGATCCACGAACTCCACGCCGATCATCAGCCCCTTCCCGCGCACATCTCCGATGCAGGGGAACTCCGCTGCCAGGACTCGGAGTTGGCTCAGCATGCGCGCGCCGAGAGTCGCCGCGTGCTCGGCGAGGCGGTTCTGCCGGACGTGGGCGAGGGTTGCCGTGCCGGCGGCCATGGCGAGTTGGTTGCCGCGGAAGGTGCCGGTGGGGGCACCGGGTTCCCCGGTGTCGAGGTCGTCGCGGTGGACGACGACGGCCAGCGGCAGACTGCCTCCGATGGCCTTGGAGAGGACCATGACGTCGGGGGTCACTCCGCTGTGTTCCACCGCCCAGAAGGCGCCGGTCCGTCCGACGCCCGTCTGGATCTCGTCGGCGATCAGCGGGACGGACCGGTCGGCCGTGAGCTGCCGCATGCGCCGCAGCCAGGCGTCCGGTGCGGGGATCACCCCGCCCTCGCCCTGGACGGGCTCGACGATCATCCCGGCGGGGAGCGGCACGCCCGACCTGGGGTCGTCGAGGACGGACTCGGTCCAGCGGGCGGCGAGGTCGGCCCCGGCCTGGCCGCCGACTCCGAACGGGCAGCGGTAGTCCTGCGGGTAGGGCAGGCGGGTGACCCGTACGTCGTGGGCGCCGGTGGGCGCCTCGGGCAGCCCGGCGGCGCTTCCGTGGCAGGCGCCGGTGAACGCGATGAGGCCGGTCCGACCGGTCGCCGCGCGGACGAGTTCGCAGGCGGTCTCCACGGCGTCGCTGCCGGCCGGTCCGCAGAAGCGCACACGGGCCCTGTCGGCGAGTCCCGCCGGCAGGGTGTGGAACAGCTCGGTGAGGAAGGCGTCCTTGACGGGGGTGGCCAGGTCGAGGACGTTCAGGGGTGCGCCGGAGTCGAGGACCTTGCGGATGGCCTCCAGGACGACGGGGTGGTTGTGCCCGAGCGCGAGCGCGCCGGCGCCCGAGAGGCAGTCCAGATAGCGGCGGCCGTCCGCGCCCTCGATGGTCAGCCCTCGCGCCCGCACCGGGACGATCGGCAGGGCCCGGGCATAGGTCCGGGCCGCGGACTCGCGCGCGGACTGGCGGCGCAGAATCCCTTCGTGTGCGGCGCGCGTTCCCGGCGCTGTGACGTCGTCGACCGCATCACCGGGGAGAGTTTTCACCGGCGTACGCCGCACGACGGCCTCCTCTGACGCACATCCCCCACGGGTGGATTCCGCCACGACTTCCCTGACCTCCCACTGCGCACGGGCACACGGGACCGCACACAGACAGCAGACCCCCCACCGCTACCAACCCCCGACCGCTCACCGGGTTACGGGTTGCCTCAAGATCCTTTCCGTGACGGAACTGTTGCGGTCCCGTCGGAGCGCCCCCACAGCCACCGCATAGTGTGTGGTGCCGTTCCCGGGCGCCGGGAGGTCGGCCCGAACTCCCCGTGAGTTCGGCGGACACCGCGATCGAGGCGCCGGTTCGTACCAGTTCGTTCTCATCAGGGGGAGTCAGATCATGCGATCCATACGGCCGTCGTCCACCACCAGCCGAGGGGAGTGGAGGCGCCGCAGGAACTCCCCCGTGCTGGCTGCCGCCGCCCTCGCCTCGGCGCTCGCGCTGACCGCCACCGCCTGCGAGTCGGGCGACGCCTCGGCGGGCGGTGAGGCCTCCGCATCCGCAGCCGCCTCCGCCTCCGCCTCCGACGACGGCAAGCTCAAGATCCCGGACGACATCAGGGACCGGCTCCGCGAGCACGGGATCGACGTCGACAAGTGGAAGAACGGCGCCTGGAAGAACTGGGACCGGGACGACTGGCTGCGCGAGGCCAACGAGTACATCAACCCGATCATCGAAGGCCTCTGGGACCCGGACCGCATGAGGGAGGCCGAGGAGCCCGACCAGGGCGTGGACGACAGCGACCTCGCCGGTGACCAGGGCGTGACCGACCCCACGCCCGAGCCCGTCGAGGCGCAGGCCGTGCCGCCGTCCTACCACGCCAACGCCCCCACGGCCGGGAAGGTGTTCTTCGACTCCCCCAAGGGCTCGGCCGTCTGCTCGGCGACGGTGGTGAAGGACCCCGCGCACCCGGGCAAGTCCAATCTGGTGTGGACGGCGGGCCACTGCGTGCACGCGGGCAAGAAGGGCGGCTGGTACCGCAACATCGCGTTCGTGCCGTCGTACAACGACGCCGGCAAGCCGGTCGCGGAACTGGAGAACGCCACCCGCAAGGACGTGGCCCCCTACGGTGTCTGGTGGGGCGACTGGGCGCAGACCTCGGACCAGTGGATCGAGCAGGGCGGTTCGACGGGCGGTGACGGCGCTCCGTACGACTTCGCGGTCATCCATGTGACGCCGGAGAAGGGCAGCGGCGGCAAGTCGCTGGAGGAGATGGTCGGTTCGGCCCTGCCGGTCGACTTCAAGGCTCCCTCCGTGCCGAAGACGAAGAGCGTCACGGCGATCGGCTATCCGGCCGCGCCGCCGTTCGACGGGCAGAAGCTGTTCCGGTGCCAGGACCGGCCCGGCCGGCTGTCGGTCACGGCGTCGGATCCGACGATGTACCGCATCGGCTGCACCATGACCGGCGGTTCGTCGGGCGGCGGCTGGGTCGCGCCGGGCTCTGACGGCAAGCCGGCGCTGGTGTCCAACACCTCGATCGGTCCGGTGACGTCGGGCTGGCTGGCCGGACCGCGCCTGGGCGGCGTGGCCAAGGGCGTGTACGACTCGGTGAGCGAGAAGTTCGCGGGCCGCTGACGGCAGGCTGATCAGCGCGGTGGTGAGGCCGGGGGCTCACGGAAACCTTCACCGGCCCACCGCCGTTCGCCCCCAACTCCCCGGGCATAGTGGGGTGTCGCGCATCGCAGCCGCAGTGAGGCCCCTGCGTGACAAGCACATGACATTCAGGCGCAGCAGCACCCAGGCACGCACAGCACGCACCAACGGGGGTCATCGCACCATGCGTTCCACACGTACGCCCGCGGCACCGAGCCGCGGGCGGCGCACCGTCCTCGCCGCCACCGGACTCGTCGTCGCCCTGGCGCTCACGGCCACCGCCTGTGACGGTTCGGCGGACTCGGCGAGCGACAAGCCCGACGCCACCACCTCGCAGGCCGCGGACGGCGGCGGCAAGGTCCGGATCCCTGCCGAGCTCGCGGGCAAGCTCAAGGAGCACGGGATCGACGCCGACCGGTGGAGGGACGGGGGCTGGAAGGACTGGGACAGGGACAAGTGGCTCAGTGACGCCAAGGACTTCGTCAACCCGGTGATCGAGGGCCTCTGGAAGCCCGACCGCATGCAGTCCGCGAAGGAGGCCGACAAGACGGTCACCACGAAGGACGCGTCGGCCGGTCAGGGCGTCAGCGACCCGGATCCTGCGCCCGTCCGGGCGCAGGCGGAGAAGACGCCGTACCACCGCAACGCGGCGCCGGTCGGCAAGGTCTTCTTCGACTCACCCGACGGCCCGGCCGTCTGCTCCGGCACGGTCGTCAAGGACGTCAACCACCCGGGCAAGTCCAACCTGGTGTGGACGGCGGGCCACTGCGTGCACGCCGGTGGCAGCGGCGGCTGGTACCGCAACATCACCTTCGTCCCCGCCTACAACGACTACGGCAAGTCCGAGGCGGAGCTGACCAACGCGAACCCGACCGAGATCGCCCCGTACGGCAACTGGTGGGCGGACTGGGCCTCGACCTCGAACCAGTGGATCAAGGGCGGCTCGGAGACCGGCGGCGAGGGGGCCGCGTACGACTACGCCGTGCTGCACGTGAAGCCCGAGCGGGGCGGCAAGTCCCTGGAGGAGACGGTCGGTGCGGCGCTGGACGTGGACTTCTCCGCCCCCTCCGCGGCCGAGGCGCGCAAGATGGGCGCCTGGGGCTACCCGGCCGCACCGCCCTACAACGGCCTGAAGATGTTCAAGTGCGTCGACGTCCCCGGCCGGTTCTCGCTCAGCCCGACCCTGCCGACGATGCACCGCATCGGCTGCACCATGACCGGCGGTTCGTCCGGCGGCGGCTGGTTCCGGGTACGGAACGGCAAGTCCGTGCTGGTGTCCAACACATCGATCGGCCCGGCCGACAACACCTGGCTGGCGGGCCCGCAGCTGGGCCGTGACGCCGAGGCGCTCTACCAGAACATGAGCGAGACGTACGGCGGTCGCTGACCGGAGTATGCCGAAGGCCCGCTCCCTGCGGACAGGGAGCGGGCCTTCGGCGTGCTTGCGTACTTGCGCGCTTGCGTCAGAGCGCCGGAGCCGGAGCGTACGGCGCGAGCTCCGCCGCCAGCTCCTCGTGCACCCGCACCTTGAGCAGGGTGCCCTCCGGGGTGTGCTCCTCGGAGATCACCTCGCCCTCGTCGTGGGCACGGGCGACCAGCTTGCCGTGCGTGTACGGCACGAGCGCCTCGATCTCGACCGACGGGCGCGGCAGCTCGTTGTCGATGAGCGCGAGCAGCGTGTCCATGCCCTGGCCGGTGCGGGCCGAGACGGCGATGGACCGCTTCTCGATGCGCAGCAGCCGCTGCAGGGTCAGCGGGTCGGCCGCGTCGGCCTTGTTGATCACGACGATCTCGGGTACGTCGGTGGCGCCGACGTCCCTGATCACCTCGCGCACGGCGGCCAGCTGCTCCTCCGGGAACGGGTGCGACCCGTCCACCACGTGCAGGATCATGTCGGACTCGCCGACCTCCTCCATCGTGGAGCGGAACGCCTCGACCAGGTGGTGGGGCAGGTGGCGGACGAAGCCGACGGTGTCGGCCAGCGTGTACAGCCGTCCGCTCGGGGTCTCGGCCCGGCGCACGGTCGGGTCGAGGGTCGCGAACAGGGCGTTCTCGACCAGCACGCCCGCGCCCGTGAGGCGGTTGAGCAGCGAGGACTTGCCGGCGTTGGTGTAGCCCGCGATGGCGACCGAGGGCACCTTGTTGCGCTTGCGCTCCTGGCGCTTGATCTCGCGGCCGGTCTTCATCTCCGCGATCTCCCGGCGCATCTTCGCCATCTTCTCGCGGATCCGCCGCCGGTCCGTCTCGATCTTGGTCTCACCGGGACCACGGGTGGCGAGGCCGCCGCCCTTGCCGCCGCCCATCTGACGGGACAGCGACTGACCCCAGCCGCGCAGCCTCGGCAGCATGTACTGCATCTGTGCGAGCGCGACCTGCGCCTTGCCCTCTCGGGACTTGGCGTGCTGGGCGAAGATGTCCAGGATCAGGGCCGTACGGTCGATGACCTTGACCTTGACGACGTCTTCGAGCTGGATGAGCTGGCCCGGGCTGAGCTCACCGTCGCAGATGACGGTGTCCGCGCCCGACTCGAGAACGAGGTCCCGCAGCTCCGCGGCCTTGCCGGAGCCGATGTAGGTGGCAGGGTCAGGCTTGTCGCGACGCTGGGTGACACCGTCGAGCACGAGCGCGCCGGCCGTCTCCGCGAGGGCGGCGAGCTCCGCGAGGGAGTTCTCCGCGTCCTGCACGGTTCCCGACGTCCAGACGCCGACGAGGACGACCCGCTCCAGGCGGAGCTGGCGGTACTCGACCTCGGTGACGTCCTCGAGCTCGGTGGAGAGGCCCACCACACGGCGCAGGGCCGCGCGGTCGGAGCGGTCGAACTGGTCGCCGTCCCGCTCTCCGTCGATCTCGTGGCTCCAGGCGACGTCCTCTTCCATCAGGGCATCGGCCCGAAGACCCTCGGGGTGGCTCTGCGTGAAGCGCTTGGTGTCCTGGGAGGGGGAAGAAGAGGAGGTCATTGGATCCTTACGTAGCGGGGAAGCCGTTCACTGTTCGCAACGCACGAGCGGTCCGGGAGATTCCCGGCGCTCCGTGCCGCGCCGACCTGTCGATAGTCGCACGGCACGGGGCGTCTCGTCACCGTGTTATCGGGCGGCTCCCGGCGCGGGCGCACCCGGTGTCGCGGGGGTCTGAGGCTTCCAGTCCGGGTGTCCCGGCATCGGCGGGGTCTTCTCGCCGTACAGCCAGCCCTTGAAGAAGCCGCTCAGGTCGCGCCCGGAGATCTCGGCGGCGAGCCGGACGTAGTCCTGCGTCGAGGCCGTGCCGTCCTGGTGGCGGCCGAGCCAGGCGCGCTGCAGGCGGTCGAAGGCCGGGCGGCCGATCTCCTCGCGCAGGGCGTAGAGGACGAGCGTCGCGCCCTCGTACACGTTGTGCCGGAAGATGCCGGTCTTGCGGCCGGGCTCGGGAACCTTCGGGGCGGCGGGCGGGCCGCCGACCGTGCGCCAGCCGTCGGAGGCGCTGTACGCGGCCTTCATACGGTCCCGCATCGGCTTGCCGCCCCGCGCCTCGGCGTACTGCGCCTCGTACCAGGTGGCGTATCCCTCGTTGAGCCACAGGTCCGACCAGGTGCGGGGGCTGACGCTGTTGCCGAACCACTGGTGGGCCAGCTCGTGGACCATGATCGACTCGACGTACCACTCCGGGTAGGCGGACTCGGTGAAGAGCTCCCGCTCGAAGAGGGAGAGCGTCTGGGTCTCGAGTTCGAAGCCGGTGGAGGCGTCCGCCACGAGCATGCCGTACGTCTCGAAGGGGTAGCGACCGAGGTGCTTCTCGATCCAGGCGATCTGGGCGGGGGTCTTCCTCAGCCAGGGTTCGAGCGCCTTGCGGTCCCGGGTCGGTACGACGTCACGCATGGGCAGGCCGTGCGGGCCGGTGCGGTGCAACACGGTGGAGCGGCCGATGGAGACCTGGGTGAGCTCGGTGGCCATGGGGTGATGGGTCCGGTAGGTCCACGTGGTCGAACCGTCGGACCTGGCCACCCCGGCGGGCAGGCCGTTGGCGACGGCCGTGAGGCCCTTGGGCGCGGTGACCCGGATGGTGAACATCGCCTTGTCGGAGGGATGGTCGTTGCCGGGGAACACCCGGTGCGCGGCATCGGCCTGGTTGGCCATGACGAGGCCGTCCGTGGTGCGTACCCAGCCGCTCTCGCGGCCCTTGACGGACACGGGGTCGCTGGTGTGCCGCACGGTGATCCGCATCCAGGTGCCGTCCGGCACGGCTTCCTGGGGCGTGATCACCAGATCCTCTCCCGCGGTGCTGAACGCTGCGGGCTCGCCGTCGACGTCGACCGAGTCGACCGTGCCGTTGGCGAAGTCGAGATTGACGCGGTCCAGGTCGGCGGTCGTCCGGGCCTTGATGGTCGTGACAGCCCGTAGCGGCCGGCTGTTGCTGCCGGTATAGGTGAAGGAGAGGTCGTACGACGCCACGTCGTAGCCGGGGTTGCCCAGGTACGGGAAGAGGCGGTCGCCGACGCCGAGCGGGACGACCGGGGCACTCGCGGCGACGAGGCTGACGGAGACGGCCGAGGCGAGCAGCGCCGCGGCCGTCTTCCGGCGGCGCGAACGGGGGGCCTGGCTCTGGGGGGTGAGGAGCATGCCCCACGGCTATCAGCGCAGGCGAGCGCGATGGGGACGGCGCGCGTCCGGCCCGCCCGGGGCTCACCCGCCCGGCCGTCGTCCGTACCGGTCAGCCGCCCTGCGTCTGCGGCTGCGCCCGGCTGACGTCGTACACCCCGGCCACGTTGCGCATCGCGCGCATGAGGGCGGGCAGCTGGGCCGCGTCCGGGAGTTGCACGGTGTACGTGTGGCGTACCTGCTGCTGGGTCGGGGGTTCGACGGTCGCGGAGACGATCTCGGCGCCTTCGAGGGCCATGGCCTCGGTGAGGTCCGCGAGCAGATGGGGCCGGACGAACGATTCGGCGACCAGCGTGACCCGGCACTCGGTGGTGTCGCCCCAGCGCACGCCGACCTCTGCACGCCCCGTGTCCTTCATACGGGCCACGGCGGCGCACTCGACGCGGTGCACGGTGACCGCTCCGCCGCGTACGGAGAAGCCGGTGATCTCGTCGGGCGGTACGGGCGTACAGCAGCCGGCGAGCCGGACGGTCGCGTCGGTCAGGTCGGCGAGGACGTGGCCGGCGGCGGGGCGGGCGGACGTCTGCTCGGGGGCCGGCCCGTCCGTGCCGGACGCGTCGCCGCCGGCGGGCCGGGGAGCCGTCGCGCGTTCTTCGGCCTGCCGGTCCTGCCGGGCCTCGGTGCGCTGGGCCTCGGCCTGCGCCGGGTGTGCGGTCAGCCACCGCTGGATGGCGATCCGGGCCGCGGGCGTGTGGGCGTGCTCCAGCCACTCCCGGGACGGCTCGGACGCCGGGTCCTGGCCCATGAGGAGCTGCACGGTGTCGCCGTCCTTGAGGACGGTGCTCAGCGTCGCCAGGCGGCCGTTGACCCGGGCGCCGATGCAGGCGTGCGCGTCCTCGCCGTACTGCGCGTACGCGGCGTCCACGCAGGTCGCCCCCTCGGGCAGGCCGATCGTGCCGCCGTCGGGCCGGAACACGGTGATCTCGCGGTCCTGGGCGAGGTCCTCGCGCAGGGTCGACCAGAAGTGGTCCGGGTCGGGTGCCGCCTCCTGCCAGTCGAGGAGCCGGGAGAGCCAGCCGGGGCGGGTGGGGTCGACGCGCTCACCGTCGGCCGGGTCCTCCGGGGCCGGTGCGTAGGGGTTGCCGAGTGCGACGACCCCTGCCTCGGCGACCTTGTGCATCTGGTGGGTGCGGATGAGGACTTCGACGACCTGGCCGTTCTCCCGGGCGACGGCCGTGTGCAGCGACTGGTAGAGGTTGAACTTCGGTACGGCGATGAAGTCCTTGAACTCCGAGACCACCGGCGTCATACAGGTGTGGAGTTCGCCCAGGACGCCGTAGCAGTCGGCGTCCTCGTTCACCAGGACCAGGACACGGCCGAAGTCCGAGCCGCGGAGACGGCCGCGCTTGCGGGAGACCCGGTGCACGGAGACGAAGTGGCGGGGCCGGATGAGGACTTCGGCCGGGAGGCCCGCCTCGCGCAGTACCGTGCGCACCTCGTCGGCGACCTCGGCGAGCGGGTCGTCGTCGCGGGCGGCGTTGCGGACGATCAGCTCCCTGGTGTGCGCGTACTCCTCGGGGTGCAGGATGGCGAAGACCAGGTCTTCCAGCTCGGTCTTGAGCGCCTGGACGCCGAGCCGTTCGGCGAGCGGGATGAGCACGTCACGTGTCACCTTGGCGATGCGCTCCTGTTTCTCGGGGCGCATGACGCCGAGGGTGCGCATGTTGTGCAGCCGGTCGGCGAGTTTGATCGACATGACGCGGACGTCGTTGCCGGTGGCGACGAGCATCTTGCGGAAGGTCTCGGACTCGGCGGCGGCGCCGTAGTCGACCTTCTCCAGTTTGGTGACGCCGTCGACGAGGTAGCGGACCTCCTCGCCGAACTGGTCGCGGACCTGGTCGAGCGTCACGTCCGTGTCCTCGACGGTGTCGTGGAGCAGGGACGCGGTCAACGTCGTGGTCTCGGCACCGAGTTCGGCGAGGATCAGGGTCACCGCGAGCGGGTGCGTGATGTACGGCTCGCCGCTCTTGCGCATCTGCCCGCGGTGCGAGGACTCGGCCAGGACGTAGGCCTGGCGCAGGGGTTCGAGGTCGGCCTCGGGGTGGTGGGCGCGGTGGGCCTCGACGACGTGGCTGATGGCGTCGGGCAGCCGGTCGCGCGCGGCCGGGCCGAGGAGCGCGGCACGGCCCAGGCGGCGCAGGTCGATCCGGGGGCGGGCCTTTCTGCGCGGGGCTGTCGGCGTCACCGGTGCTGACACCGCACTCGGCATCGGGCCTGGGGTCACGGAATTCGTGGCCTCCGCACTCATGGGCACCTCCGGCTGCGTGGACCGGCGGACGGGTGCCCCAGGGCGGACACGGCTCACGGGGCGGCTTCGGTCCCCCGTCCGGGCCGGTGCTTGATGCTACCGAGCCCACCACGCCCGGCTGACCGCCTCTCGCCGAGCGTGAAACTGATCACCCATTCGAGGGATGAATGTGAGGTTTGTGCCCCGTTACGTCGCGACCGTGACGGTTGGTTTTCCGCCAAGTGGCCGGTTCTCACGGCGGTTTCGGGTCGGGTGGCCGAGGGTGAGCGGCTGTTTCGGGCCGATCGGCCCCCGCTCACGCGCCGGTGGCGGATTCCAGCCAGACCGGGTCGATCTCGCCCTCGGCCACGATCACGGCCGGGCCGGTCATCTCGATCTCGCCGTCGGGCCGCTCGGTGATCACCAGGGTGCCGCCGGGGACGTCCACGGTGTAGGTCGCCGGAACGCCGGTGGCCGCGGGGTCGGCACCGTCGCGCCGGGCGGTGGCCACGGCGACCGCGCACGCGCCCGTGCCGCAGGAGCGGGTCTCGCCGGAACCCCGCTCGTGCACGCGCATCGCGACGTGCCCGGGGGCCCGGTCGATCACGAACTCGACGTTCACACCGTCCGGGTAGGCGGCGGCCGGGCTGAAGGGCGGCGGGGAGAGCAGGTCACCCGCGTGGGACAGGTCGCCCACGAAGGCGACCGCGTGCGGGTTGCCCATGTTGACGTTCCGCGCGGGCCAGCTGCGCTCGCCGACGCTCACCGTGACATCGCCCTCGGGGAGCAGCGCGCTGCCCATGCCCACGGTGACGTCGCCGTCCTTGGCGATGTGCACGGCCTTCACGCCCCCGCGCGTGGCGACGGCGATGTCTCCTTCGGTCACGTGCCCGGCGCGCTGGAGGTAGCGCGCGAACACCCGCACGCCGTTGCCGCACATCTCCGCGATCGAGCCGTCGCCGTTGCGGTAGTCCATGAACCACTCCGCCTCGGCCGCCATGTGCCGGGCCTCGGGATGCGCCGCGGACCGCACGACGTGCAGCAGTCCGTCGCCGCCGATGCCCGCGCGGCGGTCGCACAGAGCGGCGACGGCGGCCGGGGGCAGGCCGATGGTGTTCTCGGGGTCCGGGACGATCACGAAGTCGTTCTCGGTGCCGTGGCCCTTGAGGAAGGCGATCCGCGTGCGCGTGCTCATTCCTCGATCGTACGGGGCGCTCCGCGGGGAGGGCCGGGTGCGGGGTGGTGAGTCCCGGTGCGGCCCGTCGCGGGCTGCGGGTGCGCCGTGGCGTGCGTGGCGCAGTTCCCCGCGCCCCTTGGGCGCTTGCTCTAGCGGAGCCTTGCCACCCGCCAGACGGCGAGGACCACGACGACGCCCACGACCAGGGCATACGCGATGACGACCCGCCAGTCCGGTCTGCGGCCGGAGCCGCGGGCCGGCAGGCCCGGCCAGGTGTAGCCGACGCGGCGGGCGGCCATCATGCCCCAGCCGGCCGCGCACGAGCAGATCAGCAGTCCGAGCATGGCGATGACGGCCCCGCTGTCGCCGAAGTCGAAGGCGAGCGGGAACGCGAACATCAGGGAGCCGAGTGCGGCCAGGCCCACGATGGGTGCGAGCTGCCAGATGCGCATCCGGCGCTGCGGGCGCAGCTCGACCTCGACCTCCTCCGCGAACATCTCGTCGGGCTCGGGGCCGTCGTCCGTCACACCCTGCGACTCGTCGTCGGGCCCGTCGGAGCTGAGACGGTCCGTCTCCTGCTCGGGTCCGTCCCGGTGCTCCGGTCCGTCCAGACGCTCCGGTTCATCCCGGTCGGCGGTGATGTGATCGGTGCTGTGTGCGGTGTCGCGAGGGCCGGCCTCCATCGCCACGCGCCCTCCCAACTAGGACTCACTCGGTCGATCGAAGCTCGATGATGGCACGCCGCCGCAGGCCCGGATGACGGCCTGGGCGTCCCGATGCCATGACGTGATCAGGCTGTAACCGGTCGTTCGACCAAGGACAGCGCGAGCTGCGGAAGTTCTGTGAGATCGGCCGCAGCCCCACTCAACCAGTGCACCCGCGGATCGCGCCTGAACCATGAATCCTGACGGCGCGCGAAGCGCTTGGTCGCACGCACGGTCTCGGCCCGCGCTTCCTCGATCGCGCACTCCCCGGCAAGCGCCGCGAGGACCTGCTGGTAGCCGAGCGCGCGCGAGGCTGTACGCCCTTCTCGCAACCCCTGCGCCTCCAGTGCGCGCACCTCGTCCACGAGGCCGGCGTCCCACATCCGGTCGACCCGGCGTGCGATGCGCTCGTCCAGCTCGGGGCGGGCCACGTCGACGCCGATCTGGAGGGTGTCGTAGACGGAGTCGTGGCCGGGGAGGTTGGCGGTGAAGGGCTTGCCGGTGATCTCGATCACCTCAAGGGCCCGGACGACCCGGCGGCCGTTGCTCGGCAGGATCGCGCGAGCGGCCTCGGGGTCGGCGGCGGCCAGGCGGGCGTGCAGCGCGCCCGGGCCGCGCAGCGTGAGTTCCTCCTCCAGGCGGGCGCGGACCTCGGGGTCGGTGCCGGGGAACTCCATCTTGTCGACGGCCCCGCGTACGTACAGTCCGGAGCCGCCGACCAGGATCGGCCAGCGGCCCTCGGCGAGCAGCACGTCGATCCGCTCCCGGGCGAGGCGCTGGTACTCGGCGACGGACGCCGTGACGGTCACGTCCCAGATGTCCATGAGGTGGTGCGGGACGCCGCCGCGCTCCTCGGGCGTCAGCTTGGCAGTGCCGATGTCCATCCCTCGGTAGAGCTGCATGGAGTCGGCGTTGACGACCTCGCCGCCGAGCCGCTGGGCCAGGAAAACGCCCAGATCGGACTTTCCGGCCGCAGTTGGTCCGACGACGGCGATGACGCGGGGGGCGGGGGATGCACTGCTCACCGACACAGTCTCGCAAACCTCGAACCCCGCTCCCGAACGAGTTACGTGACGCCGCAGCTGCGGGGTCGTTGCCCGTTGCGAGGTTCCTGCCGCCGGATCACAGAGGCGGTGGCCCGGGTCGCGCAAACAGACGCACCGGGCAACGCGGGATTTCGCCCGCACGAGTAACGTATGGAGTGGATATGGGCGTTTTTGCACGACTTCTCCGGCGGTCGAAGGCCACGCCTGAGGCGCCTGCCGCCGAGGCTCAGGCAGACACGGCGAAGGCCGGGCCCGAGGCGGAGGAGGCGGCCGAGGCCCCGGAGACGAAGGGGGCCGACGGAGTCACGGAAGCGGCCGAGGCAAGTGCCGAGGCCCCCGCCGAGGCCACCGAGGGCGAAGGCGTCGACATCCCCAAGCAGCAGTCCACCGACAAGGCGGCCGACAACGAGGCCGGCGAGGGCGCCCGTACGTGATCGCCCCGCGCGAGGGAAGGTGAAGCGATGGGTCTCCTGGACACCTTGAAAGCCAAGCTGGGCCCGGCCAAGGGCAAGGTCTCGGACCTCGCGCACCGGCACGAGGGCAGTGTCCACCACGGTCTCGAGAAGGCGGCTCACGCCATCGACAAGGGGACCAAGGGCAAGTACCGCGACAAGATCCAGTCAGGCACGGGCAAGGCCAAGGGCGCCATGGGCCGACTCGCGCACCAGGGCGACGACGGAACGGACGCGGCGGGCACGACACCGCCGCGGGACGCGAGTGGCACGACGCCACCGCCGAACGCGTCCGGCACCGCGCCGCCGGACGGACCACCGCCCACTTCCTGAGTAACGCAAGCTGAAGGGCACATCGGCGGACGGCCGCGGAGCACGAGGGCTCCCGGCCGTCCGCCGTTTCCCGTGCCCTGCCGCCCGGGCTAGGACCAGGTGGCCACGAGGTATCCCACGCCGTACGGCGCTTCGTCGTACAGCAGTGATCCGCCGAGGTCCGCGCCCTCGGCCGCGCCCGCCAGGACCTGCCAGGGGGCCCGGCCGGACGCCTTCAGTTCGTGCGCCAGTCGGGTGTCCAGCGTCATGAGGGCGGCCGTGTCCGCCGCGCCGAGCGCTCGCGCGACCTCCGCGTCGAAGGGCGCCGACCGTTCGTCCAGATAACCCGGGGCCTTGAGCGTCCGGCACGCGCCGGCGTCTCCCATCACCAGCAGCGCGACCCGCTCGGCCCGCGCGGCGATGTCCTGCCCGGTCCGGGCACACCTCTCGGGCGTGAGGGATTCCCCGACGCCGAGCCCCTCGACCGGGGCGTCGGACCACCCGGTCCGCTCCAGCAGCCAGGCGGCCACCGCCAGCGAGTACGGCAGCCGCTGTGTCCCGTGCGGGCCCGCGGCCGGCCCGAGCCGTACGTCGAGATCGACGCCGAAGCCCCGGAACGAACCCCGCGTGCCCTGCGGGTAGGTCTCGGGCCCGGCGCTCTCCCCCGGCCCGACGACCACGAGCCGGTCGGGCCGGGCGGCGGCGAGCACCCCCAGGACGTCCGTGCAGGCGGCCCGCGCGGCGTCCAGCTCCGGTGCGGCGCCCGCCGCGACCTCGGAGACCAGAAGCGGCGGGCAGGGGCAGACAGCGGCGGCGACAAGCATGATCGGCAGGGTAACCCCGGGGACCCGCCCGCACGCATCCCGCGCCCGGCGAACCGGCTTGCGGGTCACCGCGGGTGGGACCGGTCAGTCCAGGG
Source organism: Streptomyces sp. NPDC041940 (assembly GCF_055589465.1). Taxonomy (NCBI): domain Bacteria; kingdom Bacillati; phylum Actinomycetota; class Actinomycetes; order Kitasatosporales; family Streptomycetaceae; genus Streptomyces; species Streptomyces sp. NPDC041940. The sequence goes on from NZ_JBVJBP010000027.1 coordinate 81,292, forward strand.
CGCAGCCGCTCGTCGCGACCGGGAGCGGCTCGGGCACGCCGATCTTCGGCAGGCCGAGCAGCACTCCGGCCTGCTGTGCCGGCTTGCCCGCCTTCTCGGCGCTGCGCTTCTCCCAGGCGTCGCCCGCGCGCGTGCGGCGCACGTCGAGCACGGCGCCCTCGGCGAGGAGGTGGTGCGGAGCGGCGTAGGTGATCTCGACCGTCACCACGTCACCGGGGCGGACCTCCTGGTCCGGCTTGGTGAAGTGGACGAGGCGGTTGTCGGGGGCGCGGCCGGACAGGCGGTGGGTGGTGTCGTCCTTGCGGCCCTCGCCCTCGGCGACCATCAGCTCCAGCGTGCGGCCGACCTGCTTCTTGTTCTCCTCCCAGGAGATCTCCTCCTGGAGGGCGACGAGACGCTCGTAGCGCTCCTGGACGACCTTCTTGGGGATCTGGCCGTCCATCTCGGCGGCCGGGGTGCCGGGGCGCTTGGAGTACTGGAAGGTGAAGGCCTGGGCGAAGCGGGCCTCGCGCACCACGTGCAGCGTCTGCTCGAAGTCCTCCTCGGTCTCGCCGGGGAAGCCCACGATGATGTCGGTGCTGATCGCCGCGTGCGGGATGGCGGTGCGGACCTTCTCGATGATCCCGAGGAAGCGCTCCTGGCGGTAGGAGCGGCGCATCGCCTTCAGCACCGGGTCCGAGCCGGACTGGAGCGGCATGTGCAGCTGCGGCATCGCGTTGGGCGTCTCGGCCATGGCGGCGATGACGTCGTCGGTGAAGTCGCGCGGGTGCGGGGAGGTGAAGCGGACGCGCTCCAGGCCGTCGATCTTCCCGCAGGCGCGCAGCAGCTTGCTGAAGGCCTCGCGATCGCCGATGTCGGAGCCGTACGCGTTGACGTTCTGGCCGAGCAGCGTGATCTCGGAGACGCCCTCGCCGACCAGGGCCTCGATCTCGGCGAGGATGTCGCCGGGGCGGCGGTCCTTCTCCTTGCCGCGCAGGGCCGGGACGATGCAGAACGTACAGGTGTTGTTGCAGCCGACGGAGATCGACACCCAGGCCGCGTACGCGCTCTCGCGGCGCGTCGGCAGCGTCGAGGGGAACTCCTCCAGCGACTCGGCGATCTCGACCTGCGCCTCTTCCTGCACTCGGGCGCGCTCCAGCAGGACCGGCAGCTTGCCGATGTTGTGCGTGCCGAAGACGACGTCCACCCAGGGCGCCCGCTTCACGATGGTGTCGCGGTCCTTCTGCGCCAGACAGCCGCCGACCGCGATCTGCATGCCGGGGCGGCTCGCCTTCTTCGGCGCGAGGTGGCCCAGGTTGCCGTAGAGCTTGTTGTCGGCGTTCTCCCGCACCGCGCAGGTGTTGAACACGACGACGTCCGCCTCGCCGTCGGAGCCCTCGGGGGCGCGCACATAGCCCGCGTCCTCCAGCAGACCGGACAATCGCTCGGAGTCGTGGACGTTCATCTGACATCCGTAGGTGCGAACTTCATATGTCCTGGATGTCTGCTCATCCACTGCCGGGCTCCGGTCGCTGCTGATGGTCATGGCTCAAGGGTAGGCGCTCCCGGACTTGGCCCGCGTACGGACCGGTTCAGGACGCCTGAAGCACCGACGGTCCCTCCTCGAGGATGCGGGGGACACACTCCAAGCTCGCCGGCGACGACGCGAGGGAGCCCGGGCTCACGGCTCGATGAGCCCGGCGCGGATCGCGTACCGGGTCAGCTCCAGGCGGTCGCGCATGCCGAGCTTCTGGAGAAGGTTGGCGCGGTGGCGTTCGACCGTCTTGGCGCTGATGAAGAGGAGTTCGCCGATCTCCTTCGAGGTGTGGCCCTCGGCGACCAGCTTGAGGATCTCCTCCTCGCGCTCAGTGACGGCCCTCTCCGGCAGGCCGTCGCCCCGTTGCAGCCGCTCCAGGTAGGAGCGGACGAGGGCCCGCTCGGCGCCCGGGTAGATGAACGGCTCGTCGCGCACGGCCGCCCGGCAGGCCTCGACCAGGTCGCGATCGGCGACGGACTTGAGGACGTAGCCGCTGGCTCCGGCCCTGAGCGCCTCGAAGAAGTACTCCTCGTTGTCGTACATCGTCAGGATCAGGATGTGCAGGTCGGGCAGCCGGCGGGAGAGTTCGCGGGCCGCCTGGAGGCCGGTCATGCGGGGCATGGCGACGTCGAGGACGGCCAGGTCCACGGCGGTGTCGCGGGCCCGGGCGACGGCCTCGGCACCGTCCCCGGCCTCGGCGACGACCGTCAGGTCCGGTTCCCCGTCCAGGATGAGGCGCACTCCCCGGCGTACCAGGGTGTGGTCGTCGGCGAGCAGGACGCGGATGGGATTCCGGGCTGTCGTCTTCGTCACCGGTGCGGACATCAGGGTGCTCCTTCCGTCATCGGTACGCGCAGGCGTACGTCGGTGCCCCGGCCGCGGGCCGGTTCGACGGTGAGGGCGGCGCCGATCAGGAGGGCGCGTTCGCGCATGCCCGTGATGCCGGCGCCCTCCGGGGCGTCGCCGACGCCCGTGCCGTTGTCGCGTACGAGGAGTTCGACGCCGTCGGGGACCTGCTGGAGGCGGAGTTCGGCGCGGTCGGCGCCGGCATGGCGGGCGGTGTTGGTCAGGCCTTCCTGGGCCACCCGGTAGACGACGAGTTCCGATTCCGGGCTCAGGGCGGGGACGTCGCCGGTGACGTGGTGGCGCACGGTCAGCCCATGTGTCGTGAACTCGGAGGCGAGCGAGCGCAGGGCGCTGGCCAGCCCGAGTTCCTCCAGGACACCGGGACGCAGCCGGCGGGCGATACGGCGGATCTCGTCCAGACCGGCCCGGGTCGCCTCCTGCGCCTGGCCCACCTCCTCGCGCAGTTCCTCGGGCGCCCGGTCGGCGACGCGCTTGAGCTGGAGCAGGACGGCGGTCAGGGTCTGCCCGACCTCGTCGTGCAGCTCGCGGGCGATCCGGTGCCGTTCGCCCTCCTGTGCGGACAAAGCCCGGGCGGCGCCCGCGGCCCGCTCGGCCTCCAGCCGGTCGAGCATCGTGTTGTACGTCGCGATCAGCGCGGCCGTCTCCGCCGGGCCGGCGACCACCGGGCGGGATCCCGGACGCAGCAGATCGGCGGTGGCCATGGAAGTGCCGAGCCGTTGCAGGGGCGCGAGGCCGAAGCGCAGCACCAGGGCGTTGCCCGCCAGCAGCATCACCAGGCCGCCGAGCAGGACGAGCGCCTCGCCCGCCAGGACGGGGGTGGACACGGTGACCGGGCCGAGCAGCAATGCCGTGGCCACGACCAGGCCCGCGGCGTTGAGCGAGAAGATCCGCCAGAACAACGACACGTTCCTGGATCCGCCCCTTCCGGCCTTCGCGTACGGCACCTCCCGCTCCACCCTTTCCGGCGACCGGCCGCTGTGTATATCCGTCACAACACCCATGTCGTCACCGTACGGGCGGATGGCAGCATGCGGACTTGACCCGTCCGTTGATCTACACCGTTCACGACACCGACACAGCAACACCAACAAGACAAACAAACCAAACAAGACAAAAAAGGGGAAGCAACGTGTCAGCTCCGCGCCTGAGGGCGACGCCGCTGCCGGGGATCGGGGTCCAGTACGACCTGGAGACCCGGGAACACCGCCATCTGTCGGTGGTGGCGCACCGCGACGGCACGCGCACGGTCAACATGTACCGGGCCGACGATCCCGACTCCTGCGCGCATTCGCTGCGGCTGACCGGCTCGGAGGCGGGTTCGCTGATCGACGCGCTGAAGCCGTCCCATCACAGCCCGAGCCTGCTGTACACCACGGACCTGGGGCTGGTCGCCGAGCGGATCGAGGTGGCCGCGACCTCGCGCTGGAACGGGCGGGTGCTGGGCGACATGAAGATGCGGACGGAGACGGGGGCGTCGGTCGTGGCGGTGCTGCGCCGGGCCGAGGCCATTCCGTCGCCCGCGCCGGACTTCCGGCTGGCGGGCGGTGACACGCTGATCGTCGTCGGGACCCGTGAGGGCGTGGACGCCGCCGCGACGATACTCGGGCGGGAGTGAGCCTGTGCACTCCGCGGTCCTGCTCATCGAGTTCGGTTCCATCATTCTCGGCCTCGGCCTGCTCGGGCGGTTCGCCGCCCGTTTCCGGCTCTCGCCGATACCGCTGTACCTCCTGGCCGGTCTGGCCTTCGGCGAAGGCGGGCTGCTGCCGCTGGGCGCGAGCGAGGAGTTCATCGCCACGGGTGCCGAGATCGGCGTCATCCTCCTGCTGCTGATGCTGGGCCTGGAGTACACGGCGAGCGATCTGGTCTCCAACCTCAAGACGCACTACCCCTCCGGCCTGGTCGACTGCGCGCTCAACGCGCTGCCGGGAGCGGCGGTGGCGCTGCTGCTCGGCTGGGGGCCGGTGGCGGCCGTCGTGCTGGCCGGTGTCACCTGGATCTCGTCGTCCGGCGTGATCGCGAAGGTGCTCGGCGATCTGGGCCGGGTCGGCAACCGTGAGACACCGGTCATCCTCAGCGTGCTCGTGCTGGAGGACCTGGCGATGGCCGTGTACCTGCCCATCGTCACGGCGCTCGTGGCGGGCGTCGGGCTGATGGCCGGCAGTGTGACCCTGGCGATCGCGCTGGGCGCGGCGGGCCTCGTGCTGTTCCTGGCCCTGCGCTACGGCCGGCTCATCTCGCGGTTCGTCTCCAGCGACGACCCGGAGAAGCTGCTGCTGGTGGTGCTGGGCCTGACGATCCTGGTCGCGGGTGTCGCGCAGCAGCTCCAGGTGTCGGCCGCGGTCGGGGCCTTCCTGGTGGGCATCGCGCTCTCCGGAGAGGTGGCGGAGGGTGCGCACACCCTGCTCAGTCCCCTGCGGGACCTGTTCGCGGCGGTCTTCTTCGTCTTCTTCGGACTGCACACCGACCCGTCCAGCATCCCGCCCGTCCTGCTGCCCGCCCTCGCGCTGGCCGTCGTCACGGCCCTGACGAAGATCGCCACCGGGTACTGGGCGGCCCGGCGCGCCGGGATCTCCGTCAAGGGCCGCTGGCGGGCGGGCGGTGCGCTGGTGGCCCGCGGGGAGTTCTCGATCGTCATCGCCGGCCTGGCGGTCGCGGCCGGCATCGAGCCGTCCCTCGGCCCCCTGGCCACGGCCTACGTCCTCATCCTGGTCGTCCTCGGCCCCCTCACCGCGCGCTACACGGAGCCGGTGGCGATGTGGTGGAGCGGACGCCGCGAGGCCCGTCGGGGAACCCCGGAACCCGCGCCCCGGAAGGCCGAGGCGGAGGCGCCGGTGGGCGACTGAGGAAGGGGTGGGTCACCTCGGGGACCTCTGGTCACTGCCGGGAGCCCACCCCTGCCTGCGCAGCACCCCGGGCACGTCCGGTGCCTCGTAGTGCTCGCCCTTGAGGACCTTGCCGTCCTCGCGTCGGGAGACCGCGCCGTCGGGGCCGATCTTGGTCATGTTGGAGCGGTGGATCTCGGTCAGTACCGCGTCGAGGTCGATGCCGTGGACGAGGGCGGTGCCGTACGCGACGTAGACGACGTCCGCCAGTTCGTGGGCGAGCTTGTCGAGCGGGCCCCGGACCGACACCTCGGCGACCTCCGCGGCCTCCTCCGCGAGGAGTTCGCCGCGGTGGGCGGCGAGTTCCGGGGAGATCTCCGTCGGGGTACAGCGGGCGTCCAGGCCGAAGGCGAGGTGGAATTCACGGACCAGGTCAGCGGGCGAGGAGCTCATGGGAAGGACAGTAGCGGCCGCCACTGACAGTCCTCCCCGCCCCGGTGCCGGAGACCGCCCCTGGTCAGCGGGGCACCAAGGCTGGCAGGATCTCGCGCATGTCCAAGATGTTCCCCCGTATCGGCAGGCGCCGGGCCCTGCAGGGCGGCACCGCCGCGCTCCTGGTCCTCGGGCTGCTGCTGTGGTGGCTGCGCCCCTGGGCCGAGGAGCCTCCGGGCGGGGCGATCACCTTCAGCACGGGCACGCGCGCCGGGGTCTACCACGAGTACGGCGAACTCCTGCGTGCCGAGATCGACCAGGACATGCCGGGCCTGAGCGTGCGCCTGCTGACCAGCGCCGGTTCGCAGGAGAACGTCTCGGACGTGGCGACGGGCCAGGCCGACTTCGCGATCGCGGCGGCGGACGCGGTCGCCACGTACAGGCTCGGCCACGGTGCGGGCGCCGACCGGCTGCGCGGCATGGCCCGCCTCTACGACGACTACCTGCAGCTCGTCGTACCGCCCGACTCGGACATCCGCTCCGTCGCGGACCTGCGGGGCAAGCGCGTGGCCATAGGGCTGCCGAACTCCGGTGTGCGACTGATCGCGAACGGGGTGCTCAAGGCGGCCGGGATCGACCCGGAGAAGGACATCAAGCCCTCGTCGGACGGCATCGACACCGGTCCCAGGCGGCTGGGGCACGGCCTCGACGCGTTCTTCTGGTCGGGCGGACTGCCCACGGACGGGCTCAGCCGCCTCGCCAAGAAGTCGGCCTCCGCCTTCCGGTTCGTGCCGATCGACGCCGGGCTCGTCGCCAAACTGCACGACCAGGGCGGTGCCACGCGGTACTACCGCGCCACCAAGATGCCGGAGTCGGCCTACCCCACCATCCAGCGCGGTGACCCGGTGCCCACCCTGGCGGTGTCCAACCTGCTGGTCACACGCAGCGACATGGACCCCCGGCTCACCGAGTGGCTGACCCGTACGGTGATCGACAGCCGGGACGGCATCGGCGCGACCGTCCACTCCGCCCAGCTGGTCGATGTCCGCACCGCGATCTACACGGACCCGCTCCAGCTGCATCGCGGCGCCCAGAGCTACTACCAGTCCGTCAAGCCGTAGGCCCCGACCTCGGCACTCTCACGGTCACCCGCAGCCCGTGCGGCTCGTGACGGTCGTAGGCGATCGAACCGCCGCCCGCCGTGAGCAGCGCCCTGGAGATGGACAGTCCGAGGCCCGAGCCCTTGATGTTCTGGTGGCGGCTGCTGCGCCAGAAACGGTCGCCGACGCGGGCCAGCTCCTCGTCGGTCAGGCCGGGGCCCTGGTCGGTGACGACGATGGTGGAGGTGTCGCCGTGGGAGACGACGGTCACCTCGACGGTCTGGTCCTCGGGCGTGAACTTCACGGCGTTGTCGATGATCGCGTCCAGCGCGCTGGACAGCGCGACCGGGTCGGCCCACGCGGTCGTGGGCGGGCAGTCGCCGACCAGGCGTACGCCCTTGGCGTCGGCGGTCGGAGCCCAGGCCGCGAGGCGTTCGGCGGCCAGCTCGCCGATGTCGGTGATCCTCAGGTCGGCCTCGGTGTGCTCGGCCAGTGCCAGGTCCAGCAGGTCGTCCAGGACCTGCGCGAGGCGCTTGCCCTCGGCCTGGACGGAGGCGATCTCCTTGTTGCCCTCGGGCAGCTCGAACGAGAGCAGCTCGATGCGCAGCAGCAGCGCCGCGAGCGGGTTGCGCAGCTGGTGCGAGGCGTCGGCGACGAAGGCGCGCTGCTGCTCCAGCACGTCCTCGACGTTGTCCGCCATCTCGTTGAACGACCGGGCCAGACGCCTGAGTTCCGGTGGTCCGCCGGCGGCGGCGACCCGGGACTTGAGCCGCCCGGTGGCGATGTCGTGGGTGGTGGCGTCGAGGACGCGCACCGGCCGCAGGACCCAGCCGGTCAGCCGCAGCGCGGCGCCGACGGCCAGCAGCATCGCGGCGCCCTCGCCCGCTCCGATGACCAGCCAGCCGTGCAGGGTGCGCGAGCGCAGCTGCCCGGTGGGCGAGTCGGTGACGACGACCGCGACGACGTCCCCGTCCCGGATGACCGGCGAGGCGACCACGAGGTTGTTCCGCTGCCAGGGCCAGACCTGCTTCGGGTCGTGGCTGCGGCGGCTGAGCAGCGCCTCGTCGAAGGCGTCACGCACCTCGCCCTCTTCCGGCAGGGACCACCTGGCCGGTGCGTGAGCCATGGCACTGCCGCTGCGGTAGAAGACACCGGCCCGGATGCCGTAGACGTCGTAGTAACTGTCGAGCTCACTGCTGAGCGTGGCCAGGCGCTCGTTCTCGAAGGCGCCGGCGGTGCCGGTGGGCGAGTCGGTGACGAACTGGGCGAGGGCGGCGAAGCGCGCGGTGTCGTCGATGCGGTCGACGACGACTTTCTGCTGCTGGGCCCCGGCCAGACTGACGGCGAGCGGGACCCCGAGCGCGAGCAGCACGGCCGCCATCAGGATGATCAGCAGCGGGAGCAGACGAGTGCGCACCCGGCCCCGCTATCCGGCAGGCGCGACGAGCCGGTAGCCGACGCCGCGTACGGTCTCGATGAGGGCCGGCATGCGCAGCTTGGCGCGCAGGGACGCGACATGCACCTCCAGGGTGCGCCCGGTCCCCTCCCAGCTGGTCCGCCACACCTCGCTGATGATCTGCTCCCGGCGGAAGACCACCCCGGGCCGCTGCGCGAGCAGGGCCAGCAGGTCGAACTCCTTGCGGGTCAGCTGGACCACGGACCCGTCGACGCTGACCCGGCGGTTGGGCAGCTCGATGTGCACCGGGCCGAGGCGCAGCTCGGTCTCGATGCCGCTGGAGGTGTCCTCGTGGGAGGTGCGCCGGCTCACGGCGTGGATGCGGGCGAGCAGTTCCCCGGTGTCGTACGGCTTCACGACGTAGTCGTCGGCGCCGAGATTGAGGCCGTGGATGCGGGAACGGACGTCGGCGCGCGCGGTGACCATGATCACCGGGGTACTGGTCCGCTTGCGAATCTTGCCGCAGACCTCGTACCCGTCCTGGTCGGGCAGGCCGAGGTCGAGGAGGACGACACCGAAGCAGTCGCTCTCGGGGACGAGTGCCTGGAGGGCCTCCTCACCGCTGCGCGCGTGCGTGACGTCGAACCCGTGCCGCGCCAGGACAGCCGACAGGGCGGCGGCGACGTGGTTGTCGTCCTCGACGAGCAGCAGTCTCATCCGGGCCCCCTTCGGTTCACTGGCCGTACGATCGATCTGTGTACAAAAACGCGTGCACGCGCGCGTGCACGCCTTGCAGTCACGCTGATGGAAGAGGACGGCGTCAAGAGGGTTCCGGTTGCGGAGAGCTTCCGTTACCCGGCCGATATGAGCGCTGCTCACAAGTGCTACGACACGTGTCCGATTGCTATCGGATCGTGATGCTCAGATTCCCCTCAGATGTAATGACGCAGGTCGTAGAGGGTAACTACTGTCCTCCGAAACCGAGGAGGACGGAGCCTGAGAGCGATGACCGAAGTATCGGTGGCCAAGGAAGATGTGGCCGCGACCGGCGAACTGGTCGTCCTGAAGAGCGTCAACAAGCACTTCGGCGCGTTGCACGTACTCCAGGACATCGACCTGACGATCGCCCGCGGCGAAGTCGTCGTGGTCATCGGACCCTCCGGGTCCGGTAAGTCCACCCTGTGCCGCACCATCAACCGCCTGGAGACGACCGACTCCGGCTCGATCACGATCGACGGCAAGCCGCTGCCCCACGAGGGCAGGGAGCTGGCCAAGCTCCGGGCCGACGTCGGAATGGTCTTCCAGTCCTTCAACCTCTTCGCGCACAAGACCGTGCTCGAGAACGTGATGCTCGGCCAGATCAAGGTCCGCAAGAAGGACAAGAAGGCGGCCGAGGAGCGGGCTCGGGCCCTGCTCGACCGGGTCGGCGTGGGCGCGCAGGCCGAGAAGTACCCCGCACAGCTCTCCGGCGGTCAGCAGCAGCGCGTCGCGATCGCGCGGGCGCTGGCCATGGAGCCGAAGGTCATGCTCTTCGACGAGCCGACCTCCGCGCTCGACCCCGAGATGATCAACGAGGTGCTGGAGGTCATGCAGCAGCTCGCCCGCGACGGCATGACCATGATCGTCGTCACCCATGAGATGGGCTTCGCACGATCGGCCGCCAACCGCGTGGTGTTCATGGCGGACGGCCGAATCGTCGAGGAGGCTGCGCCCGACCAGTTCTTCAGCAATCCGCGTAGTGACCGTGCCAAGGACTTCCTGTCGAAGATCCTGCACCACTGACGGCCGGGTCGCGTCGGACGCGCCCTACGTCGCCCGCCCCTTGTGGGCCCGCATCTCTTCACCAGTCAAAGGATGTTCATCATGAAGCTCCGCAAGGTCACCGCCGCCTCGGCCACCGTGTTCGCTCTCGCCCTGACCGCCACCGCGTGCGGCGGCGACAACAGCACGGGCGGCGACTCCGGCTCCGACGGCGGCGGCGAGTCGATCACCGTCGGCATCAAGTTCGACCAGCCCGGCCTCGGCCAGAAGACGCCGCAGGGTTACGCCGGCTTCGACGTCGACGTCGCCACGTACGTCGCGAAGAAGCTCGGTTACGACGCGGACCAGATCGAGTGGAAGGAAGCGAAGAGCGCCGACCGCGAGACCATGCTGCAGCGTGGTGACGTCGACTTCATCGCCGCGACCTACTCGATCACCCCGGAGCGCCAGGAGAAGGTCGACTTCGCCGGTCCTTACCTGCTGGCCCACCAGGATGTGCTGGTCCGCGCCGACGACAACAAGATCAAGTCGCCGAAGGACCTGAACAACGCCAAGCTCTGCTCGGTGACCGGCTCCACCTCCGCGCAGAACGTGAAGGACAAGCTGGCGCCGAAGGCGCAGCTGCAGCCGTACCCGACGTACTCCGCCTGTCTGCCCGGCCTGCAGAACGGTGCCGTCGACGCGCTGACCACCGACGACTCCATCCTCGCCGGTTACGCCGCCCAGTCGCAGTTCAAGGGCAAGTTCAAGCTCGGCGGCTTCAAGCTGACCAACGAGAACTACGGCATCGGCGTCAAGAAGGGCAGCGACCTCAAGGCCGACATCAACAAGGCCCTCGAGGCCATGGTCGCCGACGGCGCCTGGCAGAAGGCCGTGGACAAGAACCTCGGCCCGGCCAACTACAAGAACGAGCCCGCGCCGAAGATCGGCGACATCAAGAGCTGAGGCAACGCCTGACGGGTGCGCCGCCCCGCGGGGCGGCGCACCGGGGCATCCCTATACGCGGAAGCGCGGGAGATCGTGTTCGACTTTCTTGAGGATTACGACCTGCTGGGAGCCTTCTGGACGACAGTGCAACTCGCTGCGCTGTCCGCCGTCGGCTCTCTCATCTGGGGCACCATGCTGGCCGCCATGCGCGTCGGCCCGGTGCCGCTGATGCGCGGTTTCGGGACCGCGTACGTGAACATCGTGCGGAACATCCCGCTGACCGTCATCATCCTGTTCACGTCGCTGGGCCTGAACCAGACGCTGGGTGTCTCCCTCGGCGCCGATGACGTCGAGACGATCAACTTCCGGCTGGCGGTCCTGGGCCTGATCTTCTACACCTCGTCCTTCGTGTGCGAGGCGCTGCGCTCCGGCATCAACACGGTGCCGGTCGGGCAGGCGGAGGCGGCTCGGGCGATCGGCCTCAGCTTCCGCCAGGTGCTGGGTCTGGTCGTACTGCCGCAGGCGTTCCGCTCGTCGGTCGTCCCGCTGGCGAACGTACTGATCGCCCTCATCAAGAACACCACGGTCGCGGCCGCCATCGGTGTCGCCGAGGCGGCGGTACTGATGAAGGAGATGATCGAGAACGAGGCCCAGCTGCTGCTGATCGCGGCGATCATCGCGTTCGGCTTCGTGGTTCTGACGCTGCCGACCGGTCTGATCCTCGGTTGGGTGGGCAAGAAGGTGGCGGTGAAGCGATGAGCTCCGTTCTGTACGACGCCCAGGGCCCTCGGGCCAAGCGGCGCAACATCGTCCTCACGGTGGTCTTCGTGGCCGCCGCCGCAGCCCTGCTGTGGTGGGTAATCGGCACCCTCAAGGACAAGGGCCAGCTGGAGTGGGCTCTGTGGGAGCCGTTCTTCTCCGGCACCGAGGCGTGGTCCACCTACATCTGGCCGGGTCTGCTGAACACGCTGAAGGCCGCCGCCCTGGCGGTGATCATCGCGATGCCGCTCGGCGCGGTGCTCGGCATCTCCCGCCTCTCGGACCACGCGTGGGTCCGGGTTCCGGCCGCGGTCGTGGTCGAGTTCTTCCGGTCCATCCCCGTGCTGGTCCTGATGATCTTCGGCCTCGCCCTGTTCGCCGAGTACACCAACGTCAGCTCCGACGACCGTCCGCTCTACGCGGTCGTCACCGGCCTGGTGCTGTACAACGCGTCCGTCCTCGCCGAGATCGTCCGGGCGGGCATCCTGGCCCTGCCCAAGGGCCAGTCCGAGGCGGCGCAGGCGATCGGCCTGCGCAAGGGCCAGCTGATGCGCCTGATCCTCCTCCCGCAGGCGGTCACCGCGATGCTCCCGGCCATCGTGAGCCAGCTCGTCGTCATCGTGAAGGACACCGCGCTCGGCGGCGCCGTCCTCACCTACTCCGAACTGCTCTCCGCGGCGAACACGATGAGCGGCTACTACGGCGCGAACATCATCGCCAGCTTCACGGTCGTGGCCGTCATCTTCATCGCGCTCAACTTCGCCCTCACGTCCTTCGCGAGCTGGCTGGAGCGCCGGCTGCGTCAGGCGAAGAAGTCGACGGGCGCGGTCGTCGGTGCGAACGACGCGCAGATCGCCGGCACAGGCGGGACCGGCGCCGGAGGCACCGTCTGACACTCGGTCAACCCGGATGACATACTCAGGGGCAGTGGCATGATCGCCACTGCCCCTGGTCACTTGACGCAAGCACCGGCAATGGGTTGCATACGTTCTGTGATCGTGCACCCTGCTCCAACTTCGTGTTCACCTGCGTCCCCCGGGACGTCACCACGGGCAGGGGGCGCCGCGCCGTGGACCCGGTGATCGTCGTCGGAGCGGGGCCCGTCGGGCTCACGCTCGCCCTGGCGCTGGCGCGTCAGGAGGTGCCGTGCGTCGTTCTCGACGAGGGGCCGGGCAAGGACGAACCCCGCGCGTCGCGCACCGTGGTGCTGCGCGAGGACACCACCGCCCTCATCGAACGGCTGACCGGCGTTCCCATGGACCGGATCGGCGCCCACTGGGCCGGATGGCGGTCGGTGCGGCGCAAGCAGGTGATGCGCGAGGTCTTTTTCGACGGCACCGAGCCCGTCCCGCTGCACATCGCCCAGCACGTGCTGACCGACGCCCTGCGCGCGGCCCTCGCGGGCGAACCGCTCGTCAAGATCGCCGTGGAGAGCCGGCTCGACGGCATAGAGCAGGAGTCCTCGGGCGTCACGGCCCACACTCGCGGCCCCAAGGGCACATGGTGGCGCGGCAGTTACCTGGTCGGGTGCGACGGCCCCCGCTCGACCGTACGCAAGCTCCAGGACATCCGCTTCCCCGGCCGTACGGCGGTGGAACGTCACGCCGTGGCGGCCCTGCGGACGGAACTGCCCTGGTACAACGAGGCGTTGCTGCACCGCATGCCGCCGTGGCGTATGTCGGGCCCCTCGGCCGGCGAGGTCACCGCGCGCCCCCTGCCGGACGGCATCTGGCGCCTGGACTGGCTCCTGCCGCCCGGAAAAGACCTGGTCACCCCCGAGCTGCTGCTGACCCGCATCCGGGAGACACTGGCGGGCTGGTCGGGCGGCACGACCCCGCCGTACGAGCTCCTGGACACCGGTGTGCACACCGTCCATCACCGGCTGGCCCGCCGCTGGCGCGCCGACCGCGTCTTCCTCGCGGGGGACGCGGCGCACCTCCACGGCTCACTGGGCACCCACGGGCTGGACGAGGGCCTGCGGGACGCCGACAACCTCGCCTGGAAACTGGCCCTGGCCTGGCATCACGGGCCCCACGAGGCGCTCCTCGACAGCTACCAGACCGAACGCCGGGCGATCGTGGCGGCCCGGCTCCGCGCAGCCGACCAGGCCCTGCCCCTGCTGCGCGGCGGCGGAGGCCTGCGCTCCTACGTCCCCGGCACGACCCGGGGCCACGACTCGCTCCTCACGGACGGCCATCTGGGGCACGGCCAGTTGGGCGCGCCGGGGGCGTACGCCGACTCGCCGCTCGCTCCCCCACCCCTCGAAGGAGAGGTCCCGGTCCGGACCTCGCCCGGCTCGTCGGTCATCGACGTACGGGTCACAGCGGAGGACGGCACCTTCGTCCGGCTGCGGGACCGGCTCGGCCGCGGCGCGCTGCTCGTCGTGCTGATCGCCCCTGGCACGGGCGTGTGGGAACGCAGGCACTGGGTGAGCGCCGGCATCATGCCCCAGCTCGCCGCCGCGGTCATGGCGCTGCCGCACCACGCCGAGCTGCTGGTCGCCGAGAGCTATCCCGGCGCTGCCGCGCACACGGTGCTCCTGGTACGCCCCGACGGCCATCTCGTGACCGCGCTGGGCGGAGTACGACCGGCTGATCTGTACACGGCGGCCGAGGCCGCGCTGGGCGGGCCGGCCAAGGCAGAGGCGCAGGCACAGGCACAGGCACAGGCCGGTGCGTCGGCCGGTTCGCGCTGACCTGGAGTACCGGAGGGGACGGCGTGCTCTCTGTCACAGTGCGTCCGCATGGTGACAGTGAGTTGACCGGCTCGGACGGCCGTGGTGTACTCCGGTGCGTGACCGACACCTGTGTGCGCCTGTGGCGGAGGGTCCATATGGACCTCCTCCGCTATGCGGGCTGCGTGTGTCGCCCGTCCTGCTGACTTCGCATCCCTCTTTCCTCCGCGCGCGCCGCGCTCTCCACGCCGGCCGACGCGCCTCCCGTGCGAACCCGCATCAGGACCTCCAGGACGGCACCCGTGTCTGTATCCCCCTCCGCATCCCCTTCCCCTGTCTCCACGTCTGTCTCCTCCGCCTCTTCCGGGCCCACCCAGGCTGACCTCTTCGACTTCGTCCGGCGTACGGCCGCCGACACCGAGCTGATCGACTCCCTGCCGCTCGACCCGGAAGGGCGCACCTGGGTGCGGCTGGAGGGGCCCGGCGGCAGCGAGGCCTGGCTGATCGGCTGGCCGCCCGGCACGGGCACCGGCTGGCACGACCACGCCGAGTCGGTCGGCGCCTTTCTGACCGCGTCGGGCGAGCTCAGGGAGAACTCGCTCACCGCGCGGCTGCCCGCCGACGGCTGGAAGACCCTGGAGCTCTCCGACGGTGTGGACCGGGAACGCCGGCTGCCGTCCGGCCAGGGCCGCGCCTTCGGACGGCACCACGTCCACGAGGTGCTCAACGAGTCCCCCGAGCAGCACGCGATCTCCGTCCACGCCTACTACCCGCCCCTGCCGCAGATCCGCCGCTACAGCCGCAGCGGGCCGATTCTCCGGCTCGAGCAGGTCGAGCGGCCGGAGGACTGGCAGTGAGCGCCCTACACGAGCCGACGAGCGGCAGCGGCAGCGGCAGCGGCAGCGGCAGCGGCAGCGGCGGTATCCAACCTCCCGTCGGCATCGACGAGTTGCTGGAGCGCGTCCGCGCGGGCTACGAGCGGATCGAGCCGCGGCAGGCGTACGAGGCCGCCGAGGCGGGTGACGCCCTGCTGGTGGACATCCGCTACGCGGCACTGCGCGAGCGCGACGGCCTCATCCCCGGTGCGCTTGTCGTCGAGCGCAACGAGCTGGAGTGGCGTCTCGACCCGCGGGGCAGCCACCGGGCCGCCGAGGCCACGAGCCACTCCCTGCGTGTCGTCGTGATCTGCAACGAGGGCTACGCCTCCAGCCTGGCGGCTCAGTCCCTGCACCAGCTGGGCCTGCACCGGGCCACCGACCTGGTCGGCGGGTTCCAGGCGTGGAAGGCGTCGGGGCTTCCGGTCGTGTGATCACACCGGAGCTTCCGAACGGCCCGCCCCGGAAGCGCAGGTCTCAGAACGGCTCGTCCCCGAGAAAGTCCGTGTCCTCGCCCTCCTCCTCCAGCGCCTGCCGGACCACCCGCAGGGCCAAGCCCTCGGAGTAGCCCTTGCGGGCGAGCATGCCCGCGAGGCGGCGGAGTCGCTTGTCGCGGTCGAGCCCACGGGTGGAGCGGAGCTTGCGTGCGACGAGTTCGCGCGCGGTCTCTTCTTCCTGCTCGGGCTCGAGCTGGGAGACGGCCTCGTCGATCAGCGTGGAGTCGACGCCCTTGGTCCGCAGCTCCCGGGCGAGCGCACGCCGGGCCAGCCCTCGGCCGCGGTGGCGGGACTCCACCCAGGCGTCCGCGAAGGCGCTGTCGTTGATGAGGCCGACCTCTTCGAACCTCGCCAGCACCTCCTCGGCGGCGTCGTCCGGGATCTGCCGCTTGCGCAGGGCGTCGGCGAGTTGCCTGCGGGTCCGCGGGGTCCCGGTGAGCAGGCGCAGGCAGATCGCCCGAGCCTGCTCGACCGGGTCCCCTGGAGGCTCCCCCTGCTCGGCCCTCGACGAGGCGGGAGAGCCTCCGTCTTCGGTAATCACCTCACCGAAGCCCTGCCGGCGACGTCCACGGCCACGCCGCGCCCCGCCGTCACGCGAGCCGTCCCTGCGTGAGCCGCCTCCGCGTGTGCCTGTGCCGGGTGAGTCACCGCCCGGGGAGCCGCCCCCGTACGGCCCCTCGTCCTCCCCGTACGGCCCATCGGAGTACGGCCCACCGGTCCCGTACGCGCCGTCACCGTCCACGGCCGAGCCCGCGTCGTCTCCGGTGCCCCTCCCCCGTGGGGCACCGGAGGCGGCGTACTCGTACTCCGCCCAGTCGGTTCGTCGTGTCACGGGTCAGCTCTTGGCTGTGGCGGCCTTGGGCTTGGCGGTCTTGGCCACTGCCGGGGCGGGCACCGCGGGCGCGGCGTCGGCCGGAGCGGCGGAGACCGCGGCGTCCGTGCCCGGCTCGGCGGCCGGCTCCTCAGGACGCACGCCGACTCCCAGCTTCTCCTTGATCTTCTTCTCGATCTCGTTGGCCAGGTCGGGGTTGTCCTTCAGGAAGTTGCGCGCGTTCTCCTTGCCCTGGCCGAGCTGGTCGCCCTCGTACGTGTACCAGGCGCCGGCCTTGCGGACGAAGCCGTGCTCCACGCCCATGTCGATCAGGCCGCCCTCGCGACTGATGCCCTGGCCGTAGAGGATGTCGAACTCGGCCTGCTTGAAGGGCGGCGCGACCTTGTTCTTGACGACCTTGACACGGGTGCGGTTGCCAACCGCGTCCGTACCGTCCTTCAGGGTCTCGATGCGGCGGATGTCCATGCGCACCGAGGCGTAGAACTTGAGCGCACGGCCACCGGTCGTGGTCTCCGGAGAGCCGAACATCACGCCGATCTTCTCGCGGAGCTGGTTGATGAAGATCGCGGTGGTCTTCGACTGGTTGAGCGCGCTGGTGATCTTCCGCAGCGCCTGGCTCATCAGGCGGGCCTGCAGACCCACGTGGCTGTCGCCCATCTCGCCCTCGATCTCCGCGCGCGGGACGAGCGCGGCGACGGAGTCGATGACGATGAGGTCGAGGGCGCCGGAGCGGACCAGCATGTCCACGATCTCCAGAGCCTGCTCACCGTTGTCCGGCTGCGACAGAATCAGGTTGTCGATGTCGACGCCGAGCTTCTTCGCGTACTCGGGGTCGAGGGCGTGCTCCGCATCCACGAAGGCGACCTGGCCGCCGGCCCGCTGCGCGTTCGCCACCGCGTGCAGGGTCAGGGTCGTCTTTCCGGAGGACTCGGGGCCGTACACCTCCACCACTCGGCCGCGAGGGATGCCGCCGACGCCGAGCGCCACGTCGAGTGCGGTCGACCCGGTGGGGATGACCTCGATGGGCTCGTTCGGCCGCTCACCCATGCGCATGACCGCGCCCTTGCCGAATTGCCGTTCAATCTGTGCGAGTGCGGCATCCAGGGCCTTCTCGCGGTCGGTTCCTGCCATGGGTTCCACCCGATTTGCTTGAGTCGATCGCTTCACGTCAAAGACGCTAACGCCTGCCACTGACAATGCGCCCCGACGCACGTCCGGCCTGTGGATAACTCGGGCACTTCCCTACCCAAAGTACGTCGAAATGCTCGCCGTTGAGCCGTGCCGGAGACTCCATAAGAATGGATGTTCGATTTTGGTGTCAAGCGCACCACGCGGCACACCCTGGACCGAGCGGGCCCGACGACGAGATCAGGCAGAGCCCTGCCCGGGCCCTCCGCCCTCCGGGCCCTCCGGCCGTTCCGCCCCCGGCCGGCGTGCCCACAGCTGCCTCGTGCGCGCTATCAGGCCCGGCCCCGCCCCCCGCCAGCGATGGCCGTGCACGCGCGGGTCGTCCGTGACGTCGTAGCGCTTCACGTAGGCCCCCAGGAAGGCCTGGAGCGTGGCGATGGCGGGGATGGCGATCAGCGCGCCGACGGCGCCGAGGAGCGCGGTGCCCGCGATGACCGAGCCGAAGGCGACCGCGGGGTGGATGTCGACGGTCTTCGAGGTCAGCTTGGGCTGCAGCACGTAGTTCTCGAACTGCTGGTAGACCACGACGAAGATCAGCACCCACAGCGCGTACCAGGGATCCACCGTGAACGCGATCAGCATGGGCAGGGCGCCCGCGAGGTACGTGCCGATGGTGGGGATGAACTGCGATACCAGACCCACCCAGACCGCGAGCACGGGCGCGTAGGGCACGTCCAGCATCTGCAGCAGGACGAAGTGCGCCGCGCCGGAGATCAGCGCCATCAGGCCGCGCGAGTAGATGTAGCCGCCGGTCTTGTTCACGGCGATCTCCCAGGCGCGCAGCACCTCGGCCTGGCGGGCGGGCGGCAGGACGGAGCAGAGCGCGCGGCGCAGTCGCGGGCCGTCCGCGGCGAAGTAGAACGAGAACAGCCCGATCGTCAGCAGCTGGAAGAGGCCCCCGAGGACCTGGGCGGACACGTCCAGGACGCCCGTGGCGCTGTTCTGCACGTAGTTGCGCAGCCAGTCGGAGCGGAGCACACCCTCCTGGATGTCCACGCGCTTCAGGTCCGTCTTGAAGTGTGTGTTGATCCAGTGGATGACGGAATCGAGGTACGCCGGGAAGCCCTCGATCATCTTGATGATCTGGTCCGCGAGGATGGAGCCGAGCAGGGTGACGAAGCCCGCCGACACGATCACCACGCCGATGAAGACGACGAACGCGGCCAGTCCTCTGCGCATGCCGCGCGAGGCCATCCAGCCCACCGCCGGTTCGATGGCGAGCGCGAGGAAGAACGCGATGAGGATGTTGATCAGCAGGCCGGTGACCTGGTGAAAGGCCCAGCTGCCCAGCTGGAACGCGGCGACGAGGGCGAGCGCGAGCACCATGGCGCGCGGCAGCCAGCGCGGCATGCGTCCGTTCGGCCCGGTGGTTCCGCCGGCGGCGGGGGGCCCGGCCGGCGGCGTCGTACCGAAGGGGGAGGACTGCTGGGCTTCCTGCCCGGTCTCGTCAGTGGGTGCCACGAACCAAGTCTCACCCACGCCACCGACAGCCGTCTGCCCGCCTGCGATCTTCGTGACCCGTCAGCGATCCGCGCGGCCGCTCGGCCGTCCGCCGCGACCGGTGGATGCCCTCGGCGCCGGGTCGCTCAGCGCCTCTCCCGGGGCACGTCCATCACCGAGCAGACCACTTGCCAGACTTCCTTGGCGTCCCAGCCGGCGTCCAGCGCCTCGTGCACCGTGCGCCCGCCGAGCTCCGTCATCACGTGATCACGCGCGAAGGTGTCGGCGTAGCCCGGACCGAAGTGCTCCGCCATTCGCTGCCAGAAGACCGTCAACCGCATGAATCCCGCTCCATACACACCTTGACCTGCATGTTTCCCACCTCTCACGCCCCCACATGACCGTCAGGGGGTTTCCAGGGAGTTCGCCTCCCCGCTGAACCAAGCATCCATGGGGGCGCGACCTCGCCTGCCTGTGTCGGGCATGAAGTGCGTGTGTGTACGCAGAGTAGAGCCAGCGTCGGCGTGCCCGAGCCGGCGGGCGAGGGAGACGATCGACTCGCCGGCTGCGCGGCGGCCCCGCCCCCGTGCGCGCCTAGCTGCCCGACCTGAACCGTGCCCTGGCGGTGCCGGCTTGCAACGCCGCTATTCCATCTTGCTAGGTACCGGTAGTCAGCGTTACGGTGTACCAGTACTCAACAACACTTACTAGCGCAGGGGGGGGAGGTCTTCCATGGCCAAGCTGCTGACGGAGATGCTCAAGGGCACGCTGGAGGGCGTCATTCTCGCGTCCCTGTCCGTCCGGCCCGCCTACGGCTACGAGATCACGGCCCGGCTGCGCGAGCAGGGCTTCTCCGACATCGCCGAAGGGACCATCTACGCGCTGCTACTCCGGATGGAGAAGCGCGGTCTGGTCGACGTGGAGAAGGTCCCCTCCGAGAAGGGGCCGCCGCGCAAGATGCACTCCCTGAACGTTGAGGGACGGCAGTACCTCGAAGAGTTCTGGGAGACCTGGAGCTTCCTCACGGAACGACTGGAACAGCTACGCGAAGGGGGCAAGTGACCATGTCCGACGCCGAGAAGAGCGGCTTGATCTCGAAGCTGATAGGCCCCAAGAAGCGCTGGAGGGCGTACAAGGCGCGCGTCAAGGAACTGCCCGAGAACTCCCGCACGGCGGTCGAGGCTATCGAGCGGTATCTGATGCACTTCGTGCCGACCGACGGCGACAGCAACGCGGCGATGTTCGAGGACCTCGCCGACCTGTTCGAGCAGGCCGCGGCGAACGGAACGCTGATCCGCGAGGTCGTCGGCGAAGACCCGGTGGAGTTCGTCGACGAGTTCGCCCGGAACTACTCGGAGGGCGGCTACGCCCCCGCCCGTGCGCGCAAGCAGCTCACCGACGAGATCGAGCGCGCCGCCGGTACCGAGACCGGAACAGAAGACAAGAGGGCCTGATCGCACCTCAGCGTCAACTGGGCCCGGTTCAGCCCTCTGTGCATTTCGGCGTCAGCAGCGAGCAACAGCCAAGCTGACGACATAGCGCTCCTCGACTGTCCCGTTCGGGAAGACGCCAGTCAGGAGGTCCCGATCCGCGGCCAAGAATGCCTTGGTGGCTTTCTCTCCCAGGACCAGGAAGTCGGAGTAGCTGGAGAGGTTTGCAAGGTGTGTATCGAGCGGGACGCTCCGAGCCCAGGACACCTGGCGGGTGGTGAAGCCGAGTTCGGGTGGCAGACCGCGGAATCGGGCCATCGGATCGGGTTCGCTGTCGTCGGCATCGAAGAGGCGACGAAGCCGGGCGTCCTGGTCAGCTATCCAGGCGACCGTACTGTCCGAGTCGTTCCACCAGAGGGCGAGTGCACCGCCAGGGCGAAGCACTCGCAGTGCTTCTGGGACGGATTTGCGCTGGTCGGTCCAGTGCCAGGCTTGGGCATAGGTGAGGATGTCCACGGATTCGGAGGCAAGCGGCAGGTTGTTGCCATCCCCGAACACGAGAGGGACCTCGGGCAGTCGGAGGCGGAACTGAGAAGCCATCCCGGGACCGGGCTCCACCGCGATGACGTGTGCGCCACGGGCATGGAGGAGAGCGGTCGCCAGTCCGGTGCCAGCACCGATGTCCGCGACTCGGGCGCCATTCAAGGGGCAGTTGGCGAGTTCTTCGAGTGCGTCGAGCAGAGCAGGCGGATAGGACGGGCGGTTTGCCGCGTAGCTGGCGGCGGCTTTGTCGAAGGAACGGGCCTGAGAGGTAGTCGTCATGCAATCATCTTCGTCGGCGGAGGGTGCCTGACGCAGTGCTTCACTGCCGTTCAAGCGACGTCAGTACTGCGGACCAGCATGTCGGTGTGCAGGACTCTCGCCGTGTCGCCGCCCCTGCCGTTTCATAGGCGCGGCTTCAGCTGGCAGACGGCCGTGGTGTCGTACTGCCAGAGCTTGTAGAGCCCTGCTATCGGCAAGACCACGTATTCGCCGGTGAACACCGAGGCGCCAAAAGGCGCGCCGCATAAGGGGAAAGGCCTGAACAGGGATCCGACCAGGATCCCGGAGGCTGCGCCGGCCGCCATACCGTAGGAACCGATCTGCCGAGATCGCGCCCCGCATCGTCCGAGACTTCGCGCCGCCGTCCCGACGGTGCGGCAACCCGGCGGCGACGCCTGCGGGGGTGTATCCAGTACGTATGGCTCTTCGGGGACTCCGCGCAGATCACCGCCTGCCGCACGAGCCCCGGCGCATCCTGCTTGTCGTGCCGATCGCGCTGATCGCGATCGTGACGGTGGTCGACATCCTTGCTCCGCCCAGTGTCCACCTCGGCCCGTTCCTCGTCGCCGCCCCCGCCGTGACGGCGTCGTTCGCCGGTCCCCGCACCACCGGCTGCGTCGGCGCCCTCGCCGTACTGGCGCAGGCCCTTGTCGCAGTCGTGCGCACCAGCCTGGTCGACCTGAACCACGTCATCCAGCTCATCGCACTGATCCTGATCTCTACGTTCGTGACTCTCTTCGCCTACTGGCGGGAACGCCGTGAGACAGAGCTGACCCGGCTGCGATCAGTCGCCAAGGCCGTACAGGGCGTGGTGCTCAGACCGCTGCCCCAACGGATCGGCACGCTACGCCTGGCCGCCGTCTATCTGTCCGCCGAGCGCGAGGCGCAGATCGGCGGCGACCTCTACGCCGCAGCCCGTACGACGCGCGGTACCCGGATCGTCATCGGCGACGTCCGGGGAAAGGGCCTCGAAGCGGTCGGGGACGCCGCCCTCCTGCTCGGCGCATTCCGCAGCGCCGCCCACCGCCAGGCAGACCTGGCCGACCTCGTCGCCTTCCTGGAGGGCACCGTCTCCTCGGATCTGGACGACCCGGTCGCCCCCGACGACGAGACCGAGGATCTGGGCGAAGCCTTCGTCACCGCCGCTGTGCTGGACGTGTCGGACGACGAGCCCTGCCTGCATCTGATCAACTGCGGGCACCCTCCACCCCTGCTGCTGGGCGGGGGCGGGATCCGTCTGCTGGAGGTGAGCCGGCCTGCGCCGCCCCTGGGACTCACCGAGTTCGTGCACACCGAACTCGCTCCGCAGCGATTCGCCTTCGGGCCCGGCGACATCGTCCTGCTCTACACGGACGGTGTGATCGAGGCCCGCGACCGCGACGGCACCTTCTACCCACTCACTCAACGACTGGAGCAGTTGGTCGGCAGCCGGGCCACGGAGCCCGAGGCCTTGCTGTCCCGCTTGTGCGCGGACCTTCTGAAGCACGCCGGCGGGCACTTGGGGGACGACGCCGCCATGGTGGCGCTCCAGCGGCTGCCGGATCCCTCTTAGCGGCGTCACCTTCGTCGGCCCGGAGGTGGAGAACTCCTGATCTCCGCGACGATCCGCGGTTCGCCAGGCAGGTCCCGGTGCACCGGCTCCGGCACGGGGTACCGGCCCGGCCGACGGTGAGCGAGGCGTGGTTCCGGTTGGCTGATCATCGCCGCACACACCCGGCTCCGCCCCGGCGGGTCTCTGGCCGTCGGCCTGCGACGGTCCTGGGGAGTAGCCGGCTGCCGCCGCTACCGGCCGAGCGGGTCAGGCTGGTGGCGGCAGCAGGGTGACGGTGACGTGTGGTCCGTCGACGGGGTGGTCATCGGTGCTGAACTCGACCAGCTGGGCTCTGGCAAGCTGGTGCAGGGCGATGGATACGAGGGCAGGCTCGACTCCGAGGGCGCGGGCGGCGGGATCGAGG
The DNA here is from genome assembly GCF_055589465.1 of Streptomyces sp. NPDC041940. Lineage (NCBI taxonomy): Bacteria > Bacillati > Actinomycetota > Actinomycetes > Kitasatosporales > Streptomycetaceae > Streptomyces > Streptomyces sp. NPDC041940. Next base: position 104,585 of record NZ_JBVJBP010000027.1, read on the forward strand.
GGGAAGCGGACCGTGCGGGCGAGATGGGCCTGGCGGGGATCAGCCGCGAGGTCCACCAGGAGCCCGGCCATCACCGCTCCGTGAGCGACCTGCCGGGCTCGAAGCACCCAACCCAGCGTCCAGCTCTCAGTCGAAGGGGTGCTCACATGTACCCGCCTTCCTGCCGCAACGGCGCCCGTTCGAGCGCGTCTCACCGCTTGCCGGAGCCTTTCTCCCAGCTTGCGGGACCCCCTCCCCCTTCCGCGATGTGGTGAGGCCGAACGGGAGCGGGGCATAGCCGGTGTCGCATCCCCCGCGAGACGTACGGTCACCCACGGCGACCCCGGGACCATCCGGATCGCGGGCGAGGCCAGGAACTCGGCCTCGAAACGCCGGACTGCCGACGCAGCGAGGTGGAGGTCGACCACCTCACGGTCCGCATGGAAGTGGACGATCTCCCTAGAGGCGGAGTACAGCGCACGCCCCGCGCCACAGCTCGCCGGGGCCGCGGGCGGTACTGCCGAGCGAGGGAGCCCGGGTTTCCGGGTGATGAGCCGCGAGTGGCGGAGCTGCCACGTGGCCAAGGTACGTGACGCTTCGGGCGATCAGAGGGCCCGTCCCTGGCGCTGCGAGGTGACAGGGGATGAGCGAGAAGGCAGGCGGCTCAGCTCCAGCTCTGCGAGTTCCTGGGCCACTCGCTGTACGGCACCGGACGGCCCGTGAACGCGTCCAGGACAATGCGCTCGCCGACCGGCCGGTCCAGCTTCACCGACACCTTCTCACCACGCAGTTCACCACTGCAGTTACCGTCCTTGGAGCCGCCTGCGGATGCGGACAGCACCACACTGCCGCTCGTCTCGACCACTCCTACCGTGGGGCCGTCGTCGCAGGAACCGTGGGTGGCCACCACAGTGACGGACCGGCTGCCCTTCGCTACCTCCGTCAGGCCACCGAGTGGCGCCAGTACGTCAGTGGGTACCTCTTCCTGCCTGAGCGGCTTGATCGGTGGCGCGGGGAGCTTGGACGGGCTGACCGCGGCCCGTTTGAGGGGACTGGCGTAGCCATCCAGCGTGAACAGCCAGGCCGGGACAGTCGCCGGTCCACGAGTGGTGACCAGGGTCATTTCGCCCAGCCTCGCCCCGGTCACTGTCAGGCGCGGTCCGGGGCTGCTGTCGCGGTCCAGGGTCTTGTAGGCCTTCTCGGCCTCCATCAGTGGTGTCGTGAGCGGGCTCCCGCCCTTCCACATCACGTGTCCGCTCTTGTGCGGGGCGGACGGTAGCTTCCCTCGCAGGTCGAAGTTCCCGGTCTCATAGGCCCGTCTGTCTGCTTCGTCGCGGAGGCCGTTCTCGGGCAGCTGGACGACTGCCTCCATGGGGTAGTAGCCCTCGTGCCACGCTTCGGCTGCCTTGGAGCCGTCCCAGGCATCGGCTACCTGGCGGGCGCGAGCCCCCAACTGGGGCGCCGGCTCGGTGCTGGGGGCCTTTGCGTCACCGTTGCCGGCCTCTGGGTTGCCACACGCTGCGGCGGCACCAGCTACAACGGTGCACAAGGCAAGCACCGTGAGAAGGCGGATGGTGCGCCTGTTGTTGGTATGCATGGGTCTCCCCGGGCTGGTCGGTGAGCGACAGAGGCCGTGTGATGGACGGGTGCTACAGGGCCGTTCCGTCCCTGTGACGCGCCGGCCCTGGCCCGGGTTCGGTCCCATCCCTCGTCCGCTCGAGCCCGTTGTCGCATCGCGACCTTCCGTGATCAACGACCCCGGGGAGAGTCTGCGCATGGTTGTTCGACAAGCGCGAACAGGACCGGGGGCTCGGGTGAGCACGGCAGCAACGTTCTGAGCGCGCGCGAGGCCGCGATAAAGGGTTTCTGGGGGCGTTACCGAAGCCGAATCCGCGTTCTCCACATCCGGTCAATGTCGATCAAAAATAGACGAACACCGCTCTACTTTTATGCATGTTTCCCTCTTTAGGGCAACTTCCCGATTATGAGATCGATTTCCCGTGATTCCGGGTAAAGATGGAATGAGACATTGATCGGACGTGGGGGATCGTCATATGGCGGGGGGCGGCGGTTTTGGTCTTGCCCAGGCCACGGGGCTGCAGGACGCATGCGCGCGGGCGGTGGAGGAGAGTCAGGCCGCCGCCGACGCGCTCCGGTCGCGAATAGTGGAACTGGCGTCTCATGTACGGGCGGTCCGGGTCCGGAGGTCCGATGCGGCGGCCATGCTCGCCGAGCAGGACGAACTCCTCGCTGAACAGGTCCTCCAGGAGATGGAGGACGCGGTCGGCACCCGGATGGCCCACCTGGAGACGTTCAACATCACGCTGTTCGGCCGGACCGGCGCGGGCAAGAGCAGTCTCCTGGAGGCCCTCACCAGCGGAGACGGCAGCCGGGTCTCCCCCGGCAGCAGCGACTGGACAACCGAAGTTCACCACATCGTCTCGGGGAAACTGCGCGTCACCGACACCCCGGGCGTCGAAGGATGGGGACGATCGGAGGATCCCGAGGAGCTGCGCGCCCGGGCACTCGCGGCTCTCGCGGCATCCGACCTCGTCGTCCTGTGTTTCGATACGCAGAACCAGCGGGCGGCCGAGTTCCGGACCGTTGCGGAATGGGTGGTCGCCTACCGAAAACCAGCGATCGCCGTGCTCAACGTGCGCAACGCCGCCTGGCGCTACCCGCCGCGGGTGCAGACCGTCCGCGCCCGGCGCAGCCTGTCCCGGACGGTGCGCCAGCACGCGGACGAGATCAGCCGAGGGCTGCGGTCCATCAGCCTGGCCGGGACTACAGTCATCGCCCTCAGCGCCAAGAACGCGTCTTTCGCTCGCGTCAGTGGCTCCTACTCCGGCCACGACGCGGAGGGATGCGTGCGGCGGCTCACCCAGGCCGGATCAGCGGACGTACTCCTTGAATGGTCCAACCTCCAGGCCTTGGAATCGCTACTTGTCGAGGCAGTGGGCGGTCACGCCACCCAGCTCCGCCTGACCGCCCTGTACGAACAGGTCCGCACCTGCGCCGGACGCGCCGCAGCCAACTACGCCACCGCCCGGGAAGAGCTCGAAACCCTGGCTGAACAGGCAGAACTCGGCATCGAACGCGTCCTCGCCGTTCTAGGTGCTCCAGAAGCACTCGGCCGCACCGGTGAAAGTGCCGACCGACGCGCCGTCGAAGGCGTCCTCGCCGAGCTCTCGCACCTTGAGACCCTGCGCGGACGCCGCATCCCCGCACCGTCCAGGGGGTCGGCGCTGCACCATGCCGACCAGCTGGTCACCGCCCGGATCGGCCCGCAGCGCGCCGCCTCGCTGGCCCGTGCTGAGAAACTCGTCGACCAGGCGATGGCAGAGCGCCGGAAGATCGCTCCCGAGAGGTTCGCCGCAGAGGCGTTCGGGGGCGACGAGATCGCCGATGCCGTGTCCGGGATACGCAACGACTTCACCGCCTTCCTGAAGGCCCACCTCAAGCTGGTGGCGGAAGACGTTCGCGCAGACGTGAAATGCGTGACGGACCGTGGAGTGCGCATCGCGGGAACCAGGGGAAGGCTCCTGCATCGGACGGGTGTGACCGTGTCGGTTGCCGGCATTGGGGTGGGTCTGGTCGCCGGTCTGGCCTTGGCGAACATCTGGAATCCCCTTGGCTGGAGCCTCCTCGCGGTCGGCTGCGCCGCGTTGGCGAGCCCGACGCTAGAACTGCTCGGGTCGTGGTCGCGGAAGCGGGCCGCCGCGCGCCATGAGCAGGAACTCGGCCGAGCGCGGGCCGACGCACGCCGGACGGTCAACGAGGCGTTCGACCAGCTTCTGGCGGATCTCGGCCGGGTGTTCACCACCGCCGCCCAGCAGTGCCTGGCCGAGGCACTGCCGGATGCCGTGGCACACGCGACCATGCTCCGCGAGAGTTCGGCGGCGCACGCGGCGCGCCTGAGCGCGATGGAGAAGTTCCTCGACAGCCTCCCCCCGAAGAACACGCAGGAAGACCCACGTACCGTCCTGCACCGGGCTGCGGCCAAGTGCGAGCTCTACGTGGGCCGGGCGGCGGACCTGTGGCTCGGTGAGGCATGGACCGAGGGATGGATCGCCGAGGGGCCGCCAGGCACTACGCCGGACTCGCGCGTCATACCGGCGGCGCCGCGCATCGACGTCGCGCCCAGGGTGGCGGATGCACTCACCGCGGCCGCCACCGCGCAGGGCGCCGGGCGTGCATGGCTGGACCGCCACCGAACCGCGCTGTCCACCGATCCGCGAACCGCGGCTGTCGTCGCAGAGCTGGACGAACTGGCATGCAACGGACACGTCCGCGTGGCCTTCTGCGGTGACCAGAGCGCCGGGAAGTCGGCTCTGATCGCGCGGCTGCTCCGCGGGAGTGGGCGAGCGGTCCCGTCGTCGCTCGCCTCGGGCGGTGGTCAGGTGACGCGAAAGGTCGCCGAGTACCCGTGGAGCGGTCTGCGTCTCGTCGACACGCCCGGCTTCCAGAGCCGGGAGGACGCCTCACCGCACGACACGCAACTGGCGGTGGCCGGCGCCACGGTCATCGTCCACGTCTTCAACGCCAACGCCCTCGCCGGCGACCTCACCGATGCCCGGGCGGTGCTCGGCCCCGAGCGGGCCGCGCCCTTGCTGCTCGTCATCGGCCGCTCCGACGAGATCGGCATCGATCCGGAGGACTCGCCCCGCGCGTTCGCGGCGCTGTGCGCGCACAAGGAGGCGGAGCTACACGAGGCCCTGCGCAGGACGGTGAACCAGCATCGACGGTGGCCGACCCCTATCTGTCTTTCCCCTGCCCCGTACGGCGGCACGGTAGGCGACGCCTCGTGGGACGGCGTCGCGCACTTCGCCGATGCCCTGCTGGAACACCGCGATGCACTGAAGGCGGTCGCCGCGGACATCGCAATTCTGGACCGGGCCGTCCACCGGTTGACCGCCCTGGTCGAGGAGACCGAGGCCGCCGCCGAACAGTTCCGAGCAGAACGGGAAGGACTGCTGAGGCTCCGCAGTGACGCCAGCACAGGACGGGTCGCCGCCCGGGCGCTGGCCGCGGAACGCGCCTCCGCTTTGGAACGAGTCGTCGCCGACTTCGTCGAAGACCTCGTGGGCCGGGCACTTGCCACACCCGACAAGAACGCCCGCGCGGCCGTCGTCGCACGGCTGGAGCGCATCGCCTCCGACCCGGAGCTCGCTCAGCTGGCCGACGAGTGGGCCCGCGCCACCCACGCCCAGGTGGAGGGCCTGGTCCATGACACCAACGCTTCCCTGGCACGCCGCCGCAGCGCCGTGGCCTACGCAACCGCCACGACCGGACCCGCGCCCGCCGCCGACGTGGACGTGGCCGCGTTGCAGGGCAGCCGTCGCCGTTCCCGGGCCGTCGGGCCGATGCTGTCCCGAGTGTCCGGCGTGCTGTCCCGACTGGACAAGGTGGCCCGTGCTGCCAAGGAGGGTGCACGGAGCGCACGGTTCCTCAAGACGGCGGGGCCGGCCGTCAGCATCGCCGGAACTGCCTGGAGCGTGTGGGAACTCGTCGAGGACATCCGTGGGCGGGAGGAGCGGGAGAGCGAGCGCGCCGAGTCGGTCAGGAAGTTGCACGCCTGGGGCCGCGAACGGGCCCGGGACCTTTGCGACCGTGAGCCGGCTCTGCGGGCCCTGCGGGAGCACACCACCGAACTGGACGGGCTGGCGGACGACTGCGACCGGCGCGTGGCGGCGGCCGAGGCGGCACTCGCCGAGGCGGAGACGCGGATCGCGCTGTCACGCGCCGCAATGGAAACGGCCCGACGGCACACGGGCAAACACCCAGGGGGAGGGGAAGCATGAGCGAGTCCTGGTTCGGCGACGTCGAACAGGCCGTCGCAACGGTCCACGGTGAGCAGTGGTGGCGGACGGCGGAGGACGACTGGCAGCGGCACGCCGACCGGCCGACCGCCGTCGTGGCCCTGCACGGGCCCTACGACGCCGGGAAGTCAACGCTGGTCAAGCGTCTGCTGGTGGAGGACGGGACACCGATCCCGCAGTGGCTCACCGTCAGCGGTCGGCAGGAGACGACAACGGCGTCCGAGGTCGACTCCCACGGCATCACCTACGTCGACACCCCGGGCACGGCCGGCGGCAACATCCAACACGACCGGCAGGCCGCCGACGCCGTGACGCGGACCGACGTACTGCTGCTCGTCATCACCCCGCAACTCCTGGCGGACGACGCCCGGTGGATCAGGTCTTTCGCCACCGGCACGTTCTACTCCCCCGGTCCGCGTCCGCTGTTCCACCCCGGCGCCCTGCTGCTGGTCATCGCCCAATCCGACACAGCCGGTGTCGACCCGCTGGACAGCCCTGAGGGATTCCGCTCCCTGTGCGACCGCAAGCGCGCGGAACTCGATCGCATGCTGGACCTCGGCGACCAGGACGTCCGGCCCCGGGTGCACATCGTGTCCGCCGACCCGTACGCCCAGGTCGGCGCGGAGCCGCAGCCTTCCCGCTCGGACTACGCGGACGCCGCCGACTGGGACGGGCTGGCCGACCTGCGCGCCGACCTGGCGGCGCTCCGCGGACGGCTCGACGACCTCAGGGCGGCCGGACGGATCCGCTACTGGAGTCTGTTCGGCAAGCACGCCACCGAGGCGGCCACCCGAGAGATCGCGGAACTCGAACCCGTGCTGGAGGAGGCCCGTTCCCGGCAGGCGCGCAGGGCATTGCTGCTCGTCAAGCTGGAGACGCTCGTGGACGCCGCGTCCGTCGAACTGCAGATCGGAATAGACGGTGCCTTGCACGGCATCGTCGGCATGCGTGGAATGAGCGAGGCGGGGCTGCTGGCAGAGGCACAACACCGGCTGACGGAGTACCTGGAGTCCTGGTACGCCACTTGGGACCGGCGACTCAAGGAGCTGGCCGCCGAGGTCGACGCGGAGATCGACATCGAACGGGTACGTCCGGCCGCCAAGCAGTTCGACACGTGGATCCGCGACCTGGCGGACCGCACCGCCTCCCCCGACGGGTCCCGATCCGTGACCCAGTTCACGGACGGTGCCTCCGCAGCGGTGAAGGCCGGCTTTTGGGTGCGGCACCGCATGACGGTGCAGACCGCCAAGGAGGAGCTGCGCAAAGCCGCCGATGCCGGATCCGTCGAGGCGTACCTGGCGTCAGCGGACGCTGCGTTCAAATCCAAGGAAGGGCTGGAGAGCGCCCGCAGCTGGCTGCCCCGGGCGGAGTCCTTCGCCGAATTCGCTTCCGTGGCGGCGGGCTTGGCCCCGTTGGTCCAGGAATCGGTGGAGAACAAACTCGCCGCCGAGCAGGAGCGCAAGCGCCGCCGGGAACTACAGTCCCGGATCGACGCCATCTCCGCCGAACTGCGGGAACAGGTCTTCGACAACCCCAACCGAGGCTGGAGGGCAGCGGCCGAGAAGGTGCGCGAGCGCATAGTGGTCGACCCGTGGCTGCAACCCGTCGTAGCCACGGCGAAGGAACGCGTCGATGAGCTTCACCAGGCCTTGGCCCTGCTCTACGAACTTCTGCAGGACCCCCCTGCTCTCCCCGGGCCCGCATGAGACCGGGGAGGCTGACTGAGGCGCAGGCATGGGGTACGTAAGCCGCGTGACGGTGCGTCCGGAAGTCCTGGGCGTGCTACCGGGCTGAGGAATTCCTGGTGTCGTCTGGGCAAGATGACCTTGAGAACGGCATCGCCGCTCTGCCGGTTCCGCGCCGCCCGGACGCCGACCTGGCCAGGCGTCGCATCCTCATCGCCCCCGTCCGCTGGCGAGGCACCCCGGGGGCCCGAGCACCCCGCCACCGACCTCGCCGCCTTCCAACAGGCAGCGCAAAACTCCCCGGCCGCACCCTCACTCCAGGGAGTTCGAGTACGAATTCAGGAAGTCAGCGCGGGACGGACCGGAACGCGGAGGGCTTCCGATTCCGCACAGCAGTGCAGGTCATAGCACTAACTCACGAGAATCCCCGCAGGACGACCCGCCATCCGCTGCCAGAAGACCGACCGTCAACCGCATAACTCCAGTATCCCGCCCCTGGGGGTGGGCCTGAGCCAGGACCGCCTATCGGCGCCGCATTCCGCCCTACGGTCTGACCCATGGCCGAAACAGGAGCTTCCACACTCCCCCCGACGCCCTCGCCGCACAGCCCTGTCACGCGCGCGGAGCGCTTCGTCTGGCTCACCGCGCGCGTGCTGGAGCAGCGCCTCTTCGCCCACCACTTCCGTGGCGCCGCCGCCGACCCGGTGGAGACGGCGCTGGACGCCTACCGCAACGAGGACGGCGGGTACGGCCACGCGCTGGAGCCCGATCTGCGTGGCCCGGTCAGCCGGCCGCTGCACATCGCCCACGCCCTGCGCGTCCTGGACGCCGTGGCGCGCTGCGCCGGGCAGCGTGTGGAACGTATGTGCCGCTACCTGACGTCCGTCTCCACGGCGGACGGCGCGCTCCCGGCGATCCATCCCGGCCGGCGCGAGTCTCCGGCGGCTCCCTTCGTGCCGGTCGCGGCCGACCCGCCCGGCGACCTCCTGGCCACCGGGCCGGTGGTGGGGCTGCTGCACCGCAACGAGGTGTGGCACGCCTGGCTGTTCCGGGCCACGGACTTCTGCTGGCAGGCGGTCGAGTCACTGGAGAAGTCGCACCCGCACGAGATCGAGGCCGCCGTGACCTTCCTGGACTCCGTCCCCGACCGCCCGCGCGCGGAGGCGGCCGCCGACCGCCTGGGCCGCCTGGTACGCGCACAGGGCCTCGTGGCCCTGGATCCCGGCGCCCCGGACGCGTCTCCGGCCTCCCCCGGCCGCGCCTCCGGCGAGCAGCACTTCCCCTACGACTACGCGAGGACGCCGCGTTCCCTCGCGCGCGCGTGGTTCACGGACGACGAGATGACCCGCTCCCTGGACCACCTCGCGGCCCAGCAGCAGGAGGACGGCGGCTGGCCCGTCCGGCGCCACTGGGCCCCGGCCCTCGTCCTGGAGGCCCGCCCGGTCGTGACGATCGAGGCCCTGCGCACCCTCCGTGCCCACGGCCGCACCATCGGCTGATCACCACGCCCCAATGGCCCGCACCCCCGCGGTCACCACCACGGCTGCCGCGACTACGAGCAGGAACGGGGCGCGCAGCAGCAGGGCCACAGCCGCCGCTCCGAGCCCGGCGGCCCGCGCGTCCAGCACCAGCGCCTGCCCGTCGGCGAAGGTCTGCTGGGCCGTGAGGGCCGCGAGCAGCGCGACGGGCAGCAACGCGGCGAGACGCTTGACGACAGGCCGCTCCAGGGCTCCGGCCGGTACCAGCAGCCCGGCCAGCTTGACGGCGTAGCACCCGAGGACGGTCGCCCCGATGGCGATCCAGACGTTCACGCCTCGCCCTCCTGCCGCTTGCGCCGGCCGTCCGCCCAGAGGACGACCGGCGCCGCCAGCGCGGCCAGCAGCACCGGCACCCCGGCGGGCAGTACGGGCAGCAGCCCGAGCCCCAGCAGCACGGCCAGCCCGGCGACGGCCCGCTCGGTGCCGGACTTCAGCATCGGCGCGAGCAGGGCCAGGAAGACCGCGGGCCCCGCGGCGTCCAGGCCCCACGCGTCGGTGTCTCCGATGGCCTCGGCGCCCAGGGCGCCGAGCAGCGTGGTGAGGTTCCACAGGACGTACAGGGTCAGCCCGGTCACGGCGAACCCGATCCGCGCACCGCGCCGGGTGGGCTGAGCCAGCGCGACGGCGGCCGTCTCGTCGATCACCCACTGGGCGGCGAACGGCCGCACCGCGCGCGGGAGGGCCAGCAACTGCGACAGCCGCAGGCCGTAGAAGGCGTTCCGCACGCCCAGGAAAAAGGCCCCGGCAGCCGCCGTGAACGGACTGCCTCCCGCCGCGAGCGCACCCACCAGGGCGAACTGGGACGCCCCGGTGAACACCAGAAGACTGAGCGCGCACGTCTGCATCAGCGTGAGTCCACTGCCGGCCGACGTCACTCCGAAGGCGAACCCGGACAGCCCGACGGCCACCCCGACGCCCAGTGCGTCCCGTACGACGGCCCGGTCCTCTTTCCCACCGGTCCCTGTATCCCTGAGAACTGTCCGATCCACCACGCCCCGCACGCTACGAGCAGCCGCTACCGCGGGTCTTGTACGTTCTTGCGCTCCCGTTGATACGCCCCCGGCGGCACCCCGACCATCCGGCTGAAGTGCCGGTTGAGGTGCGGCTGGTCGGTGAACCCCACGGTCACGGCGACCTCCGAGGGCGCCGTCCCGAGGTCCAGCAGCCGTCGCGCCCGCCGGACGCGCGCGTCCGTGAGCCACGCGTGCGGGGGCATCCCGTAGGCGTCCCGAAAGGCCCGCAGCAGAGCGAACGGACTGGTTCCGAGACCAGCCGCCAGCTGTTCCAGAGTCGGCGGCTGCGCCATCCGCTCCTCCAGCACCCCACGCGCGCGTGCCGCGATCCGGGTCCCGGCCGTCCGCACCTCACGCCGCGGTATGAGCCCGCCGTTCAGCCGCAGCAACCTGGTCACGGCGACCCGCAGCAGCGTGTCCGCGGCCAGGGCGTTGCCCTCGTCGGCGGCCCGCAGCACCTGGTGCACCAGACCGACGGCGTACGGATCGTCCACCACCGGGCTGACGAAGCCCGGCGTCCCCCGCAGTGCCGTCGTCTCGGCCGCGATCTCCGCCACCACGTCGACCGACGGATAGACGGCCCCGTACCGCCATCCCTCGGGCACACCGGCCCGCCCGGTGTGCGGAGTATCGGGATTCACCAGCGCGAGAGCCCCTGCCCCGGCGTACTGATCACCCCCGCCGTGGTGGAACACCTCCACCCCGTCGGCGATGGCGGCGATCACGAAGTTCTCGTGCGTATGCCGGACGAACGTCTTCCGCACATACCGAGCCCGCAGCAGATCCACCCCGGGCAGCTCGTCGTACTGCCAGTGCCGCGCGCGCTCTGTCATAAGACCATTGTCCGCCGCCTCGCCCGTGGCACCCGGGCCCCGTCTCCGCCGCCCTCAACGCTGAGACGCCCGGGCCAGACCGCCGCAGGGCCCCGTTGTCAGTGCCGAGGTGCACGATGGACGCATGCCCAGCAACGCGCACCGAGCCCTGGACGGCTTCTCCCCCGCGACCCGCGCCTGGTTCACGGGTGCCTTCCCCGCGCCCACCACCGCCCAGGCCGGTGCGTGGCAGGCCATCCACGAGGGCTCGGACGTGCTGGTCGTCGCCCCCACCGGTTCAGGCAAGACCCTGGCCGCCTTCCTGGCCGCCCTGGACCAACTGGCCTCGACCCCTCACCCCGCCGATCCCAAGAAGCGCTGCCGGGTCCTGTACGTCTCGCCCCTGAAGGCCCTGGCCGTGGACGTCGAGCGCAACCTCCGCAGCCCCCTGACCGGCATCCGCCAGGAATCCGTACGGATGGGTCTGCCCGAGCCCGAGGTCAAGGTGGGCATCCGCTCGGGCGACACCCCGCCGGCCGAGCGCCGCTCCCTGGCCACCCGTCCGCCGGACATCCTGATCACGACCCCCGAGTCGCTGTTCCTGATGCTGACCTCCGCCACGCGCGACGCGCTGACCGGCATCGAGACGGTGATCCTCGACGAGGTGCACGCGGTCGCCGGCACCAAGCGCGGCGCCCACCTGGCCCTCTCGCTGGAGCGGCTGGACGACCTCCTGCCGAAGCCGGCCCGCCGCATCGGTCTCTCCGCGACGGTCCGCCCGGTCGACGAGGTGGCCCGTTTCCTCTCGCCCCGGCGCAAGGTGGAGATCGTCCAGCCGGAGTCGGGCAAGGAGTTCGACCTGTCCGTGGTCGTCCCGGTCGAGGACCTGGGCGAGCTGGGCGGCTCCCCGGTGGCGGACGGCTCGGAGGGCGCCGAGCGCCCGTCGATCTGGCCGCATGTCGAGGAGCGGATCGCCGACCTCGTCCAGTCCCACCGCTCCACGATCGTCTTCGCGAACTCCCGCCGCCTCGCGGAGCGCCTGTGCAACCGCCTGAACGAGATCGCGTACGAGCGGGCCACCGGCGAGCCTCTCGACGAGCACCACTCCCCCGCCGAGCTGATGGGCGGCTCGGGGGCCGCCCAGGGCGCACCCCAGGTCATCGCCCGTGCCCACCACGGCTCGGTCTCCAAGGAACAGCGCGCCCTGGTCGAGGAGGACCTCAAGGCGGGCCGGCTGCCCGCGGTGGTCGCCACCTCCAGCCTGGAGCTGGGCATCGACATGGGCGCGGTGGACCTGGTCGTCCAGGTCGAATCCCCGCCCTCGGTCGCCTCCGGCCTCCAGCGCGTGGGCCGCGCGGGCCACCAGGTGGGCGCGGTCTCCACCGGCGTCGTCTTCCCGAAGTACCGAGGCGACCTGGTCCAGGCGGCGGTGGTCACCGAGCGCATGCGCACCGGCGCCATCGAGTCCCTCAGGGTCCCCGCCAACCCGCTGGACGTCCTGGCCCAGCAGATCGTCGCCATGACGGCCCTGGACACCTGGCAGTTCGACGACCTGCTGGCAGCCGTCCGCCGGGCCGCTCCCTTCGCCTCACTGCCCGAGTCCGCCTTCACGGCGGTGCTCGACATGCTGGCCGGCCGCTACCCGTCCGACGCCTTCGCCGAGCTGCGCCCGCGCGTGGTGTGGGACCGCGTCACCGGCGAGATCACCGGCCGCCCCGGCGCCCAGCGCCTCGCTGTCACCTCCGGCGGCACGATCCCCGACCGCGGCCTCTTCGGTGTCTTCCTCGCGGGCGCCGACCCCAAGAAGGGCGGTGGCCGGGTCGGCGAGCTCGACGAGGAGATGGTCTACGAGTCCCGCGTCGGCGACGTCTTCACGCTGGGCACGAGTTCCTGGCGCATCGAGGACATCACCCGCGACCGCGTCCTGGTCTCCCCCGCCCCGGGCGTACCGGGCCGGCTGCCCTTCTGGAAGGGCGACCAGTTGGGGCGCCCGCTCGAACTGGGCCGGGCACTGGGCATGTTTCTGCGCGAGGTCGGTGCACTGCCCAAGGACGACGCCCGCCTCCGCCTCGTCGCCGCGGGCCTGGACGCCTGGGCCGCGGACAATGTGCTCTCGTACCTGGAGGAGCAGCGCGAGGCCTGCGGCCACGTCCCGGACGACCGGACGATCGTCGTGGAGCGCTTCCGCGACGAACTCGGCGACTGGCGGGTGGTGGTGCACTCCCCCTTCGGCGCCCAGGTGCACGCCCCGTGGGCACTCGCGCTCGGCGCCAAGCTCTCCGAGCGGTACGGCATGGACGCGCAGGTCATGCACGCCGACGACGGCATCGTGCTGCGCCTGCCGGACGCCGACCTGATGAGCCTGGACCTGCTGGACCAGGAACCGCTCAAGACGGGCCGGGAGTACGACGCCGATCAGGCCCCCGTGGGCGCGGCCGACGTCGTGTTCGACAAGGGCGAGGTCGACCAGGTCGTCACCGACCAGGTGGGCAGCTCGGCCCTGTTCGCGTCCCGCTTCCGCGAGTGCGCCGCCCGCGCGCTGCTCCTGCCGCGCCGCAACCCCGGCAAGCGCACGCCCCTGTGGCAGCAGCGCCAGCGCGCCTCCCAGCTCTTGCAGGTGGCGAGCGAGTTCGGCTCGTTCCCGATCGTCCTGGAAGCGGTCCGGGAGTGCCTTCAGGACGTCTTCGACGTTCCCGGGCTCGTCGAACTGATGGGCGACCTGGAGTCCCGCAAGGTGCGCCTCGTCGAGGTCACCACCGCCGAACCGTCGCCCTTCGCGCGTTCCCTCCTCTTCGGCTATGTCGCCCAGTTCCTGTACGAGGGCGACTCCCCGCTCGCCGAGCGCCGCGCCGCCGCCCTGTCGCTGGACTCGCGGCTGCTGGCCGAGCTGCTGGGCCAGGCGGAGCTGCGCGAGCTGCTCGACGCGGAGGTGCTGACCGAGCTGGAGCGCGAGCTGCGGTGGCTCACCGAGGACCGCCGCGTCAAGGACGCCGAAGGCGTCGCGGACCTCCTCCGCCTCCTCGGCCCGCTCACGGACGCGGAACTGGCCGAGCGGGGCGCCGAACCCCAGTGGGCCCAGGAACTGGCCGGTGCCCGCCGTGCCATCCGGGTCCGGATCGCGGGCGGAGACCACTGGGCGGCGATCGAGGACGCGGGCCGACTGCGCGATGCCCTGGGCACGGCCCTGCCGGTCGGTGTCCCGGAAGCGTTCACGGAGCCCGTCAAGGACCCGCTCGGCGACCTCCTCGCGCGCTACGCCCGCACCCACGGCCCGTTCACCTCGACCACGGCGGCGGCTCGCTTCGGCCTGGGTGTGGCCGTCACCGAGGGCGCCCTCCAGCGGCTCGCCGCGGCGGGCCGGATCGTCCAGGGCGAGTTCCACCCGGCCGGGATCGGCCAGGAGTGGTGCGACGCGGCCGTGCTGCGCCGACTGCGCCGCCGCTCCCTGGCCGCCCTGCGGCACGAGCTGGAGCCGGTGGCGCCCGCCGCGCTCGCCCAGTTCCTCCCGCAGTGGCAGCACATCGGCAAGGGCCACTCCCTGCGCGGCATCGACGGGCTGGTGCGCGCCATCGAGCAGGTGCAGGGCGCGTCCGTGCCGGCCTCCGCCCTGGAGAAGCTCGTCCTGCCCTCCCGGGTCGTGAACTACAGCCCGGGGATGCTGGACGAGCTCACCGCCGCGGGCGAAGTGGTGTGGGCCGGGGCCGGCTCGCTCCCCGGCAAGGACGGCTGGGTCTCCCTCTACCTGGCGGACGCGGCTCCCCTGCTCCTGCCGCCCCCGCATCCCTTGGAGCTGACCGCCCTCCATCAGTCCGTCCTGCACACGCTCTCCGGCGGCTACGGCCTGTTCTTCCGCCAGATCGCCGACCAGGTCCGCGCCACCACCCACCCCGACGCCACCGATCCCCAGCTGGCCGACGTGCTCTGGGACCTGGCCTGGTCCGGCCGTCTGACGAACGACACGCTCACCCCCATGCGCTCCCTGCTCGGTTCGGGCCGTACGGCCGGGTCCACGGCCCACCGCGCCAAGCGTGCGGTCCCGCGCGGCCGGTACGGCTCCCTGACGGCCGCGGCCCGTCCCGCCGCGTCCCGCTCCGGACCGCCGACCGTCGCCGGCCGCTGGTCCCTGCTCCCGTCCCACGAGCCGGACCCCACGGTGCGCGCCCACGCCCTCGCCCGCACCCTGCTCGACCGGCACGGCGTGGTGACCAGGGGCGCGGTCTCGGCGGAGGGCGTCGAGGGCGGGTTCTCGGCGACGTACCGCGTCCTGTCCGTCTTCGAGGAGAGCGGCCAGGCCCGCCGCGGCTATGTGGTGGAGGGGCTCGGCGCGGCCCAGTTCGCGATGGACGGCGCCGTGGACCGTCTGCGCGCGGTGTCCAACGCCCGCGACCGCGGCGAGGACCTGCCCGGCCCTCCTCCGGGCCCCGACCTCGATCCCTTCCCGGCCCATGACTTCGCCGAGCTGGACGACGCGCCCCGCTCCCACGGCCACACCGACACCCCCGGCCCCGACGGATTCCCCGACTTCGGCCCCGCCTACGACGCCCCGGCGCCCCAGCCGTCCCCGGGCGACTACGTCTCGCCTCGCGACTACCCCCCGCAGGCCGCCCCGCCCTGGCAGAACGGCGGACGCGCGGGGCACGACGCCGGGTTCCCGGGCCGCCGTACCCGCCAGGACCCCGCGTCCAGGGCCGTCGTCCTCGCCGCCGCCGATCCCGCGAACGCGTACGGCGCCGCCCTTCCCTGGCCCGAGCCCCCGACCGACGCCGGACACAAGCCGGGCCGCAAGGCGGGCTCCCTGGTGGTGCTCGTCGAGGGGGAGCTGACGCTCTACATGGAGCGCGGCGGCAAGACCCTGCTGGCCTGGGCCGCCGATCCGGACGGCGCCCCCGCCGACGACCCCCGCCTGCGCTCCGCGGCGGAGGCACTCGCCGCAGCCGCCCGCGCGGGCTCCCTCGGCACGGTCACCGTGGAGCGGGTCAACGGCACCCAGGCCCTGACCTCCCCCATCGGCACCCTCCTGGAAGGAGCGGGCTTTATCGCGACGCCCCGCGGACTCCGCCTGCGCGCCTGACCTCACCGCTCCCGGCGCACCTGCGTACGCCCCGTGCCACGCTTGACCCATGCCCGAAGGCGACACGGTCTGGCAGACCGCGAAGCGGCTGCACGGCGCCCTCGCGGGCAAAGTGCTGACCCGCAGCGACCTGCGGGTGCCCCGGTTCGCCACGGCCGACCTCACGGGCCGTACGGTCCTCGACGTCACCCCGCGCGGCAAGCACCTCCTGACCCGGGTGGAGGGCGGCCTGACGCTCCACTCCCACCTGCGGATGGACGGCGCCTGGAAGGTCTACGCGAACGGCCGGCGCTGGAGCGGCGGCCCCGGCCACCAGATCCGCGCGATCCTCGCGAACGCCGACAGCACAGCCGTCGGCTACCGCCTCCCCGTCCTGGAACTGCTGCGCACCACCGACGAGCACCGCGCGGTGGGCCACCTCGGCCCGGACCTCCTCGGCCCGGACTGGGACCCCGACCGGGCCCTCGCCCAGGTCCTCCAGGACCCCGCCCGCCCCCTCGGCGAGGCCCTGCTCGACCAGCGCAACCTCGCCGGCATCGGCAATGTCTACAAGAGCGAGCTCTGCTTCCTGCTCGGCGTCACCCCCTGGCTCCCCGTGGGCGACCTGCCCGCCGAACGCGCCGCGAAGCTGCCCTCGCTGGCCAAGAAGCTGCTGGAGACCAACCGCGACCGCCCGGTCCGCAGCACGACGGGCCGCCGCGGCCAGGACCTCTTCGTCTACGGCCGGGCTCCCCGACCCTGTCTGCGCTGCGGTACCTCCGTCCGCGTCGCCGACCAGGGCGACGGCTCCCGCGAACGTCCCACCTACTGGTGTCCCGCCTGCCAGCCGGGCCCCGCCCCCGCCCCGTCCAGACGCGTCCGGCCCGGCCCAGGCAATTGACGATCCGTCAGTTCCGCTCGTACGGTCCCTACATGTCCGTCACGGCGTACGACCTCACCGGCCGCACCGTGTTCGTCACCGGGGCCGCGAGCGGTATCGGCCGCGCCTCGGCCCTCCTGCTCGCCGAGGCGGGCGCGACCGTGCACTGCGCGGACCTCGACACCGAGGGCCTGCACGAGACGGCGACCCTGATCAAGGACACCGGCGGCACCACCCACGCGCACCCCCTCGACGTCACCGACCGCTCGCAGCTGAGGCAGGCCATCACCTCCTGCGAACGCCTGGACGCCCTGGCCGCGATCGCCGGCATCATGCACAGCAGCCCCGTGCTGGAGACCCGGGACGAGGACCTCGACCGGGTGCTCGCCGTGAACTTCAAGGGTGTGCTGTACGCCTGCCAGGAGGCCGCCCGGCTGATGATCGCCACGGGTACCCGGGGCAGCATCGTCACCATGGCCTCGGGCGCCGTCGACACCGGCGGCCCCGGGCTGCTCTGCTACGGCGCGGCGAAGGCGGCGGTGGTCCAGCTGACGAAGACCCTCGCGACGGAGGTCGGCCGGCACGGCATCCGCGTCAACGCGGTCGCTCCGGGCTGGATCCGTACGCCGATGACCGACCGCCACGACAGCGAGGCCCAGACACGCACGGAGTCCGTCATGGCCCGTATGTCACCCCTGGGCCGGGTGGGCGAACCCGAGGACATCGCGCACGCGGTCCTGCATCTGGCGTCCGACGCCTCGGCCTTCACCACAGGCCAGATTCTCCGCCCGAACGGGGGTGTGGCGATGCCGTGGTAGCACGAGTCCCGCGTTCACCCCATGCGTGTCCCGCGATCCCCCCGCACCCCCCAGGCTCTCCGCCACCGCCCCGAACCGAGCACCCCGCTCGCCCGCCTCTTCGGCACACAGTGCACCGGCAGCACGCTCAATCCCCATCCCCCGGCCACGACCGCCGCCTCCAGCGCGCCGGCCCCCGGCACCACCGCCAGCCGGAGCACGGCCCACCACCACAGCGCCCCCAGCCCGAGCACGGCCCCGCGGACCCTCCAGCCCCGGTCCCCCCAGCGCCCTATCCCCGCCATGGCCGCCACCTCCAGCCCGACGCTATTCGGCCGCTCGGACCCGCCGGCAGGGCGCACCCGCGGCACACAGGCGCACCGCGCACCACTCGAAGCCGGGCGGCATCGCGCCCGGCCGGCTCGTCACCGGGTTCCGTCACCCGTTCTCGGCCTGGAACATCCAGTGATGCTTCTCCAGGTCGGCGGTGATCCCGATGAAGATGTCCTGGCTCACCGGGTCCGGTTCGCCGGTGGTCTCGACCCGCTCCCGCATGCGCGCGATCACCGCGCCCAGCGCCTCGACAAGCGTCCCCACGGCGGTCGTGTCATCGACCCACCCTTCCGGGGTCACGCCGATTCCACTGCCGACGGCCACCGTCGCGGCACGCCCGTCGGGCGAGACACCGAGCGCCGCGGCACGCTCCGCCACAGTGTCGGAGTACTTCCGCGCGGTGTCGACGACCTCGTCGAGCTGGAGATGCACGGAGCGGAAGCGCGGTCCCACCACATTCCAGTGGATCTGCTTCGCCACGAGGGCGAGATCCACCAGGTCGACCAGGGCGCCTTGCAGCGCCTCCGACACGGTCTTCAAGCTCGCGTCGGACAACGGGCTCTTCACGACGTACATCCGCACCTCCGTGGACTGCCCCCCGCCATCCCCTCAACGATGACCGCCGTACGCCACACCGGCAAACGCACACGAAACGGGCAACCAGCGCCGGAGCGACCGCACGCAAGCAAAAACCCCGGGCGGGCACCCCTCCGGATCTCCCGGAGAGGCCCGGCCGGGGCCTCAGCACTTCTCAGCGCCTGGTCGGCGCCGTTCGTCTCATGCCGCGTACGCGAGAACGCTCACGCGGCGACGACGTCCACCGCCTCGGCGGGCGCCTTGATGGTCACCCGTTCCGGTGGCACACCGGTCACCGAAACGGAACCCAGCATCGGACGAACCGGCGTGGGTACAGGCTCGCTGGGGGTGGCCGCAGCAGACTGGGCCAGCTCGGCGAGGGCGAGCTCGTCGCTCACTTCCCGCATGAGCTCGGACATCCGTACGTCCAGCGCGTCGCAGATGGCGGAGAGCAGCTCGGAGGAAGCCTCCTTCTGCCCCCGCTCCACCTCGGAGAGATAGCCGAGTGAGACTCGGGCGGACGAGGAGACTTCGCGCAGAGTACGGCCCTGGCGCTGGCGCTGCCGACGCAGCACGTCACCCAGCAGGCGACGGAGCAGAATCATCGGTGGCTCCCTCCTCGGACCGCGTAGCCGCATCCATTACGCCCCACCGTACCGCCTTGCGCCGCGGCCGTGCGGGGAGCGATGTCGTGTTCACTCAGGGCTGCAAACATCAAAACCCCCCGTTCCGTTCCGTATCCTGTGCCCGCTCATTCCCAGTCTGTTCGCCCGCAAGCCCCTTCAGGAGCAGTGCGAGTACGCTCCGTACACTCTCTCTACGAATTTCCTCGCGGTCGCCGTTCAACCGCAGAGCCCCCACTTTTCCGCCGCGGGCAGAACAGGAATCGAGCCCGATGGGCCCGTCCACGGGGCCTGTGAGGCTCTGGGGGCTGATGTGACCTCTGCCTCCGCAAGGAGGCCACCGGTCAAACGACTGCGCGACGGCGAGCGCCCCGACCTTCACCGTGAGTAGTCGCACCACCTCAGTGGCCGTGGAACTCACGCTTCCTTCTCCTCCAACGCGGCCTCGCGCTCGGCGATTCCCTGCCTGCGCAGCACAATGGCCTGTTTCACATAGTCGAGCCCGGTCACCACGGTCAGCACGACCGCAGCAGCCATCACCCACCACCTCAGGGTGGCCAGCCACCCCGTCAGCGCCAGCACATACATGCCCACGGCCACGCCCTGGGTGAGGGTCTTGAGCTTGCCTCCGCGGCTGGCCGGGATGACGCCGTACCGGATGACGATGAAACGCAGCAGGGTGACCCCGAGTTCCCGCCCGAGGATGATGCCGGTCACCCACCACGGCAGATCCCCGAGCGCGGACAGACAGATCAGCGCCGCCCCCATGATCGCTTTGTCGGCGATGGGGTCGGCGATCTTCCCGAAGTCCGTGACCAGGTTGTACGTGCGCGCCAGATGCCCGTCGAAGATGTCCGTGATCATGGCGATGGCGAAGGCCGCCCAGGCGAGGGCCCGCCACGCCGGGTCGTATCCGCCGTCCGCGAGCATCAGCGCCACGAAGGCCGGGACGAGGACCAGCCGGAGCATGGTCAGGAGGTTGGCGATGTTCCAGACGCTGGCCTGGTTGACGGCCGCCGCCGTCAGCTTCCCGCCCCGCGCGCTCTTCTCCTCGCCCTGGACGTCGACGCCGGCGCTGTCCGAGCCCTCACCGACGACAGCCCCGCTGCCACCCGCACCGTGCCCCGCACCGGACGTCCCGCCCTCGGCCGACCGCGCGGCCGTACGGCCGACCGCAGGCCCGGGCGCCTTCCCCGAGGCCGCGCCGGACGCGGCCCTCCTCGCGCCGGAGGCGCCTCCCGCCGCGGCTGCCGGGACACCGGTCATCTGCCCGCCTCCTCACTCCACGCAGGCGAAGCGAACGAGCCCTGCAGGGGCTCGGCCACCAGGTCGACACCCTCCGTACCGACCACCTTCGCCTCGACCATACGACCGCTGCGGAGCCCCGCGCCGCTCGTGAGCTGCACCTGGCCGTCCGTCTCGGGCGCCTGGTGCGCGGCGCGGCCGTACACGCCCTCCTCGTCGACGGACTCGACGAGCACGTGCACCGTCTGTCCGACGCGGTCCTCGGCGCGCTGCGAGACGAGTTCCTCGGCCAGCCGCGAGACCCGGGCCAGCCGCTCGGCGACCACGTCCTCGTCGAGCTTGTTCTCGTAGGTCGCCGCCTCGGTGCCCTCCTCGTCGGAGTAGCCGAAGACGCCGATGGCGTCCAGCCGCGCGCCGCCCAGGAACCGCTCCAGTTCAGCGAGGTCGGCCTCGCTCTCGCCGGGGAAGCCGACGATGAAGTTGGAGCGCACACCGGCCTCGGGCGCCTTGCTCCGGATGGTGTCGAGCAGTTCCAGGAAGCGGTCGGTGTCGCCGAAGCGGCGCATCGCGCGCAGCACACCGGGTGCGGAGTGCTGGAAGGAGAGGTCGAAGTAGGGCGCGACCTTCGGAGTGGAGGTCAGGACGTCGATCAGGCCGGGCCGCATCTCCGCGGGCTGGAGGTAGCTCACCCGGACCCGCTCGATGCCGTCGACCTCGGCCAGCTCGGGCAGCAGCGACTCCAGCAGCCGGATGTCGCCCAGGTCCTTGCCGTAGGAGGTGTTGTTCTCGGAGACCAGCATGATCTCCTTCACGCCCTGCTCGGCCAGCCAGCGCGTCTCGTTCAGCACGTCGCTCGGGCGGCGGGAGATGAAGGAGCCGCGGAAGGAGGGGATGGCGCAGAAGGAGCAGCGCCGGTCGCAGCCGGAGGCGAGCTTCACGGAAGCGACCGGGGCGCCGTCCAGACGGCGGCGCAGGGGCGCGCGGGGCCCGGAGGCCGGAGCGAGGCCTTCCGGAAGGTCGGCCGGGGCGTGCCCGGGCAGCGCGACGTCGGCGGCGGACTCCTGGCGCTGCGCAGGGCTGATCGGCAGCAGCTTGCGCCGGTCGCGCGGGGTGTGCGAGGCGTGGATGCCGCCGTTGAGGATGGTCTGGAGCCGGTCCGAGATGTCCGTGTAGTCGTCGAAACCGAGCACGCCGTCGGCCTCGGGGAGCGCCGAGGCGAGTTCCTTGCCGTACCGCTCGGCCATGCAGCCCACCGCCACCACGGCCTGGGTTCTGCCGTGTCCCTTGAGGTCGTTGGCCTCCAGGAGGGCGTCGACAGAGTCCTTCTTGGCGGCCTCGACGAAGCCGCAGGTGTTCACGACGGCGACGTCCGCGTCCTCGGCGGCTTCCACGAGCTGCCAGCCGTCCGCCTCCAAACGGCCTGCGAGCTCCTCGGAGTCCACCTCGTTACGGGCGCAGCCAAGGGTGACCAGTGCGACGGTACGGCGTTCAGGCATGGGCTCAAGAGTACTTCGTCCCACTGACACCCCACGTCGACGGGGTTGGCCGATCCCGGCCAACCCCGTACGTCGGACACCCCTTGGGCGAGGTCACCCGGCCTCGGGGTCGCCCTTCGTGTACGTGAGACGTTCCACAGAGCCGGGCTGGAAATCGTCCTCGATCTTCTTGCCGTTGACGAACAGGTCGATCGCGCCGGCGTCCCCGAGGACGAGGTGCACCTTCGAGCTGTCCTGGAAGGTCTTGGAATCGCCCTGCTTGAGGACACCGTCGAAGATCATCCGGCCGTTGTGGTCCTTGGCGGCGATCCAGCTGCGGCCGTCGGCGGCGGCCACCCGGACCGTCACCTTGTCCTGAGGCGCGGCCGCGATGGCACTGTCGGAGGGTTCGGGCTTGGGTTCGGCGGGCTTCTTGGACTTGGTGGTCGGGGAGACGGACGCACCGGGCGTGGAGCCCTCGGCCACATTGGCCTCGCCGGCGCTGTCGTCGCCGCCCTGGAACATGGTGAACCCGACGAAGCCGATCACGACGACGATCGCGGCCACCATGGCCGCGGTCCAGTTGGGCCCCCGCCGCTCCGGACGGATACGTTCCGCCTCGAACAGGGGAGCTGCCGGGGTCGGTGCCGGACGTCCGCCGTGCGTGTCGCCGTACTGGGCGAGCAGCGGCGCCGGGTCGAGGTGGACGGCCTTGGCCAGGGTCCTGATGTGCCCGCGGGCGTAGACGTCCCCGCCGCAGGCGGTGAAGTCGTCCGCCTCGATGGCGTGCACGATGTTCATGCGGACCCGGGTGGCGCTACTGATGTCGTCGACGGTCAGTCCGGCGGCGATCCGCGCCTGCTGCAGGACACGGCCGATGGAGGGGCGGGCTTCCTCGCGGTCGTCTTCGACGCGCTCGTCTTCGAACGGACGCTCGTCTTCAGGGGAGTTGCCGATGGACACGGGGGCGCCTTTCGAGCGTGTAGCCGCCTGTGCTGGAAGTTCAGTCTAGGGGGGGTATGAAAGGGTGGGGCAACCGGGCGGTGTCAGTTTGTACGCCATCGGAATGGCCCGACATTCCGATGGTGGGGTCGGTGCTTTTCGCCTCCCTCAACTTGACGTACGCCGGAGGGAAACGGTTGCTCAATGATCCCTAACGGGTGAGTCACGATCCGGACACCCGATCGGCGGTCACGCCCCGCGAGGCGCCCACCGCTTCCCTACCCTTCAGACTCCCCCCGGATCAGCGCGAGCACGCCATCCAGCTCATCAGGCTTCACAAGAACGTCACGTGCCTTGGAGCCCTCGCTCGGTCCGACGATGTTCCGGGACTCCATGAGGTCCATCAGCCGTCCGGCCTTGGCGAAACCGACGCGCAGTTTGCGCTGGAGCATGGACGTCGACCCGAACTGCGTGGAGACGACCAGTTCGGCGGCCTGGCACAGCAGGTCGAGGTCGTCGCCGATGTCCTCGTCGATCTCCTTCTTCTGCTTGGTGCCGACGGTGACGTCGTCCCGGAAGACGGGCGCCATCTGGTCCTTGCAGTGCTGGACGACGCCCGCGATCTCCTCCTCGGTCACGAAGGCGCCCTGCATACGGGTCGGCTTGCTGGCTCCCATGGGCAGGAACAGCCCGTCGCCCTTGCCGATGAGCTTCTCGGCGCCCGCCTGGTCGAGGATGACGCGCGAGTCGGCCAGCGAGGAGGTGGCGAAGGCGAGCCGCGACGGCACGTTCGCCTTGATCAGACCGGTGACGACGTCGACCGACGGCCGCTGCGTGGCGAGCACCAGGTGGATGCCGGCCGCGCGCGCGAGCTGGGTGATGCGCACGATCGCGTCCTCGACGTCCCGCGGCGCGACCATCATCAGGTCGGCGAGCTCGTCGACGATGACCAGCAGATAGGGGTACGGCTGGAGCTCCCGTTCACTGCCCTCGGGCGGCTTGACCTTGCCCTCGCGCACGGCCCGGTTGAAGTCGTCGATGTGCCGGTATCCGTAGGCCGCCAGGTCGTCGTAGCGCAGATCCATCTCGCGTACGACCCACTGGAGCGCCTCGGCGGCCCGCTTGGGGTTGGTGATGATCGGCGTGATCAGGTGCGGGATGCCCTCGTAGGCGGTCAGCTCGACCCGCTTGGGGTCGACGAGGATCATCCGCACGTCCTCGGGGGTCGCCCGCATCATGACCGAGGTGATCAGGCAGTTGATGCAGGACGACTTGCCGGAGCCGGTGGCGCCGGCGACCAGCATGTGCGGCATCTTCGCCAGCGAGTGCATGACGAAGCCGCCCTCGACGTCCTTGCCGAAGGCGACCAGCATCGGGTCGTCGTCCTCCGCGGACTCCGCCAGACGGAGGACGTCACCGAGGTTGACCATCTCCCGGTCGGTGTTCGGGATCTCGATGCCGACCGCGGACTTGCCGGGGATCGGGCTGATGATCCGCACGTCCGGGGAGGCGACGGCGTAGGCGATGTTCTTGGTCAGCGCGGTGATGCGCTCGACCTTGACCGCGGGGCCGAGCTCCACCTCGTAGCGCGTGACCGTCGGCCCGCGGGTGAAGCCGGTGACACTGGCGTCCACCTTGAACTCGGTGAAGACGGTGGTCAGGGACTCGACGATGGCGTCGTTGGCGGCGCTGCGGGCCTTGCCCGGGCCGCCGCGCTCCAGCAGGTCGAGCGACGGCAGGGAGTACGTGATGTCGCCGGAGAGCTGGAGTTGCTCCGCGCGCGGGGGCAGGTCGCGGGGCTCGGAGGGCGGGGCCTTGGTGAGGTCGCGGACGCCCGCCTTCGGCTTCTCCTGCTCGGGCTCGTCCTGCTTGCGCTTGTCCTGCTTGGGCTTGGCCCTGTCCTGCTGGGGGCGGGCGGCCGGGACGGGCGTCGGCGTGGTCGCCTCGCGGTCCCCCACCCGCACGCCCTGGGTGAGGTCGGCGACGATCGGCGAGGGCGGCATCCCGTGCATGACGGCACCGTCGAGCGCGGCGGCGGCCGCGGCGGCGACATCCACGGCGTCCATGGGCCGGTCCATGTCGGGCTGCGGCACGGCGGACCGCCGGGGACGGCCGCGGCGCCGGGAGAGGGCCTCCTGCTCGGCGCTGTCGGGGTCGTACTCCGCGGGCGCCGGCGTGCGCCTGCCGCGCGGCCGGGCGGGCAGCGCCTCCCGCCACTGCTCCTCGTAGCGCTCGTCGTCCTCGCCGAACTCGTCCTCGGCCGGGTCGCGGACGATCCCGAGCCGCACCCCGAGCAGCCGCAGCCGCTGCGGAATGGCGTTGACGGGAGTGGCCGTGACGACGAGCAGCCCGAAGACCGTCAGCAGTACGAGCAGCGGTACGGCGAGCACATGGCCCATGGCGTACGACAGCGGCGTCGCCATGGCCCAGCCGATGAGCCCGCCGGCGTCCCTTATGGCCTGCATGCCGGCGCCGCGCGCGGGCGAGCCGCAGGCGATGTGGATCTGGCCGAGCACGCCGATGACGAGCGCGGACAGGCCGATGACGATGCGTCCGTTGGCCTCGGGCTTCTCCGGGTGGCGGATGAACCGCACGGCGATGACGGCGAGCAGTATCGGCACGAGCAGGTCGAGCCTGCCGAAGGCGCCGGTCACCAGGATCTCGACCAGATCGCCCACGGGACCCTTCAGGTCGGCCCAGGTGCCCGCGGCGACGATCAGCGCGATGCCGAGCAGCAGCAGCGCGACACCGTCCTTGCGGTGCGCCGGGTCGAGGTTCTTGGCGCCCTGCCCTATGCCGCGGAACACGGCGCCGACGGCATGCGCGACGCCGAGCCACACCGCGCGCACGAGCCGGTAGATGCCTCCGGTCGGGCTGGGTGCCGGTTGGGGCGCGGGCTTCTTCGCCGCGGCCTTCCTGGCGGGCGCCTTCTTCGCGGGAGCCTTTTTGGCAGCGGCCTTCTTCGCCGGAGCCTTCGCTGAAGCGGCCGCCTTCTTCGCGGGCGGCTTCTTGGCTGCGGAGGAACGTGAGGCCATGGGTGTGAGGTTACCGGTGGAGACGGCAGGGGACACGTGTGCCTACGGCTTCACCCGTTCGTGTCGCTCCGGGAGGGGCGCGAAACTGACGCGTGTTCATGGACGGGCAACCACGCCCGCCCGCGCGTCAGTTCTGCGAGGGCACCGAAGACGGGCTCCCGGTGCCCGGCTCCAGCGCGTCCAGCGCCCGCCGCAAACCCGTGAGCTTGCGCTCCAGATGAGCCGCTGTGGCCACCGCGGCCGCGTCCGTCGACTCGTCGTTCAGCTGCTTGGTCAGCGCCTCGGCCTGCTCCTCGACGGCCGCGAGCCGTGCGGAGAGCTCCGCGAGCAGCCCTGCCGACTCCTTGGCCTCGCCGCCCGCGCTCTTGTCGCCGCCCTCCAACTGGAGCCGCAGCAGCGACGCCTGTTCACGCAGCTGGCAGTTCTTCATGTACAGCTCGACGAAGACGGAGACCTTCGCGCGCAGCACCCACGGGTCGAACGGCTTGGAGATGTAGTCGACCGCGCCCGCCGCGTAACCCCGGAAGGTGTGGTGCGGGCCGTGGTTGATCGCCGTGAGGAAGATGATCGGGATGTCCCGGGTCCGCTCACGCCGCTTGATGTGCGCCGCTGTCTCGAAGCCGTCCATACCCGGCATCTGGACGTCCAGCAGAATGACCGCGAAGTCGTCCGTGAGCAGCGCTTTGAGTGCTTCCTCCCCGGACGATGCCCGCACCAGCGTCTGATCGAGCGCAGAGAGGATCGCCTCAAGCGCCAGCAGATTCTCCGGCCGGTCATCGACCAGGAGGATCTTGGCCTTCTGCACCATGGCCCGCCCTCCTCGCCCCGGCGTGGGGCCTCCCCTGTCCGCAGGACCTGAGGACGCACCGGTCGGTGCCGCCCCAGGGGACGACTCCCTTACGTCGCCCGTCCTTGTGCCGGTCATCGTAGCCGCACCCTGCCTGTCGCCACACCCTGTCACCGTGATGTCACTGTGCACGTAGCGGAAACGCAGCAGGAGACCAGAAGGTTCCCCAGATCTTGTACTTCTACACGACTATGCGCACATCGAGTCGGCAACTGCGCGTGAACACCGAACCTTCCCCGCACGGTTGCGCGACGACCCGATGTTCCCCTCATTCCCCTCGCATCCACTGATCCATCACCGCTAGCAGGTGATCCGGGTCGACCGGCTTCGTGACGTAGTCGGAGGCACCCGACTCGATCGCCTTCTCCCGGTCGCCCTTCATCGCCTTCGCCGTCAGCGCGATGATCGGCAACCCGGCGAACTGCGGCATCCTGCGGATCGCCGAGGTCGTCGCGTACCCGTCCATCTCGGGCATCATGATGTCCATCAGGACGACCGCCACATCGTCGTGCTGCTCCAGCACCTCGATGCCCTCACGGCCGTTCTCGGCGTACAGCACGGACAGGCCGTGCTGCTCCAGGACACTGGTCAGGGCGAAGACGTTGCGGATGTCGTCGTCGACGATGAGGACCTTCTGGCCGCCGAACCGGATGCCGCGCTGCGGTTTCGGCGCCAGTTCCTGCTCGGAGGGCCTCCACTGCTCAGGCGGCGCGGGGCGCGCCTCCAGCTCGGGCATCCTGCGGCGCCGCCGGAACAGAGCCGCCGGTCCGTTCTGCGTGTCGCGGTACGACCTCACCTCCGCCGGGGTGTCGGCCTCCGCCTCGGACAGCTCCGACAGGTCGGACGACGACACCAGGTCACCGGCCTCCAGGGCGGGCAGCTGCTGCTGGTAGCCCTGCGGCGGCAGTTCGCTGGGATGCAGCGCCAGGTACAGCGTGAACGTCGAACCACGGCCGGTCTCGCTCTGCGCGTAAATCTCACCGCCGAGCAGCTGGGCGATCTCCCGGGAGATGGACAGCCCGAGGCCCGTACCGCCGTACTTGCGGCTGGTCGTACCGTCGGCCTGCTTGAACGCCTCGAAGATCACCCGCATCTTGCTGGAGGCGATACCGATCCCGGTGTCCGTCACGGAGAACGCGATCAGCTCGGCGTCCGGGTCGGTCAGCGACCCGGTCTCCAGCAGCTGCGCCCGGATCCGCTGCGGCACATCGTCCCGAGCCGGCCTGATGACCAGCTCCACCGACCCCGAGTCGGTGAACTTCACCGCGTTCGACAGCAGGTTGCGCAGCACCTGCAGCAGCCGCTGCTCGTCGGTGTGCAGCGTGGCGGGCAGCTCCGGCGACACCCGTACGGACAGGTCCAGGCCCTTCTCCGCGGTCAGCGGACGGAACGTGGCCTCCACGTAGTCCACGAGCTGCACGAGCGCGATACGCGTCGGGGAGACATCCATCTTGCCCGCCTCGACCTTCGACAGGTCGAGGATGTCGTTGATGAGCTGGAGCAGGTCGGAACCGGCCCCGTGGATGGTCTCGGCGAACTCGACCTGCTTCGGGGAGAGGTTCCCCTCGGCGTTGTCGGCGAGCAGCTTGGCCAGGATCAGCAGCGAGTTGAGCGGCGTACGCAGCTCGTGCGACATGTTCGCCAGGAACTCGCTCTTGTAGCGCATCGACACGGCGAGCTGCTCGGCACGCTCCTCCAGGACCTGCCGCGCCTCCTCGATCTCGGTGTTCTTCACCTCGATGTCGCGGTTCTGCTGGGCCAGCAGCTCGGCCTTCTCCTCCAGTTCGGCGTTGGACGCCTGGAGGGCCTTCTGCCGCTGCTCCAACTCCGCCGACCGCTCCCGCAGTTGCTCGGTCAGCTCCTGCGACTGCGCCAGCAGCAGCTCGGTCTTGGTGTTGACGGAGATGGTGTTGACGCTTGTCGCGATCATCTCGGCGATCTGGTTGAGGAAATCCTTCTGGATCTGCGTAAAGGGAGTGAAGGAGGCCAACTCGATGACCCCGAGCACCTTGCCCTCGAACAGCACCGGCAGCACGATCACCTGCGCGGGCGGTGCCTCACCGAGCCCCGAGGAGATCCTCAGGTAGCCGCTGGGCGCGTTCTCCACGAGGATCGTGCGCTTTTCCGTGGCGGCCGTCCCGATGAGCGCCTCACCGGGCTGGAACGACGTCGGCATGGAGCCCATCGAGTAGCCGTACGAGCCGAGCATGCGCAGCTCGTACTGGTCGTCGCTCGCGGCGTTCTTGTCCTCGCCGTCGACGAGCGGCATCGCCAGGAAGAAGGCGCCGTGCTGCGCGGACACCACCGGCGTCAGCTCGCTCATGATCAGCGAGGCCACGTCCTCCAGGTCGCGGCGGCCCTGCATCAGCGCGGAGATCCGGGCCAGGTTGCCCTTGAGCCAGTCCTGCTCCTTGTTGGCGATCGTGGTGTCGCGCAGGTTGGCGATCATCTTGTTGATGTAGTCCTGGAGCTCCTGGATCTCCCCGGACGCGTCCACGTCGATCTTCAGATTCAGGTCGCCACGGGTCACCGCGGTCGCCACGCGCGCGATGGCACGCACCTGCCGGGTCAGGTTCCCGGCCATCTCGTTCACGGACTCGGTCAGGTCGCGCCACGTCCCGTCGACGTCACGCACGCGTGCCTGCCCGCCGAGCTGCCCTTCCGTACCCACCTCGCGGGCGACCCTGGTGACCTCCTCGGCGAAGGAGGACAGCTGGTCGACCATCGTGTTGATGGTCGTCTTCAGCTCCAGGATCTCGCCGCGCGCGTCGATGTCGATCTTCTTCGTCAGGTCACCCTTGGCGATGGCCGTGGTCACCATGGCGATGTTGCGCACCTGGCCGGTCAGGTTGGACGCCATGCCGTTCACGGACTCGGTGAGGTCCTTCCACGTACCGGCCACACCCGGCACATGCGCCTGACCGCCGAGGATGCCGTCCGTGCCCACCTCACGGGCCACCTTGGTGACCTGCTCGGCGAACGAACTCAGCGTCTTCACCATCGTGTTGATGGTGTCGGCGAGCTGCGCGACCTCACCGCGCGCCTCGATGGTGACCTGCCGTGTCAGGTCACCGTTGGCGACCGCCGCCGAGACCTGGGAGATGTTCCGCACCTGCGTGGTGAGGTTCTTGGCCATCAGGTTGACGTTGTCACTCAGGTCCTTCCAGATGCCCGTGACACCCGGCACGTGCGCCTGTCCGCCCAGGATGCCCTCGGTGCCCACCTCACGGGCCACCCGGGTCACCTGCTCGGCGAAGGACGACAGCTGGTCCACCATCGTGTTGACGGTGGTGACGAGCTCGAGGATCTCGCCCTTGGCGTCGACGGTGATCTTCTTCGACAGATCGCCCCGGGCGACCGCTGTCGTGACCTCGGCGATGTTGCGCACCTGGATGGTCAGGTTGTTCGCCATGCCGTTCACGGACTGGGTGAGGTCCTTCCAGGTGCCGGAGACGCCCTGCACCTCGGCCTGACCGCCCAGGATGCCCTCCGTACCCACCTCACGGGCCACACGCGTGACCTCCTGGGCGAACGACGACAGCTGGTCCACCATCGTGTTCAGGGTGTTCTTCAGCTCCAGGATCTCCCCGCGCGCGTCCACGGTGATCTTCTGGGACAGGTCACCCCGGGCCACCGCCGTGGCCACCTGGGCGATGTTGCGCACCTGGCCGGTCAGGTTGGACGCCATGCCGTTCACGGAGTCGGTC
Source organism: Streptomyces sp. NPDC041940 (assembly GCF_055589465.1). Taxonomy (NCBI): domain Bacteria; kingdom Bacillati; phylum Actinomycetota; class Actinomycetes; order Kitasatosporales; family Streptomycetaceae; genus Streptomyces; species Streptomyces sp. NPDC041940. The sequence goes on from NZ_JBVJBP010000027.1 coordinate 134,941, forward strand.
AGGTCGCGCCACACACCGGCGACGCCGGGCACCTGCGCCTGACCGCCCAGCCGCCCGTCCGTACCCACCTCGCGAGCGACCCGGGTCACCTGGTCGGCGAAGGCCGAGAGCTGATCGACCATCGTGTTGATGGTGTTCTTCAACTCGAGGATCTCGCCGCGCGCGTCCACGTCGATCTTCTGCGACAGGTCACCGCGGGCCACGGCCGTCGTCACCTGCGCGATGTTGCGCACCTGGGAAGTGAGGTTTCCGGCCATGGAGTTGACGGAGTCGGTGAGCTCCTTCCACGTGCCGGACACGCCGTCCACCTGGGCCTGACCGCCCAGGCGGCCCTCCGTGCCCACGTCCCTGGCCATCCGGGTCACCTGGTCGGCGAAGGACGACAGCTGGTCCACCATCGTGTTCACGGTGTTCTTCAGCTTGAGCATCTCGCCGGAGACGTCGACCGTGACCTTCTGCGACAGATCGCCGTTGGCGACCGCCGTCGTCACCTGCGCGATGTTCCTCACCTGTCCGGTGAGGTTCCGGAACGCCGTGTTGACGGAGTCCGTCAGGTCCTTCCACGTCCCGGCCGCGCCCGGCACCTGTGCCTGCCCGCCGAGCTCACCCTCGACACCGACCTCCCGGGCCACGCGCGTGACCTCGGCACCGAACGCGGACAGCTGGTCCACCATCCCGTTGACGGTGTTCTTCAGCTCCAGCATCTCGCCGGCCACGTCGACGGTGACCTTCTGCGACAGATCACCGTTGGCCACGGCCGTCGTCACGGCGGCGATGTCCCTCACCTGGGTGGTCAGATTCCGGAAGACCGTGTTCACCGAATCGGTGAGGTCCTTCCACGTCCCCGCCGCACCCGGCACGTTCGCCTGCCCACCGAGCCGCCCCTCGGCCCCGACCTCGTTCGCCACACGCGTGACCTCGTCGGCGAAGATCCGCAGCGTCTCGGTCATCTGGTTGATCGTCTCGGCGAGCTGTGCGACCTCACCGCGCGCCTGCACCGTCACCTTGCGCGACAGATCACCATTGGCGACCGCCGTCGTCACCTCGGCGATCCCGCGCACCTGAGCCGTGAGGTTCCCGGCCATGGTGTTCACCGAATCGGTGAGTTCCTTCCACACTCCCGCCACCCCGGGCACCTGCGCCTGACCGCCCAGCGCGCCGTCGGTGCCCACCTCACGGGCCACCCGGGTCACCTCGGAGGAGAACGCCGAGAGCTGGTCCACCATCGTGTTGACGGTGTTCTTCAGCTCCAGCATCTCGCCGGCCACCTGGACCGTGACCTTCCGGGACAGATCACCCTTGGCGACCGCCGTCGTCACCAGCGCGATGTCCCTCACCTGGGCCGTCAGCCGGTACGCCATCGTGTTGACGGAGTCCGTGAGATCCCGCCACGAACCCGACATGCCACGCACGCGTGCCTGCCCGCCCAGCTTGCCCTCGGTGCCCACCTCACTGGCCACACGCGTGACCTCGTCGGTGAACGTCGACAGCTGGTCGACCAGGTTGTTGACCGTCCGCCCGACCTTCAGGAACTCACCGCGCAGCGGATGTCCGTTCCCGTCCGGAGCCTGCGTCCGCAACTCCATACGAGGCGACAGATCACCCTCGGCCACCGCGGACAGCACCCGGCTGACCTCGGAAACCGGCCGCACCAGGTCGTCCACCAGGGCGTTCGAGTTGTCGATCGCCGTCGACCACGATCCCTCGCAGGCCCCGGTCTCCAGCCGCTCGGTGAGCTTGCCCTCACGGCCCACCATCCGCCGCACCCGGGCCAGCTCGCCCGTCAGATGCAGATTGCGGTCGGCCACTTCGTTGAAGACGGCCGCGATCTCGGCCATCACGCCGTCCCCGGACACCGTGAGCCGCTTGCGGAAGTTCCCGTCCCGCATCGACACCAGGGCCGCCATCAGACGGTTCAGGGCCGCCGTATCCACCTCGGTGGTGCCATTGCGCGCTTTGCCCTGGTTACCCGGGGACTGTTTGCCCTGGTTGCTCGGGGACTGTCCGCCTTTCGCGCGCGTCTTTGTGCCACGCGTCGCTGCGCCAGACTCCACTGTGTCCCTCCCGCAGGGGTCGACCGTCACTGCTGTGCTCGGGTACCGCGCTCGGCGTACCAGTTACTACTGCGTATTCTCTGCCCTGCATATCAGGCTCTCGCCAGAGGGCTGCTGCCCGCCGTACGTCTTGGGCACTCAGCCTGCCCGGACCTTCACAAGAAGCTTGCCCAGTGTTTCACCCTGGCCGAACCAGGCCATAACAGTTCGGCAGCTTCGCACATCGTCCGCACACCCTCCGGACGGAAACACTGCAGACCGGCATCCGAATGGACCGCGAAGGTAAGTAACCTTGCATCCGGCTGTCCAGCCGCGCCGGTCCGTCCGGCCTGGGCGGTGGCACGAAGACGAGCGGGCATCGGAGGGGCGGCCGCACACATGACCACCGGACTGATCCCGGGGGGACAGCCCCCGGACCCCCGGCCGACGGGCAGCCTGCCGCAACAGCGGCGCGAGCCGGTCGGTCCCGCAGCCCAGCACGTCGAGAACCGGTCAAGGAGTTCTGTGATCACCGCGCGCGCGGCCGCCAGTTTCGAGCCCGTCGGGCGATCGGTCGCGAGCGCCCGCTCCTTCGTTCGCGACACTCTCCAGGGCTGGGGCTTCGCCGACATCATCGACGACGCCGTGGTTCTCACGAGCGAACTGGTGACCAACGCCGTCGTCCACGCCGGCACCTCCGCCGACCTGCTGTGTCTGCGCAGCGACGAGGGCGTGCGCATCGAGGTGGCCGACCGGTACCCCGAGCGCGAGATCCCGCTCCAGGGCACGGCCATCAACATGGGCAGCCCCGACCGCGAGGGCGGCCGCGGCCTCCAGCTCTGCGCCGCCCTCGCCGGCCGCTGGGGCGTCGAGTACACCCCCACGCACAAGACGGTCTGGTTCCAACTCGACCTGCCCGCACGCGCGGTCGGCACCCGAGCGGCCGGTCCTGCCCTCCCCGCCGACCTCCTCCCCCTCGCCGACGGCCGGGTCCGCGTGGCCGTCGTCCAGATCGACCGCACCGGCCACATCACCGCCTGGAGCGAGGACGCCGAGGAACTCTTCGGCTACCCGGCCGAGCAGGTCACCGGCAAGCCCCTGACCGACCTCGCGGCCTGGCCGCACACACCGGGCACCAGCACCGGCATCGCCGAGGCACTCCAACTCTCCCGCTGGGAGGGCAGTTACGGTATCCGCGCCGTCACCGGCCGCGTCACCCCCGTCTACGCCTCCCACCTGCGCGTCCGTGACACCGACGGCGAACCGTCAACCGTGTGCCTCCTCGTGAGGGACCACGAAAGGGCCGTTCTGCAGACGCCCCTGCGCGTCCCCGCCTCCGACACCTCGACCACCTCGGAGGGCCAGAGCACCGACCCCTTCGAGGTGTTCATCGGCTCCCCCGCACCGGACGACCTCGACGGCCTCCTCCAGCGCACGGTGGAACGCGCCCGCGACATGCTCGACGGCGACTCGGCCTTCCTCCTGCTCGCCACCGACGACGAGACGGAACTGGAGGTCCGCGCCTCCACGGGCCTGCCCTCCGCCCGCCAGCGCTTCGCCCGCGTCCCCGTCGAGGCGGGCCCGGGCCGCTACGGCTCGGCCCGCATGCCGGCCGTCCACGACGACCTGACGGCGGTCCCCGGCGCGGTGCCCCTGCTGAACAGCACGGGCATGCGCTCGGTCGTCACCGTCCCGCTGAAGGTGGAGGGCCGCCTCACGGGCTCCCTCGGCGTCGCGGCCGAATCCCCCGGCAGATACTCCAACGAGGAGGCGCTGCGCCTCCAGTTCGCCGCCGACCGCATCGCACTCGCCGTCGAGTCGGCCCGCCTGGGCGAACTGGAACGCCTGCGCCGAGGCTCCCTGAGCTTCCTGGTCGAGGCGTCCGACCTGCTGGCCGGCACCCTGGACCGCGACCAGACCCTGGCCCTGATGGCCCAGATGACGGTCCCGACCCTCGCCACCTGGTGCGCCGTCTACACGATCGCCGACCAGGCCTCCGAGCCGTACCTCTCGTACGTCCTGCACGAGGACGAGGAACTCATCGACGGCATCAAGTCCCTGCTGTCGAAGGTCCCCCCGCCCGACCCGGTCCCCACCCCCGGCGCCCGTGTCTGGACGGCCCCCGGCGAAGTGGCCCACCAGGCCGCGCTGCGCAGCTCCATGCGCAGCCTCGGCCTCAGCGGCGGCCCGACCCACCAGGTCACCCCCGGCATCGGCCCGACCCTCGCCACGGCCTCCGCCGTCGGCGGCGAGACGGTCGTCCTCCCCCTGGTCGCCCGCAACCGCGTCATCGGCATGCTGACCCTCGGCAAGCCGACCGACGAACACTTCCGCCAGGAGATCCTGGAACTCGCTGAGGACCTCTCCCGCCGAGCCGCCCTGGCCCTGGACAACGCCCGCCTCTACTCGGAGCGCACGGCGATCAGCCAGTCCCTCCAGCGCAGCCTCCTGCCCCCGGAGCTCCCCGTGATCGCGGGCGTCGAGGTCGAGGTCATCTACCGCGCCGCCGGCGAGGGCAACGAGGTCGGCGGCGACTTCTACGACGTCTTCCCCATCAGCGACGGCGCCTACGGCTTCGCCATCGGCGACGTCTGCGGCACGGGCCCGAACGCGGCGGCGGTGACCGGCCTGGCCCGCCACGCCCTGCGCCTCCTGGCCCGCGAGGGCCTCAGCGGCCCGGCGGTCCTGGAACGCCTCAACTCCGCGATCCTCGACGAGGGCGCCCGCAGCCGCTTCCTCACCCTCCTCTACGGCGAGATGCGGCCCCAGGAGGACGGCAGCGCGGAACTGAAGGTCGTCTGCGCCGGCCACCCGCTCCCGCTGCGCCTGCGCCAGGACGGCTCGGTCGAACCGGCAGCCGAACCCCAGCCGCTCCTCGGCGTCATCGAGGACCTGGAGCTCTACGAGCAGACGGTCACCCTCGACCCGGGCGATGTCCTCCTGTGCGTCACGGACGGCGTCACCGAACGCCGTGAAGGCGCCCGCATGCTGGGCGACGACGGCCTCGCCGACGTCCTCACGACCTGCACGGGCCTGACGGCCGGTGCGGTCGCGGCCCGCATCATGCGCGCGGTGGAACGCTTCGCGTCGGATGCCCCGTCCGACGACATGGCGATCCTGGCCATGCGCGTCCCGGGCCTCCACAAGGACTAGGACATGCGAAAGGCCCCACCCGCGAGGGTGGGGCCTTTTCTGCTGGAGCCCCCAAGCGGAATCGAACCGCTGACCTTCTCCTTACCATGGAGACGCTCTACCGACTGAGCTATAGGGGCCTGTCGCGTTGCGGTTTCCCGCGCGGCAACGGAATAGATCATACCCCGAACAGACCCGTGCTCCCAACCACGTCAGAAGGCGGGCTGCAGCAGCCCTCCGAGGGCATTGCAGGCGGACACGATCCGCTGCATGTCCCGCTTGGTCAGCGCCGCGTCAACCGGCAGCGCGAGCGTCTCGTCAGCAGCTCGCTCCGTCTCCGGGAGGGAAACACACCGCCGGAATTCGGGCAGCCGATGCACCGGGGTCTTCACCGGCACCCGGCATTCAACTCCCTTGGCCCGCACAGCGCGCGCGAAGGCGTCCCGGTCCGGTCGCCCGTTGCCAGGAACCCGCACGACGTACTGCTGGTAGGTGTGCCCGTCACCGTCATCCGGCGTCCGCACTCCCCTCAGCTTCGCGTCGAGGTAGCCCGCACGCTCCCTGCGCTGAGCTATCTCGTCGTACGGCGCCTCGGACTCTCCCTGCTCCAGCACGAGCAGTCCGTGCCGCGCTCCCAGCGTGTGCAACCGCGCGATGTCGGCGATCCGCCCGAAGCGGTGCACGACAACCACGGCCGCGGTGCGCGGAGTTACCGCCGCTTCCACAGCGACGGCGTCGAGACAGTAGGTGACAGGATCTATGTCGGCGAACACCGGCATCGCCCCGGCCATGGCAACGGCCTCGGCGACCTCGACGTTCCCGAACGCCGGCACGACGACCTCGTCACCGAGTCCGACTCCGGCGGCCCTGAGCATTGCAGCAGTACCCATGCTTTGGATGCTGGGCGCGCAACGTGAACTTCAAGTGACGCGGAACAAAAAAGGGTTGGTCCCGTAACCGAAGTTACGGGACCAACCCATTCAATGATTGTTCGGCGGCGTCCTACTCTCCCACAGGGTCCCCCCTGCAGTACCATCGGCGCTGAAAGGCTTAGCTTCCGGGTTCGGAATGTAA
>NZ_JBVJBP010000028.1:0-123867 GCF_055589465.1 Streptomyces sp. NPDC041940
TTGTTTGGGTGGCCCCCTCGTTTTTCTCGGGGTGGGGGGGGTTGGTGGTGTTTTTGGGTTCTCTCGTTGCTTTTTTCGGGGGGCCCCCCCCCCCCCCCCCCCTTTTCCCCCCCCCCCCCCCCCGCTTTCGGTGCCTGGTGGCTATTCGCCGCCCTTGCGGCGTGCCTTGATGCCGGTGAGATCCAGATCCACGGGGAACGGGGCACTCACCTTGATCCGCTCACGGACGACGCCGATGCTGGTGTACGCGCCGGTGGTGGGCTCCAGCTCGAACGCGTGCACGGCGGCGAGGCCCTTCTCGTTCTCCACGCGCCAGTAGTGGGGGATGCCGGCCCTGGCGTACTTCAGCGGCTTGGTCTCGCGGTCACGGGAGACGGAGTCCGGCGAGACGACCTCGATGGCAAGAAGGACGGATTCCGCCGGATACCGGGTCTGCTGGGGGTCCTCCACCACGTCCTCGCGCACCACGATCACATTCGGCTCGGGCCGGTTCTGGCGGTCGATGTCGATGGTGAACTCGCGAATGACCTCGAATTCCGACGGGGCCAGAGACTGGAGCTGCCAATTGAAGAAGTCGACAGCGCGTGAGTGGAAAAGAGTCCGCGGACCCACGAAGACGAGGCTCCCGTCGATCAGTTCCGTGTGCGGAGGCAGATTCGGGAGGCGGTCCAGGTCGTCGGCGGTCCAGCCGCCTTCCGGCGGGGTCGGCCAGCTGGGCGTGGACGCCTTCGGTGCGACGCTCATCGGTGCTCCCAGGGGACGGAGTCTCGCCGGTGCATTCAGACTATCCGCCGGAATCGGGCGGGTCTCCCGCGAACGTGTGAACGACGATCGTGTCCTTGACTGGGACGGGTGGGGGTGACCTGTGGATAACTCCGGCCTTGTCGGTGCTGACCTCTATCGTGGACGCAGTGGTCGAGGGACGACGTACGGGGGGCACGACGATGGGTGGGACAGGCGGTATCGCCGAGATGGCAGTGACGCAGAGCGAGGCGCTGGCCACGCTGCACCGGGTCTTCGGGTACGAGGCCTTCCGGGGCGAGCAGGAAGCGGTCATCGAGCACGTGGTCGCGGGCGGTGACTCCGTCGTGCTCATGCCGACCGGCGCCGGAAAGTCCCTGTGCTACCAGGTGCCGGCCCTGGTCAGGCCTGGCACGGGGATCGTCGTCTCCCCGCTCATCGCCCTGATGCAGGACCAGGTCGACGCGCTGCGGGCGCTCGGCGTGCGGGCCGGGTTCGTCAACTCCACGCAGGACTTCGACGAGCGGCGGGTGGTGGAGGCCGAGTTCCTCGCGGGCGAGCTGGACCTGTTGTACCTGGCGCCGGAGCGGCTGCGGCTGGAGAACACGCTCGATCTGCTCTCGCGCGGCAAGATCTCCGTGTTCGCGATCGACGAGGCGCACTGCGTCTCCCAGTGGGGCCACGACTTCCGGCCCGACTACCTGACGCTCTCGCTGCTCGGCGAGCGCTGGCCGGACGTGCCGCGGATCGCGCTCACCGCGACGGCCACGCGTGCCACGCACCAGGAGATCACCGAGCGGCTGAACATGCCGGCGGCCCGCCACTTCGTGGCGAGCTTCGACCGGCCCAACATCCAGTACCGGGTCGTGCCGAAGGCGGACCCCAAGAAGCAGCTGCTGAGCTTCCTTCGCGAGGAGCACGCGGGCGACGCGGGCATCGTCTACTGCCTGTCGCGCAACTCCGTCGAGAAGACCGCCGAGTTCCTCAGCCGCAACGGCGTCGAGGCGGTGCCGTACCACGCGGGCCTGGACGCGGGCACCCGCGCGGCCCACCAGTCCCGCTTCCTGCGGGAGGACGGCCTGGTCGTGGTCGCGACCATCGCCTTCGGCATGGGCATCGACAAGCCGGACGTCCGCTTCGTCGCCCACCTCGATCTGCCCAAGTCGGTCGAGGGCTACTACCAGGAGACCGGCCGGGCCGGCCGTGACGGGCTGCCGTCGACGGCCTGGATGGCCTACGGACTCAACGACGTCATACAGCAGCGCAAGCTGATCCAGTCCGGCGAGGGCGACGAGGCCTTCCGGCGGCGGGCCCAGTCCCATCTGGACTCGATGCTGGCGCTGTGCGAGACCGTCCAGTGCCGCCGGGGCCAGCTCCTCGCCTACTTCGGCCAGGACCCGGACCCGGCCGGCTGCGGCAACTGCGACACCTGCCTCACCCCGCCGGAGACCTGGGACGGCACGGTCGCGGCGCAGAAGGTGCTGTCGACGGTGGTGCGGCTGCAGCGCGAGCGTGGGCAGAAGTTCGGCGCGGTGCAGATCGTCGACATCCTGCTGGGCAAGCGGACCGGCAAGGTGATCCAGTTCGACCACGACCAGCTGTCGGTGTTCGGCATCGGCGAGGAGCTGACCGAGGCCGAATGGCGCGGCGTCGTCCGGCAGCTGCTCGCCCAGGGGCTCCTCGCCGTGGAGGGCGAGTACGGCACGCTGGTGCTGACCGACGGCAGTGGGACGGTGCTGCGGCGGGAGCAGGACGTGCCGCTGCGCAAGGAGCCGAAGAAGCCGGTGACCTCCCGGTCGGGGTCCTCGTCGGCCTCCGGCTCCGCGCGGGGCGAGCGCAAGGGCAAGGCGGCCGCCGCCGAGCTCCCCGAGGCACTGGTGCCGGCCTTCGAGGCGCTGCGCGCCTGGCGGGCCGAGCAGGCACGCGAACAGGGCGTACCGGCCTACGTCATCTTCCACGACGCCACGCTGCGGGAGATCGCCACGGTGTGGCCGGCGTCGGTGGCCGAGCTCGGTGCGATCGGCGGGGTGGGCGAGAAGAAGCTCGCGACGTACGGGGAGGGCGTGCTGGAGGTCCTCGCGTCACTGGGCGGGCAGCCCGCCTCGGCCCCGGACCAGGTGCCCACCTCGGCCCCGGACCAGGTGCCCGACCGGGCTCCGGCCCAGGCGCCCGGCCGGCAGGTGGGTGAGCCGGACGACTGGCCCGAGATGACGGAGCCGGAACCCGACTGGATATGAGGCCGGGCTCCGGCCGGGTCACATAGCTTCGGGGGAAGGACCGGTCACAGCGCCCGTGCCGCGTACGCCCTGACGTCCGCGTCGGAGTCCGTCGTCGCCGTGGCGAGGGCCGCGCGGGCCTCCTCGGCGGTGCGGTGCCGGGTCAGTGCCAGGACGGCCGCCTTGCGGACATCGGCGTTGGCGTCCGCGAGGGCCTTGGCGAGGGCGGGGACCGCCACCTCCGGGTCGGCGACGGACAGGGCCGTGGCGGCTCCGGCCCGTACCTGCCAGGCCGGCTCGGACAGGGCGGCCACGGCACGCGTGGTGAGGGGCGCCGGGCAGCCGGTGGTGCCCAGTGCTCCGTAGGCCGCCGCACGCACCAGGGCGTCGGGGTCGTCGAGGAGGCCGGTGAGGGCCGCTTCGATCGAGCCGGCGGCGGAATCGGAGCCGGCCGGAAGGCTGCCGGACAGTCGCTCGGCACTCACCGTGGCCAGCCCCTTGGCGATCGCCACCCGGACCTCGCGGGACGGGTCGTCGACCGCCGCACGGGCCAGTTCCTCGGCGGCGTCGACCGACACCAGCGCGCGTACGGCCTCGATACGGACGGCGATGTCGGCGTCGGCCACGGCCTGCGAGAACAGGACGGCGTCCCCGAGGCGCAGGGCACGCAGGATGTCCAGCGCGGCGGCGCGGACCACCGCGTCGGGTTCGGCCAGGGCGGCGGCGAGGCCGTCGCGCAGGTCGGGCTCGGGCGGGAGCGTCTCGACGAGCTCCCGAAGTGACGCGGCCGCTGCCGCCCGTACCTCGGCGGCGGTGTCGCGCAGGGCGGCGGCGAGGGCGCGGCCCGTTCCCGGTGGCAGCGTCTCGGTGAGTACGGCGACCGCCTCGCGCCGGACGGCGGGCGCGGGGTCGGTCAGGTAGGGCTGAAGGGCGTCGAGTTCGGGCTCCTCATCGGCCAGGGCGACGAGTTCGAGGAGGCGGGCGGAGGACTGCTCGGGGGCGGGAGCGGGGGACGAGGACGGCGCGGGCCGTTGCGCCTGCTCAGCCCCGGCAGCCCCCACCTGGGCCGCCACCGGAGCCACATCCCGCGGCCCCGCCATCGCCACGTCCTCGGCGTGGACCTCGCCGATCAGCCGGGAGGGTCCGCCCACAGGGGTGAAGCCGTCGACCGGAACGAGATAGGGAGCCACGGGACGGGCCGTGAACTCCATCGCACCAGAGGGGGACTTGTGCAGATCGAGGTGGTGGAACCAGGACGCGTCGTCGCGCCGGGGGTGGTCGAGGCGGTCGTGGTAGAGGCCCCAGCGGGACTCCGTGCGGGCCAGGGAGGACCGGGCGGCCATCTCCGCGCAGTCGCGGATGAAGGTGACCTCCGCGCAGCGCATCAGTTCGTGCGCGGTGTGGGCGCCCATCTCGGCGATGTCGGCGTGCATCCGCTCGAACGACTCCAGGGCCAGCGACAGCCGGGCGCCGGACTTCGGCGGGGCCACGTAGTCGTTCACGAAGCGGCGCAGCTTGTACTCGACCTGGGGCTGCGGCGGGCCGTCGGGGTTGCGCAGCGGGCGGTAGATCAGCTCGTGCGCCTCCCGGAGCTGCTCGGAAGGCAACTCCCCTTCGTATGCCGCGTACTGGGACGCGTCCGCACCCGCGAGGTCGCCGTACACGAACGCGCCGATCATGTAGTTGTGCGGCACACAGGCCAGGTCGCCGGCCGCGTACAGCCGGGGCACGGTCGTACGGGCCTGGTCGTCCACCCGGACGCCGGAGGCGGAGTGGCCGCCGCACAGGCCGATCTCGGAGATGTGCATCTCGATGTCGTGGGTGCGGTAGTCGTGGCCGCGGCCGGAGTGGAAGGTGCCGCGGGTCGGGCGTTCGGTGGAGTGGAGGATCGTCTCCAGGGCCGAGACCGACTCCTCGGGGAGGTGGCTCAGTTTCAGGTAGACCGGGCCCCGGTCGGAGGCGACCTCCGCCGCGAACTCGGCCATCATCTGGCCCGACCAGTAGTCGGAGTCGACGAAGCGCTCGCCGTGCCGGTTGACCTGGTAGCCGCCGAAGGGGTTCGCGACATAGGCGCAGGCCGGGCCGTTGTAGTCCTTGATCAGCGGGTTGATCTGGAAGCACTCGATGCCGGTGAGCTCGGCGCCCGCGTGGTAGGCCATGGCGTAGCCGTCGCCCGCGTTGGTGGGGTTCTCGTAGGTGCCGTACAGGTAGCCGGAGGCGGGCAGGCCGAGGCGGCCGCAGGCGCCGGTGGCGAGGATCACCGCGCCCGCGCGGACCTGGACGAACTGCCCGGTGCGGGTGTTGAAGCCCGCCGCGCCGACGGCGCGCCCCTCGGCGGTGAGGACACGCACCGGCATCACCCGGTTCTCGATGCGGATCCTCTCCCGCATCTCGCGCCGCCGCAGCTGCCGGTACAGGACCTTCTTGACGTCCTTGCCCTCCGGCATCGGCAGCACGTAGGAGCCGGAGCGGTGGACCTGGCGGACCGCGTAGTCGCCGTGCTCGTCCTTCTCGAACTTCACGCCGTACGACTCCAGCCGCTGCACCATGCCGAAGCCGCGGGTGGCGGTCTGGCGGACGGTGGACTGGTCGACGATGCCGTCGTTGGCGCGGGTGATCTCGGCGACGTAGTCGTCGGGTTCGGCGCGGCCCGGGATGACCGCGTTGTTGACGCCGTCCATGCCCATGGCGAGCGCGCCGGAGTGGCGGACGTGGGCCTTCTCCAGCAGCAGCACGTTCGCGCCGTGCTCGGCGGCGGTCAGTGCCGCCATGGTGCCGGCGGTGCCGCCGCCGATGACGAGGACGTCGCAGGTCAGTTCCTCGGCGTCGGCGAGGGACGGGACGGCCAGGGAGGTGTCCGCAGGGGGGGTCACGGAGGTGGTCACCGGGGTGCCTTTCACGTACCGAGCGAGGTGAGGACGTCGCGCCGCAGGGCCACGCGAGCGGGGTCGTCGTGTGCGCCCCGGTCGCGCGGGCGGGGGATGTCCCGTACGGCGACGAGGCCGCCCGCGCCGAGCAGGGCGACACGGTCACCGAGGAAGAGGGCCTCGTCCACGTCGTGGGTGACGAAGACGACGGTCGCGCCCGTGCCGTGCAGCACCTCCACCAGAAGGTCCTGCATGCCCGCCCGGGTCTGGGCGTCGAGCGCGCCGAACGGCTCGTCCATCAGGACGGCGCGGGGGCGTGCGGCCAGGGCGCGGGCCAGCTGGACGCGCTGGCGCTGCCCGCCGGAGACCCGGTGCGGCAACTGCCGTGCCCGCGTGCCGAGTCCGACCCGCTCCAGCCAGGCCTGGGCCTGTTCCCGGCGCTCGGCGCGGGAGACGCCGCTGATGGCGAGGGGCAGTTCGACGTTGGCGCGCAGGCTGCGCCAGGGGAGGAGGGCGTCCTCCTGGAAGACCAGGGCGCGGTCGGCCGCGGGGCCGGTCAGCGGGTGCCCGTCCTGGGTGATCTCCCCGGAGAGCGGTGGCAGCAGGCCGGCCAGGGTGCGCAGGAGGGTCGACTTGCCGCAGCCGGACGGGCCGACGACGGTGAGGATCTCGCCGGGGGCGATGTCCAGGCCGACGTCGTCCAGGGCGGGTGCGCCGGGGCGGCCGAGGGAGGCGCCCGACAAGGTGAGCCGGGTGCCGCGCACCGGCGTCGCGGTGGCATCGGGCTCGGGCGAGGCGTCCCGGACGGCCTCGGGCGCGGTGTTCGGGACGGTGTCAGACGAGGTGCTCATCGCGTGCCTCCTCGGATGCGGGGCCCCCGGATGCAGGGCCCCCGGATACGGGTCCGCTCGACGCGGCGGCGGGTGCGGCCGGCGTGACCTTCGCGAACCGGGAGGGCCGGGAGAACCGGGAGGACCGGGCGGGCCTGGGCGGCCGGGCGCCCGGGACGTAGGCGGTGCGGGGCAGCCAGCGGGTGAGGCGGCGGCCCAGCAGTTCCACGGCGGTGGAGGTGAGCCAGCCGAGCACGCCGATGGTGACCATGCCGACGAACACACCCGGGTAGTCGACGACGGTGTAGTCCTGCCAGGTGCGGTAGCCCACCCCGTACTGGCCGGAGATCATCTCGGCGGAGATCACGCAGATCCAGGACACGCCGATGCCGACGGACAGGCCGCCGAACACGCCGGGCAGCGCGCCCGGCAGGACGACGGAGCCGAGGATCCGCCACCGGCCGCCGCCCATGGTGCGCACCGCCTCCTCCCACATGGGGGTCAGGGCGCGCACCGCGTGCCGGGTGGAGACCAGGACCGGGAAGAAGGCGGCGGTGCAGGTGATGAAGACGATGCCCTGTTCGTTGGAGGGGAAGAGCAGGATCGCCACGGGGACGAGCGCGATGGCCGGGATCGGGCGGATCACCTCCAGCACCGGGCCGAGCAGGTCCTCGGCGAGCCGCGAGCGCGCCACCAGCACGCCCGTGGCGACGCCCAGGACGGCGGCCAGCAGGAAGCCGGTGAGGATCCGGGTGAGGCTGTCGGTCAGGTCCGTCCAGTAGTCAGGACCGGACAGCCGGGCGGCGAAGGCCCGGGCCACGTCGGTGACCGTCGGGAACTGCGAGAAGCGCAGCCACAGGTCGACGTTCAGGCTGGTCAGCGTCTGCCACAGGCCGAGGGCGACGGCCAGGGAGGCCACGCGGAGCGCATAACGCCTCACGACGCCTGCTCCAGAGCATCGGCGTAGGAGACGACCCGCGCCCCGCTGTGCCCGGCGATGTACGCCTGCGCGGTCTCGGGTGCGACGAAGGGCAGCAGTTTGGAGCCGTCGGCCACCCATACGGCCTTGTCGGCGAACCACTGGGTGCCGGTGGTGGTGTCGGGGACGTAGGCGGCGCGGACGGCGTCGCGGTGCCCGGCCACGTAATTCAGCAGCTGAGAGGGGGAGGTGAAGGTGACGGTCTTCGAGGCGCCCTTGGGCCAGGCCTCGCTCGCGGCCGGCGCGGGCTTCGTGGCGAGTTGCTTGGCGTACGCCGCCTGGCCGAGGGCCTTCTTCACGTACTGGTCGTCGACGAAGGAGTCGACGTCCACGTCGCCGGTGAGCTTGGCCGACTTGAGGATCGAGACGTCCTTCTTCAGGGCGGAGACGAGCTGGGGCTTGATCGCCGGGTCGAAGGTGGCGATGCCGTGAGCGCCGTTGTAGAGGTAGACGACCTCGGCGGGAAGGCCGGTCGCCTTCGCGACCTTCTCGGCGGCGTCCACCGGGTGGTCGTTCAGATAGTCCGTCGCCTGCGCCTGCGCCTTCAGGAACGCGTCCAGCACGGCGGGCCGCTCCTTGGCGAAGTCCTCGCGGGCGGTGACACCGTGGAAGGTGGGCAGATTCAGCCGGGCACCGTCGTACAGGGCCTTCGCCTTGCCCTGGTAGGCGAGCAGGCCCGGCCAGGCGACGAACTGGGACAGCGCGTCCGCGCTGCCCGCGGTGAGAGCCGAGGCGCCGACGGAGGGCTGCTGGTTGAGCTTCTCGATGCCGCTGTCCGGGTCGATGCCGGCGCGCTGCAGGGCTCGTACGAGGGTGCCGTCGGCGGCCGAGCCGACGCTCGTGGAGACCTTCTTGCCCTTCAGGTCCTTCAGGGTGGCGAGCTGGGAACCGGGTGCGGTGACGATGGTGTTGAGGCCGCCGCGGAGGTTGTAGCCGGTGACCGAGACCAGGCGGGTGGGGCTGTTCAGCTGCTTGCCGCGGGCGGCGTTGATGAGCAGCGGGAAGTCGCCCATCGAGCCGATGTCGATCTTCCCGGCGGTCATCTGGGCGGTGATGGGGGCGCCGGTGGCGTAGTCCTGCCAGTTCACCTTGTACGTGATGCCGTCGTGGCGGGCGTTGAGCTGCTTCTCGAAGTAGCCGAGGGAGCGGAGCAGGGTGCCCGCCGTGACGGTGTTGATCGTCCTGGATTGGTAGCCGACGGTGACGGTGACCGTGGAGCCGCTGCCGGCCTCGGCGTCACCGCCGCAGGCGCTGAGCGGGAGCAGGAGGACGACGGCGGACACCGCGACCGCTGTGCGTTTCGGTGTGGTTCGGGACGTGCTGGTTCGGGACATGGCGGTTCGGGCCTCTCACCGGAGCAGATAGGGCATGTTGACCGTGACGGCTCCGGTGGGGCATCGGGCCGCGCACGGGCCGCAGTACCAGCACTCGTCGACATGCATGTACGCCTTGCCGTTGCTCTCGTCGATGGCGAGGGAGTCCAGCGGGCACATGTCCACACAGAGCGTGCAGCCGTCGATGCACTTCGACTCGTCGATGGTCACGGGCACGTCGGCCCGCTGGGGCGCCAAGGGCATGGCTGTCTCCAGGGATCTGCGCGAGAGGGGCGGTTACCGAGTCCGGTGCAGCAGGCCGCTCATGGTGATGCGGTCGCCGCGGAAGCGGATGAACTCCAGGTCGACCGGGCGGCCGTCCGCGAGGTGGGTGAGGCGTTCCAGCATGAGGACGGCGGTGCCGCGCGGGGCCTCGAGCACGGCGGCCGAGTGGGTGTCCGCGCTGACCGCTTCCAGGGTGATCTCGGCGTGGCCGAGGGGCCGGCCGGTGACGGCTTCCAGGAGGCGGAAGACGTCGGTGTTCTCCAGGTCGGCGCCGAGCAGTTCGGTGCCGATGTCGAGCGGGACGTAGGTGAGGTCGAGGGACAGGGGGAGGCCGTTGAGACGGCGCAGGCGTTCGATGTAGAGGACGTCGGTGCCGGGCGCGAGGTGGAGGCGTTCGGCGACCGGCGCGGGTGCCGGGGCGGGGCCCATGGTGCGGACCTCGTTGGTGACCCGGCCGTGTTCGCGGAGGGTTTCCGCGAGGCCCATCAGGCGGTCGAGACCGTGGGGGTACTTGTGGGCCACGACCACGGTGCCGACGCCGGGCCGGCGCTCCACGAGGCCCTCGGCCCGCAGCAGGTCGAGCGCCTCGCGGACCGTGTTGCGGCTGGCGCCGTAGTCGGCGGCGAGGGTCGACTCGTGAGGGAGAGTGCCGCCGGGGAAGGCGCCGGTGAGCGTCTGCTGGCGGAGCAGGTCCGCCAGTTGCCGGGCCCGGTCGGCGCGCAGCCGTCGCCGCGCGCGGTGGGCGGCGACGGTGGTCGCGGCTCCCGGTCCGGCGTGGTCTCGGCTGCGGTCGATGGGCATGGCTCGGACCATACCTATCCGATAGGAAAAGTAGTGTTGCGGGAGTGTTGCGCCACCGGGAATGTGACCGGTTCGACTGTTGAGCTGCGGCTTCGGCGGGCCCGTGGGGAGATCCGCCACCACGGCTCGGGCCGTTCCGTGGACAGATCCACCGGGTCGGCTCCCGGCCGGTACGGCTACGACAGTGCCGTGAGGCCCGGGGCGAACGCGATCAGCAGGGGCAGCAGCGGTACGAGCGCGGCCGTGGTGGTCGTCAGGGCCCGGTGCCTGCGGCCCAGCCGGGGCGGCGGTTCCAGGAGCCGGTCGACCCGTTCGCCCAGCAGTCGGTGGCTGGAGGCGCAGGACAGGACGCCGCGGTGCTGGTTGAGCTCGATCAGGGCCAGTGCGGTGGTCAGGTGGCCGCAGCGGCGGGAAGCGGTGTCGTCGGCGGCCAGTTCGACCAGGCGGTGGGTCTGGTCGCAGAAGTGGGCGAACAGGGGGATGCGGGGGAAGCCGGTGGCCAGAGCCGTGGACAGGTGCAGCAGCCAGTCGTGGCGGGCGCGGGCGTGGCCGCGCTCGTGGGTGAGGACGGCGTCGAGCTGGTGGCCGGTGAGACGGTGCAGGGCGCCCGTGGTGACGATCAGCTGGGAGGGACTGCCGGGCATCCACCAGGCGTCGGGGTACTCGTCCTCGAGTACCAGCAGGGGACCGCGGGCGGCGGGCAGGCCGGCCGGCAGGTCGGGGGCGCGTTCGCGTAGATGGGCTCGGGCCTGGGCGCGGCGCCGGCGGGCCTCGACGAGTTCGCGCGCGAGCATCGCGGTCGTCCAGGCGGCGCCGCAGGCCAGCAGCAGGGTGAGGGTGGCGGCCCACGGCGGGGCGGTGGAGAGGTCGTACGCCGCGGTCACGGCGGGCGGCGCCGGGGCGAAGAGCTGGGCGCGGACCGTGCCGAACACGGCGGCGGCACCCAGCGCGAGAGCCGTCACGCAGCACAGCAGGACGGTGGCGACCAGGCACTGCCACACCCACAGCGCGACCACCGGTTCCCGCTCGGGCCACGCGGACCGGGTCAGCGCCCGGGGCACGGGCACGGCGGCCGTCACGGCGACAACACTCAGCAGGAGCAGGCAGACGGTCATTGCCACGGGCTCCGGTTCCTGGTCGGAAGAGGGGCGGCTACGGGTGATGCGAGGAAGAGCGGCTGCTGTGCGCGCCGGTGCCACGGCCGAAGTGCTCGCCGAAAGCGCCGTGCAACGCGCGCGGGCGGACGCACCGCCCGACGCCCAGTATGACGGGCCGGGCGGTGTGAGTCAGGAGTCGAACACCATCGGAGGAGCCGGGAGGGGCGACTGTCGGCCGGACTCGCCCCTGCCGCGAGGGCTCACTCCGGTCCCGGTGTCACCCGCCCCGTCACCTCGCCGAGCCCCACCCGCACACCGTCCGGCCCCGGGGCCCAGGCCGAGAGGGTCACCACGTCGCCGTCCTCCAGGAACGCCCGCTTGCCGTCCGGGAGTTCGAGGGGGTCGCGGCCGTTCCAGGTCAGCTCCAGCAGCGAGCCCCGCTCCCGGTCCGATGGGCCGCTCACCGTGCCCGAGCCGTACAGGTCGCCTGTGCGCAGGGAGGCGCCGTTCACCGTCATGTGGGCCAGCTGCTGGGCGGCCGTCCAGTACATGGTGGAGAAGGGCGGCTCGGAGACGACGTGGCCGTTGACGGCGACGCTGATCCGCAGGTCGTAGCCGCCGGGTTCCTCGTCGCTGTCGTCCAGGTACGGCAACAGCTCGTGCGTCCGGGCCGGCGGGGCCACCCGGGCGTCCTCCAGGGCGTCCAGCGGGGTGATCCACGCCGACACCGACGTGGCGAAGGACTTGCCGAGGAACGGGCCGAGGGGGACGTACTCCCAGGCCTGGATGTCGCGCGCGGACCAGTCGTTGAGGAGGCAGAGGCCGAAGACGTGCTCGCGGAAGCCGTCGAGGGACACCGGCTCGCCCATCCGGGACGGCGCGCCGACCACGAAGCCGACCTCCGCCTCGATGTCCAGGCGGACGGACGGTCCGAAGACGGGAGCGGCGTCGGCGGGCGCCTTGCGCTGGCCCGAGGGGCGTACGACGTCCGTGCCGGAGACGACGACCGTGCCGGAGCGGCCGTGGTAGCCGATCGGCAGATGCTTCCAGTTGGGGGTGAGGGAGTCCTCGGCGTCGGGGCGGAAGATCTGGCCGACGTTCCGGGCGTGGTTCTCGGAGGCGTAGAAGTCGACGTAGTCCGCGACCTCGAAGGGCAGGTGCAGGGTCACCGAGGACAGGGGGTGGAACAGCGGTTCGACGGTCTCGCGGTGGGACGGCACGGTCACCCAGGCGGTCAGCGCCCGGCGCACGTCCGACCAGGCCGTGCGCCCCGCGGCCAGCAGCGGGTTGAGGGTCGGCCGGGCGAGCAGGGCGGCGTACGGGGAGCCGAGCGCGTGGGCCGCGGCACCGGCGTCCAGCACATGGTCGCCGAGCCGGACCCCCACGGACCGGTGGGACGAGCCGGGGAGGGAGAACACGCCGTACGGCAGATTGTGCGGGCCGAAGGGGTCGCCCTCGGGGACATCGAAGGGGGGCATCGGGTGCTGCCTCGCTTTCGGGTGTGCCATGTCGTCGCCACGTGTTCGTGGTCGTGCCACACGTTACGGGTGGCACGCCGGTCATGGGCAGAGTCCGAGGAGGCGGATCCGGGCGAACGGGGCAGGTGGGTGTGGGGGTGACCGCTCGGTGCGACTCGGACGGGGCGGAGGAGGCGACACTTTCGTACGTGCCGGAAGTTATCCACAGGACGCGACGCAATCTTGACGGAGCGGTGCGAACGGGGCGACTCTGGGCGGGTGCCGGAAGGCCTCGGGGAGGGGGCGTTCCCATGGCACACCAGGGGGGCGGATGGCCATAGGGGAGGCCGGTCCGGGCTCGGTGCGGCGTGGTCCACAGCCGAAGCGGCTGGAAGAGGCCATGCGCGTCCGGCTCGGCCGGGAATGTGTGTATGTACCGTCGTGCCGTTTCGGGCTGTACGTGGCGCTGCGCCACTGGTGCCCGCCCGGCGGACGGGTGCTGATGTCGCCGGTCAACGACGACGTGATCTTCTTCGTCGTGCTCGCGGCCGGACTGCGCCCTGTGCAGGCGCCGCTGAACCCGCTCGACGCGTCCATCGACGTCGACGCCGTGCCCGAGGAAACCTGGCGCTCGGTGTCGGCCGTGCTCACGACGAACCTGTACGGGAACCCGGACCCGGCGCCGCGCCTCAGGCGGAAGTGCGACGCGCTCGGGATCCCGCTGTTCGAGGACGCGGCGCACGCCATCGGCAGCAGGGTGGGGGACCGGCCGGTCGGGGCGTGGGGGGAGGCATCCGCGTTCAGCCTGTCCAAGCATGTGGGCGCCAAGGCCGGAGGCATGCTCTCGCTCGCCGATCCGGGGCTGCGGGAGGCGGTGGAGAAGACCTGCGCGGGGCTGCTCGAACCGCGCCGGGCGAGTTCCGAACTGGCTTACGCCGTCCGGCCGTTCGCCGAGGCGACGGTGCGCGGGCTGCGGCTGCGGCGCGCCGCCTGGGCCGCGATCCGGCTGCTGGGCCTCGCGGACCGCGAGGAGATCCGGATGCCGCTGCGCCCGGACGAACTCGCCCAGGCCGAGCGCCGGGCGCCCGGGCTCGAGGCCCACCACCCTTGGGTGCGGGTCGACATGCACGACTACCGCCAGGAGTCCGGCCTGTTGCGGCTGCGGCGCATCGGGCGCAAGCTCGACCGGCTCGACGACGTGCTCGACGCCTGCCGGGCGGGCACGGAACTGCTGCTGTCCACGCCTTGGGCCAAGCCGCGCGACGCGTACGGCACCCAGCCGCTGTTCCGCGTCCCGCTGTTCGTGGCGGACCGGGACGCGGCGATCGTGGCACTGGCGCGACGGGGCATCATCGTCGGCTACCTCTACGACCCGCCTCTGGACGACTACGCCGGAGCGGAGTTCACCGACCCCTCACCGGCCCCCGAGGCGGCCCGCTGGTTCGCGCGGCACGCGCTGCCCGTGGATCCGCTGCGGGCGCGGACGGCCGTCGAGGTGCTGGAGCGGTCCGGGGCACAACCGGTCGAAGCACCGGGGGAGCTGCCCGGGAGCAGGCCGACACCGGGAGGGCTGGGGTAGTCCCGTGACTGAGATCCAGGTGCACGAGCCCGCCCCCACGCGCGCGGACGGGGGCGGGCCACGGCCTGCCGACAGCGAACACACGCACGACTCGCTGTTCAAGAACGCCTACTTCCTCATGCTCAGCACCGGCGTGTCCGCCGTGCTGGGGCTGGGATTCTGGCTGGTGGCCGCCCGCTACTACTCCGAGGAGGCCGTCGGCCAGGGCTCCGCCGCGATCGCCGCGATGCGGCTGCTCGCCAGCATCACCGCGACGACGATGATCGGGGCCGTCGTGCGCTTCGTCCCGCGCGCGGGACGGGAGACCGGGCGCCTGGTGTGGGGCACGTACGCGGCCAGTTCGCTGGTCGTGGCGCTGGCCGCCGCCGTCTTCCTGCTCACACTCGACGCCTGGGGAGCGTCGTACGCCCCCCTGGGCACCCCCATGGCGGGGGCGGTGTTCGTCGCGGCGTGCGTGGCCTGGGCGCTGCTCACCCTCCAGGACGGTGTGCTCACCGGACTGCGCAAGGCGGAGTGGGTGCCGGCCGGGAACGCGGTGTTCTCGGTCGGGAAACTGGCCCTGCTCGCCGTATTCGCCGGCACGCTGCCCGTCCTCGGCATCTTCGTCTCCTGGGCGGCGGCGATCGCCTTCTCCACCCTGCCGCTTGGCTGGCTGATCTTCCGCAGGCTCATCCCCGGCCAAGCGGCACACGACCGCGAGAAGGAGCCACCGAGACTCCGCGACATGGGCCGCTTCCTGGCCGGGGACTCACTGGGCGCGCTGTTCAGCCTGGCCATGATCAACCTGCTGCCGGTGATGGTCGCGGTCCGCTTCAGCGCCGCGGAGAACGGCTACTTCTACGTGGCGTACACCGTCGGCGGCACCATGGAGTTCATGGCCATCAACATGGCCTCGTCCCTCACCGCGCACGCCTCGCACGACCCGCGCCAACTCGCCGACGGTGTCCGGGGCGCCCTGCGGCGCATGACGCTGCTGCTGGTCCCGGTCGTGCTGGTGCTGGTCCTCTTCGCCCCGTACATCCTCACGCCCTTCAGCCCGGACTACGCCGAGCACGGCTCGACCGTGCTGCGGCTGCTCGCCCTCGGCGCGCTGCCGCGGGTCGTGGTGGAGCTGTACATCGGCGTACTGCGCGTCCAGGGGCGTACGGGTGTGCTGGCCGCGCTCCAAGGCGCCATGTGCGTCCTGGTGCTGGGCAGCGCGGCCGTGCTGTTCACCCCGGCGGGGATCGCGGGCGCCGGCTGGGCGGTGCTGCTGAGCATGACGCTGATCGCCGTCGTCTCCTCGGTCGGGCTGCGCGCGGCACTGCGTCACAACGACGGCGCGCCTCCCGTCCGTACCCCCGACGACCCCTCCTACGGCACCCGCTGGGCCAAACTCAACGCCACCGCCGGATACGGCACGACCTGGGCGCGCCGGGCCGCGTACCAGCCCAAGGACGGCGGCCAGGGCGGTGACCAGGACACGGTCACGCTGTTCATCGGCCGACCGGGGTACGAACGCGAGGCGCTCCAGGCGGACACCCTGGCGCTGATCGTGCGGCCGGAGGGGCCACCCCGGGAGCTTTCTCACGAGTCCGGAGAACCACCGCACGACCCCGGACAACCGCTCACCGACCAGGAGCCGCAGGAACGGCGGCTCAGAGGCGCCCTCTGGAGCCTGCTCGGTGTCGCCACCGTCTTCTTCCTGGCGCCGCTGCGCGACCTGCCCTGGCTCGACGACCCCTCCGAAGCGGCACTGACCGGACGTCAGCTGCTGGAGGGGCTGCCGCTGCCGTCGCTCACCTCGGGGGGTCTGCTGCTCGTGGTGTTCGTCGCCGCGCTCACGCTGTGCGCCCGGCGCGACCCGTGGCTGCCCGGCACGGCGCTGTACGCGGCCCTGCTCGCCCTGTACACCGCACCGGTCGCCCTCGGTCGGGAACCGCGGCCGGTGGACGGGGCGTTGTACGAGAAGACGGCCGGCTTCCTCGCGGACACACTGGGGCTCGAAGGGCCCGAGCCGCTGCTGCGCTGGGCGCCGCCGGTCTGCCAGCTGCTGTGCCTCGTGCCGCTGTGGCTGCTGCTCGCGAGCGCGGGCGGGCGGCTGACGTGGCCGGGGCGCTGGGGGGTTCTGTATCTCGTCGCGGTCGGCGGCTGGGTGTGGCGCGACGCGCTCGCACCCGTCGCGCCGCCCCTGCTCGCCGCCCTCGTCCTGCTCCTGCTGCTCCGCCGCGCCGCGTCGGCGTGGACGCGCTCCCGCTCCAGATCCAACCGAACGGCCGACGGACCACCGCGCGGCCGGCCCAGCGACTGATCACGATCCAGCGTCGAACAGACACGATCCAGCGCCGAACAGAGTCGAACAGAGCCGAATCGCCAGGGGGGAACCACCGTGCGTCCGCCAGCAACTCCACGGGAGAGATCCACGCCAGAACCCACACCCGCCCGGGACCAAGCGGACTCGTCGGCTCCCCACCCCGAGACCTCCAGCCAGTCCTCCAGCTCCACTTCCTCGGAGTCGTCGAGCCCCGCCCATGAGCCCGTGACGGACCTGTCCGATCTGCCTCCCGTCTGGCCCGGGCGCCGCGCCCTCGCCTGGCCCGGCGTGCCGCTGTTCGCCGCGCTCGCCCTCTGGGTGTACGCCGTGCGGCACACCGACGTCTCGCGGCTCGACGACTACGGCCTGGTCACCGCGCTGCACCCCACCTTCTGGGCGGGCCTCGCGGTGCTCACCACCGGCTTCTGGTTCACCGTCCGCGATCCGCGCCGGCGGGGCGGCTGGGCGGCCGCGTACGTTCTCGGGCTGCTGGTGATGGAGCGGGCCACCCAGGCCGTGGTCTACCCGACCCCGCTGTACGCCTGGGCGTGGAAGCACGAGGCGGTCATCGACCATCTGCTGACGGCCGGCGGCCTGCAAACGGCCGACCAGGTCGGCGACATGGCGGTGTACGACCAGTGGCCGGGCTTCTTCGCCGCCCAGGCCGCCCTGGTGCGGCTGCTGGGCGTGGACTCGGCGGCGATGTTCATGGCCTGGTGGCCCCTGGCCTCCAGTCTGATGCTGCTGCTCCCGCTGCTGCTGATCTACCGCACCTTCACCGAGGACCGGCGGCTGATCTGGACCGCGGTCTGGCTCTTCTGCGTCGCCAACTGGGTCGGGCAGGACTACTTCTCGCCCCAGTCCGTGGCCTACGCGCTGCATGTCGGCGTCCTGGCCGTGGTCCTGCGCCGCTTCGGCCGGTCCGCGGTGCGGCGCGGGCAGCCCCGGCAGGCCGTGTGGACGGTGGTGATCACCGTCATGCTCGTGGCGATCGTCATCTCCCACCAGCTCACCCCGGGCATGCTGGTCGTCTGCCTGCTCGCCCTGTGCCTCAGCCGCCGCTACCGCGACTGGGTCCCGGTGGCCACGACCGTCGTGATCTTCCTGGCCTGGTGTCTCACGGCGGCGCTGCCCTTCCTGTCCGCCGCGATGCCGGACATGATCCGCTCGGTCGGCGACGTCGGCGCCAACGTCGAGACGGGGTACGGCGCCACCCCGACCGGCACCGGAGCGATCGCGACCTCCTGGGCGGCCCGGCTGCTGTCCGGTTCCGTCCTGCTGCTCGCGGCGCTCGGCGTGCTGCGCCAACGGGTGCTGCGGCACCGGGCCCGGCCGCTGCTGCTGATCGCCGCGGCCCCGCTGCCGATGTTCGCGGCCAGCAGCTACGGCAGCGAGATGATCTTCCGGGTGCTGCTCTTCATGCTGCCCGGCGCCGCGTTCTTCGCCGCCGCCGCGCTGCTGCCCAAGGTCCGCACCCTGGCCGCCGACGCCGCCGCCCGGGAAGCCGGCGGCCGGCAGACCGCCTCCCCCAAAGGCATGCTCGGCGTCTGGCTGCCGCTGGCCGCGCTGCTCGGCGGAACCCTGGCGTTCGTCCCGGCCTACTCCGGCAAGGACCGGATCAATTACTTCCCGCCGCAGGAGGTGGACCTCGTACGGCAGCTGTTCGACCAGGCGCCCGAAGGCTCGCTCGTCGTGGCCGCCAACCGCAACTACCCGCTCGCGTACGACTCCTACTGGAGCGTCGACCACTACTGGTTCCTCGACGACGCCCGCGGTCACGTCGACCGGATCGTCCAGAAACCGGCCGCCACCCTCGCCAGTGACATGGCCGGGGTGGAGCGGCCGGCCCGGGCCTACTTCCTGCTCACCCAGGGGCAGTTGGCCAACTCCGAGATGAACGGCCAGCTCACGAAGGCGCAGCTGGACCGCGTCCGGAAGTCCGTCGCCGCCTCACCGCGGTTCCGGCTCGTGGCGCAGAACAGCGCCGGATGGCTCTACGTACTGAAGCAGTCCGAGGGAGCGGAGCGATGACACCGCAGGAACTCGTGGTCCGGATGCTGCCGCCGTTCGGCGGCTGGCTCGCGCTCGCCGCGCTCGCCCTGCCCGGCGGATCGCCGCTGCGGGGCGCAGCGGTCGTCCTCTTCCTGGCGGCCGGCCCGGGCGCGGCGATGGTCAGAGTCTGCGCCCCCGCACTGGGGGCGCGGCCCGCCGAAGGGCCCGTGGAGCGCCGGGACCCGGACTTCGCACGCCACTCCGACCTGCTGGAGCGGCTGATGCTGGTGCTGTTCATGAGCATCGGTGCCGTGATGCTCGCCGCGACCGTGCTGATCGCCACGCACACCTTCAGCGCGCAGCGGGTGCTGCTGACGCTGACTCTGCTGACCACGCTCGCCGCGTTCTGTCCGCCGCTGCGCGCCTCCCCGCAGTCGAGCACAGCGGCGAGGACGACGCCGAGTACACCGAAGGGTTCCGCTCAGTGAGGTTCAACCGTCCCCACCGGTCCGACCGCCCCCGCCGATCCCACCGCCCCTTTCGCCGCGACCCGAACACGACGACCGGGGAGCGGCCGGCCGCCGGCCCGTTCGCATCGGGCCGGCGCCGTCTGCTGATCACGTCCGCGACGGTCGTCAGCGCGGTCCTGGTCGGCGCCCTCGCCCTCCGGGACGCCTCCGGACCGGACCCCCAGGGCGCCGGCGCCAAGGCGGACTGCCGTCCCACGGCCCTCCTGGAACCGCCCTGCGGCGCCTGGTTCGGCGCGTTCGTACCGCATGAGCGGGGCGACCTGCCCGAGAAGGTGCGCGCCTACGAGCAGCGCGTGGGCCGCGAGCTGGACATCGTGTACACGTACCACGACATGTCGCTGCCCCAGGGCACCCGCCGTGAGGGCCAGTTGCTCACCCCGGAGGAACGGCGCGTCGGCGAGGACCGCCTGCTGCTGCTGTCCTGGGAGAGCAAGTGGTGGGGCGGCACGAAGAAGCAGCAGCCGACCTGGAAGCAGATCGCGTCCGGCGAGCTGGACGACAAGGTCATCGACGTCCAGGCCCGGCGCGTCAAGGAGTACGGCAAGAAGGTCTTCCTCTCCTTCGACCTGGAGATGGACACCCGCACCCCGGACAACGGCACCCCCGCCGACTACGTGAAGGCGTACCGGCACATCCACGACCGGTTCCGCGAGCTGGGCGTCGACAACGTGGTGTGGACGTGGATCACCACCGGCTATCTCGACCACGCCGACGAGATGAAGCGGATGTATCCCGGCGACCAGTACGTCGACTGGATCGGCTACAACCAGTACAACTACTACCGCTGCCACAAGGCGGGCTGGATGAGCTTCGCGCAGACCCAGAACGCCGCGCACGACTGGATCCGCGAGAACATCTCCGACGACAAGCCGCTGATGCTCTCCGAGTTCGGAACCGCCGAGGACTCGGCCCGCCCGCAGCGGCAGGCCGAGTGGTACGCCCAGGTGCCCGGGGTGCTGAAGGGCCTGGAAGGCGTCAAGGCGGCCCTCCAGTGGAACTACCGCGACCCCGGACCGCACTGCAACCTGGCGCTGGCCAACGACGCGGCCTGGGACAGCCTGCGCAAGGCGGCCGCCGACCCGTACCTGAACCAGCCGCTCAAATAGCCCACGGTCAGCGGGGTCAGCCCGCGAACTCGGGCCCGTGCACGACGGCACGGGCCCGCCGGTACCACCGCCACCCGATCGTCTTCGGCCCGTCGCGGTACGGCGCGACCCGCGCACCCGTCCCCGCCAGCCAGTCCTCGACATCGGCGACGGTGTGCGTTCGCCGGACGATGAGCCGTGCGATGCGGTACCGCTCGTCGTGGTCGGAGCTGAGCGCGTGCCGTACGGCGGTCGCCGTCTCGTAGCCGGCCCGGGCCGACATGGCCCGCACCCGCGGGCTGTTGTAGCCGTGCGGATAGGCGAGGTGGCGGACCTCGTGCCCGAGGGCGTCCTCCAGCACGGCCTTCGACGTGCGCAGTTCGTACGCCAGGTCCTTGCCGGACAGGGTGTCGAGCTGCGCGTGGCTGACCGTGTGGCTGCCGATCTCCATGCCGGAACGTTCCAGCTCCGCCGCCCGGTCCAGGGTCATCATCGGGGCGGGCGGCAGCAGACTGCGGCCGCCCGGGGCGATGGCGCCGGTGGTGAGATAGGCGGTGGCGGGCAGCCCGCGGCCGGCCAGCGTCTCGGCGGTCGGGCCGGGCAGATCGGCGAAGCCGTCGTCGAAGGTGAGCAGCACGGGCCGGGGCGGCAGCGGCGCCCGCCCGGCCAGGTGGTCGGCGATCGCGCTGATCGTGACGGGCGTACGGCCGCTGTCCGCCAAGGCGTCGAGGTGGGCCGCGAACTGCTTCGGCGTGACCGTGAACTCGGCGATCCAGCCAGGCGGGTCGTCCATCACCGCGTGGTACAGGAAGACGGGGATGGCCGGAGTGCCCGAGGGCGATATCGGTCCCTCACCACGCGTACGTGCCGACGTCCTCATCTCGCCCCCCGAAGCGTCCCCCGAACCTTCGCGCCGACCGTCGCGCGCAGCGCCCGCCGCGCCCGCACATAGCCGACGGGCCCGTACAGCATCCCCCTGCGCTGCAACCGCGACAGCCGCCGTGGCCAGGGATGCGTCCGCACGTCGTGGTCACCCGGCGCCCCGCCCCCGTCCGTCTCGCGTACGGCCGTCAGCGTCCGGGCGTGGGCGAGGCCGCGGGGCAGCCGCGCGAGGAACGCCGGCAGCAGCGCGGGCCGGTTCACCAGCACCGCGGTCAGATAGGCGGTGAGCCCGGCGCCGTAGCCGTACGCCTGGGTCTCCAGGTCCCGCCAGGTCTCCCGGTGGTGGTGCCACACCAGCGCGGACGGCGTGTAGCGCAGCCGGTGCCCCTGGGCCAGGACACGGACGAAGCCGTAGAGGTCGTCGCCGCCCCGGGCGGCCGTACCGGCACCGGTGGCCGGGTCGAAACCGCCGACGGAACGCAGCACCGCCGTACGGAACGCCATGTTGGCGCCGGAGCCGAACCGCCCCGCCGTGAACGGGAACAGCGGTTCGTCGACCGGCGGACGCGCCGGGTCGTACGTCCTTGGAGTGAAGCCTTTCGCGAAGCCGCCGTGGCTCTCCAGCAGCACCTGGGCCGGGGTCGTCAGCCGCGCGGGCAGGATCAGCCCGGTGGTGCAGCCGAGTCCGGCGTCGGCGGCGAAGGGCGTGGTCAGCTCGGTCAGCCAGCGCGGGTCGGCGACCACGTCGTCGTCGGTGAAGGCGACCACCTCGCCCTGGACGGCCGCGAGGCCCGCGTTGTGCGCGACCGCGAGGCCGGGCACCCGCTCGCACACGTACCGCACGCGCTCGGCGTACTTCCGCTCGACCAGCTCCCGCGTCTCGTCCGTCACGGGCGCGTTGTCGACGACGACGACCTCGAACCGTGGATGGTCCTGCGCCAGCAGCGAGTCCAGAGCGCGGGCCAGCTGCCCGGCCCGCTCCCGGGTCGCGACGACGACACTGGCGTACGGAGGCTCCCCGGCAGACCCCGCGTCCCCGGGCGCACCGGCGTCCGCGCTCGCGGAAGGAGAAGAAAGGGGCGCACATTCCGCTCGCGCACACTCCGCCCGCGCCCGCTCCGCCAGCACCCCCCGCGTGTCCGCCCCCTCCGGCACCCGCCCGAGCAGCGTGCCCACGGGCCGCCCACCCCTGCGGACCAGCACGAACACCTCGCCGTGCGTCACCGGCGGACTCCCCGGCCCGGGTCTGAGCACGGCCTCGTCACCGTCGAGGCCGTCGAGATCCAGCTCAGCGACCTGCACCGCCCCGATGTCCAGGAACCGCCGTATCTCCTCCCGCGCACGCGACGAACGAGCCATGCGCCCCTCACCCCCCACTCGTGTCAGGTACGAACTCGTGCTCAGGTACGGCGCAGCCGGGCCGCGCCCTTCAGGGTCCGCGCGGCCAGCGCCGCGAGCCGCGGCCTGCCCCGGACGAAACTGTGCGCGCGGCGCGCCGGCTCGCGGCTCAGCCAGTGCAGCGCCGCGCCCGCCCCCGGCCGCGTCACCGCACCCTCGTACACGGGCAGTTCGCCCGTCTTCAGCGCGTCCTTGTACTCCGCCGCGCCCCGCCCCAGGTCGAGCATGCCGATGCCCTCGGCGGCCGCCGCCTCGGCCATCCGCAGGTGCAGCACCAGACCCGGCGAGTACTTCGCGAACTCCGGGTCGTAGGCCGGGAACCAGCAGGCCAGGACGGATGCCGAGCGCAGTCCGAAGTGCGCGGCGACGGGCCGCTCCCCGGCGTACAGCACGGACAGCGTGCCGTTGCACTCCGGTGTCCGGGTCCGGGCCAGCCGTCCCACGAGCCGGGTGATCCACTCCCGTGCGAAGCGGTCCTGCCGGCCCGTCCTGCGGTACTGCGCCGACTTCCACTCCATGAGGGTGCGCAGCGCGGCCGGGTCGCGTTCGTCGAACACGAACCGCGTCTCGCCGGCCTGCCGTCCCAGCTTGCGCTCCTTGGCCAGGGTGGTCTTCAGGAACTTCGGCGACTGGGCGCGCAGCACCGACTCGTACGTCTCGTAGCCCTTCTCCACGTCGACGACGTAGGTGGCGTGCTCCTCGGCCGCGTACCGGACGAACAGCCGCTGCTCGGCCTCCAGGTTGTCGAAGGCGAAGCTCGACACCGAGCAGGCCTTGAGGAGCCGGACCGTGTCCAGGTCCAGGCCGGGCCGCAGGATCGCCCCCTGCGCGTCCGAGACGCCGAGCCCGATCGCCCGGCCCTGGCCCAACGGGCCCCGTTCGTAGGGCAGGAAGCCGACCGGCTCCAGACCCTCGTACACCACCGCGACCCGTGCCCGCGGCCTCACCAGGCCGACGGCTTCGGTGAACTCCGGTTCCATGAAGGGGTTGCGCGGTGCCTCGGAGGCAGCGCGCAGTGCGCGCCAGCGCTCCTTCTCCCCTTCGCCGAGCTCCCCGGGCCCAGCCACGCGAATGCGCCCACTGCTCAACCTGACCCCCCGATCAAGTCCCCCCTGGACACATGGAAGGTACCGCTCGAGACGGCCCCGACGGTAGGTAGCGGACCATGTTGTTGCCAACTGGTACAGAGGCCTTCAACCGGGCAATCGGCGTGCGCCGGGGGATGAAACGAACGGGCGCGCTGTCCGTATTCTCTGATCATGGCCGCACCCATCGCATATTCACTCATCGCCACCGACTTGGACGGAACGCTGCTGCGCGGCGACGACACCCTCTCCGACCGGTCGCTCGCCGCACTCGCGCGGGTGGTGGACACCGGTGCGCAGCACCTCGTGGTGACGGGCCGGCCGGCGCCGCGTGTGCGACCGCTCCTCGACGACCTCCGCTGCACGGGGCTCGCGGTGTGCGGGCAGGGCGCGCAGGTGTACGACGCGGGCGCGGACCGGCTGCTGTGGTCCATCACCCTGGACCGGGAACTGGCGGAGACCGCGCTCGGCAAGATCGAGGCCGAGGTGGGGGAGGTGTACGCCGCGGTCGACCAGGACGGGGTCGACGGGCTCACGCTCATCGAGCCGGGCTATCTGATGCCGCACCCGACCCTGCCGGCCGTACGGGTCGAGCGGCGCGACCACCTGTGGGGCGAGCCGATCAGCAAGGTGCTGCTGCGCCATCCCTACCTGACGGACGACGAGTTGGCGGCGACGGCCCGTTCGGTGGTCGGCTCACTGGCGACGGTGACGATGTCGGGGCCCGGCACGGTAGAGCTCCAGCCGTGCGGCGTCACCAAGGCGACGGGCCTGGCGCTGGCGGCCGAGCATCTGGGGCTGCGGCCGGCGGACACCATCGCCTTCGGTGACATGCCCAACGACATCCCGATGTTCGACTGGGCCGCCCATGGCGTCGCGATGGCGAACGCCCATCCCGAACTCAAGGCCGTGGCCGACGAGATCACCCTGTCGAACGAGGACGACGGCATCGCCGTCGTCCTCGAGCGACTGCTGGGCCGGGCGGATCAGTACGGGCCGTTGACGTTGTCGATCGAGCCGTAGCGGTCGGCCGCGTAGTTGCAGGCCGCCGTGATGTTGGCGACCGGGTCGTACGGGTCCCACGACGTGCCGTCCACGTGGTAGGCCTGGAAGGTCGGGTCGATGGTCTGGAGCAGGCCCTTGGACGGGGTGCCCTTGACCGCGTTGGAGTCCCAGTTGTTGATCGCCTGGGGGTTGCCGGACGACTCGCGCATGACGTTGCGGTGGATGCCGTCGTACGACCCCGGGATGCCCTTCTGCGCCATGATGTCCAGCGCCTCGCGGATCCAACCGTCGAGGTTGTCGGCGTAGGTCTTGGCGGAGGCCTGGGTGACCTTGGCGACGCCACCGGCCGGCTTGGCCGCGGCGGCCGGCTTGGCCGCCTTCTTCGGGGCGGCGGCGGCCTTGGTCGTCGACACCTTCAGCTTCAGACCCGGGTGGATCAGCTTCGGGCTGTCGCCGATGGCGGAGCGGTTGTCCTTGTAGAGCTTCTTCCAGCCGCCCGCGACGTCGTACTTGTCCGCGATGCGGTAGAGGGTGTCGCCCTTGGCCACGGTGTACGTGAGCGACTTGGGCTGGGCGGCCCGCTGCACGGACTGTGCGACGGCGGGTGCGCTCTGCGGCGCCTCGGCGGCGCTCGCGTAGGTGGCTCCGAGGAGCGGGAGGGTGAGTGCCGCTCCGCCGGTGCCCGCGATGGCGACACCTCGGGAGAGCGGGTTGGTTCTGGGGCGACGGTGCTTGCCTCGTCCGGCCATGGCGAAATTCCTCTCCGGCGCCTGCGAGGTGAGCTGTCGGGTTCGGGCCGGGAGGTGCCCGGCCGCGTACGGCGGTGTACTGCCGTGCGCGGCTTCACCCCGAGCCGTGCCGCTGTGCGGACCGGCGACTTACCTGGGTCCCCCGCTCCTGCCCTGCGTGAGTGAGTCGGTTCGTTGTGGGGGTCCGGGCGGTGGCAGGATTCGGCGTCCGCCGGACAGGCCGGGAACGTATGCGAAAGCACATGTCGGGAACAAGCACCGGAGTCACATATCGCGCGGTTGACCTTGGTCGGGGGCATTTGGCCCGCTTGATCCTTTGCGACAGGCAAGGTTCAACTGGCGTTCGGCTGAAGGGGGTACGGGTCGATGCCCGGGTGGCGCGGCACAGGGGTTAACGTGACTCAACTCACTGATCACGAGCCTGTGGGGCAATTACCGCCAATGGGAATTTGCTCAATCGTCATGGCAAATCGTGTATATCTCACTACCTCCTGGTAAGTCGATAAATGTCTGTTCTTATGAGCTGATCGAAAACATAACGGTCGTGATCAGATACCACCCGGCCTGTAACCATGGGCGCTGGCGGTGATCGAAACGTGACCGGATACGCTGACTCGAGTGATGGCAGCGACCTATCGACAATCCGCGTAATCACCGGCAGACACAGCAGACAGGAGACCCCTCGTGACCGACGTCGGGCCGTTCGGGCTGAGCGTGCGGGACCAGGCTCTGGAAGCCGATGTCCAGGCCGGGTTGGCGGCTGTCGAGGAAGGCTTGTTCGAGGCCACCAAGAGCGAGGTGCCCTTCATCACGGAGGCCGCCCAGCACCTGGTGCGGGCCGGTGGCAAGCGGTTCCGTCCGCTGCTCGTGATGCTGTCCGCCCAGTTCGGTGACCGGTACGCGCCCGGGATCGTGCCGTCGGCCGTCGTCGTGGAGCTGACCCACCTCGCCACGCTGTACCACGACGACGTGATGGACGAGGCGACGGTGCGCCGCGGGGTGGCGAGCGCGAACACCCGCTGGGGCAACTCCGTCGCGGTCCTCACCGGCGACTTCCTCTTCGCCCGTGCCTCGCACACCCTGGCCGACCTCGGCCCCGAGGCGGTGCGGGTGCAGGCCGAGGCGTTCGAACGGCTGGTGACCGGACAGATCCTGGAGACGGCCGGACCGCAGGACGGCCGCGACCCCGTCGAGCACTATCTGGACGTGCTGGGCGGCAAGACCGGTTCGCTGGTGGCCGTGTCGTGCCGGTTCGGCGCGATGATGTCCGGCGCCGGCGAGACGACCGTGGACGTGCTGACCCAGTACGGCGAGCGGCTCGGCGTCGCCTTCCAGCTCGCCGACGACGTCCTGGACATCGCCTCCGACTCGCACGAGTCCGGCAAGACGCCCGGCACCGATCTGCGCGAGGGCATCCCCACGATGCCGGTGCTGCGGCTGCGCGAGCGGGCGGCCCGGCTCGGGCTCGCGGATGACATCGCCCTGTGCGAGCTGCTGGACTCCGACCTCACCGACGACCAGCGGCACGCCGAGGCCCTGCGCCTGCTGCGCGCCCACCCGGCGCTGGAACAGGCCCGGAAGGACACCGTCCGCTACGCCGAGGACGCCCGTTCGGCGCTGGCCCCCCTGCCCGAGTGCGCCGCGAAGACGGCACTCGTGGAGCTGTGCGACGCGGTCGTGCACCGGGCCGGCTAGCCGGTCTTTCCCGTACGACCCCTACGGGTCGGGGGAGGAGCCGTCCCTCCGTGTCATACCCCAGCAGTACGTGGAGTTGAGTCCGGGGTCTGACGTATTGCCCTGGCCGATTTGGTCAGATGGACACCACGGAAAGACACCACTCCTCACCTGTTCGGGTGAGAATGGCGGCTCAGGGACGAGTGCGTGGACGACACGGACAGCCGCCGCCGACCACGGAGGTAGGGCACACATGGCACCGTACGCATCCGACGACAGCACGACCGCCGGGGAGGTCGACGAGCAGCGTTCCGGACGGCGCAAGGCCGCACGGTACGTCGTACCGGTCACGGTGATGGGGGTGGCGGCCGCGACGATCGGGCTGGTCCCCGCGCTCGCCGACTCCGGTGACCCGGACCTCCCGAAGATCACCGCACAGCAGCTCATCGAGAAGATCGCCAAGTCGGACGTCCAGCAGCTGTCCGGCACCGTGAAGATCAGCACGGACCTCGGACTGCCGGACCTCGGCGGTCTGGAGAGCAGCCTGATGTCCGGCGCCGCGGGCGGGGGCGAGGGCGGCTCCTCCGCCGACCCGACCGCCAAGCTCACCGAACTGGCCTCCGGCACGCACACCCTGCGCGTCGCGGCCGACGGCCCGGACAGGCAGAAGCTGTCGCTGCTGGAGAACGCCGCCGAGTACAGCATCGTCCACAACGGCAAGGACGTCTGGGCCTACGACAGCAAGTCGAACGAGGTCCACCACGGCACCGCCGCCGAGAGCGGCAAGGACCGGCAGCAGCCGCCGGCCACGCCGAAGGACTTCGCCGAGGAGGCCCTCAAGGCCGCCGACGACACGACCTCCGTGACCGTCGACGGCACCGCCCAGGTCGCCGGCCGGGACGCCTACAAGCTGCTCATCAAGCCGAAGCAGTCCGGCTCCACGGTCGGTGCGATCACCGTGGCCGTGGACGCGAAGACGGGCACGCCGCTGAAGTTCACGCTGACCCCGGCGAGCGGTGGCTCCGCCGTCGTCGACGCGGGCTTCACCCAGGTCGACTTCGCCAAGCCGGCCGCCTCGACCTTCGACTTCACCCCGCCGAAGGGGGCGAAGGTCACCGAGGAGAAGGCCTCGGAGCCGAAGGCGTCCGGCGAGGCCGAAGCGCGCGAGCACGCCCCGAAGTCCCTCCCGAAGTCGGAGAAGGACCTCGGCCAGGACCTCGACGGCATGAAGACCATCGGCGAGGGCTGGAACGCCATAGCCACCTTCGACACCGGCGGCGAGGGCGTGCCCTCCGGCGAGGCCGGCGGCGACCTCGGCGGCTTCATGAACTCGCTCGGCGACAAGGTCACCGGCAAGTTCGGCTCGGGCACGGTCTTCTCGACCCGCCTGGTCAACGCCCTGATCACGGACGACGGCAAGGTCTACGTCGGCCTGGTCACCAAGGACGCGCTCGTGAAGGCGGCCGACGCCGGCAAGTAGGTCCCGTACCGCCACAGGACGTCCGCAGCCCCCGGGACGTCAGGAGAACGAGGAAGCCGATGGGCGAACCGTCCGCCACGGAGCCCGAGCGGGTGCCGGAGCCGAGCGGCGCGGATGCCGCGGCCGGGGAACCGGCCATCGCCACCCACGCGCTCACCAAGCGCTACCGCGGCGGACAACTCGCCGTCGACGGTCTCGACCTGACCGTCCCGGCGGGCAGCGTCTTCGGCTTCCTCGGCCCCAACGGCTCCGGCAAGACCACCACCATCCGCATGCTGATGGGCCTCATCGAGGCCACCTCCGGCACGGCGCGGGTCCTCGGGCAGCCCATGCCCCGGGCCACCCGCGCCGTGCTGCCGCACGTCGGCGCCCTCATCGAGGGCCCGGCCCTCTACGGCTTCCTCTCCGGCCGCGACAACCTCATCCGGTACGACTCGGCCGACCCGGCCGCCGATCCGCGCACCCGGCGGGCCCGGGTCGCCGCCGCCCTGGACCGGGTGGGCCTGACGGCCGCAGGGGGCAAGAAGGCCAAGGCGTACTCGCTGGGCATGAAACAGCGCCTGGGCCTGGCGGCCGCGCTGCTCCAGCCGCGCCGGCTGCTGGTGCTCGACGAGCCGACCAACGGCCTCGACCCGCAGGGCATGCGCGAGATCCGCACCCTGATCCGGGAGCTGGCCTCGGACGGCACGACCGTCTTCCTCTCCTCCCATCTGCTCGACGAGATCGAGCAGGTCTGCACGCACGCGGCCGTGATGGCCCAGGGCCGTCTGATCACGCAGGGCCCGGTGGCGGAGCTGTCCGCCGGGGCACGCGGCAGGCTGGTGGTGACCACGCCGGACCCGGCGGAGGCGGCCCGGGTGCTGAAGGAGCAGGGCGTCGGCGACGTCGTCGTCACCGACGACCGGGTGACCGGCGAACCGCCGGACCGCGACCTCGCCGAGGTGAACGCCGCGCTGGTGACGGCCGGGGTGCGGGTGCGGGGCTTCACGGTCGAACGGGCCTCGCTGGAGGACGCGTTCGTGGCACTGACGGGGGAGGGCTTCGATGTCGCGGGCTGACACGGCGCGGGTCGCCGTACGCCCGGTGAGCCCGCTCTGGACCTTCGGGCTGCTGCGCAGCGAGCTCACCACGACCTTCCGGCGCTGGCGCACCCTCGCGCTGCTGGCCGTCCTGGCGGGCGTGCCCGTACTGGTCGGCATCGCCGTCAAGATCGAAACGGGCGACGGATCGTCGGCCGGCGGCGGGGGAGGACCGGCCTTCATCTCGCAGATCACCAACAACGGCCTGTTCCTCGTCTTCACCGCCCTGGCCGCCACCCTCCCCTTCTTCCTGCCGATGGCGATCGGCGTCGTCGCGGGTGACGCGATCGCCGGCGAGTCGAACGCGGGCACCCTCCGCTATCTGCTGGTCGCCCCGGCCGGGCGCAGCCGCCTGCTGCTCACCAAGTACGCGACCGTCGTCATCTTCTGCCTGGCGGCCACGCTCGTGGTCGCCGTCTCGGCGCTGACGGTCGGCGCGCTGCTGTTTCCGCTGGGCGACCTGACGACCATCTCCGGTACGCGGATCAGCTTCGCCGAGGGCCTGGGCAGAGCCCTGCTGATCGCCCTCGCCGTCGCCGCGTCACTGATCGGCGTCGCGGCGCTGGGCCTGTTCGTCTCGACGCTCACGGGCAGCGGCATCGCGGCGATGGCGACCACCGTCGGCCTGCTGATCACCGTCCAGATCCTCGACCAGATCCCGCAGCTGCACGCCCTCCAGCCGTACTTCTTCTCGCACTACTGGCTGTCCTTCGCCGACCTCATGCGCGAGCCGGTCTACTGGGACGACCTGACGAAGAACCTCGGCCTCCAGGCCCTGTACGCGGCGGTGTTCGGCTCCGCGGCCTGGGCCCGCTTCACGACGAAGGACATCACCGCGTAGGGCTCACTTCTCGTACAGGAACCGGGCGGGCGGTGCCTCCTGGGAGAAGAACGTCTTCGCCCGGGTCAGCGCCTCGGTGTCGTTCAGCACGTCACCGGGCTTGCTGCCGTTGCCGAGCAGCACCCCGCCGAAGCGCATCCCCAGGTACGCGGCCGAGTTGTGCAGCGTCCCGATCAGCGGGTCGGCGACCACCTCCTCCCGGTGCGCGAGGGCGGTGACGCCCCACAGGGTGCGTCCGGCCAGGGTCGCCTTGAAGTCGAGGCCGGGCGTGCGCAGCCAGCCCGACCAGTAGTCCAGGTAGCGCTTGGTCTGCGCGGAGACCGAGTACCAGTACAGGGGCGTGACGATCACGATGTCCGTCGCCGCGAGCGTGGCGTCGAGCAGGAGGGCGTGGTTGCCCTCGGTGGGGCGGACATGGTCGCTGTCGTGCCGCAGGTCCTCGAAGTCGGGCACGGGATGCTCGGAGAGGTCGAGCCACTGCTGTTCGGCGTCCGGGGGCAGTTGCTCGGCGGCCCGGCGGGCCAGCAGCTCGGAGTTGCCCTCGGTACGGGCGCTGCCCAGGACGAAAAGGAAGCGGCGGGTCATGGCGTCCCCCAGAAGAAAGGCGTGAAGAAAGGCGTGCGGCGATTACAGGCGCTTGCATCATATGCGCGCGCATTCAAATCCGCCAGGGGTGGCCGCACGCCCGGGGCGCCGTCAGCTCCCGATACGCGCCTCCGCCTCCCGGGCCACGGCCAGCAGCAGCGCCTCCCGCCCGTGCGGCGCGACCAGGTGCAGCCCGGCCGGGCAGCCGTCCTCGCCGAAGCCCGCCGGAAGGCTCAGCGCCGGATGCCCGCTGAGGTTGAACGCCCAGGTGAGCGAGGTGGAGTAACGGTCCCCTGGTCCTTCGTGGCCGTGCGGCGCGGTGGGTGCCGTGGGCGTCAGCAGCAGCTCGGCATCGCCGAACAGCCCGGCCAGCCGCCGGTCGTTCTCCGCCCGGACGCGGTGGGCCCCGGCCAGGTCGGCACCGGGTGCGCGCAGGGCGAGCCACGCGGGCCCGGGGTCCATGAGCCGCGGCGGCACCCGCGGTCGTACGAGCCGTACGACACCCGCCGCCACGAGCCGTTCCACCGCCGCCCGGGCGAGGGCGACGGGCTCCGGATCGGGCCCGGCGAAACCGAGGTCGGGCGACCAGAGGGCGGTGACGGGCAGGGTCGGGGGGACCGGCTCCGGCTCACCCGTCACCACCTGCCACCAGCACGCCGCGTCCGACGCCGAGCGGGCGAGCACGCCGGGGACGGCAAGCCCCGTACGGTCGGCGGAGGGCAGCCGTCCGGCCGTGGTCTTCAGCCCGACGACCCCGCACCACGCCGCCGGGATCCGCACCGACCCGGCCCCGTCACTGCCCGTCGCCAGCGGCACAAGACCGGCCGCCACCGCCACCGCCGACCCGGCCGAGGAACCGCCCGGAGTGCGGTCGGCCCGCCACGGGTTGACGGTCCGGCCGCGCGCGCCGAGCCCCCAGGTCTGCCAGGGCGTCCCCGGCCCGGGCACGGAGGTCGCCCCCACGACGATCCCTCCGGCCGCGACCAGCGGCCCCGCCGCACGCATCCCGTGACGCCCCTTCACGGCGATGGGCACACCGGCGAGCGGCAGCGACCCGCCCTCCGCGAACCCGTCGGCGACACCCCCTGCCCCTCCGGCACCACTCGTGCGAGGGGCATCCCCGGAGCTGTCGGCATCACTCGTGCGAGGGACACCCCCGGGTCTGGCGGCTGTGCTCCTACAGGGGAGATTCCCCACCCCGTCGAGGGCTCCGCCCGCGCGCCGGAGGTGCTCGGAGCCGTCGGCTCCACTCGTGCGAGGGACACCCCCGG
Organism: Streptomyces sp. NPDC041940; assembly: GCF_055589465.1. Classification (NCBI taxonomy): domain Bacteria; kingdom Bacillati; phylum Actinomycetota; class Actinomycetes; order Kitasatosporales; family Streptomycetaceae; genus Streptomyces; species Streptomyces sp. NPDC041940. The sequence goes on from NZ_JBVJBP010000028.1 coordinate 32,115, forward strand.
GTCTGGCGGCTGTGCTCCTACAGGGGAGATTCCCCACCCCGTCGAGGGCTCCGCCCGCGCGCCGGAGGTGCTCGGAGCCGTCGGCTCCACTCGTGCGAGGGACACCCCCGGAACGCCCGTCGAGCAGCGTGTCCACCTCGCCCGCCCGTCGCAGCGCCTCCTCGTGCCACACCTCGACGAACGCGCACAGCTCCGGATCGGCCCGGTCGATCCGTTCCAGCGCCGCCGCGACCACGTCCACCGCGCGCAGCTCCCGGGCCCGTACGCCCGCCGCGATCTCCCCCGCCGACAGGGGCGCGGCCGTCAGCGTGCCGCTCCCGTCAGTCTGGCCAGGGGCGCCGTCTCGCGCGGCGGGTGGCCCAGTTCACCGAGCCGCCAGGACGGCACCCACGGCACGCGGTACACGTCGATGACCGCCTCCAGGGACTTGACCCGCTGGGCAAGCGGGCGCGGCAGCCGGCCCGGGGCGTCCGCCACGAGGACGACGCCGTCGAGGTCGAGCCCCGGCGGAGCCTGACCGCGCCGGAAGATCTCCACCGCACCGGCGACCGTGTCCAGCCCGGCCGCGTGCGTCCGGGCGACCAGCAGCACCGACGGCGGGTCGCCCGGCCCGGGCCAGGCGCGGCCGCTGTCATGACCGCCGTAGACCGCGGCGAGCGTGGAGACGCCCGCGCCGCCGTGCGTGCCGACCCAGGAGAACCGCCGGGCCCCGGCATGGGCGTGGGCCGGCTCCGGCGGTCCCGGCTCCGGGGTGGCCACCGGGCCGCGGATCCAGATCTCCGGGCCTTGTCGCATGCCTGTCTGCACGCACCTCTCCTCCCTCGTACTCCCGATCTTCATGCTGGCAGGAACAACGCGCGCCGGGGCCTACAGTCCTTGGGACGAGCCTGTGACACCGCGGTGACGTGAGAAACGGGAGCGAGCGGACACACTCGACAAGTAGGTGTACGACGCCGAGTGAGGGGACGATGTCGCGACTCAGCCGCGAGAAGAAGCGGGAACAGAAACAGGCCGCACACGCGGCGACTCCGGCGGCGCCGATCGACGTCCATGTCCCCGGGACAACAGGACACGGTGCCGGATCCGGTGCCGGTGCCGGAGCGGCGGGCGTGTCCGACAGTGCGTCCGTCGGCGGCGTCCCGGTCTTCGCGGCCCCCGGCGAGGAGATCCACAAGGCCGTCCTGAACCGCCTCCACCACATCGCCCTCGCCACCGGCCATGCCGTCCTCGCCACGATCCACGACGAGCGCATCGGCTACGTCGTCCCCCTCCGGGTCGACCCGGACGGCTCCAGCCACTTCACGGCCGAGCCGGTCCGTACGACCCCGCCGGAGGAGGCCGTCGCGGGACGCCCGCCGGAAGCGCCCCCGGCCGCGCAGCCGCCCACGGAACCACCCACGGCCGGCGCGTCGACGCAGTGGCCCCCGGCCGGCCCGGCTGTCGAGCCGCCTGCGGTCGGGCCGGTGGCGGGGCTGCCCACGTCGGGTGCTGCGGCGGAGTTTCCCTCGTCGGGTCCGGTGACGGAGTGGCCGAAGGCGGGTGCGGCTGCCGAGCCGTCTGCGGTCGGGCCCGTGACCGGTCTGCCCAGCTCGGGCGCTGAGGCGGAGCTGCCCATGTCGGGCCCGGTGACGGAGTGGCCCGAGGCGGGTGCGGCTGCCGAGTCGCCCACGGCATCGGAACCACCCACGGCCGGCACGTCGACGCAGCGGCCCACGGTCGGCCCGGCTGTCGACCCGCCCGCGGTCGGGCCGGTGACGGGTCTCCCCACGTCGGGCGCTGCGGCGGAGTTTCCCTCGTCGGGTCCGGTGACGGAGTGGCCCGAGGCGGGTGCGGCTGTCGACCCGCCTGAGGTCGGGCCGGTGGCGGGTCTCCCCACGTCGGGCGCTGCGGCGGAGTTTCCCTCGTCGGGTCCGGTGACGGAGTGGCCCGAGGCCGGCGCTGCTGCCGAACCGTCCCCTCAGGATCCCGGACCGATGCCACTCGCCGCGGAGCAGGAGCCCCCGCACAGGGACAGCGCCACACACGTCCTGCGCCCCGTACCGGAGCCCGGTGATCTCGGCGCGGCCCCGACGTTCCGGCTGCGCGCCGTACAGGAGCCGCCCGCACCCGAAGACACGCCCCCGGGCCCGGCCGCACCGCCCGGCACGGTCGCGCCCCCGACGGGTGAGTTCGGGCCGCCTCCGCCCATGGACGTGCGGCCGCTCCCCATCCCCGAAGCGGGTCCCGCCGCCGCGCCCCGGCGCACCAGGAAGCCCGACCCGGTGCTCGAAGCGGAGCTGCTCGCCGACCTCGACGCCAAGCCCACCCCCGCCCGCGGCTTCGACGCCGTCGCGGAGGCCATGTTCGGGGACGAAACGCCCGGCACCCCGGGCGACTCCGCAACCCCCTCCCTCGTCGCGGAGCCGATCACGCGGATCAACGAGGCCGTGAAGGAGGGCAGGATCGAGGCGGCGGCCGGGCTGGCGGAGCAGACCGTCGCACAGGCGTCGGCGGCGCTGGGGCCGGAGCACCCCGAGGTGCTCCGGCTGGGTGAACTCAGCGCGTACATCGCCTACCTGGCGGGCGACCCGCTCCGTGCCTTCCGGCTGTCGCTCGACCTGGCCGGTGCCCGCCGCCGTACGGGCGACGCGGAGGCCGCCTACGGCAACGTGCAGAGCGCGGCCACCGCCTGGCGGGCCGTGCGCGACCCGTCGGTGGGCCTGGAGCTGGGGCGCGACCTGATCGGCCTGTGGACCGAGCTCGCCGCCGAGGACGGTCCGGCCGCCGAGGAGGTCGAGCAACTGGAGTCGGCCCGGGCCCGCATGGGCCGCCTCACGGAACGCGCCCGCGACCAGGAGGGGTGACCCGGACTACTCCGACAGTTCCCACACCGCGTACGCGACCGCGTCGCTGTTGCGGTCGAGGGCCGTGTCGTTGATGTTGGCGGTGGTGTCGCAGGAGGAGTGGTAGCAGCGGTCGAAGGCCTGCCCGGCCGTACCGCCCCACTTGGCCGCCTGCGCCGCCGTCTTCGCGCGGCTGGCCCCGGTGAACAGGCCGCCCACCGGCACGCCCGCGCTCTTGAAGGGCGCGTGGTCGGAGCGGCCGTCGCCCTCGGTCTCGATCTCGGTCGGGACGCCGAGGCCGCTGAAGTAGTCCTTGAAGGTCTTCTCGACCGCCGGGTCGTCGTCGTAGACGAAGTAGCCGGGGTTCGGGGAGCCGATCATGTCGAAGTTGAGGTAGGCGCTGATCCTCGAACGGTCCCCGGTCGTCAGCCGGTTGACGTAGTAGCGGGAGCCGACCAGGCCGAGTTCCTCCGCGCCCCACCAGGCGAACCGCAGATGCTTGGTGGGCTTGTACTGCGCCCGGGACACGGCGAGGGCGGTCTCCAGGACGGCGGCCGAGCCGGACCCGTTGTCGTTGATGCCGGCCCCGGAGGAGACGCTGTCGAGGTGCGAGCCGGCCATCACGACCTGGTTCGCGTCACCGCCGGGCCAGTCGGCGATCAGGTTGTAGCCGGTGCGTCCCGAGGCGGTGAACTGCTGGAGCGTGGTGGTGAATCCGGCGGCGTCCAGCTTGGCCTTCACGTAGTCGATCGAGGCCTTGTAGCCGGTCCGGCCGTGCGCGCGGTTGCCGCCGTTGGCGGTGGCTATGGACTGCAGCTGGGTCAGGTGGGCCTTGACGCCCGCCAGGGGCAGGTCGGGCGCCGCCGCCGGTCTCGGGGGAGCGGACGCGGCATCGGCCACGGCGCCACTGGTCAGGAGCATGACACTCGCTATGCCGCCTGCTGCCACGGCACGCGCGGAAACGGAGAGCTTCATGTGGGGACTCCGAGTTCCTTCGGGCGGCCCGTGGGGTGTCCGAAGGCCGCCCAGAGTGAATGGGGTGCCTGGATGGTGAAGCTCGTACTGACTCTCCGTCAAGAGTCTGAACAGGACAGGGCGTTGTGAGGACGGCCGGTGTTCGCCGCTGTCACTGCACGCAGAACTCGTTCCCCTCCGGGTCCGCCATCAGAGCCCACTCGCCGCCCTGCTCCGCGACCCGCCGCAGCACCCTCGCCCCGAACCCTTCCAGTCGCGCGACCTCCTCCTCGCGCCGCCCCTCGCCCGGGTGCAGATCGAGATGGAGCCGGTTCTTGACCGTCTTGGTCTCCGGCACCCGCTGGAACAGCAGCCGCCGCCCCAGCCCGGTCCCGCTCTCCTCCTCGAACGGGTCCTCGGGGTGCCGTACGGCGACCAGGTCCCGGAAGGCGTGACGGCCGTGGAACTCCACGACGAGTTCCTCCGGCACGACACCGGCGCCGAGCAGCTTCCCGATGAGGACGCTGTTGTCCTCGACCTCGTAGTGGAGCGCGGCGGCCCAGAAGTCGGCCTGCGCGTGCGGGTCGTTCGCGTCGATGACGACCTTCCAGTGCACGGGGGCGGGACGTGCCGGTGTCTGTGTCATGTACCAGTTATACGGCGCGGGTGCCGTACGCGGTCCGGGCCGCGGCGATCTCGTCCTGGTGTTCCTCCGTCCAGGTCACCAGGGACTGGATCGTGGCGTGCGGCGTGCTGCCGAGGGAGGTCGGCTCGTACCCGCCGCCACGCATTTCGGCTCCGTGATCGGCATCCAGGCGGTGACCGCGGTCTACGGCCTGGCGTCCACCGGGTCCGGTCCCGAGGCCACGCTCTCGGCGTTCCGGGCGGCGCTGGTCGTGCCGGTCGTCCTGGTGGTGCTGGGCACGCTGATCTCGTCGGTGAGCGCGCGGGCGGCGCGACGGGCGGTGCGCAGCGCGTCCCAGGTGAGGAGCGTCAGCGCCAGCCACACCAGCGCGAACCCGGCCCAGCGCTCCGGCGGCATCTCCTCGTGGAAGTAGAGGATGCCGAGCAGGAACTGGATGACCGGCGTGGAGTACTGCAGCAGGCCGATGGTGGACAGGGGCACGCGGATCGCGGCCGCGCCGAAGCAGACCAGGGGCAGCGCGGTGACGATGCCGGCCGAGGCGAGCAGGGCCGCGTGCCCGGCGCCCTCGGTGCTGAACGTGGAGTCGCCCCGCCCGGTCAGCCACACCAGGAAGCCGAGCGCGGGCAGGAACTGGATCGCGGTCTCGGCGGCCAGCGACTCGATGCCGCCAAGGCCCACCTTCTTCTTCACCAGCCCGTACGTGGCGAAGGAGAAGGCGAGGGCGAGCGAGATCCACGGGGGCCGTCCGTAGCCGATGGTCAGCACGACGACCGCCGTGCAGCCGGTCCCGACCGCCGCCCACTGCACCGGCCGCAGCCGCTCCTTCAGCAGCAGCACCCCGATCCCGATGGTGACCAGCGGGTTGATGAAGTACCCGAGGGAGGCCTCGACGACGTGCCCGGAGTTCACGGACCAGATGTACAGGCCCCAGTTGACGGTGATGACCGTCGCGGCGACCGTGATCAGCGCCAGCTTGCGCGGCTGCCGCAGCAGCTCTCCGGCCCAGGCCCAGCGGCGCAGCACGAGCAGGGCGGCGCCGACGAAGACCAGCGACCACACCATCCGGTGGGCCAGGATCTCCACCGCCCCCGCCGGCTTCAGCAGGGGCCAGAACAGGGGGACGAGCCCCCACATCCCGTAGGCCGCGAACCCGTTCAGCAGTCCTATCCGCGCCTCGCCCTTCGGCTTGCCGGTCACGGGCCCCCTCCTTCGCACTTCGCACGTCGTCTTCCGCGACCACGAAGGTAACGCCGGGCACCCCCGGCTGTCATGCCCGTATCGGCATACGGTCATGACAGCCGGGGGTGGGGCGGCTCAAGGGCCCGCCGGGGGAGTTCAGCCCTTGAGCGCGGCGGCGATGGCCTCGGAGAACGGGGTGGTCGGACGGCCGGCCAGGCGGGACAGGTCGCCGGTCGAGACGACCAGCTCACCCTTCTCGATGGAGGCGTCGACCCCGGCCAGGATCTGGGCGAACTGCTCGGGCAGCCCGGCACCGGCCAGGATGCCGGTGAGCGCCTCGGGCGTGACCGCGTTGTAGGTGATCTCCTTGCCGGTCTGCCGGCTCAGCTCGGCCGCGTACTCGGCGAAGCTCCACGCGGTGTCGCCGCCCAGCTCGTACGTCTGGTTCTCGTGCCCCTCGCCGGTCAGCACGGCGACGGCGGCGGCGGCGTAGTCGGCGCGGGAGGCGGAGGAGACCCTGCCCTCGCCGGCTGCGGCGACGACCGCGTTGTGCTCCAGCGTCGGGGCGAGGTTCTCGGTGTAGTTCTCGTGGTACCAGCCGTTGCGCAGCAGCGCGTAGGGCACACCCGAGCCCAGCAGGGCCTCCTCGGTGCCGCGGTGGTCGTCGGCGAGCGCGGCGGTCAGGGTGCCCGGGGCGCTGGTGTAGGCGAGCAGGGCGACTCCGGCGGCCTTGGCGGCGTCGATGACGACCTCGTGCTGGGCGACCCGGCCCTTGTCGAACTCGTTGCCCGAGATCAGCAGGACCTTGTCGCCGGCGGCGAAGAGGCCGTCGAAGGACGCGGGGGCGTTGTAGTCGGCCAGTGCGATCTTCACCCCGCGAGCCGCGAAGTCGGCGGCCTTCTCGGCGTTGCGCACGACCGCGGTGATCTGCTCGGCGGGAACCTTCTCCAGCAGCTGCTCCACGACGTGACGGCCGAGCTGTCCGGTGGCTCCGGTGACGACGATGCTCATGGTGATGACTCTCCTTGTGGGGTGCGGTGGCACTAACCCTAGGAGAAGCGCTAACTCTTCGAAAGTACCCACTTTGAAGTAAGGTACTGGCATGGCAGTAAGTGATAGTGAGGCCCTGTGCCCGCACCGGCTCGTCCTGGAACACGTCACCAGCCGCTGGGGCGTGCTCGTCCTGATCGAGCTGCTGGACCGCCCGTACCGGTTCAGCGAGCTGCGCCGGGCGATCAGCCGGTACGGCAACGGCGCCCGGGGCGTCAGCGAGAAGATGCTCACGCAGACGCTCCAGACCCTGGAGCGCGACGGCCTCGTCGACCGCGACGCCAAGCCGGTGATCCCGCCCCGCGTCGACTACTCCCTCACCGACCTGGGCCGCGAGGCCGCCGAGCAGGTCAAGGCGCTCGCCCAGTGGACCCACGACCGCATGGACGACGTGGAGAAGGCCCGCCTGACCTACGACGAGACCCGGGCCGCTTCCTAGCGGTCCCGGGCCTCGGTGCTCCAGCGAGGGCTCAGCCGGCGACCGTCCAGGTGTCCCCGCCCGCCAGCAGCGCGCCCAGGTCGCCCTTGCCGTGCTGCTCGATCGCCTGGTCGAGCTGGTCGGTCATCTGGATGTCGTAGACGGGCCGGTCGACGGCACGGAAGACGCCGATCGGGGTGTGGTGCAGGGTGTCCGGGTCGGCCAGGCGGGACAGTGCGAACGCCGTGGTCGGGGACGAGGAGTGCGCGTCGTGGACGAGCACCTGGTCCTCGTTGTCCGGCGTCACCGCGACCACCTTCAGGTCCCCGGTCAGCCGGTCCCGTACGACACCCTTGGCCAGGTCGGAGCCGAAGCGGATCGGCCTGCCGTGCTCCAGCCGGATCACGGCCTCCTCGGCCTGCTGCTTGTCCTTGAGGACCTCGAAGGCGTTGTCGTTGAAGATGTTGCAGTTCTGGTAGATCTCGATCAGGGCCGTGCCCTGGTGGGCGGCGGCCTGGCGCAGCACCTCCGTCAGATGCCTGCGGTCGGAGTCGACCGTCCGCGCCACGAACGAGGCCTCCGCGCCGATCGCCAGCGACACCGGGTTGAAGGGCGCGTCCAGCGAGCCCATCGGCGTCGACTTGGTGATCTTCCCGACCTCGGAGGTCGGCGAGTACTGGCCCTTGGTCAGACCGTAGATCCGGTTGTTGAACAGCAGGATCTTGAGGTTGACGTTGCGGCGCAGCGCGTGGATCAGGTGGTTTCCGCCGATCGACAGCGCGTCGCCGTCACCGGTGACGACCCATACCGACAGATCGCGGCGCGAGGAGGCCAGACCCGTGGCGATGGCGGGGGCGCGGCCGTGGATGGAGTGCATCCCGTACGTGTTCATGTAGTACGGGAACCGGGAGGAGCAGCCGATGCCCGAGACGAAGACGATGTTCTCCTTCGCCAGGCCCAGCTCGGGCATGAAGCCCTGCACCGCCGCGAGGATGGCGTAGTCGCCGCAGCCGGGGCACCAGCGCACTTCCTGATCGGACTTGAAGTCCTTCATCGACTGCTTCGCCTCGGCCTTGGGGACGAGGGAGAGCGCTTCGACGGTGCCCGTGCCGTGCGTGGACGTCTCAGCCATCGATGGCCTCCTTCAGAGCCGCGGCGAGCTGCTCCGCCTTGAACGGCATGCCGTTGACCTGGTTGTACGACTGCGCGTCGACCAGGTACTTCGCCCGGATGAGCGTGGCGAGCTGCCCGAGGTTCATCTCGGGCACCACCACCTTGTCGTAGCGCCCGAGGACCGCGCCGAGGTTCTTCGGGAAGGGGTTGAGATGGCGCAGATGCGCCTGCGCGACAAACTCCCCGGCTCGGCGCAGCCGCCGCACGGCCGCCGTGATCGGCCCGTACGTCGAACCCCAGCCCAGGACGAGGGTCCTGGCCTCGTGCGGGTCGTCCACCACGAGGTCCGGGACGTCGATGCCGTCGATCTTGGCCTGCCGGGTGCGGACCATGAAGTCGTGGTTGGCCGGCGAGTAGGAGATGTTGCCGGTGCCGTCTTCCTTCTCGATGCCGCCGATCCGGTGTTCCAGACCCGGAGTGCCCGGGACCGCCCAGGGCCGGGCCAGCGTCCGCGGATCGCGCTTGTAGGGCCAGAACACCTCGGAACCGTCGTCGAGGGTGTGGTTCGGGCCCTGCGCGAACCGCACCCGCAGGTCGGGCAGCTCGTCCAGGTCGGGGATCCGCCAGGGCTCGGAGCCGTTGGCCAGATAGCCGTCGGAGAGGAGGAAGACCGGCGTGCGGTACGTCAGCGCGATCCGCGCCGCCTCCAGGGCCGCGTCGAAGCAGTCCCCCGGGGTGCACGGCGCGACGATCGGCACCGGGGCCTCGCCGTTGCGCCCGTACATCGCCTGGAGCAGATCCGCCTGCTCGGTCTTGGTGGGCAGACCCGTCGACGGCCCGCCGCGCTGGATGTCCACGACCAGCAGCGGCAGCTCCAGGGAGACCGCCAGGCCGATGGTCTCCGACTTCAGCGCCACCCCGGGACCACTCGTCGTGGTCACGGCCAGCGAACCACCGAAGGCCGCGCCCAGCGCGGCCCCGATACCGGCGATCTCGTCCTCGGCCTGGAAGGTCCGCACGCCGAAGTTCTTGTGTTTGGACAGCTCGTGCAGGATGTCCGACGCCGGAGTGATCGGGTACGACCCCAGATACAGCGGCAGATCCGCCTGCCGGCTCGCGGCGACCAGGCCGTACGACAGGGCGAGGTTGCCGGAGATGTTGCGGTAGACACCCGGCGGGAACGCCGTGGCCGCCGGGGCCACCTCGTAGGAGACGGCGAAGTCCTCGGTGGTCTCGCCGAAGTTCCAGCCCGCCCGGAACGCGGCGATGTTGGCCGCCGCGATGTCGGGTTTCTTCGCGAACTTGGACCGGAGGAACCTCTCCGTGCCCTCGGTGGGCCGGTGGTACATCCAGCTCAGCAGGCCCAGCGCGAACATGTTCTTGCTGCGCTCGGCCTCCTTGCGGCTGAGGTCGAACTCCTTCAGCGCCTCCACGGTGAGCGTGGTCAGCGGCACCGGGTGCAGGTGGTAGCCGTCCAGCGACCCGTCCTCCAGCGGACTGGTGTCGTAGCCGACCTTCTGCATCGCCCGTTTGGTGAACTCGTCCGTGTTGACGATCACCTCGGCGCCGCGCGGCAGGTCGCCGATGTTCGCCTTCAGCGCGGCCGGGTTCATCGCCACCAGCACGTTCGGCGCGTCACCGGGCGTGAGGATGTCGTGGTCGGCGAAGTGCAACTGGAAGGACGACACACCCGGCAGGGTCCCGGCGGGCGCCCGGATCTCGGCCGGGAAGTTCGGCAGCGTCGACAGGTCGTTGCCGAACGACGCGGTCTCCGAGGTGAAGCGGTCACCGGTGAGCTGCATACCGTCACCCGAGTCCCCCGCGAACCTGATGATCACCCGGTCGAGACGGCGGACGCCCTTGGCGCCCCCCGCTTTGCGCTGCTCTCCTACGACTGGTCCGTCGGCCTGCTCCGCTGGGCTACTGACCTGGCTGGTCACTGAACTGGACCTCCCTCGAGGCGGCTGTCCCGGACAGGCCTTCCCGCAGGCCTCCCAGGATCAACCCTACGACCGTAAGGGTCGCCTTCTTTGTGTCATTCGCATCTTGGACGCGACTTTGGGGTGATCACGCACCCGTGCCGCCCATGTCAGGAATTGAGGTACGTCAGCACGGCCAGGACCCTGCGGTGGTCCCCGGTGCTCTGCGACAGCCCCAGCTTCAGGAAGATGTTGCTGACGTGCTTCTCGACCGCGCCGTCGCTGACCACCAGCTGCCGGGCGACCGCCGAGTTCGTCCGCCCCTCGGCCATCAGCCCCAGCACCTCCCGCTCCCGCGGCGTGAGCCCCGCGAGCACGTCCTGCTTGCGGCTGCGGCCCAGCAGCTGCGCGACCACCTCCGGGTCGAGGGCCGTACCGCCGTCGGCGACCCGCACCACCGCGTCCACGAACTCACGGACCTCGGCCACCCGGTCCTTCAGCAGATAGCCGACGCCCCGGCTGGACCCCGCCAGCAGCTCCGTGGCGTAGCGCTCCTCCACGTACTGCGACAGCACCAGCACACCGAGCCCCGGGTGCGCCTTGCGCAACTGCACCGCCGCCCGCACCCCCTCGTCGGTGTGCGTCGGCGGCATCCGCACATCGGCCACCACGACATCCGGCAGCTCGCCCTGCGCGTCCAGCTCGGTGATGGTCTTGATCAGCGCCTCGCCGTCACCCACCCCGGCGACGACCTCGTGCCCGCGGTCGGTCAGCAACCGGGTCAGGCCCTCCCTGAGCAGCACTGAATCCTCGGCGATGACCACCCGCACCCTGTCCTCCACGATGTTCCGGCCCCCCACAGCCCGCTGCCGCCCGTCCGCAGCCCACAACGGCTGCGCGCCCACCCGTGCGACGGGTCCAGCATTTCAGGATCGGGGGGTGGATGGGGGGTAGGACCGGCTTCTTGTCCGACCGAATCGGTGAGGAGGGCTCACTTCCTGTCCGACTGATTCGGGTGGCGGGTGGCGGGTGGCCATAGGCCGGGGGTCCAGGGGGCGGAGCCCCCTGGCGAGCCGGAGACGGAACGTACCCTCACCCGCCGCCCCGACCGGAGGTCACCGCACGTACGCGCCCCGCCACGGCAACTCCGCCGTCACCCGGGTCGGCCCGCCCGCCGGCGAGTCCACCACCAGGATCCCGTCCACCGCGTCGAGCCGCTCCGCCAGCCCCGCCAGGCCGGAGCCCTGGGACACGTCGGCCCCGCCCGCGCCGTTGTCCACGACCTGGAGCATCAGCCGGTTCTCCGTACGCCACACCTCCACACCCGCCCAGGTCGCCCGCGCGTGCTTGCTGACGTTCTGCAGCAGCTCCGAGACGGTGAAGTACGCGATCCCCTCGATCGCCGGCGCCGGCCGCTCCCGCAGATCGACCTCGACCTGAACCGGCACCGTGCACCGCGAGGCCACCGCCGACAGCGCCGCGTCAAGACCCCGGTCCGTCAGCACCGCGGGATGGATCCCCCGGGCCAGGTCCCGCAGCTCCTGCAGCGCCGTCTTCACCTCACCGTGCGCCTCGTCCACCATCCGCGCGGCCGCCTCCGGATCCTCCTGGAGCTTCTCCTTCGCCAGCCCCAGATCCATGGCCAGGGCCACCAGCCGGGCCTGCGCCCCGTCGTGCAGATCCCGCTCGATGCGCCGCAGGTCGGCCGCGGCCGTGTCGACCACGACCCCCCGGTCCGACTCCAGCTCCACCACCCGCGAGGCCAGCCGCGACGGCCCGAGCAGCCCGTGCACCAGCAGCCGGTCCACCATCGTCAGCGCCCGCAGGATCCACGGCACGGCGATCGTGACCAGCACCCCCACCAGCGCGGTCATCGTGATCTCGAAGGGGTTGTCGAGGAAGACCTGGTGCGTCTCGTCGCCGTACAGCTGGATCCCGTCCTGGCCGGCGTACATCGGAAACACCCAGAACCACAGCGGATACGTCAACAGCCCCCAGCCCAGCACCCACACGTTCACGGCGACGGCGAACGAGAACACCGCCCAGGGCAGCTGCAGCAGCGCGTACAGCAGGGCCCGCCACGAGGCGCCGCTCTTGAGGACGGCCCCCATCCACGCCATGGCGCCCGGCTTCCTCATCCGCAGCGGCTCGGGCCCGGCCACCTCCAGGTCCAGCAGCGCCCGCGCCCGCAGCCGCTCCACCGCCCCGAAGCCACGGCACCCGGCGAGCGCCGCCGCCAGCACCGGCACGCCGAGGAACGTCACCAGCAGCCCCGCCCCCAGCGACACCATCGTCACCGCGTAGACGAACAGCGTGATGCTGATCGGCAGGCTGAGCAGCACGTAGCCGAGTTCCCGCCACGTGCGGCCCTCGACCGGCGCCCGCAGCGCGACGGGCAGCCGGTGCCGCCGTCGTTCGGTGCTCCCGTGGAACCCGGGACCGCCGTCGAACCCGTATCCCTGCCCGTACTCCGTGGCCATCGGCGTCGTCCTTCTCCTCGTCCTGCGGCTGTGCTCTCGATACCTCCACCCTGCTCCGCCGCAGGTCGGCGGACCATGGAGTCCGTCGGCGTCTTGGACGGGGGGTTTTCCCCACCTCCCGCCCAGCGGCTTCCCGGTGCGGCTCAGCGGCTGCCGGTGCCCGCGGCGGAGGCGTCCCGGCGGTCGCGCCACGGCAGTTCCGCCGTGATCGTCGTCGGGCCGCCCTCGGGCGACTCCAGGACGAACAGGCCGTCCACAGCGCCCAGCCGGTCGGCCAGGCCCTTCATCCCCGTACCGCCGTCGAGACTCGCGCCCCCGCGCCCGTCGTCCCACACCTGGATGAGCAGCCGGTCGGCCGTGCACCACACATCCACCGACGCCGACCTCGCCCGGCTGTGCTTGCTGACGTTCTGCAGCAGCTCCGAGACCGTGAAGTAGGCGATGCCCTCGATGGCCGCGACCGGCCGCGCGGGCAGGTCGACCGTCACCTTCACCGGGACCGTGCAGCGCGAGGCGACCGAGGACAGGGCCGCGTCCAGGCCGCGGTCGGTCAGCACCGCCGGATGGATCCCGCGGGCCAGATCCCGCAGCTCCTGGAGCGCCAGCTTCACCTCGCCGTGCGCCTCCTCGACCATCGCCGCCGCCGCGTCGGGGTCCTCCAGCACCTTCTCCTTGGCCAGGCCGAGACCCATGGCCAGGGCCACCAGCCGGGCCTGCGCCCCGTCGTGCAGGTCCCGCTCGATGCGCCGCAGGTCGGCAGCGGCCGTGTCGACCACGACCCCCCGGTCCGACTCCAGCTCGGCGATCCGCCGCTCCAGCTCGTCCGAGGGCGACAGCAGTCCGCGCACCATGGCCCGGTCGGCGTTGGCCAGCCCCCGCGCGACATACGGCAGCACCGGCCACAGCACGAACAGCGAGGCCAGCGTGATGGTGAAGGTGAGGACGCCCCACGGCAGCCGTATGAACTCGTACAGCACCGCACGCCAGCCCACCGGGTCCTTCAGCGACATCCACACCTGGGCGAGGAAGCCGCCCGAGCCGCGCAGCGGCAGCCGGCTCGGCTCGTCCACCCGCACCCCGAGCAGCGCCCTGGCCCGCGCCCGCTCCAGCTTGCCCAGCTGCCGCGCGCCCATGAGCCCGGCCGCGAGCAGCGGGAACCCGATCACCGTGACGGTCAGCCAGAAGCTGGTGAACAGCACCGTCATGACATAGGTGAATCCGAGCAGGGAGGCAGGAAGGTTCGCCAGGAGGTGCGCGATCTCCTTCCACGTGTGCCGGTCGTAGGCGAACCGGGGCGGTGGCGGGCGGTCGTCCTGCCCGGCCGTCGTCGCGGCCGCCTTCGAGCCGGTGGACGGGAAGCGTTCGGTCATACGCGTTAGCGTGCCCGGCCGCGGGCAGCCGCGCCATGAGGTGGCCCGCCAGGATCCACTGGGGAAAACCCCACCCCCGCATGCCAGGGCGTGACGGGCTGCTTACCCTGCCTTTATCAGGGCCTAGACTCCCGTGCGTACAGATCGTCGAACAGCGGCGTCCGGGTGAGCCGGGGGATCGTCGCGCCAGGTCCGAGTTTCAAGGGAGCGAGGGACGGACGTGCCGGAACCGACCGTCGTCACCACGACCGTCGTCGCGGCGGACTACTTCCAGTCCTATTCGGTCGTCGGACTGCTCGCCGTCGTCGGCGTGCTGTTCGTCGCCGTCGCCTTCGGGGCCGGCCGCCTGCTGCGGCCCGTGGTCCCCACGCCGGAGAAGCTCCTGACCTACGAGTGCGGTGTCGACCCCGTCGGCGAGGGCTGGGCCCACACCCAGGTCCGCTACTACGTCTACGCCTTCCTCTACGTGATCTTCGCCGTCGACTCGATCTTCCTTTTCCCCTGGGCGACCGTCTTCGCCGCCCCCGGCTACGGCGCGGCGACCCTGGTGGAGATGTTCATCTTCCTCGGCTTCCTGGCCGTGGGCCTGCTCTACGCATACAAGAAGGGCGTCCTGGCATGGACGTGACCCCCGAACCCGTTCTGTTGCCCGAGCCGAAGCGGCTCGGCGCCCTCGCGCGCCTCGCGCCCGAGCCGATGAAGGTGATCCTCAACTGGGGCCGCCGCTACTCGCTCTGGGTCTTCAACTTCGGCCTGGCCTGCTGCGCGATCGAGTTCATCGCCGCGTCGATGGCCCGCCACGACTTCATCCGGCTCGGCGTCATCCCGTTCGCACCGGGCCCCCGCCAGGCCGACCTGATGGTGGTCTCCGGCACGGTCACGGACAAGATGGCCCCGGCCGTGAAGCGCCTCTACGAGCAGATGCCGGAGCCCAAGTACGTCATCTCCTTCGGCGCGTGCAGCAACTGCGGCGGCCCGTACTGGGACTCGTACTCCGTCACCAAGGGCGTCGACCAGATCATCCCCGTCGACGTCTACGTCCCCGGCTGCCCGCCCCGCCCGGAAGCGCTGCTCCAGGGCATCCTCAAGCTCCAGGAGAAGATCGCCCGCGAGTCGCTGGGGGAGCGGTACGGCACGGAACGCCCCTCCGCGGCGGCGCTGCAGAGCGGCTTGGTGCGACCGCCGTCCGATACCTCCGGGGAGGGACGATGACCGCAGCCGGCTGGCTGCCCGCCGCCACCGAGGAACTCTTCGGCCCGGACGCCACGGCCGAGGAGTCGTACGAGGTCCTGACGGTCGACGTCCCCCCGGCGACCTGGATCTCCGCCCTGGAGACCGCCCGCGACCGGCTCGGCTGCACCTACTTCGACTGGCTGAGCGCGGTCGACGAACCGGGCACGGGCTTCCGCGTCACGGCGCACGTGGCGGCTCTCTCCCCCCTACGACGCCTCCTCGTCCGTACGACCGTCCCGCACGAGTCCCCCGCCCTGCCCTCGGCGGTCGGTGTCTACGCGGGCGCCGCCTGGCACGAACGCGAGACGCACGAGATGTTCGGCATCGCCTTCGAAGGCCACCCGGCACTCGACCACCTGCTCCTGCCCGACAGCTTCGAGGGCCACCCCCTGCGCAAGGACTTCGTCCTGGCCGCCCGCGTCGTCAAGGCCTGGCCCGGCGCGAAGGAACCCGGCGAGTCCGAACACGGCGGCCCCAAACGCCGCCAGATGCTCCCACCCGGCGTCCCCGACCCCAACGAATGGGGCCCCCTCAAGGGCCAACTCCCCCCGGCCCCGTCCCGCCCTGCCCGGGGCGCGACGCCCCGCGCCGCAGGTGATCGCCCTGCACGACGGGCACGTACGGCGGGGGAGGGCTCGGCGAGCCAGGCCGGTGCCGGTGCCCCGGAAGCCTCGGCCCCGACTGCCCCTCGCCGTGCGCGCACGGCGGCGGAGGGCTCGGCGAGCCAGGCGGCCGCTGGTACTCCGGAGGCTCCGGCCTCGGCTGTCCCGCGCCGTGCGCGCACGGCGGCGGAGGGTTCGGCAAGTCAGTCCTCGGCGGGGGAGTCGCCTGCTTCAGCTCCGACCGGACCGCGCCGCAACCGTACGTCGGCGGACGGTTCGGCCAGCCAGGCCGATGCTGGTACTCCGGAAGCCCCGGGCCCGGCTGCTCCGCGCCGTGCGCGTACGGCGGCGGAGGGTTCGGCGAGCCAGGTCGCTGCTGGTGACCCGGACGCTCAGGCCCCGGCTGCTCCGCGCGAGGGTTCGGCGAGCACGACCACGCCCGGGAACACGCCCCCCTCGCCCCCCGCCGCCCCTCGCCGCACCCGTACCGCCGCGGACGGCTCGGTGAGCCAGACGCCCGGCGGATCGGAATCCCCGGCGACCGGCCCTGGGGCCCCGGAGCCCGGCTCTGAGTCCCCGGCGACCGGGTCCGAACCGCCGCCGCCCGGTTCCGAAGCAGCGGCGCCCGGCACCGAGACGCCGGCCACCGGGCAACCGGAGCCTCCCGCCGCCGAGGCCGCACCTCCGGCCCCGTCGGCCGGACCGCGCCGCGCGCGCAGCGCGTCGGAGGGCAGCTCGAGCCAACGCGCCGCGTCCGACCCGAGCGACAGCCGGGGGCCGGGCAGGTCTTCCCGCACTCCGCGCAGCTCGGACGCCCCCTGGCACCACGCCCGCCCGGCCTTCGACGAAGCGGAACCCGAACCCGAACCGTCGCCCGAGCCCGCACAGTCGCCCACCCCCGAGCCCTCGGGTGACTCGGAGCCCCCCGAGCCCACAGAGCCCAAGGACAACCCCGAAGACCAAGACCCCGCAGGAGGCCCGCGGTGAACGACGCGCTCGACGTCACCCTGCGACTCCTGATCGTCTTCGTCGTCTTCCTCACCTTCCCCCTGATCATCGGCCAGACCGAACACAAGGTCATGGCCCACATGCAGGGCCGCCTGGGCCCCATGTACGCCGGCGGCTTCCACGGCTGGGCCCAACTGGTCGCCGACGGCGTGAAGTTCGCGCAGAAGGAGGACATCGTCCCCGCGGGCGCGGACCGCCGTATCTTCCAACTGGCCCCCGCCGTAGCCCTGCTGCCGTACCTCCTCGTCCTGCTCGCCATCCCCATCGGGCCGGGCGAGGGAGCCGTCGGCCAGGTCATCGACGCGGGCGTCTTCTTCGTCCTGGCCGTCATGGGCGTCGGCGTCCTCGGATCGCTCATGGCCGGCTGGGCGTCGGCGAACAAGTTCTCCCTCCTCGGCGGCCTCCGCACCGCCGCCCAGCTCCTCGCCTACGAACTGCCGATGCTCCTGACCGCCGCCTCGGTAGCGATGGCCGCCGGCACGGTCTCCCTCCCCGGCATCCTCGACGCCTTCGAGTGGTGGTGGCTGCCCTGGCAGATCGTCGGCGCGATCGTCTTCTTCGTGGCCGGCCTCGCCGAACTCCAGCGCCCTCCCTTCGACATGCCCGTCGCCGACTCGGAGATCATCTTCGGCGCCTACACCGAGTACACCGGCCTCCGCTTCGCCCTCTTCCTCCTCGCCGAGTACGCCGGAATCGTCGTCCTGTGCGGTCTGACCACCGTCCTCTTCCTGGGCGGCTGGCACGGCCCCTGGGGCGCCGACGGCCTCGGCTGGGTCTGGACCCTGCTGAAGACCGCCGTCCTCGCCTTCCTCGTGATCTGGCTGCGCGTCACCTACCCGCGCCTGCGCGAGGACCAGCTCCAGAAGCTCGCCTGGACCCTCCTCGTCCCCCTCTCCCTCGCCCAGATCGCCCTCACCGGCGTCGTCAAGGTGGTGATCCAGTAACCATGGCTGCGTCCCTCCCGCCCTCCCGGCCCCGCATCCCAGGCAGTGGCCTCGCCAAGGGCCTGGCCGTCACCCTCCGCACGATGACGAAGAAGTCCGTCACCGCGCAGTACCCGGACGCCCAGCCCGACCTCCCGCCCCGCACCCGCGGTGTGATCGGCCTGTTCGAGGAGAACTGCACGGTCTGCATGCTCTGCGCCCGCGAGTGCCCGGACTGGTGCATCTACATCGACTCCCACAAGGAGACGGTCCCGGCGGCGACCCCCGGCGGCCGCGAACGCAGCCGCAACGTCCTCGACCGCTTCGCCATCGACTTCGCCCTCTGCATGTACTGCGGTATCTGCATCGAGGTCTGTCCTTTCGACGCCCTGTTCTGGTCCCCGGAGTTCGAGTACGCCGAGACCGACATCCACGAACTCACCCACGAGCGCGACAAACTCCGCGAGTGGATGTGGACCGTCCCGGCCCCGCCGGCCCTCGACCCCGCCGCGGAGGAGCCGAAGGAAGTCGCCACCGCCCGCAAGACCGCCGAGAAACTCGCGGCCCAGCAGCAGCCCGCGCCCACCGAGTCCGCCGCCGACGAGCAGGCCCGCGCGGCGGAAGCCCCCACCCGCCCGGCAGGCGACTCCCGGCAGCAGACCGACCAGCCGAGGCAGCGCCCCGCGGACGGGCAGGAGGGACAGGAATGACCCTGGCCGCAGCAGCAGCCACAACAGCGGCACACGCCACCACCACCGCAGCACACGCCACCACCACGGCCGCCGAAAGCCACGGCTTCCTCTCCCCGACCGGCGTCGAGATCGCCTTCCTCCTCGTCGGCCTGGTCACCTTCGGCGCCGCGATCGTCACCGTCACCACGCGGCAGCTGGTGCACGCCGCCCTGTGGCTGGTGGTGACCCTCGGCGGCCTGGCCGTCGAGTACCTCCTGCTCACCGCCGAGTTCATCGCCTGGGTGCAGGTCCTCATCTACGTCGGTTCCGTCGTCGTCCTCCTCCTGTTCGGACTGATGCTCACCAGGGCCCCGATCGGCCGCTCCCCGGACGCCGACTCCGGCAACCGCTGGGCCGCCCTCACCGTGGCCCTCGCCGCGGCCGCCGCCCTGGTCTGGGTCGTCGTCGACGCCTTCCGCACGACCTGGATCGACCTCAACGGCCCCGCCGCCGGCTCCACCGAGGCCACCGGCGCGAGCCTCTTCCAGAACTGGGTCCTCCCCTTCGAGGCCCTCTCCGTCCTCCTCCTCGCCGCCCTGGTCGGCGCGATCGTCCTGTCCCGCAAGGCGAAGGCCGACGCGGCGCCCGGGACCGCCCCAGCCGATCGCACCCCAGCCGCCCGCAGCGAAAAGGACCGCAGCGAAGAGGACCGCAGCGAGAAGGACCGCAGCGAGAAGGACCCGAACGAGACGGACCGGAGCCAGAAGGAAGGCACGCGCTGATGCACCTCGCCTATCCCGCCGTCCTCTCCGCCCTCCTCTTCTGCACGGGCCTGTACGGCGTCCTCGCCCGCCGCAACGCGATCCTGGTCCTGATGTCGGTCGAGCTGATGCTCAACGCCGTCAACCTCAACCTGGTCGCCTTCGACGTCTGGCTCAGCAAGACCGCCGAGGAGACCCTGCACTCCGGCCAGGCCCTGACCCTGTTCACCATCGCCATCGCCGCCGCCGAGATCGGCATCGGCCTGGCGATCGTCCTAGCCGTCCACCGCAACCGCGGCACCGCGGACATCGACAAGCTCCGCGACACCGCCGAACGGCACGACCCGGACGACCACGACCCCGACGGCCACGACAGCGACGCCCGCACGGCCGAGCAGCCCGGCGAGGCCCAGAAGGCTGAGGCCACCGCGTGACCACGACCACCCTCGCCGTCCTCGTCCCCCTCCTTCCCTTCCTCGGCGCCGCCGCCGGCCTGCTCCTGGGCCGCACGGCACCCGGCTTCGTCCGCCCGCTCGCCGTCCTGCCGACCCTCGCCTCCCTGGTGCTCGCCGCGCTGGTCGCCGCACGCCAGGGCGGTGACACGGCCCTCAACGCGGCCACGGAACTCACCCCGACCGGCTCGGTCCCGATCGAACTCGCCCTGCACATCGACGGCTTCGCCGCCCTAGTCGCCCTCGTGGTCGGCCTCGTCGCCTCCTGTGTGCAGATCTACTCGACGGGCTATCTGCGCGACGACCCGCGCTATCCCTCGTACGCCGCCCTCGTCTCCCTGTTCACCTCCGCGATGTTCCTGGTCGTCTACTCCGGCGACCTGATCGTGCTGCTGGTCGGCTGGGAAGTCATGGGCATCTGCTCCTACTTCCTGGTCGGCCACTACTGGGAGACCCCGGAGGCCCGCGCCGCCTCCCTCAAGGCCTTCCTGGTCACCAAGCTCGGCGACGTTCCCTTCCTCATCGGTCTGTTCGCCCTCGCCACCGACGCCGGCTCCTTCCGCATCACGAAGGTCCTCGGGGCCGTCGCGAGCGGCTCGCTCGACCACCCGACGCTGATCGCCCTGCTGCTCCTCGCGGGCGTGGCGGGCAAGTCGGCGCAGTTCCCGCTGCACACCTGGCTCCCCGACGCGATGGCGGGCCCGACCCCCGTCTCCGCGCTGATCCACGCCGCGACGATGGTCGCCGCCGGTGTCTACTTCATCGCCCGTCTCCTCCCGGTCTTCGAGGCTTCCCAGGCCGCGATGGTCGTCTTGGCCGTCATGGCCGCCGTCACGATGGCCGGCTCGGGGCTCGCCGCGCTCGCCCAGGACGACATCAAGCGCGTCCTCGCCTACTCGACGATCGGCCAGCTCGGCTACATGACCGGCGCCCTCGCCGTCGGCGACCGCGGAGCCGCCGTCTTCCACCTCCTGTCCCACGGCGCCTTCAAAGCGCTGCTGTTCCTCGCGGCCGGCGTGATCATCCACGCCGCCGGCACCAACTCGCTCGCCGCCATGTCCCGCATGCGGAACCTCCGCGACCGCGTCCCCGACGCCTACTGGACGATGACCGTGGCGCTGCTCGCACTCGCCGCGATCCCGCCCTTCAGCGGCTTCTTCTCCAAGGAAGCCGTCCTCGGCGTCGCCGAGCACGTCGTCACCGGACACACCGAGCACGCCCCTGCCGCCGCGGGCTGGATCGTCCTCGTCGCCGGCCTGCTCACGGCCGTGCTCACCGCCGCCTACGCGATGCGCCTGTGGCTGCTCGCCTTCCGGGGCCGGGGCACCGAAGCCCCCGACCACGGCAAGGAGCCGCTGACGATGACCGTCGTGCTGTGGGTGCTGGCCGTCCCGTCCCTGGCCCTCGGCGGATTCGCGTTCCGCGTGCTGCCCGACTGGTTCGACGGCCGTGACCTCGGCCCGACGCTCACCACCTCCGTGCTCGGCACCGGCGTGGCCCTGGTCGGCGGCATCGTCACCTACGGCGCCTGGCGGCACACCACCGCGCTCGCGGCCCGCGTCCCGCTCGGCGCGGTCGCCGCCCACCCCGAGGGCGACGCCGCCCAGGTCGAGGCGGAAGCCATCGCCACCCACGAACCGGCCTACGGGGACATCGCCTACGCGCCCGACCCCGCCGACCCGGGACGGCTCCTGCTCGGCCCCCTGCACCGGCACGCGGCCGTCGGCTTCCACCTGGACGCCGTGTACACGGCACTCTTCGTCCGCCCGGTCCAGGCCGGAGCGAGCCTCGTCCGGTTCCTCGACCGCGAGGTCGTCGAGACCTATGTACGCGGTGCGGGTGCCTTGCCCCGCTGGCTCGGCGCCGCCGTGCGACGCGCCCAGACCGGCAACGTCCAGACCTATGTGAGCGCGCTGCTCGCCGGCACCGTCGTCCTCGCGGTCGCCGCCGTCCTCGTCGCCACGGGAGCGTGAGCAGGCGTGATCGATATCAACGAGTCCGTGATGCAGGTCCTTCTGGCGTTCATCGTCGTCGGCCCGCTCCTCGGCGCCGCCGCCGCTCTCCTGCCGGCTCCGCCCGGGCTGAAGGGGAAGTCACCCGAGCAGGCGGTGCTCCGGCACGGCGTCACCGTCACCGGCGCGGTCCTCATCGCGGCGATCGTCCTCGCGCTCGGCTTCGACCACGACCAGCCGTCGAAGATGCAGGCCAGCACGGACATCAGCTGGATCCCCGCACTCGACGTACGCATCCACCTCGGCATCGACGGCATCTCCCTCCCCCTTCTGGTCCTGACCGCGCTGCTGACCTTCCTCTGCGCGCTCTACTCCTATTTCAAGATGCCCGAAGGCCCGACCCCGAAGGCCTTCGTCGCCCTGCTGCTCGTCCTCGAGTCCGGCACTCTCGCGACCTTCGCCGTCCTCGACCTGCTGCTGTTCTTCCTCGCCTTCGAGATGGTCCTCATCCCGATGTACTTCCTCATCGCCCGCTGGGGCGGTGAGGGCCGGAGCCAAGCCGCCTGGCGGTTCATCCTCTACACGCTGCTCGGCTCCGTGGTCATGCTGCTCGGCCTGCTCCTGATCGGGCTCAAGGCGGGCACGTTCGACATGATGGCACTCGCCACTGACAACGGCCGGTCGCTGAGCACATCCGTGCAGGTCATCGCCGTTTTGTCGATCGGGATCGGGCTCGCGGTCAAGACGCCGATGTGGCCGCTGCACAGCTGGCTGCCCGACGCCCACACCGCCGCGCCGACCGTCGGCTCGGTCCTGCTGGCCGGTGTCCTGCTGAAGATGGGTACGTACGGATTCGTCCGGATCCTGCTGCCCATCGCGCCCGACGGCTTCCGCACCTTCGCGCCCTACCTCGCGGCGCTCGCCGTCGTCGGCATCATCTACGGATCCCTGGCCTGCCTGGCCCTCGCCAAGCAGGGCGCGAAGGGCGACCTCAAGCGCCTCATCGCCTACTCGTCCGTCGGTCACATGGGCTTCGTCCTGCTCGGCATCGCCACCATGACCCCGACCGGCGTGAACGGCGCCCTCTTCGCCAACATCGCCCACGGCCTCATCACCGGCCTGCTCTTCTTCCTGGTCGGCGCGCTGAAGGACCGCACCGGCACCACCGACCTCGACACTCTTGCCGAGGAGACCGGAGCCGCGCTCTACGGCAAGGCCCCACGCCTCGGCGGCCTGCTCGCCTTCGCCGCGGTCGCCTCGCTCGGCCTGCCGGGCCTGGCCGGCTTCTGGGGCGAGATGCTGGCACTGTTCGGCGCGTTCCAGCCCGCCGCGGGCCTCAGCCGACCGGCCTTCCTCACCTTCATGGCGATCGCCGCGTTCGGCACCCTGCTGACGGCCGCGTATCTGCTGATCGTGGTCCGCCGCGTCTGCATGGGCGCCCTTCCCCAGGACGCCCCGAAACTGACCGACGTGCGCTCGTACGAGTTCGCGGCCTGGACTCCGCTCGTCGCCCTCACCGTCGTCGCGGGCCTGTGGCCCAGGGCCCTCCTGGGCCTGAGCGACCCGGCCGTCCAGCAGCTCCTCGCAGGAGGAAACCGATGAGCTCCCCGGCCCAGCCCCTGGCCGCGTCGCTGGTCCAGTCCGTCGACTGGCTCGCGATCGCGCCGCCCACCATCGCGGCGGTCGTCGGACTCGTCGTCCTGGTCGCCGACCTGTTCGTCGCCGAGCACCGGAAGACGCTGCTCGGCTGGACATCGGTGGCGGGCCTGGCCGCCGCCACACTGATGCTGCTGCCCCTCCTGGAGGGCGACCGCAGCACCTTCTGCCTGACCGGCGACGCCGCCGCCTGCAGCTACACGGCCGACCGCTTCACCCTGGTCATCCAGTTCCTGGTCCTCGGCGGGGCCCTCCTCACCGCCCTTCTGTCGGTCACCGCTCTGAAAGACGGCCGCAAAGAGCTCCCCGAAGGGGAGTACTGGTTCCTGCTGCTGTCCTCCGCGGCCGGCGCCGCCCTCCTGCCCGCCTCCCGGGACCTCGCGACCCTGATCGTCGCCCTGGAGGTCGCCTCCCTGCCCGCCTTCGCGCTGGTCGGCCTGAAGTACGGCGACCGGAAGTCCTCCGAGGCGGCCCTGAAGTTCTTCCTGTCCTCGGTCACCGCGACCGCGGTCAGCCTCATGGGCATCAGCTTCGTGTACGCCTCCACGGGCACCCTCTACCTCACCCAGGTCGCCGACCGCATCCAGGACGTCGACGGACAGCTCCACACACTCGCCCAGACCGGCGTCGTCCTCACCCTCGTCGGCTTCGCCTTCAAGACGGCCGCCGTGCCCTTCCACTTCTGGGTGCCCGACACCTACGTGGGAGCGCCCCTGCCCATCGCCGCCTACCTGTCGGTCATCGGCAAGGCGGTCGGCTTCAGCGGCCTGATCCTCGTCACGGTCGTGGCCCTCCCGTCGTACGCCGACCTCTGGGGCCCGGCCCTGGCGGTCCTGGCCGCGCTCACCATGACCGTGGGCAACGTCGGAGCCCTGCGCCAGCAGGCCACGCGCGCGTACAGCGCGGTCCGCCTGCTCGCCTGGTCGTCCGTCGGCCAGGCCGGCTACCTGCTCGTACCGATCGCCGCCGCCGCGTACTCCGGGGACGCCGAGAAGTCGGTCGGCTCCACCGTCGCCTACGCCCTGATGTACGGCGCCGTGAACCTCGGCGCCTTCGCCGTGGCCGCGCTCGTCGGCCGTACGAAGTCCCTCAACCGCGTCGCCGACTACCGAGGCCTGTACGCGTCGAACCCCTTGTCCGCGCTGCTCCTGGCGTTCTTCCTGCTCTGCCTCGCCGGACTGCCCCCGGGCATCATCGGCCTCTTCGCCAAGGTCACCGTCTTCGCGGCGGCCGTCGACGCGGGCCTCGGCTGGCTGGCCGTGATCATGGCCGTCAACGTCGTCATCGCGCTGTTCTACTACCTCCAGTGGACGACCCTGCTCTTCCGTGCCCCCGAGGGCGAGCCCGAGAAGCACCGCGTCCCCGCCCCTCTCACCGCCGCGATCGCCCTGACCGGCGTCCTCGGCATCGCCCTGTCCGGGGCACCTCAGCTCGTCCTGCGCTTCACCGACACCGCCCTCTTCTGAACGACAGCCGCTTTCGCCACGCGCGCGTGGGGCACCCGCCTCCCCACGCGCGCGTGCCGCTTCCCGGCGCCGTTCACCCGGATGGCCCATACCCGCCGCCGCACGCACAAGGGAACTAGTGCCCCCCGCCTGGCGTTGACCAGTACGGGAGGGTCCACTGGACGTGACGTCACGGCACCAGTGGCACCGCAGATCACCGAGCAAGGGTCCCCCTGCCGCACCACTTGGAGGGCGTACCGTGCACCGCCGGCACAACGGGCTCAGGACCGCAGTCCTCCTCGGGGGACTGTCCGCCCTCATCATCGTCATCGGCAGCTTTTTCGGCCGCATGGGGCTCGTCATCGCCGTCCTGGTAGCGCTGGCCACCAACGCGTACGCCTACTGGAACAGCGACAAGCTGGCACTGCGCGCGATGCGCGCCCGTCCGGTCAGCGAGTTCGAGGCCCCAGGGCTCTACCGCATGGTCCGCGAGCTCTCCACCCAGGCCCGCCAGCCCATGCCGCGTCTGTACATCTCCCCGACGGAGGCGCCCAACGCCTTCGCCACAGGCCGCAACCCGCGCAACGCCGCCGTGTGCTGCACCGAAGGAATCCTGCGCCTCCTGGACGAGCGCGAGCTGCGCGGCGTCATCGGCCACGAGCTCAGCCACGTCTACAACCGCGACATCCTCATCTCGTCGGTCGCCGGCGCCCTCGCCTCCGTGATCATGTTCCTGGTCAACTTCGCCTGGCTGATCCCGATCGGGCGCTCGGACGACGATGACGGCCCCGGCCTGCTCGGGATGCTGCTGATCATGATCCTGGGCCCGCTCGCCGCGTCGCTCATCCAACTGGCCATCAGCCGCTCCCGGGAGTACCAGGCGGACGCCTCCGGTGCCCAGCTCACCGGCGACCCACTCTCCCTGGCCAGCGCCTTGCGCAAGCTCGAACTCGGCACGAAGCAGCTCCCGCTGCCCCCCGAGCCGCGTATCGAGACCGCCAGTCACATGATGATCGCGAACCCGTTTCGCCCCGGCCAGGGCCTCTCGAAGATGTTCTCCACGCACCCGCCGATGGCGGAACGCATCGCCCGGCTAGAGAAGATGGCAGGTGGGAACCAATGAGGACCATTCTCAACGTCATATGGCTCGTCCTGAGCGGCTTCTGGCTTTTCCTCGCCTACATGCTCGCGGGCCTGCTCCTCTGCATCACCATCATCGGGATCCCGTTCGGCATCGCGGCCTTCCGTATCGGCGTCTACGCCCTGTGGCCCTTCGGGTACACGACGGTCGAGCGCCGTGACGCGGGCGCGCCGTCCTGCGTGGGCAACGTGCTGTGGCTGGTGCTCGCGGGCTGGTGGCTGACCCTCGGCCACATCGCCACCGGCATCGCCCTGTGCGTCACGATCATCGGCATCCCGCTCGGCATCGCCAACTTCAAGCTCATCCCGGTCTCGCTGCTCCCGCTCGGCCGCGACATCGTCCGGACGGACGAGCCCTTCACGGCACGCTGACGGCGGGGCAAGGCAGCCCGATTTCCACAGGCCAGGGGTTATCCACAGGCCCGCCCGGCTGTCAGCGGCGGCCTGCATGATGAACCCATGACCGCGATCGAGCAGTTGCCGGGCAGAGCAGCTCTACGGCTTCCCTGCCCTAGACCGCGGCCACCG
The DNA here is from genome assembly GCF_055589465.1 of Streptomyces sp. NPDC041940. Lineage (NCBI taxonomy): Bacteria > Bacillati > Actinomycetota > Actinomycetes > Kitasatosporales > Streptomycetaceae > Streptomyces > Streptomyces sp. NPDC041940. Next base: position 58,437 of record NZ_JBVJBP010000028.1, read on the forward strand.
CCGCACTCCGTACACAACCACCCCCACTACCAGCACAGTCGCGCCCGCGACCACCGAAACCGCCGGCAGCGAGAACGCCAGCACCGCGCATCCGGCCAGCCCGACTCCCGCGACCACCCGAGCCGCCGGCACCGCCGATGCCGATGCCGAATCCAGCGTCCAAGCCGACGCGTTGGCCACGGCGTAGTACGCCAGCACACCGAAGGAGGAGAACCCGATCGCGCCTCGGACGTCCACCGTGGCGGCCAGGACCGCGACCACCGCACCCACCGCCAGCTCGGCCCGGTGCGGCACCTGGAACCGCGGATGCACGGCCGCCAGCACCCCCGGCAGATGCCCGTCCCGGGCCATCGCCAGCGTCGTCCGCGAGACGCCGAGGATCAGAGCCAGCAGTGAGCCCAGCGCGGCCACGGCCGCACCGACCCGCACCACCGGCACGAGCCAGGGCATCCCGGCCGCCCGCACCGCGTCGGCCAGTGGCGCCGCCGCGTTCACGAGACCGTCCGCCCCGAGCACCGAAAGGACCGCCACCGCCACACACGCGTACACCACCAGCGTGATGCCCAACGCCAGCGGAATCGCCCGCGGAATGGTGCGCGCCGGGTCGCGTACCTCCTCACCGAGGGTCGCGATACGGGCGTACCCGGCGAACGCGAAGAACAGCAGGCCGGACGCCTGAAGCACTCCGCCCGCACCGCCCGAGGCCCCGACGTCCAGCCGCCCGGCGTCCGCCGCACCGGACACCAGACACCCGACCACCACGGAAGCGAGGACAGCCAGGACCACCGCCACGATCATCCGCGTCAGCCACGCGGACTTCTGGATCCCGCCGTAGTTCACCGCGGTCAGCGCCACCACGGCCGCGACCGCCACCGCGTGCGCCTGCCCCGGCCAGACGTACATGCCCACGGTGAGTGCCATCGCCGCACAGGAGGCCGTCTTCCCGACCAGGAACGACCAGCCCGCGAGATACCCCCAGAACTCCCCGAGCCGCTCACGCCCGTAGACGTACGTGCCGCCCGAGGCGGGATACAGGGCGGCGAGGCGAGCCGACGACGTGGCGTTGCAGTAGGCGACCACGGCGGCGACGGCGAGCCCGAGGAGCAGCCCGGACCCGGCCGCGTGCGCCGCCGGCGCGAGGGCGGCGAAGATCCCGGCTCCGATCATCGAGCCGAGTCCGATGACGACGGCGTCCCCCACGCCGAGGGTACGGCGCAGTCCGGAACCGGAGGCGTTCATGCGTCGCACCCTACTGATCAGTGCAACCGGCGGTCGCCGCCAGGACGTCCTCCTGACCAAGACGGCGTGACAGCGCGCGGCAAAGGCGACGCGCGCCGTGCGCCCGACGTACGACGCACGAGTTCGGCCTGCCGGGAGCAAGATCACATGGCCGAAACAGTGCGGGCACAGCGTGAAAGGGCAGGTTCACGGCATGACCATTATCAGCTGGATCATCCTGGGACTGTTGGCCGGAGCCATCGCGAAGTTCCTGCTGCCGGGGCGCGACCCGGGCGGCCTCATCGGCACGACCCTGATCGGTATCGCGGGCGCGTTCATCGGCGGCTGGATATCGGCCCGCTGGATGGACCACCCGGTCACCAAGGACTTCTACGACGGCACGACCTGGGCCGCGGCGATCGGCGGATCGCTCGTCCTCCTGGTCGCCTACCGCCTCCTGTTCGGCAACTCGCGCAGCTGAACGCGCTCACCGACCGAGGCCGCCAGGCGAGAAGGGTGGACACCGGCAGGTGCCCACCCTTCCTCGTATCTGTGCAGACCGTGAGCCCCGAGGACCCGACCGGACCTACCGGTAGTTCACGAACTGCAGGGCGAAGTCGTAGTCCTTGTCCTTCAGCAGGGCGATGACGGCCTGCAGATCGTCACGGCTCTTGGAACTGACCCGCAGCTCCTCGCCCTGCACCTGCGCCTTCACGCCCTTCGGGCCCTCGTCGCGGATGGCCTTCGCCACCTTCTTCGCGTTGTCCTGGGAGATGCCCTCCTTGATCGAGGCGAAGATCTTGTACTCCTTGCCGGAGAGCTGGGGCTCGCCCGCGTCCAGAGCCTTCAGCGAGATGCCACGCTTGATCAGCTTGGACTGGAAGACGTCGAGGATCGCCTTCACCCGGTCCTCGGAGTTCGCCTCCATGAGGATCTGCTCACCGGACCACGAGATCGAGGCGCCCACGCCCTTGAAGTCGTAGCGCTGCGAGATCTCCTTGGCGGCCTGGTTGAGTGCGTTGTCGACCTCCTGCCGCTCGACCTTCGAGACGATGTCGAAACTGGAGTCGGCCATGTCCTGTGGCTCCTTGTATCGGGGTGCATATCGTGCGTACCGGCGTACGTGGGCGGCCGCCGGTCCCGTTCAGGTCCCGGGCCGCATCCGGACAAGCCTAGCCACCCCCCGCCCTCCGGGCGCCGATCAATCGGGTGGCGAAGCACCCCTCCACATCAGGTATTGTTTACGTCGTTGCCACGGAGCGCCGCCAAAAGGCGGCTCGACGGGCAGCAAACCCCGGCGGTGTGCCCGAGCGGCCAAAGGGAGCAGACTGTAAATCTGCCGGCTCAGCCTTCCCAGGTTCGAATCCTGGCGCCGCCACGCTGAGGGAAACCCCCTCTGATCAGGTTACTTACCTGGTCAGAGGGGGTTTCTTGTTGCCCAACCTCGTTCGATTCGCAGTGGACGGGGCGTGGACGTGTCTCACCTCGTACCGCCCGTGTCCCACCGTTGATCAGTGCGTGTCCCCCCAGGTGCCCCCCCGAGGGTGAGCGTGATCACTCCGGCTCGTTCCACTCCCGCAGGGCCTCGTGATCCGGGAGTTCGCGCGCTCTCGCCGGTCACGAGACGCACACGTCCATGCTCAGCGAGAGGTGCGGAACAGGCCGGAGGGGTATGGGGTGGCTGCCACCACTCCTGAGGCAGCACCGTCATGACGGACGGCGTCTCACGTCTCGTGACCGAGTACCGCATGGCTGACTGGGCCGAAGTCTTCAAGTGGGCGGCGGTGGTCACGCTACAAGTCGGGGGATGACGCCACGGTGGCCTTCTGTCAGTGGTGACCTGGGGCGCTCCAACGAGGGTTCAAATCTCTCTGCCATTCGTCTGCCAACGCGACAGCGAGGCGGCATTGCCCCGTCCAACAGTCCGCTGTCCTCCGACCGTTGACGAAGGCTGGCCTACAGCCCGACGTTGCATCTGGCGGAACCTGGCGTTGCCCGGAGCGAGGAGTGGCGAGCCCTGGCGAACAGTGGCGTTTGGTCGTGCGGAGCCATGGCGCGCCGGTAAGTTGCCATAGGTCCGGTGATGTCCCTCCTTGAACGCCTGCCGGTAGGCGGTAGGTCCCAACGTGGTTGGGAAGCTCGAGGGATAGGAGATCGGACGACATGGAGCGATCGACGAGGCGGAGAGGGCGCCGTAGAAAACAGCGGCGTTCTGACTGGGTGCACTTAGTGGCCCTGTTCCTCATGGCGGTCACTGCCATCGCGGGATGCGTCGAACAATTCTTGTGAGACGCCAAGGGTGAGCCGGACGGTTGGTCAGGGTGAGAGTGCCCGACCGCTGAGTACTCGGCCGGGCACACCCTGCCCCGTGCACTGGCCTGGCTTTGGGAGGCACCCCGAAGTCAGGCCTTCTGCATGCGCGGGGAGACTGCGGTGCCGAAGCGACCGTGCGGCTCGGCATCACTAGATGAGGTAACCGCACGTCAGTGGTATTGCTCAAGCATGTTGGCGTTGCCCAAAAACAATATGCCCCATTTTGGGTGGCGAAGCGAGAGGTTGCGGTGGGGTGGCGTTTCGGGTGGCGAAGAAAAATCCGCAGGTGGCGGGCGCGTGGGGGTGGCGAAACCTGGCGTATGGGCAGCGGCTCCCTGCTCCCGATGTAGTGCGTGCGAGTTCGGCGCGAGCGAAACGGTTGCTGTGTGAACTGTCGCTCCGCGAGCTCCGGGGGGCAGTGTCGTCCTGGTGTCCTACCGTCGTTGAGGTGGGCACGGGCCGCTTCGGTGAATGCATGCACTGCGTTCACCGAAGCGGCCCGAGCCTCGACCCAGAGAGCGCGGACGTGCGCGCTGTGTGCAGCGCTCTCGATGCGCCCCACGATCTCTGCGATGCGCTCAGGGCCTTCGAGTTCGACAACGGCTGCAGCCATCCCTAACGGCTCGGTTGGCACCTGCGGGACTGCTGGACAGTTACCTAATCGAGAAGATCACCGCGATCGCCTTCCGTCATGACTTCGGCGAGGGCCACAAACTCCTCGGCCGACGGCTGCGGGACGTGACGCGTGAACGAAGGAAGCAGGCACGGCACAGAGGACAGGCATACTCACGCCGCACACGCGGCACACTGGCCCCATGTCCTCCCGCCGCAGAATCTGCCCCGAGTGCCGCCGCGAGATCGCCGTCGTCGCGGGGCGGTACGCGCGCCACGATCCGCCGGGCGCCCGGGAACACGGCGAACTCACCTCGTGCCCGGGCTCCCGACGGCAGGCCCGGCCCGGCGTGGAGCAGCCGTCCCTGGACGGCTACGCGGTGCCGGACTTCCCGGGCCAACTGCCCCTGTTCTAGGGAAACTCCGCCCCCGTAGCCGTCAGTTCCCGGCCACCGACTTCACCGCAACGGACACCGGCGCCGGTCCGCTGATCAGCTCCAGGGTGAGCCCGGCCGTCGCGGCGGTGTCCACCAACTCCGCCAGTACGGCGGCCACGTCGTCACGCGGAATCGGCCCGCGGCCCGTACGCGCCTCCAGTCGGACGAGACCGGTGCCGGCGTCGTCGGTGAGCTGACCCGGCCGCAGGATCGTCCAGTCCAGGGCCTTCAGGCCACGCACGTACGCGTCCGCCTCGCCCTTGGCGCGCAGATACACATCGAAGATCTCGTCACCCTCGTGCCGCGGGTCGGCACCCATGGACGACACGACCACGAGACGCCGTACGCCCGCCTTCACCGCCGCGTCCGCGAAGAGGACCGCCGCGGCCTTGTCCACCGTGTCCTTGCGGGCCGTCCCGCTGCCCGGACCCGCGCCGGCCGCGAAGACCGCCGCGTCGGCACCCCGCAGCCGGTCCGCGACCTCGTCCACGGACGCCGACTCCAGGTCGAGCACGACCGGTTCGGCACCGGCCTCCCGCAGATCGTCGGACTGTTCGGCCTTGCGGATGATCCCCGCGACCTCGTCCCCGCGCGCGGCGAGCAACCGCTCCAGCCGCAACGCGATCTGACCATGACCACCAGCGATGACAATGCGCATGCCTTCGACCGTACGCCCGGACGCCCCCGTCCGCCGCACGACTTCGCCCACGCCCCACCGACCCACGCCTCCACCGGCCCACGTCCCACGCGCCACCGGCCCACCGACCTACGCCTCCACCGGCCCACGTCCCACGCCCCACCGACCCACGCCTCCACCGGCCCACGTCCCACGCGCCACCGGCCCACGCCCCACCGACCCACGCCTCCACCGGCCCACGCCCCACGCGCCACCGGCCCACGCCCTACCGACCTACGCCTCCACCGGCCCACGTCCCACGCGCCACCCATCCACGCCCCACCGGCCCACGCCCCAAGACAGGCCCCGCCCCCAAGACAGGCCCCCAGCCCTACGACACCTCCCCCCGCCCCTGCCGCGGCAGCCCCAGCTCCACCGAAGCCGCCGAATCGCAGTACTCCCGGACCGCGCTGGTCCGCGCCACCACACGCCCCCGGTGCACGACCACCCGGCTGTACGCCAGCGAGAGCGCCCCCGCCAGCCGGTCTCCGCGCACCGCGAGCAGTTCGGCCGGGAAGCCCGCCTCCACGCGCACCTCGGGCAGCCCCAGCACCGCCCGCGCCGACCCGCTCACCGTGTCGTAGGCCTCCTCGGGCGTCAGCCCGTGGCGCGAGGCCAGCAGGAACGCCGCCTCCAGCGGGTCGCCGCGCCCCACGGGGTTCGACACGTCCCGCAGCGCCCCGCTCCCGGCGGCCACCCGCACCCCGGCCGCGCGCAGCAGCCGTACCGGAGCCGCTCCCCGCCGGTCCACGCCGCCGCAGCCGCCCTGCGGCAGGCACACCACCGCCACCCCGGCCGCCGCGAGCTGGTCGGCGGTCCGCGAGGCCACCTCGGCGGGCAGCCGTCCGAGGTCGCCGCACGGGCTCAGGGTCACGCCGGGACGCAGCCCGCCCGCCATCGCCGCCAGCCGGGCCAGCCGCGCCGGATCCCCGGCGTCCGTATGCAGGTCGACGGGACAGCCGTGCTCGGCGGCCAGCTCCAGGACCGCCTCCACGTACCCCGTCGGATCCGGGTCGAGATCGGGCCGGCCGCCCACCACCGAGGCGCCCATCTTCACCGCGTCCCGCAGCACCGCCAGCCCGTCCGCCCCGGCCACCCCGGTCAGCAGCCGGGGCATCGCCACCGTCGTCAGCTCGGCCAGCCCCCGCAGGGCCCGCCGCGCCTGCAACACCGCCTCCAGCGCGCCCAGCCCCTGGACGTCCCCCACGCGCACATGGGCCCGCAGCGCCGTCGCCCCGTGCCCGAGCTGGAGCAGCGCGGCCTCGGTCGCCCGGCGCTGCACGTCCTGCGGCTCGTCGGAGACAGGCCCCTCGGCGTCGGCCGACAGGGCCGTGTCGGCGTGGGCGTGCGGTTCGGCCGGGGCCGGCAGCAGCAGATAGCCGCCGAGGTCCACCCGTGCCCCGCACGCGCGCGTGCCGCCCGCCGCCAGGCTGCCGGCCGTCCCGACCGCCTCGATGTGCCCGCCGCCCAGCCGTACGTCCACGGTCCGGCCGTCGGTGAGCCGCGCCCCGCACAGCAGCAGCGACGACGGGTCGGCCGGGCCCGGCGAGGACGACGGGGGCGGTGGCGGCTGCGGCTGGCTGTCGGGCATCGCGCTCCAGGGGCTCGGGCTTGCGCACGGGAGGACGCATGGTCACGCAGAGTGAGTCGAGCCTAGGACGGCCTCCCGCCCATGGCGGGGAGGAGCGCAATAGTCGTACCGGTGTGGCCCGCTGTGCGGAAGGGAAGCGGGAGGGAAGGCGCTCGCGAGGCCGTCGGCAGGACGGTCCGAGCGCCCGTGGCGGGTGCCCCGAAACGGATTTGGGTGAACGGCTTCCGACCGTGTAATGTCTTCATCGCTCGCCCCAATAGCTCAGTCGGCAGAGCGTCTCCATGGTAAGGAGAAGGTCAACGGTTCGATTCCGTTTTGGGGCTCTGGTGTGTGAGGTTCCCGTCGTAAGGCGGGATCCGATCGCATCACAGCGGTGTAGCTCAGTCGGTAGAGCAAGCGGCTCATAATCGCTGTGTCACCGGTTCAAGTCCGGTCACCGCTACTGACAGTAGCCGATTGCGGGGTCGGTCCTTCGATCGGCTACTCTTTTATGCGTTAAACCATCCCATCCGTTCGTCAAGGAGCACTCACGTGGCTGCCACCGACGTCCGCCCGAAGATCACGCTGGCCTGCGTGGAGTGCAAGGAGCGGAACTACATCACCAAGAAGAACCGGCGTAACAACCCGGACCGTCTTGAGATGAAGAAGCACTGCCCGCGTTGCAACGCGCACACCGCGCACCGCGAAACGCGATAAAACAGGCTCGTACACGAGGCCGCTCCCGAGTGATCGGGGGCGGCCTCGCGTCGTTGAATGACCCGTACCGGTCAGTAGAGCAACCAGGAGGTGCCGAGCCATGGCGCTCGACCAGTCCTTCGTGGGGCGGACGTACCCGCCCACCGCGCCCTACGAGGTGGGCCGGGAGAAGATCCGTGAGTTCGCCGAGGCGGTCGGGGACGCCAACCCGGCGTACACGGACGCGGAGGCGGCCAAGGAGCTCGGCCACCCCGACGTGATCGCGCCGCCGACCTTCGTCTTCTCGATCACCTTCAAGGCCGCCGGCCAGGTCGTCCAGGACCCCCAGCTCGGCCTGGACTACAGCCGGGTGGTGCACGGCGACCAGAAGTTCGCCTACCGCCGCCCGGTCCGCGCCGGCGACCGGCTCACGGTCACCTCGACCATCGAGGCCGTCAAGTCTCTCGCGGGCAACGACATCCTGGACATCCGCGGCGAGGTCCACGACGAGGCCGGCGAGCACGTCGTGACCGCCTGGACCAAGCTCGTGGCCCGCGCGGCCGAGGAGGCGTGAGCGATCCCATGACGGCGAAGATCTCCTACTCCGACGTCGAGGTCGGCACCGAACTGCCCGCGCAGACCTTTCCCGTGACCCGCGCGTACCTCGTCCAGTACGCGGGCGCCTCCGGCGACTTCAATCCGATCCACTGGAACGAGAAGTTCGCCAAGGAGGTCGGCCTGCCGGACGTCATCGCGCACGGCATGTTCACCATGGCCGAGGCGATCCGCGTGGTCACCGACTGGGCCGGCGACCCGGGTGCGGTCGTCGAGTACGGCGTCCGCTTCACCAAGCCGGTCGTCGTCCCCAACGACGGCGAGGGCGCCGTGATCGAGGTCGCCGCCAAGGTCGGGGCCAAGCTCGACGACAACACCGTCCGCGTGGACCTGACGGCGACCAGCGCGGGACAGAAGGTTCTGGGCATGTCGCGAGCGGTCGTACGGCTGGCCTGAGCCGGCGAGCATAAGTGACGGGTAAGGGGCGCTCTCCATTGCGGAGCGCCCCTTACACGTACGGAGGGCAGGGGTACCCTCTTGACGTAGTTAGTGATTGAGTACTAACTTACTTGCATGGCCAGAATGAGTGCGGAGGAGAGGCGCGAGAGCGTCATCCGTGCGGCGATGACCGAGTTCGCCCGCGGCGGCTACCACGGCACGTCGACCGAGGCGATCGCCCGGCGGGTCGGCGTCTCGCAGCCGTATCTCTTCCGGCTCTTCCCGGGCAAGAAGGCGATCTTCCTGGCGGCTGCCGAGCGGTGCGTCGAGGACACCATCCGGATGTTCGCGGACGCTGCCGAGGGGCTGGAGGGCGAGGAGGCCCGCCACGCCATGGGCGGCGCGTACATCGAGGCCATCTCCGAGCAGCCCGAGCGGCTGATGATGCAGATGCAGATGTACCTCGCCGTGGCAGCCGCCGAGGAAGAGGGAGACCAGGAGTTCGGCGAGGCCGTGCGCACGGGCTGGATGCGGCTGTGGGACACCATCCACCTGCCGCTGGGCGCCGACGCTCATGAGACGACGACCTTCCTGGCCCAGGGCATGCTCATCAACTGCCTGGTGGCCATGGGATTCCCGGCCGATCACCGGGTCTGGGCGGGGCTGACCCCGCCGGAGCCCGGCAGCTGACAAGTCAGGGTGGGGATTCCGCGCCCTTTCACGACCTCGAAAGTTAGTAATCAATAACTAATCGATCAAGCGAATCACTCTCTGGGGGAGCGATGTCACAGCCGACCGCACGCCGCGGGGGAGCCGCCTGGGCCCTCGTCATCACCAGCGTCGCCGGATTCATGGCGGCTCTCGACAACCTCGTCGTCACCACCGCCCTGCCCTCCATCCGCGAGGACCTCGGCGGAGCCCTGCACGACCTGGAATGGACCGTGAGCGCCTACACGCTCACCTTCGCCGTCCTGCTGATGTTCGGCGCGGCCCTCGGCGACCGCTTCGGCCGCCGCCGGCTCTTCATGGTGGGACTCGCCGTGTTCACCGGGGCCTCCGCCGCGGCGGCCATGGCACCCGGCATCGACTCCCTCATCGCCGCCCGTGCGGTCCAGGGCGCCGGCGCGGCCGTCATGATGCCGCTGACGCTCACCCTGCTGACGGCCGCCGTACCCGTGGCCAAGCGGGGCATGGCGTACGGCATCTGGGGCGCCGTCAACGGACTGGCCGTCGCCTCCGGGCCGCTGGTCGGCGGCACCCTCACCGAACACATCTCCTGGCAGTGGATCTTCTGGCTGAACGTTCCGCTGGGCCTGGCCCTGCTGCCGCTCGCCCGGCTGCGCCTCGCCGAGTCCCGCGGCACCGGGGCCCCGCTGGACATCCCCGGCACGCTGCTCGCCAGCGGCGGTCTCTTCGGGATCGTCTACGGCCTGGTCCGTGGCCCCGTGGACGGCTGGACCGGCTCGCTGGTCCTGACGGGCCTGTTCGCGGGCACCGCACTCCTCGCGGGCTTCGTCCTCTACAGCACGCGCGCCAAGAACCCCATGCTCCCGATGCGGCTCTTCCGCTCCCGGGCGTTCTCTGGCATCAACGCGGCGAGCCTGCTGATGTTCCTCGGCATGTTCGGCTCGATCTTCCTGCTCAGCCAGTACATGCAGGGTGTCCTCGGCTACTCGCCCACCGAGGCGGGCCTCAGGATGCTGCCCTGGACCGGAATGCCGATGCTGGTCGCCCCGATCGCCGGCCTCCTCGCCGACCGCATCGGCGGCCGCCCGGTCGTCGCCGCCGGTCTGTTCCTGCAGGCCCTGGGCCTCGGCTACATGTCGGTCGTAGCCACGGCGGACGCCTCCTACACCGCCCAGCTGCCCGCCCTGATCGTCAGCGGCATCGGCATGGCCCTGTACTTCGCCCCCGCCGCGCACCTGGTGATGTCCAGCGTCCGGCCCCAGGAGCAGGGCATCGCCTCCGGCGCGAACAACGCCCTGCGCGAGGTGGGCGGAGCGCTCGGCATCGCCGTCATGGCGTCGATCTTCGCGGCCCAGGGCGGCTACGAATCCGGCCAGACCTTCGTCGACGGCATGCGGCCTGCCCTGGTGACGGGCTCGGCGGTGGTCGGCCTCGCGGGCATCGCGGCCCTGCTCATCCCCACCCGGCGGCGCACCGAGCAGCAGACGGCCCCGGCCGAACCGGCACCCGTCCTGGAGACCGCTTCCCACTGACACCCATGGATCTGACGACCGGGATCCGACGACCCGAAGGAGGAACGGCCATGCCCACCCTTCCCTGGACCGTCCCGAACACCCCGCCCCAGGGCACCGAGGTGCACGTCTTCGCCTCCCGCTTCGAGACCCGGACCCTGTGGGGAGCGCTCAGGTTCCTCGCCGGTACGCCCGCCGTCTGGCGGCAGGTGAGCCGGAGCCCGGGCGCCTACGGGGCCACCCTGAAGGCGCAGCCCTTCAAGCGGACCTTCTGGACGCTGTCCGCCTGGGAGTCGAAGGAAGCCCTCCGCGCCTTCGTCCGCTCGGGTGCCCACGGGCCGGCCGCGCGGGGCCTCGCCCCGCAGATGGCGGACGCGGCGTTCACCACCTGGCAGGCGAAGAGCGAGGAACTCCCGCTCTCCTGGTCCGAGGCGATGCGGCGCCTGTCCTGACAGCCACGCGCGCGTGCGGCCCCCTTCCTCGCGAAGGCGGCCGCACGCACGCGTGCCCGAGCCTGTCAGTGCCGTCTCGTACTCTTGAGCCCGTGCAGGAACTCCACGACGCCCCCCTCGCCCCGCTGACCACCTTCCGGCTGGGCGGTCCCGCGACCCGGCTGATCACCGCGACGACGGACGACGAGGTGATCGCCGCCGTCCGCCAAGCCGACGAGGCGGGCACCCCCCTGCTGCTCATCGGCGGCGGCTCGAACCTGGTCATCGGTGACAAGGGCTTCGAGGGCACCGCCCTCGTCATCGCCACCCAGGGCTTCGCCCTCGACGGCACCCGGCTGGAGCTGGCCGCCGGCGAGGTGTGGACCGACGCCGTCGCCCGCACGGTGGAGGCGGGCCTCGCGGGCATCGAGTGCCTGGCCGGCATCCCGGGCTCGGCGGGCGCGACTCCCATCCAGAACGTCGGGGCGTACGGCCAGGAGGTCTCCTCGACGATCACCGAGGTCGTCGCGTACGACCGCCGGACCGGCGAGACCGTCACCCTGGCCAACGAGGACTGCGCCTTCTCCTACCGCCACAGCCGCTTCAAGTCCGACCCGGAGCGATTCGTGGTGCTGCGCGTGCGCTTCGCCCTGGAGGACGCGGGCGGCCTCTCCGCCCCCCTCAGGTACGCCGAGACGGCCCGCGCCCTCGGCGTCGAAGCGGGCGACCGCGTCCCGCTCGCGCAGGCGCGGGACACGGTGCTCAAGCTGCGCGCCGGCAAGGGCATGGTCCTGGACGCCGACGACCACGACACCTGGTCGGCCGGCTCCTTCTTCACCAACCCGATCCTCACGGACACCGACTTCGCGACGTTCCGCGCGCGCGTGAAGCAGCGCCTGGGCGACGACGCCGAGCCGCCCGCCTACCCGGCGGGGGAGGGCCACACCAAGACCTCCGCCGCCTGGCTGATCGACAAGGCGGGCTTCACCAAGGGCTACGGCGACGGCCCCGCCCGCATCTCCACGAAGCACACCCTGGCCCTCACCAACCGGGGGAGCGCGACCACGGAGGACCTCCTCGCCCTGGCCCGCGAAGTCGTGGCCGGTGTCCACGAGGCCTTCGGCATCACGCTGGTCAACGAGCCGGTGACGGTCGGGGTCAGCCTCCGGTAGGAGCGGCCGGGTGCTAGGACAGCAGCCAGCTGTCCACACCGGCCAGCAGCTTCTCCTTCACATCCCCCGGTGCCGCCGACCCCCGCACCGACTGCCGGGCCACCTCCGCCAGCTCCGCGTCCGTGAAGCCGTGATGCTGCCGCGCGATCTCGTACTGCGCCGCCAGCCGGGAGCCGAACAACAGCGGGTCGTCCGCGCCCAGAGCCATCGGGACACCCGCCTCGAACAGAGTCCGCAGGGGGACGTCCTCCGGCTTCTCGTAGACACCGAGCGCCACGTTCGACGCCGGGCACACCTCACACGTCACACCCCGGTCGGCCAGACGCTTCAGCAGCCGCGGGTCCTCCGCCGCCCGGACCCCGTGCCCGATCCGGTTCGCACCCAGGTCGTCCAGGCAGTCCCGTACCGACGACGGCCCCGTCAGCTCGCCCCCGTGCGGCGCCGACAGCAGCCCTGCCTCCCGCGCGATGCCGAACGCCCGGTCGAAGTCCCGTGCCATCCCCCGGCGTTCGTCGTTGGAGAGCCCGAAGCCGACCACGCCCCGGTCCGCGTACCGCACCGCCAGCCGGGCCAGGGTGCGCGCGTCCAGCGGGTGCTTCATCCGGTTCGCCGCGACCAGCACCCGCATACCGAGCCCCGTGTCACGCGATGTCGTCTCCACCGCGTCGAGGATGACCTCCAGCGCCGGGATCAGACCCCCCAGCAGCGGTGCGTACGACGTCGGGTCGACCTGGATCTCCAGCCACCCCGAGCCGTCCCGCAGATCCTCCTCCGCGGCCTCCCGCACCAGCCGCTGGATGTCCTCCGGCTCCCGCAGGCACGAGCGCGCCGCGTCGTACAGCCGCTGAAAGCGGAACCAGCCCCGCTCGTCCGTCGCCCGCAGTCTCGGCGGCTCCCCGCTGATCAGCGCCTCGCTCAGCGCGTCGGGCAGTCGCACCCCGTACTTGTCGGCCAGTTCCAGCACGGTCGAGGGCCGCATCGATCCGGTGAAGTGCAGGTGCAGATGGGCCTTCGGCAGTTCAGAGACATCACGTACACGCTCCATCCCAAGATCCTGCCGTATGCCTCAGCCGTCCCGACAGCGTTTTCCCCGAACGTGGTCTTGCTCGCACGCCCTCGCGACAACACGCGCACACGAGAAAGCGGGCCGCTCCCCGGCACAAGGGGAACGGCCCGCTACCAGCCACTCACGTGAGGGGCTGGTCTCAGTCCCTGGCCTCCGCCAGCAGCTTCTGGATCCGGCTCACGCCCTCGACGAGATCCTCGTCACCCAGCGCGTACGACAGCCGCAGGTACCCGGGCGTGCCGAACGCCTCGCCGGGCACCACCGCGACCTCGGACTCCTCCAGGATCAGCGCGGCCAGCTCGACCGTGTCCTTGGGCCGGCGCCCGCGGATCTCCTTGCCGACCAGACCCTTCACCGACGGGTACGCGTAGAACGCGCCCTCCGGCTCCGGGCACACCACGCCGTCGATCTCGTTCAGCATCCGCACGATGGTCTTGCGGCGCCGGTCGAAGGCCTCACGCATCGTGGCGACCGCGTCGAGGTCGCCGGAGACGGCGGCCAGCGCCGCGATCTGCGCCACGTTGGACACGTTCGACGTGGCGTGGGACTGCAGGTTCGTCGCGGCCTTGACCACGTCCTTCGGGCCGATGATCCACCCCACCCGCCAGCCGGTCATCGCGTACGTCTTCGCGACACCGTTGACCACGACGCACTTGTCGCGCAGCTCGGGCACCACGGCCGGCAGCGACACGGCGGACGCGTCGCCGTAGACCAGGTGCTCGTAGATCTCGTCGGTCAGCACCCACAGGCCGTGCTCGGCGGCCCAGCGGCCGATCGCCTCGGTCTCGGTCTCGCTGTACACCGCGCCCGTCGGGTTGGAGGGCGACACGAAGAGGACCACCTTGGTCTTCTCCGTACGGGCCGCCTCCAGCTGCTCCACGGACACCCGGTAGCCGGTGGTCTCGTCGGCGACGACCTCCACCGGGACACCCCCGGCCAGCCGGATCGACTCCGGGTACGTCGTCCAGTACGGCGCGGGCACGATGACCTCGTCGCCCGGGTCGAGGATCGCGGCGAAGGCCTCGTAGATGGCCTGCTTGCCACCGTTGGTGACGAGGATCTGCGACGCGTCGACCTCGTAGCCCGAGTCGCGCAGGGTCTTCGCGGCGATCGCGGCCTTCAGCTCGGGCAGACCGCCGGCCGGCGTGTAGCGGTGGAACTTCGGGTTCTTGCAGGCCTCGATCGCGGCCTCGACGATGTAGTCCGGGGTCGGGAAGTCGGGCTCACCGGCGCCGAAGCCGATCACCGGCCGCCCGGCGGCCTTGAGTGCCTTGGCCTTGGCGTCCACGGCGAGGGTGGCGGACTCGGAGATCGCGCCGACTCGGGCGGAGACCCGGCGCTCGGTGGGAGGGGTTGCAGGGCTCATGGGCCCCATCGTTTCAGACCGGAAACGCTCGCGGCACGGGGGTTTCACAGACTGAACAACGTCGGGCAAACCCCTGAACAACAGTACGGATCGGCCGCCCGGCCTGGGCGATCTTCAGCCTGAGGCCCGCCGCCGGCTTCCTGTCCCGGGGGCGATCTTGCGCCAACAAGGCCTCCCGCGGGCCCTTTCTGTTCGACGACCGGCCGCGGAGCACGTACACTCTCACCTCGTTGGCCTTCAGCAGGCCGCGCCCGTTCGGTGCACACCAAGCATCCGGATGGATGCGGTACGTTGGGGGACACACAAAGGGTCGTAGCTCAATTGGTAGAGCACTGGTCTCCAAAACCAGCGGTTGGGGGTTCAAGTCCCTCCGGCCCTGCTACACACACCTTCGCCAGGATGTGTGCGCATGTACGTACAGCAATGCACCGCCGTGCGGCTCAGACCGGGCGCGGCACGGCCACGACCCGGAATCAGGTGAGGACGAGTGACGGACGCCGTGGGCTCCATCGACATGCCTGATGCCCAGGATGAGGCGCCGGAGTCCAAGAGGGCCCGCAAGGGTGGCAAGCGCGGCAAGAAGGGCCCGCTGAAGCGCCTGGCCCTCTTCTACCGCCAGATCGTCGCGGAGCTGCGCAAGGTCGTCTGGCCGACGCGCAACCAGCTCACGACGTACACGACCGTGGTGATCATCTTTGTCGTCATCATGATCGGCCTGGTCACCGTGATTGACTATGGACTCAGCAACGCCGCCAAGTACGTGTTCGGCTGAGCAGCCCGCGAAGAGCGCCGAGGTACCCGGCGCTCCTTTCGCATGTTCCACCCCTATGTATCCAGGAAGAAGCAGCCACCGTGTCTGACCCGAACGTGAACGACGCCATCGAGCCTGTCGAGTCCGTCGAGGACGAGCTCGACACCGTCGAGGGCGCGGACAGCGAGGACACCGAGACCTCCGCCGAGGTCGAGGCTGCCGACGCCGTCGCGGACGAGGACGCCGAAGCGGAGTCCGAGGACGGCGAAGAGGCCGCGGAAGAACTCGAGGAAGAGCCCGAGGACGACCGCGACCCGATCGAGAAGCTCCGCGAGGAACTGCGGGTCCTGCCCGGCGAGTGGTACGTCATCCACACCTACGCCGGCTACGAGAACCGCGTGAAGACCAACCTCGAGCAGCGCGCCGTCTCGCTGAACGTCGAGGACTTCATCTTCCAGGCCGAGGTGCCGCAGGAAGAGGTCGCGCAGATCAAGAACGGCGAGCGCAAGACGATCAAGCAGAACAAGCTCCCGGGCTACGTTCTCGTCCGCATGGACCTGACGAACGAGTCCTGGGGCGTCGTCCGCAACACACCCGGCGTCACCGGCTTCGTGGGCAACGCCTACGACCCGTACCCGCTGACCCTGGACGAGATCGTCAAGATGCTCGCCCCCGAGGCCGAGGAGAAGGCCGCCCGCGAGGCCGCCGAGGCCGAGGGCAAGCCGGCTCCGGCCCGCAAGGTCGAGGTCCAGGTGCTGGACTTCGAGGTCGGCGACTCGGTCACCGTCACCGACGGCCCGTTCGCCACGCTGCAGGCGACCATCAACGAGATCAACCCGGACTCGAAGAAGGTCAAGGGCCTCGTCGAGATCTTCGGCCGCGAGACGCCGGTCGAGCTCTCCTTCGACCAGATCCAGAAGAACTAGCGGACACCAGCTTCCGAGCAGGTCAGACGGGCTCCTGGAGCCCGTCTGACCTGCTCGGTTTTTAGCCGCACATGGATACCCGTTATCGTTGTGCGGTATGCCTCCAGCCGGATGATCCGGTTCGGAGGCTGGAAAACTCTCACTAGGACCCGGAGAGAGCAATGCCTCCCAAGAAGAAGAAGGTCACGGGGCTCATCAAGCTCCAGATCCAGGCCGGTGCGGCCAACCCGGCTCCGCCGGTCGGCCCCGCGCTGGGCCAGCACGGCGTCAACATCATGGAGTTCTGCAAGGCCTACAACGCCGCGACCGAGTCGCAGCGTGGCTGGGTCATCCCGGTGGAGATCACGGTCTACGAGGACCGTTCCTTCACCTTCATCACCAAGACCCCGCCGGCCGCCAAGATGATCCTGAAGGCCGCGGGCATCGAGAAGGGCTCGGGCGAGCCGCACAAGACCAAGGTCGCGAAGATCACGCGTGACCAGGTCCGTGAGATCGCCACGACCAAGATGCCCGACCTCAACGCCAACGACCTGGACGCCGCCGCGAAGATCATCGCCGGCACCGCCCGTTCCATGGGCGTCACGGTCGAGGACTGAGCCCCAACTCCATCAGCAGAAGTGGCAGGGCCCGCTCGGCCCGGACCACGACTCCTAAGAATCCACAGGAGCAGTAGTGAGCAAGCGCAGCAAGTCCCTTCGCGCTGCGGACGCCAAGATCGACCGGGAGAAGCTCTACGCCCCGCTCGAGGCCGTCCGTCTCGCCAAGGAGACCTCCACGTCGAAGTTCGACGGCACCGTCGAGGTCGCCTTCCGCCTGGGTGTCGACCCGCGCAAGGCCGACCAGATGGTCCGTGGCACCGTGAACCTCCCGCACGGCACCGGTAAGACCGCCCGGGTCCTGGTCTTCGCGACCGGTGACCGTGCCGAGGCCGCACTCGCCGCGGGCGCCGACATCGTCGGCTCCGACGAGCTGATCGACGAGGTGTCGAAGGGCCGTCTGGACTTCGACGCCGTCGTCGCCACCCCGGACCTCATGGGCAAGGTCGGCCGCCTCGGCCGCGTGCTCGGCCCGCGTGGTCTGATGCCGAACCCGAAGACCGGCACCGTCACCCCCGATGTCACCAAGGCTGTCAACGACATCAAGGGCGGCAAGATCGAGTTCCGCGTCGACAAGCACTCGAACCTGCACTTCATCATCGGCAAGACGTCGTTCGACGACACCAAGCTGGTGGAGAACTACGGCGCGGCGCTGGAGGAGATCCTCCGTCTGAAGCCGTCCGCCGCCAAGGGCCGTTACATCAAGAAGGCCGCCATCAGCACCACGATGGGCCCCGGCATTCCGCTGGACTCGAACCGCACCCGCAACCTCCTCGTCGAGGAGGACCCGGCCGCGGTCTGAGCCTGACGGCTCGCCCAACCGGTCACGGGCCTCGCACCTCTCACAGGTGCGGGGCCCGTTCCCTTTTCCGGTACGTACGCCGGTGGCCTGGGTTAACGTGCGGGAACCGGATACGAACGGGGGGACGTATGCAGGGCACGACCGTGCGTCGCGTGGGCCTGGTGCTCGCGGTGGCGACCGCGCTGACTGGGGTGGCCGCCTGCACCTTCACGGACTCCTCCGACCGCCCCGGCAAGGACGACCGTGCCGCGCGCTCCACCTCCCTGGCAGCCCTGCGCTCCGCCGAACGGGCCACCGCACGGGCCGAGTCAGCCCGGGTCGAGTCCACGACGACCATGGGCTCGCTGATGTCCATGACCGCCGACGGCACCCTCGGCTGGGGCGACGGCATCACCGGCACCCTCACCATCACCTACACCGGTGGCACGATCGCCGACACCATGCGCCGGCTCGGCACCACCTCGATGGAGGCCCGCTACCTGCCCGACGCCTACTACGCGCGCATGGGCGACAAGTTCGCCGAGCAGACCGGCGGCAGACACTGGATCCGGTACGCGTACGACGACCTCGAAGCACTCGCCGGCGGCTCCGGGGCCCGTCTCGGCGACCAGATGCGCGCCACCACGCCCAACCAGTCCGTGAAGCTCCTGCTGGCTTCCGAAGACGTCAGAAAGGTCGGCGAGGAGACCGTGCGCGGCCGGGCCGCCACGCACTACTCCGGCACCGTGGCCGCGGCGGACGTCACCGACGAGGGCCTGAGGAAGCAGCTGACCGAGGCCGGCGTCACCACCGAGACCGTCGACATCTGGATCGACGAGCGGAATCTCCTCGTCAAGAAGGTGGAGAAGGCGCGGATGACCACGGGCCGGATGACCCAGAGCGCGCACTACCGCGACTACGGCGTACGGGTCCGGGCCCAGCGGCCCCCGCTGTCCGACACCGGTGACTTCGAGGACCTGATGCGGAAGAAGGCCGGTTCAGCCGGTAAGCCCTGAGGTTGCCGTGAATTCGGTTAGATCACTTGTGCCCCCTGAGGTACGCTCACGGCCTTGCTGTGAAGCAAGTCTGCATTCCTTGGGGGGAATCAATGAAGACATCCATGCCCGTCGCAGGCCTGGGCGCGCTGCTTCTCGCCGCCGGTGCCGTCGGCTGCGGATCCGAGCAGTCGCCGGAGATGACGCCCGCGGCCGCCGTCGCCAAGGCCGCGAAGAACACCGAGGACATCACGTCCCTCCGGTACCGCATGAGCGGCACGAGCCCGGGTGAGGGCCGGGTCAAGGGCGAGGCGTCGATGCGCCTGAAGCCCACGATCGCCATGAGCATGAAGGTGGAGGCGCCCGACAAGGGAACCACCGAGGCCATGGAGATCCGCCTCGTCGACAAGGCCATGTATCTCGGTGGGGGAGCCGAGATGGCCAAGGAGATGGACGGCAAGAAGTGGCTCAAGTTCGACCTGTCCGGGTCCGAGGCGGGCAAGGAACTGGACCAGATGGGCAGCAGCACGAGCCAGGCCGAGCAGAACCCGGCGGCCGAGTCCGCCTTCCTCACGGGCGCCAAGGACGTGAAGAAGGTCGGCTCCGAGAAGGTCGACGGCGTCGAGACGACCCACTACTCGGGCACGGTCACCCTCGCCGACCTGCGCGCCTCGCTCAAGGACGCCAAGGCGGACACCCGCAAGCAGCGCGAGAAGAGCATCAAGCAGTACGAGAAGCTCGGCGCCGACAAGCTCACGATGGACATGTGGATCGACGGCGACGACCACACCAAGCAGTTCCGCATGAAGGGCGAGGCCGACAAGGGTCCGCTCGACATGACCATCACCTTCCTCGACTACAACAAGCCGGTGGACGTCAAGGCGCCGCCCGCCAAGGAGGTCGCGGACCTCGCCGGCATGTTCAAGGAGCTGGAGCAGGGCTGATCCGCCCCGCACCGATCCGGCGTACGGGCGGATTTGCTTGACGGCGATCCGTTCCCGTACCCTCCTGTAGAAGCCAAAGACCGCTGGTCGTTACCGCGTGCTCGGAAGAGGGCGCGGTGGCCGAAGGATCCGCTGAACGGCGGACGACCCGCGCAGGTGACACTGGAAGAGCTCCCGGAGTTCGCCGCCGTGTGCGAGCGGACAAACGGTCGAGCTACGCCCCGTGCGCTTGCGCCGGGGCGTTTCGTTTTCCCCAGTCCTCCTTCGGGTCCGCGCGGTCCGAATCACCCGGAAGGAGGCCGAGGCTCATGGCGAGGCCTGACAAGGTCGATGCCGTCGAGGAGATGCGGGACAAGTTCCGCAACTCCAACGGTGCCGTCGTTACCGCGTACACCGGTCTCACCGTGGCGCAGCTGCAGCAGCTGCGTCGTTCACTCGGTGAGAACGCTAACTACCGTGTGGCGAAGAACACGCTGACCAAGATTGCGGCCAATGAGGCCGGGATCAACACGATCGACGACCTCTTCACGGGTTCGTCGGCCGTCGCCTTCGTGACCGGTGACCCGGTCGAGGCGGCGAAGGGTCTCCGCGACTTCGCCAAGGACAACCCGAACCTCGTCATCAAGGGCGGTGTCCTTGACGGCAAGGCGCTGTCCGCCGACGAGATCAAGAAGCTTGCGGACCTCGAGTCCCGCGAGGTTCTGCTCTCCAAGCTGGCCGGTGCCATGAAGGGCAAGCAGTCCCAGGCTGCCTCTGTCTTCCAGGCGCTGCCGTCGAAGCTCGTCCGCACCGTGGACGCGCTCCGTGCCAAGCAGGACGAGCAGGGCGGTGCCGAGTAACTCGGCTCGCATCCCGGTCCCCGCTGCCTGAACGCGGAGACCGTCGCGGGCCAGACGTACGCCCGCCTCACATGTACATCCGGCACCTGCCGATTTAGTGGAAGGACCGCCATCATGGCGAAGCTCAGCCAGGACGACCTGCTCGCCCAGTTCGAAGAGATGACCCTCATCGAGCTCTCCGAGTTCGTGAAGGCGTTCGAGGAGAAGTTCGACGTCACCGCCGCCGCTGCCGCGCCGGTCGTCGTCGCCGGTGGTGCCGCTGGTGGCGCCGCCGCCGAGGCCGCCGAGGAGCAGGACGAGTTCGACGTCATCCTCACCGGTGCCGGCGACAAGAAGATCCAGGTCATCAAGGTCGTGCGTGAGCTGACCTCCCTGGGTCTGAAGGAGGCCAAGGACCTCGTGGACGGCGCCCCGAAGCCCGTTCTCGAGAAGGTCGCCAAGGACGCCGCCGAGAAGGCCGCCGAGTCCCTCAAGGGCGCCGGCGCCTCCGTCGAGGTCAAGTAAGACCTCTCGGATCCGCCAGGATCCACGACACGTCCTCCTGGGCGTGTAACGCGTAAGCGCGGAAGAGCGATCATCCATCCGGGTGGTCGCTCTTCGGCGTTCCCGGGGTCCGGCCACGGTTGCCTTGCACCCTCTGTGACGGGGGGTATGGTGATCTTCGTTGTGTCTCCGGGCGGCTCCGGTTCGGGCAGGGGGGGCCTTGACGAACCGCACGCAGCGCGCAATTCTCAGGACGCGTCGTCACAACGATCCGTATCCGAGGCATGGATCGACGACGAAGAGGGCAGTATCAACGTGCGTTGAGGGCAGCGCCTTGTCGCAGGAGTGGAACAACGAGGGTGAACACGGGTTCCAGAACCCGCACTGGACATCAGTGTGCCGAGTGGCTACACTGACCCTTTGCGCTGCCTGTTAGCTGTCCCCTGCCCGTCACCAGGGGTCTGCCCTCGCCCGAGCATCGATGACAAGACCTGTCTGACCTGGCTTTTCGGCCGGACTGACACTGCTTGTCTCTGTGTACGGGAGAGGGGCCGGTACGCGCGTAGTGAGTCCGAGCCCTCGGAAGGACCCCCTCTTGGCCGCCTCGCGCAACGCCTCGACCGCGAATACGAACAACGCCGCCAGCACTGCCCCGCTGCGCATCTCTTTTGCAAAGATCAAGGAGCCTCTCGAGGTTCCGAACCTGCTCGCGCTGCAGACCGAGAGCTTCGACTGGCTGCTCGGCAACACCGCTTGGCAGAGTCGGGTCGAGGAGGCTCTGGACAGCGGTCAGGACGTCCCCACCAAGTCCGGTCTGGAGGAGATCTTCGAGGAGATCTCCCCGATCGAGGACTTCAGCGGGTCGATGTCGCTGACCTTCCGTGACCACCGCTTCGAGCCGCCGAAGAACTCGATCGACGAGTGCAAGGAGCGCGACTTCACGTACGCGGCCCCGCTCTTCGTCACCGCCGAGTTCACCAACAACGAGACCGGCGAGATCAAGTCCCAGACCGTCTTCATGGGCGACTTCCCGCTCATGACGAACAAGGGCACCTTCGTCATCAACGGCACCGAGCGTGTCGTGGTGTCGCAGCTGGTCCGTTCGCCCGGTGTCTACTTCGACTCCTCGATCGACAAGACGTCCGACAAGGACATCTTCTCCGCCAAGGTCATCCCGTCCCGGGGTGCCTGGCTGGAGCTGGAGATCGACAAGCGCGACATGGTCGGTGTCCGCATCGACCGCAAGCGCAAGCAGTCCGTCACCGTCCTGCTCAAGGCTCTCGGTTGGACGACCGAGCAGATCCTGGAGGAGTTCGGCGAGTACGAGTCCATGCGCGCCACCCTGGAGAAGGACCACACCCAGGGCCAGGACGACGCGCTGCTCGACATCTACCGCAAGCTGCGTCCGGGCGAGCCCCCCACGCGTGAGGCCGCGCAGACGCTCCTTGAGAACCTGTACTTCAACCCCAAGCGCTACGACCTCGCCAAGGTCGGCCGCTACAAGGTCAACAAGAAGCTGGGCGCGGACGCTCCGCTCGACGCCGGCATCCTGACCGTCGAGGACGTCATCTCGACGATCAAGTACCTGGTGAAGCTGCACGCGGGCGAGACCGAGACGGTCGGCGACAGTGGCACCTCGATCGTCGTCGAGACCGACGACATCGACCACTTCGGCAACCGCCGTCTGCGCAGCGTCGGCGAGCTCATCCAGAACCAGGTCCGTACGGGTCTGGCGCGTATGGAGCGTGTCGTCCGCGAGCGGATGACGACTCAGGACGTCGAGGCGATCACGCCGCAGACCCTGATCAACATCCGGCCGGTCGTCGCCTCCATCAAGGAGTTCTTCGGCACCAGCCAGCTGTCGCAGTTCATGGACCAGAACAACCCGCTGTCGGGTCTGACGCACAAGCGGCGTCTCTCGGCTCTGGGTCCCGGTGGTCTGTCCCGTGAGCGGGCCGGCTTCGAGGTCCGTGACGTGCACCCCTCGCACTACGGCCGCATGTGCCCGATCGAGACGCCCGAAGGCCCGAACATCGGTCTGATCGGCTCGCTCGCCTCCTACGGCCGGGTCAACGCGTTCGGTTTCGTCGAGACCCCGTACCGCAAGGTCTTCGAGGGCCAGGTCACCGACGACGTCGACTACCTGACCGCCGACGAGGAGGACCGCTTCGTCATCGCGCAGGCCAACGCGCCGCTGACGGACGACCTCCGCTTCGCCGAGGCCCGGGTGCTCGTCCGCCGTAAGGGCGGCGAGGTCGACTACGTCACCGGTGAAGACGTGGACTACATGGACGTCTCGCCGCGCCAGATGGTGTCGGTCGCGACGGCCATGATCCCCTTCCTCGAGCACGACGACGCCAACCGTGCCCTCATGGGCGCGAACATGATGCGTCAGGCCGTGCCGCTGATTAAGTCCGAGGCCCCGCTCGTCGGCACCGGCATGGAGTACCGCTCCGCCGCCGACGCCGGCGACGTGGTCAAGGCCGAGAAGCCGGGTGTGGTCCAGGAGGTCTCCGCGGACTACATCACCACCGCCAACGACGACGGCACGTACATCACGTACCGCCTGGCCAAGTTCGCCCGCTCCAACCAGGGCACCTCGGTCAACCAGAAGGTCATCGTCAACGAGGGCGACCGGATCATCGAGGGCCAGATCCTCGCCGACGGTCCGGCCACCCAGCACGGTGAGATGGCGCTGGGCAAGAACCTGCTCGTGGCGTTCATGCCGTGGGAGGGTCACAACTACGAGGACGCGATCATCCTGTCGCAGCGCCTCGTGCAGGACGACGTCCTCTCCTCGATCCACATCGAGGAGCACGAGGTCGACGCCCGTGACACCAAGCTCGGCCCCGAGGAGATCACCCGGGACATCCCGAACGTCTCCGAGGAGGTCCTCGCCGACCTCGACGAGCGCGGCATCATCCGCATCGGTGCCGAGGTCGTCGCCGGCGACATCCTCGTCGGCAAGGTCACGCCCAAGGGCGAGACCGAGCTGACGCCGGAGGAGCGCCTGCTGCGCGCGATCTTCGGTGAGAAGGCCCGTGAGGTCCGTGACACCTCGCTGAAGGTGCCGCACGGTGAGATCGGCAAGGTCATCGGCGTCCGCGTCTTCGACCGCGAGGAGGGCGACGAGCTTCCCCCCGGTGTGAACCAGCTGGTGCGCGTGTACGTCGCGCAGAAGCGCAAGATCACCGACGGTGACAAGCTCGCCGGCCGCCACGGCAACAAGGGCGTCATCTCGAAGATCCTGCCGATCGAGGACATGCCGTTCCTGGAGGACGGCACCCCGGTCGACATCATCCTCAACCCGCTCGGTGTGCCGTCCCGAATGAACCCGGGTCAGGTCCTGGAGATCCACCTCGGCTGGCTCGCCAGCCGCGGCTGGGACGTCTCCGGCCTCGCGGACGACTGGGCGCAGCGCCTCCAGGCCATCGAGGCCGACAAGGTCGAGCCCGGCACCAACGTCGCGACCCCGGTCTTCGACGGTGCCCGCGAGGACGAGCTCGCCGGTCTGCTGAACCACACGATCCCGAACCGCGACGGCGAGCGCATGGTGCTCCCGACCGGTAAGGCGCCGCTGTTCGACGGCCGCTCCGGCGAGCCGTTCCCGGAGCCGATCTCGGTCGGCTACATGTACATCCTGAAGCTGCACCACCTGGTCGACGACAAGCTGCACGCCCGTTCGACCGGTCCGTACTCGATGATCACCCAGCAGCCGCTGGGTGGTAAGGCCCAGTTCGGTGGCCAGCGCTTCGGTGAGATGGAGGTGTGGGCGCTGGAGGCTTACGGCGCCGCGTACGCCCTCCAGGAGCTGCTGACCATCAAGTCCGACGACGTCACCGGCCGCGTGAAGGTCTACGAGGCCATCGTCAAGGGCGAGAACATTCCCGAGCCCGGCATCCCCGAGTCCTTCAAGGTGCTCATCAAGGAGATGCAGTCCCTGTGCCTCAACGTGGAGGTGCTGTCCTCGGACGGCATGTCCATCGAGATGCGCGACACCGACGAGGACGTCTTCCGCGCTGCGGAGGAGCTTGGCATCGACCTGTCCCGGCGCGAGCCGAGCAGCGTCGAAGAGGTCTGACGGGAGTTCGGAGGCCTTCGCGATGAAGGCCTCCGGCCCCAGGACCCCCGTATCAGACCCCATGACTTACAACCCTGAGAGGGATTGACGCATAGTGCTCGACGTCAACTTCTTCGACGAGCTCCGGATCGGTCTGGCTACCGCTGACGACATCCGTCAGTGGAGCCACGGCGAGGTCAAGAAGCCCGAGACGATCAACTACCGCACGCTCAAGCCCGAAAAGGACGGACTCTTCTGCGAGAAGATCTTCGGTCCGACCCGGGACTGGGAGTGCTACTGCGGCAAGTACAAGCGTGTCCGCTTCAAGGGCATCATCTGTGAGCGCTGTGGCGTCGAGGTCACCCGCGCCAAGGTGCGTCGTGAGCGGATGGGCCACATCGAGCTGGCCGCGCCCGTCACGCACATCTGGTACTTCAAGGGCGTCCCGTCGCGTCTGGGCTACCTGCTCGACCTGGCTCCCAAGGACCTCGAGAAGGTCATCTACTTCGCGGCGTACATGATCACGTACGTCGACGAGGAGCGCCGTACGCGCGACCTGCCCTCGCTGGAGGCCCACGTCTCCGTCGAGCGCCAGCAGGTCGAGCAGCGCCGCGACGCCGACCTGGAGGCCCGCGCCAAGAAGCTCGAGACCGACCTGGCCGAGCTGGAGGCCGAGGGCGCCAAGGCCGACGTGCGCCGCAAGGTGCGCGAGGGTGCCGAGCGCGAGATGAAGCAGCTGCGTGACCGTGCGCAGCGCGAGATCGACCGCCTCGACGAGGTGTGGAACCGCTTCAAGAACCTCAAGGTCCAGGACCTCGAGGGCGACGAGCTGCTCTACCGCGAGCTGCGTGACCGCTTCGGCACGTACTTCGACGGCTCGATGGGTGCCGCGGCGCTGCAGAAGCGCCTGGAGTCCTTCGACCTCGACGAGGAGGCCGAGAAGCTCCGCGAGATCATCCGTACCGGCAAGGGCCAGAAGAAGACCCGTGCGCTCAAGCGCCTGAAGGTCGTCTCCGCGTTCCTGCAGACCAGCAACAGCCCCAAGGGCATGGTGCTCGACTGCGTGCCGGTCATCCCGCCGGACCTTCGCCCGATGGTGCAGCTGGACGGTGGCCGCTTCGCGACCTCCGACCTGAACGACCTGTACCGCCGTGTGATCAACCGGAACAACCGCCTGAAGCGCCTTCTCGACCTCGGTGCGCCCGAGATCATCGTGAACAACGAGAAGCGCATGCTCCAGGAGGCCGTCGACGCGCTGTTCGACAACGGCCGTCGTGGACGTCCGGTCACCGGTCCCGGTAACCGCCCGCTGAAGTCCCTCAGCGACATGCTGAAGGGCAAGCAGGGTCGCTTCCGTCAGAACCTGCTCGGTAAGCGTGTGGACTACTCCGCGCGTTCCGTGATCGTCGTCGGTCCGCAGCTGAAG
This sequence comes from Streptomyces sp. NPDC041940, assembly GCF_055589465.1. Classification (NCBI taxonomy): domain Bacteria; kingdom Bacillati; phylum Actinomycetota; class Actinomycetes; order Kitasatosporales; family Streptomycetaceae; genus Streptomyces; species Streptomyces sp. NPDC041940. The sequence continues at coordinate 84,986 of NZ_JBVJBP010000028.1, forward strand.
CTGCACCAGTGCGGTCTGCCGAAGGCGATGGCGCTGGAGCTCTTCAAGCCGTTCGTGATGAAGCGCCTGGTCGACCTGAACCACGCGCAGAACATCAAGAGCGCCAAGCGCATGGTCGAGCGCGGCCGCACGGTCGTGTACGACGTGCTGGAAGAGGTCATCGCGGAGCACCCGGTTCTGCTGAACCGTGCGCCCACGCTGCACCGCCTCGGCATCCAGGCCTTCGAGCCGCAGCTGGTCGAGGGCAAGGCCATCCAGATCCACCCGCTCGTCTGCACCGCGTTCAACGCGGACTTCGACGGTGACCAGATGGCCGTCCACCTGCCGCTCTCCGCGGAGGCGCAGGCCGAGGCCCGCATCCTGATGCTGTCCTCGAACAACATCCTCAAGCCCGCCGACGGCCGTCCGGTGACGATGCCGACCCAGGACATGGTCCTCGGTCTGTTCTTCCTCACCACCGACGGCGAGATGCGCGACCTCAAGGGCGAGGGCCGTTCCTTCGCCTCGGTCGCCGAGGCGATCATGGCCTTCGACGCGGGCGAGCTGTCGCTCCAGTCGAAGATCGACGTCCGCTTCCCGGTCGGCACCATCCCGCCGCGTGGCTGGATGCCGCCGGCGCGTGAGGAGGGCGAGCCCGAGTGGCAGCAGGGTGACAGCTTCCGGCTGAACACCACCCTGGGCCGCGCGCTCTTCAACGAGCTGCTGCCCGAGGACTACCCGTTCGTCGACTACGAGGTCGGCAAGAAGCAGCTCTCCGAGATCGTCAACGACCTCGCCGAGCGCTACCCCAAGGTCATCGTGGCGGCGACGCTCGACAACCTGAAGGCGGCCGGCTTCTTCTGGGCGACCCGCTCCGGCGTCACCGTGGCCATCTCCGACGTCGTCGTTCCCGAGGCGAAGAAGGAGATCGTCAAGGGCTACGAGGCGCAGGACGAGAAGGTCCAGAAGCAGTACGAGCGCGGTCTGATCACCAAGGACGAGCGCACGCAGGAGCTCATCGCGATCTGGACCAAGGCGACCAACGAGGTCGCCGAGGCGATGAACGACAACTTCCCGAAGACCAACCCGATCTTCATGATGGTGAACTCGGGTGCACGAGGCAACATGATGCAGATGCGTCAGATCGCCGGTATGCGTGGTCTGGTGTCGAACGCGAAGAACGAGACGATCCCGCGCCCGATCAAGGCGTCGTTCCGTGAGGGTCTGTCCGTGCTGGAGTACTTCATCTCCACGCACGGTGCCCGTAAGGGTCTGGCGGACACCGCTCTGCGTACCGCCGACTCGGGTTACCTCACCCGTCGTCTGGTCGACGTCTCCCAGGACGTCATCATCCGCGAGGAGGACTGCGGCACCGAGCGCGGTCTGAAGCTGCGGATCGCCTCGAAGGACGAGACCGGTGTCCTGCGCAAGGCCGAGGACGTCGAGACCAGCGTCTACGCCCGCATGCTCGCCCAGGACGTCGTCATCGACGGCAAGGTGATCGCGCCGGCCAACGTGGACCTGGGCGACGTGCTCATCGACCAGCTCGTGCACCACGGTGTCGAGGAGGTCAAGACCCGCTCGATCCTGACCTGCGAGTCGCACGTCGGCACCTGCGCCATGTGCTACGGCCGTTCGCTGGCCACCGGCAAGCTGGTCGACATCGGTGAGGCGGTCGGCATCATCGCCGCCCAGTCCATCGGTGAGCCCGGCACCCAGCTGACGATGCGTACCTTCCACACCGGTGGTGTGGCCGGTGACGACATCACCCAGGGTCTGCCGCGTGTCGTCGAGCTCTTCGAGGCCCGTACCCCGAAGGGTGTCGCCCCGATCTCCGAGGCCTCCGGCCGCGTGCGGATCGAGGAGACCGAGAAGACCAAGAAGCTCGTCGTCACCCCGGACGACGGCAGCGACGAGACGGCGTTCCCGATCTCGAAGCGTGCCCGTCTCCTCGTCAGCGAGGGCGAGCACGTCGAGGTGGGCCAGAAGCTCACCGTGGGTGCCACCAACCCGCACGACGTGCTGCGCATCCTGGGTCAGCGTGCCGTCCAGGTCCACCTGGTCGGCGAGGTCCAGAAGGTCTACAACTCGCAGGGTGTGTCGATCCACGACAAGCACATCGAGATCATCATCCGGCAGATGCTCCGCCGCGTGACGATCATCGAGTCCGGCGACGCCGAGCTGCTGCCCGGCGAGCTGGTCGAGCGCTCGAAGTTCGAGACCGAGAACCGTCGTGTGGTCCAGGAGGGCGGTCACCCGGCCTCCGGTCGTCCGCAGCTGATGGGTATCACCAAGGCCTCGCTGGCGACGGAATCCTGGCTGTCGGCCGCCTCCTTCCAGGAGACGACCCGAGTCCTGACGGACGCGGCGATCAACGCCAAGTCCGACAGCCTCATCGGCCTCAAGGAGAACGTCATCATCGGTAAGCTCATCCCGGCCGGTACGGGTCTGTCCCGCTACCGCAACATCCGGGTCGAGCCGACCGAGGAGGCCAAGGCCGCGATGTACTCGGCCGTCGGCTACGACGACATCGACTACTCGCCGTTCGGTACGGGCTCTGGGCAGGCCGTACCGCTGGAGGACTACGACTACGGGCCGTACAACCAGTAAGCGAGTCGCTTGAGTCGGAGGGCGGTCACCTTGGGGTGGCCGCCCTTCGGCGTGTCAGCGCCGGCTGTCCAGATGGGCCTGCAAGCGGTGCAGCCGGGTGTGGACGTCGGGGTGGGAGTCGAGCAGCCGGGCGATCATTCCGCCCTTGTTGAAGGCAAGGCCCGGTGCGGTGGGCGTGACCTCCCGCTCGCGCTCCTGGTGCAGTACGGCCATCAGTTGGGGCGCGAAGCCGAGCCCCGCCGCGTGCTCGTCGGCCCGTAGCTCGGACCGCCGGGAGACCGCGGCCACCAGGTAGGGCGTCGCCAAGGGCAGGAAGATCAGGCCGTACGTGGCGGTCGCCAGCGCGATCAATACGGCCCCGGCCACGCCGATCACCACGGCGGCCGCACCTGTCGGGAGCCGGTTCAGCCGTGTTGCCGACCGGAGCAGCAGCCGCCAGGTGAGCCGGGCTGGCAGCGCGTACCAGAGGGACAGGAGCGAGGCCCACGCGTGGCCGCGCGTGTGATGCCCCAGTTCGTGGGCGAGGACGCCGGCGAGCTGGGCGGGCGTCAGGGTCCGCAGCGAGTGACTGGTGACGCCGACGATGTGCCCGGCCGCCGCCAGGGCGTTGATCTCGTCGCTCTCCTCCATCCAGAGTTGATAGGCGCTCGCGTCCACTCCGGCCCGGGCGGTCACCTCGCGCCAGACGGGCCGCAGCCGCCTGTCCTCCTCCGGTGTGGGGTAGCGCAGGCCGAACAGCCAACGGGCCAGGAGCCGTTCGCACGGCCGGTGGAAGACCAGGGCTCCGCTCAGGACCCAGCAGCCGAAGAGAAGCCACCAGGGCAGCTCGCTGAGGTGGCCCAGGGCGTAGGACAGGACGAAGACGACGGCCAGGCTGGCGGTGACGTGGGGGAGGTGCAGCGCCAGCGCGCCAAGGGCGGTGAGGTCCGCCCCGCGCCGGCGGGCGGCTATGTGGATCCGGCCGGGGCGGCGGGGGAGGTCGTCGTCGGGGACCGGTGCGGACATGGGCATGGGCCTTCCTTCCCGTGCGGGGGACAGAGCGGCGTGGTTCAGGCGAGGAGCATCGATCCGGGCAGCAGGACCGCCGCGCACCCGAACGAGAACAGTCCGGTCCGGATCCAGAAGTGCTTGCGGGCGGCGATGCCGCTCGTCTCTGAGAGGGCGAGCAGCAGGCCACGAGCGGGGTCGCGGCCGGTGTCCGCGAGGGCCGTGGTGAGCCGGCCCTCGGCTGCGGCCCGTCGTACGTCGCCGAAGTAGGTGAGCGGACTGCCGGGCGTCCAGCGGCTGTTCCGGTAGCGGGGCACGACCGCGAGCAGGAGGGCGAACAGCGCGACGACCAGGGACGTCGCCCCGGCCCACCACAGCACGGCCGCGGGCGCGGGAAGCCGACCGGGGGTCCAGTCGCGGTCGGCCAGGAGCGCGGCGAGCATGCCCCCCGAGATGCCCAGGGCGCCGACGAGCACGGTGGCCTTGGCGTCGGCGCGGGCGATCTCGCCGCGGAGATCGGCGAGCAGCTGGATGCCCGCCCGCACGCCGGAATCGTCCGAGGAGGTCATGTGCCCGACTCCGCATCGTCCTCGGGCGGGGCGGACGGGTCCGTGGTCCGCAGGATGACCTTCATCCGCTCGGCGATGAGCTTGTGGGGCTCGTCGAGCTGGTAGCCCTCCAGCTGCTTGCTGTCCAAGGCCTGGTTGATCAGGTTCACCTGGGTGTCCAGCAGCCTGTTCTGGCCCGACTGGAGATGCTCCAGGACGAGCCGGGTCTCCTCCGGGTGCGCCGCCAGGTGCAGGGCGAGCGCGGCGGTACCGCCCCTGGCCAGGGTGAGTTCGTAGAACCTGATCTGTTCGGCCCTGCGCTCGGCCTCGTAGATGTCGCGGAGCAGGGTCGCCTCGTGCTCCGGCTTCGCGGCCTCCACCTCGTGCCGTGCGGTCCGCAGGCGGTCCTGGTGGGATCGCTCGGTGGCGTCGCGGCGCAGGCGTATGGAGCAGGTGACGTGCAGGCCCTGGGCGCGGCCCAGCGAGGTCGCGTCCCGCACCGCCTGCTGCACGGCCTGCTCCGCCTCGGCGCTCGCGTCGATGGAGTGACGTCGGCCGGTCTCCCGCATCAGGGGCAGCAGCTCCCTGGTGAGCAGGCCGGGTACGTCCCGCTCCTGGCTGCGGACGAAGAGCGCCGGGTGGGTGACCCGCCAGCCGACGTCGGCCGTGACCTCGAACTCGAAGCTGTCGACCAGGCTGGGCAGGGGCACGGTCAGCTCGAAGGCGTGCGGGTCCGTGTCCACCTCGTACACGGCGACGAACCGCCGCACGGACGCGGGACGGTCGGGCGGCGGGAAGGTCTCGTACGCGCCCTTTCGGGTCACACACACCAGGGCGTGGTCGATGCGCCCCATGAAGCGCCGGCCACCGAGGTGGAAGCGCGGCAGCTGCCAGACGGTGCGGACGGGGTCGGTGTCGTGTTCCATGGTCGGCCTCCGAAGGCGGGTCAGTCGAGGGCTAGGCGCTTGCTCAGCCGGTCCGCCGCCGGTGTGACGGCTCCCCTGGAGTCGCGGACCGTGCCCAGCAGGTGGCTGACGCGCCGCCGGTTGGTGGGCGTGGTGACGAGGGCGCCGAGCAGCGAGGCGAGGGCCGACTCGGTCTCCGGATCGTCGTCGGCGCCGCGGACCCAGCCGCGCAGGACGCCGAGCGCCTTCGGGTTGTGCGTCCGGTCGGTGAGCAGCGCGTCCCAGAAAGCGGCCAGCTGCAGGGCGGCGGTCGGGTCCTCGGCTGCCGCGGCCCGCGCGTACCAGGCGAGGACGGGCGGACGGTCGCTGTCGTCGTCCTCCGTCTGCCGGCAGGCCTGGAGGAAGGCGAGCAGGGCGTGCGGGCGGACCATGCGGTCGGTGCGGCGGAGTTCGTCCAGGGCGGTCAGTACGGGGTCCCGTACGGCGAGGAGGAGGAGTTCGAGGGCGTCGGCGAGCTGACGGGCCTCTTCCGGTGGCTCCCCGTCCTCCTGGACACCGGCGGCCTCTGCGGGCGGTGGCCGGTGCATGGCGTCCACGAGTGCTGCCAGGGTCTCCTCATGGTGCACCGGCCCCAGGAGGCCGTAGGCACGGATGGCCGTCCAGCGGCGGCTCTCGACGTCGCCGACGCACCAGTCGTGCAGGATCCGGGAGACGGCCGGCACATCCAGCAGCTGGGTCATGGTGAGAGCGTTGGCCGCTGTCAGCCAGGCGTGAGGCTTACGGCCGTCCGCCCACGGCTCGATGAGATGGGCCATGGCGGACGACAGATCGGCCCTGGCCAGCAGCGCGGCTGCCGACGCCGCCCGGGTCCGCACGAGCGGGCGGCGGTCATCCGCCAGCTTGCGGATCCACTCCGCGAAGGCCGGGCGCGCGGACGGGTGGAGGTTCCACACCTCCTCCAGCAGCATCGGAGCCGTCCGCTCGTCCCGGAAGGCGGCGCAGAACCTGCCCTTCAGGGGACCCCACTCGGTGACCTCAGCGGTCACATAGCCGTCGGCTTGCGCGAGCCGGAGCCGCTCCTCGCGGGAGCTGCCGAAGACGGGGATGGACGGCTGGGTCTTCGGATTCTGGATGTTGTGGAGGCGTACGAAGAGGCCGTCGGCCAGCTCGGCCGTCACCGCGTACGGCGCCTTGTCGAAGACGGCGAGGGAGACGAGGAACGCCTTGTCGTTCAGCTCGGGCTTCTCCTCGGTGAGCCAGCGGGTCACCTGAGTCGCCACGGCGGTCTCGCCGAAGGCAGCGAGCTGTGTCTCGTCGATCTGGCCGCGATGGTGTGCGACGAGCCGCAGCGCGAACTGCCTGATCTCGTCCGGGCGGTGGTACCGGGTGAGAAACTCCTTCACCGCTGTCAGTCCGCACAGTTCCGGCCAGGCGGACTCACCGGTCGCCGGAGTGACGTGGGCGTGCAGCAGGTCCTCGGCCGGCGGCGGCTCCCACCGTACGGAGGGCAGGCCGCTCAGCGACGCCGAGGGCTCGACGGTGATCACCAGACGGGCATGGGCGCGCTCCAACCGCTCGCGAAGAGAGAGCAGTTGGGCCTCGCGCAGGGGGCGGTTTCGGCTGACCGGCAGATCGCACAGGACGTATCCGGCCGAGGCGTCCAGTTGGTCGGCCAGCGCCGGGAACGACGCGGGGGGATCCAGGGAGCGCAACCGGTCGGCGCCCAGCCGGTGCAGCAGCATCAGCGCGGCGGTACGGCGGCCCGTCTCACGTCCGCCGGACAGGATGACGAGCCTGTCGTCCCGCAGGCGCTTGAGAGCCTCGTCGAAGCTCTGGCAGCCCCGGAAGACGACTTGCAGATCTTCGATCTCCGCGTGCGGTATCGGCCCGGACAGCGGGAGAGGCGCCTCGGCCCGGCCTCCGAAGTGGAAGTGCTGGTCGCCGTAGTGCGTGCCGCCCGCCTGGCCGAACTGGTCGCGGGTGACGAGGGTGGAGACGAAGTCCGGGGCGTGCGCGATCAGGTCCCGGCGTGCGGCCCACGCCTCCTGCCTCGGCTGTTCTTCGGCCGCCTCTTCCCCCTGCTTCTTCTCGCCGTCCTGCGCTTCGGCCGGATTCGCCGCGTCGGTCGGGTTCTCCTCCTGGCTCATCGGCGCTCGTCCCGGGCGCGGCCCGTGAAGTCGAAGTGCTGGCCGCCGTGGAGGGTGCCGCCCGCCTGACCGTATTGATCGCCGTGGATATGGACGCCGTCGCTCTGGGGCGCGGGGGTGTCCGGGGCCTCGGAAGCGGAGGCCTCGGGAGGCCCCGAGGCGCCCGGCTCCCCGTGCACCCAAGCCACCGTAGGCCCCTCCTTCGTCCCCACCGTCACCCGATGGAACTCCTCCGGCCGCACGCCCAGCGGGCCGTGCCGTACCACCCCTTGGTAGATCCCTTCCGAAACGCACAGCACGCAGTCGGACTCGCGCTGCTTCAGGGCGTCGCGCAGGGGGTCGGAGTTCAGGAGGCGGACCGCGTGGTTGAGGTCGGAGCCGACCCAGCCGTCGAGTTCGTCGACGGCGACGTAGCCGGAGGACAGGACGATGCGCAGCCGCATGCGGGCGCTGGTTGCCAGGAGGCGGTTCTTGTTGTGGAGGAGGGCGGGGGTCTCGGTCAGAAGTGTCTTGATCAGGGCGGGTACGGGGACCGCGGTGTCGATCAGCTCCATCACGGAGTCGCCGCGGTCGGCGCGCAGCCGGGCCGTCTCGTCGACGGCGGCGTCGAGCAGGGTCGTGTCGACGACGTCGTACAGGACGCGGCGCAGGAACGCCTGTTCCACGTCGTCGCGTGAGCCGTACTGCTCGATGTCGAAGAGGAGGATCGTGCGGTACACGGGGTCGGTCATGGCTGCCTCTCGCACGTCGGTGTCCGTCGTCCAGCACGATGGCGGGTCGCGGGCGAGGGCCGCAGGGCCGATGACACGGACGGAGTGTGACCGTGTGCATGGAACGGCGGGCGGGGATGTGCGTCAGGCGGAGGCGTCGCCGGCGATGCGGCGCAGTACGTCGGGGCGGAGTACGACGATGCGGCGGCGCCGGGTGGCGACGACCTGGCGGTCCCGCAGCTCCTTGAGGAGCCGGGCCACCGCCTCACGCGAGGAGCCCACGGAACCGGCGAACTCCTGCTGGCTGAGCCCGATGGTGAGTTCGACGCCCTCGTCCGTCCGGCTGCCGTGCGTGCGCACCAGTTCGAGCAGCAGGACGGCCAGCCGCTCGCGCACGGTCAGCGCGGCCCATTCCAGCCGGCGGCGATCGGTCGACCGCTGCCGGTCCGTGGACAGGCTCAGCAGGTGCAGCGCCACCCGGGCGTGGTCCGAGACGAACGCGGTGAAACGGTTCTGGTCGATGACGACCGCCTCGACCGGTTCCAGGGCCGTCACAGTCGCCGAGCGGCCGCGGCCGCTGAGAGCCGCGCCCTCGCCGATGATGTCGCCGGGGCCGCGCAGGGCGAGCAGTGCCTCGTAGCCGTTGGCGGCGATCGCCGTGACCTTGGTCCAGCCGTGCAGGAGGAGCAGGACGTGGGCCGAGGGCTCGTCCTGGTGCAGGATGACGCCCCGTGCCCGGTAGCCGAGGGGGCGGCCGATGGCGAGCAGGGCGGCGCGGTCCTCCCGCTCCAGCCGGGCGAGGAAGGGGACGCCGTCGTCGTCCCACGCGCGTGTCTGCCCCCCGGTCATTCCGCCGACCCCCGCGTTCACCTGTGCCGATGCCTGCCCTGTACAGGCGTCGTACTGGCGTCAACGTACTGGAAACGACCATGGAGGAAACGGGCGTGATTCGGCCGCGTGGCTGACGAACGGCGCCTCGCCCCGGTGCACCGATGCCGGAAGCGTCCCTTCGGCGCATCATGGAAGAACTCAGCCTCCCGCGGAGGTGCTCCGTGTCCCAGCCCCCCTACCCGCCCTGGCACCCCTGGCAAGCCCCCGGCGCCCCCTCCCTGCTCGCCTCGCACGCCGATCGGGAGCGGGCCGTGGACGTGCTCAGAGCCGGGTACGGCGAGGGGCGGATGGAGCGGGACGAGTTCGAGAAGCGGGTGGCGCGGGCGTACGGGGCCCGGACCGTGGGGGAGCTGGCGCTGCTCGTCGCGGATCTGCCGCAGGGGCCGGTGCCGCAGTCGGCGGGCGCCGTGCCCGTGGCGCGGACGTTCCTGCCGGTGCCGCGGCCTCCGACGAACGGGAAGGCGGTCGCGGCGGGTGTGTGCGGGCTGCTCTGTGTGCCGACGATGGGGCTGACCGGGATCCCGGCCGTCGTGCTGGGGCATGTGGCGCGGGCCGAGATCCGCAGCCGGGGCGAGCTGGGGGACGGGCTCGCGCTGACCGGGCTGGTGCTCGGATGGTTGTCCACGGCAGGCTGGGCACTCGTCCTGGTGTTGCTGACGGTGGTGTCCATCGCGGCGGGCTGAACGTCCGGGTTGTACGTCCGGCTGAACGGCCTGGGGTCTTGACATGCTCCGCATAACCATGCGGGCGTCACCCATTTGTTTTGACCGCAGCGAATGCGATAGGTACGCTCAGACCTTGTGCCTGGGGTGTGCCCTGGCTCTCGTGCGTGCCATCAACCGCATCGCGAGCTGTTACCGGCCACCGCAATCTGCGCTTCTTTCTGCCTCGCGGCGGGAGTCCGCGGGATTCGACACACCCGACCGCGTGGGTCGGCGACGTTCCAGGTTAGCTTCACCATTCGGCACACAGAAACCGGAGAAGTAGTGCCTACGATCCAGCAGCTGGTCCGTAAGGGCCGGCAGGACAAGGTCGAGAAGAACAAGACGCCCGCACTCGAGGGTTCCCCTCAGCGTCGTGGCGTCTGCACGCGTGTGTTCACGACCACCCCGAAGAAGCCGAACTCGGCCCTGCGTAAGGTCGCGCGTGTGCGTCTGACCAGCGGGATCGAGGTCACCGCTTACATTCCGGGTGAGGGACACAACCTGCAGGAGCACTCCATCGTGCTCGTGCGCGGCGGCCGTGTGAAGGACCTGCCGGGTGTTCGCTACAAGATCATCCGCGGCTCGCTCGACACCCAGGGTGTCAAGAACCGCAAGCAGGCCCGCAGCCGCTACGGCGCCAAGAAGGAGAAGTAAGAATGCCTCGTAAGGGCCCCGCCCCGAAGCGCCCGGTCATCATCGACCCGGTCTACGGTTCTCCTCTGGTGACCTCCCTCATCAACAAGGTGCTGCTGAACGGCAAGCGCTCCACCGCCGAGCGCATCGTCTACGGCGCCATGGAGGGTCTGCGTGAGAAGACGGGCAACGACCCGATCATCACGCTGAAGCGCGCACTGGAAAACATCAAGCCGACCCTCGAGGTCAAGTCCCGCCGTGTCGGTGGTGCGACGTACCAGGTTCCGATCGAGGTCAAGCCCGGTCGTGCCAACACGCTCGCGCTGCGCTGGCTGGTCGGTTACTCCCGCGCCCGTCGCGAGAAGACCATGACCGAGCGTCTGCTCAACGAGCTTCTCGACGCCTCCAACGGCCTTGGTGCCGCTGTGAAGAAGCGCGAGGACACCCACAAGATGGCCGAGTCCAACAAGGCCTTCGCGCACTACCGCTGGTAGTCGCTACCCACATCGAGACCGAGAGAAGACTGAAGCCTTATGGCTACCACTTCACTTGACCTGGCCAAGGTCCGCAACATCGGGATCATGGCCCACATCGACGCGGGCAAGACGACCACCACCGAGCGGATCCTGTTCTACACCGGTGTGTCTTACAAGATCGGTGAGGTCCACGACGGCGCTGCCACGATGGACTGGATGGAGCAGGAGCAGGAGCGTGGCATCACGATCACGTCTGCTGCGACCACCTGTCACTGGCCGCTCGAGGACAACGACTACACCATCAACATCATCGACACCCCGGGGCACGTCGACTTCACCGTCGAGGTGGAGCGCTCCCTGCGTGTGCTCGACGGTGCTGTGACGGTGTTCGACGGTGTCGCCGGTGTCGAACCGCAGTCCGAGACGGTGTGGCGTCAGGCCGACCGTTACGGCGTTCCGCGTATCTGCTTCGTCAACAAGCTCGACCGGACCGGCGCGGAGTTCCACCGCTGCGTCGACATGATCTCGGACCGCCTTGGTGCGCAGCCGCTGGTCATGCAGCTGCCGATCGGTGCCGAGGCGGACTTCAAGGGCGTCATCGACCTCGTGACGATGAAGGCCCTGGTCTGGTCGGCCGAGGCGACCAAGGGCGAGATGTACGACACCGTCGACATCCCGGACACCCACGCCGAGGCTGCCGAGGAGTACCGCGGCAAGCTGCTCGAGGCCGTCGCCGAGAACGACGAAGAGCTGATGGAGCTGTACCTGGAGGGCACCGAGCCCTCCGTGGAGCAGCTCTACGCCGCGATCCGTCGTATCACCATCGCGTCCGGCAAGAGCGACGGCACCACCGTCACCCCCGTGTTCTGCGGCACCGCGTTCAAGAACAAGGGCGTCCAGCCCCTGCTCGACGCGGTCGTGCGCTACCTGCCCACCCCGCTCGACGTCGAGGCCATCGAGGGCCACGACGTCAAGGACCCGGAGCAGGTCATCGCGCGTAAGCCGTCGGAGGACGAGCCCCTCGCCGCGCTGGCGTTCAAGATCATGAGCGACCCGCACCTCGGCAAGCTCACCTTCGTCCGCGTGTACTCCGGCCGTCTGGTGTCCGGCACCGCCGTGCTGAACTCCGTGAAGGGCAAGAAGGAGCGCATCGGCAAGATCTACCGCATGCACGCGAACAAGCGTGAGGAGATCGAGTCGGTGGGCGCCGGCGACATCGTCGCCGTCATGGGCCTCAAGCAGACCACCACCGGTGAGACGCTGAGCGACGACAAGAACCCGGTCATCCTGGAGTCCATGGACTTCCCGGCGCCGGTCATCCAGGTCGCCATCGAGCCCAAGTCGAAGGGTGACCAGGAGAAGCTGGGCGTCGCGATCCAGCGCCTGGCCGAGGAGGACCCGTCCTTCCAGGTCCACACCAACGAGGAGACCGGCCAGACCATCATCGGTGGTATGGGCGAGCTTCACCTCGAGGTGCTGGTCGACCGCATGAAGCGCGAGTTCAAGGTCGAGGCCAACGTCGGCAAGCCGCAGGTCGCCTACCGTGAGACGATCCGCAAGGCCGTCGAGCGCGTCGACTACACGCACAAGAAGCAGACTGGTGGTACCGGCCAGTTCGCCAAGGTGCAGATCGCGATCGAGCCGATCGAGGGCGGCGACGCCGCGTACGAGTTCGTGAACAAGGTCACCGGTGGCCGCATCCCGAAGGAGTACATCCCTTCGGTGGACGCCGGTGCGCAGGAGGCCATGCAGTTCGGCATCCTCGCCGGCTACGAGATGACGGGCGTCCGCGTCACGCTCATCGACGGTGGCTACCACGAGGTCGACTCCTCCGAGCTCGCGTTCAAGATCGCCGGTTCGCAGGCCTTCAAGGAGGCCGCGCGCAAGGCCAGCCCCGTGCTGCTCGAGCCGATGATGGCCGTCGAGGTCACCACGCCCGAGGACTACATGGGTGAGGTCATCGGCGACATCAACTCCCGCCGTGGCCAGATCCAGGCCATGGAGGAGCGGGCCGGTGCCCGCCTCGTGAAGGGCCTGGTGCCCCTCTCGGAGATGTTCGGCTACGTCGGAGACCTCCGCAGCAAGACCTCGGGTCGCGCAAGCTACTCGATGCAGTTCGACTCCTACGCCGAGGTTCCCCGGAACGTCGCCGAGGAGATCATCGCGAAGGCCAAGGGCGAGTAACGCACAGCGTCTACACGCCGTAGGCTTGACTCCGGAGCCTTGAGGGGCATTCCGTCACAATCGTGGCGAGAATGCCCCGGGCCCGGGCTTTCCAGCAAAGATCACCTGGCGCCGATGAGTAAGGCGTACCAGAACCACTCCCAGGAGGACCCCAGTGGCGAAGGCGAAGTTCGAGCGGACTAAGCCGCACGTCAACATCGGCACCATCGGTCACATCGACCACGGTAAGACGACCCTCACGGCCGCCATTACCAAGGTGCTGCACGACGCGTACCCCGAGCTGAACGAGGCCTCGGCCTTCGACCAGATCGACAAGGCTCCCGAGGAGCGCCAGCGCGGTATCACGATCTCGATCGCGCACGTCGAGTACCAGACCGAGACGCGTCACTACGCGCACGTCGACTGCCCCGGTCACGCGGACTACATCAAGAACATGATCACGGGTGCGGCGCAGATGGACGGCGCCATCCTCGTGGTCGCCGCCACCGACGGCCCGATGCCGCAGACCAAGGAGCACGTGCTCCTGGCCCGCCAGGTCGGCGTTCCGTACATCGTCGTCGCCCTGAACAAGGCCGACATGGTGGACGACGAGGAGATCCTGGAGCTCGTCGAGCTCGAGGTCCGTGAGCTGCTCTCCGAGTACGAGTTCCCGGGCGACGACGTTCCGGTCGTCAAGGTCTCCGCTCTGAAGGCCCTTGAGGGCGACAAGGAGTGGGGCAACTCGGTCCTGGAGCTCATGAGCGCCGTTGACACCGCGATTCCGGAGCCGGAGCGCGACGTCGACAAGCCCTTCCTGATGCCGATCGAGGACGTCTTCACGATCACCGGTCGCGGTACGGTCGTCACCGGCCGTATCGAGCGTGGTGTCCTCAAGGTCAACGAGACCGTCGACATCATCGGCATCAAGACCGAGAAGACCACCACCACGGTCACCGGCATCGAGATGTTCCGCAAGCTGCTCGACGAGGGCCAGGCCGGTGAGAACGTCGGTCTGCTGCTCCGCGGCATCAAGCGCGAGGACGTCGAGCGCGGCCAGGTCATCATCAAGCCGGGCTCGGTCACCCCGCACACCGAGTTCGAGGCGCAGGCCTACATCCTGTCCAAGGACGAGGGTGGCCGCCACACGCCGTTCTTCAACAACTACCGCCCGCAGTTCTACTTCCGTACGACGGACGTGACCGGCGTGGTGACCCTCCCCGAGGGCACCGAGATGGTCATGCCGGGTGACAACACCGAGATGAAGGTGGAGCTCATCCAGCCCGTCGCCATGGAGGAGGGCCTGAAGTTCGCCATCCGCGAGGGTGGCCGGACCGTGGGCGCCGGCCAGGTCACCAAGATCAACAAGTAAGTCTTCGGACTGGCTTGAGGGTCTACTGACCTGAGTGGCTCGAAGGGGCCCGTACGACTTCGGTCGTGCGGGCCCTTTTGCTGTTGGCCGGGGGCGGCTCGAGTTGACCTGAGGCACTGAGGCATCTCCGCATTCTGGAGCTGCCGTACGGAACCCTCCGTGCGCAGGCCCTTCCGCCGCGGGAGTCGCTGGTCCACGTCCGGGACTCGAAGCAAGACCGGGGCCCCTGCCTGGCGCTCTCCCTCACCACCTGGGCGGGGTTCGTGTCGGGAATCTCCGAACTGGAGCCTTCGGGCCACTAGCCCCCGGTGGTCACAGCCGGCCAATGGCCCAACCGCTCCACTCCCCCTCGGAGACCCTCTGCCGCCGTCGAACCGGAACCCGGCGTGCATGCGAAAACGCGACCGCGCCTGCTACGCCGAGCGGCAACGCAAGCAACCTACGGGCCGACAGACCTGGGCCACCCGCGTTTCAGGGCCGCTCGCTCGCTTCTCTCACGTGCTTCCGCGGCCCGGGTCAAGGGGCGGACGAAGGCCGATCGGCGAAGCCGACGCGCAGCGCCCTTGAGGCGGGCCGCGGAAGCACGACACTGGCAAAGAAGCGGGCGGCCCGACAGCGTCGAGGTCAGCGCCCTGCTGAAGCCCGACCCCGCAGCACATCGACAGCCCGGTCGAATGCGGAGTCCCTCCTCTTCTCGAACTCCTCCTTCGTGAACACCGGCTCGGTCAGGTGCGGCGGGATGCCCGTGCCGTCGTACGTCCGCCCCGCCCGGTTCAGGAACTCCTCGTTCGGGAGGATCGCGGTCATGTCGTTGGGCAGGTCGCGTTCCATGACGTCGGAGAAGACGCCCTGGGTGGGCCGGCCGATGCGCACGGTGTGGCCCGGCCGGTCGATCAGGGCCTGGGTGAAGGTCTCGCCGGCGCTGACAGTGGAGCCTCCGGTGAGTACGGCGATGGGGCCGGTGTAGTGGGTCCCGTCGGCCGGGGTGACGCGGATGGGCTCGGGGCGGGTGTGCCGGGCCGGGTCGCTCGGATGGTTCCGGGCGCGCTTCGCGTAGGCGACGTAGGGCGTGTCCGTCAGGCGCTCGGCGATCCGAATGCCGAGGGCGTCGGAGCCGCCGCCGTTGATGCGCAGGTCGATGATCAGGCCTTTGAGCCGCTGGGTGCGGTCCTTGGTGAGGACGGTGTCCAGGGCCTTGTCGAGTGCGGTGAGGTCGGCGGAGTACGGGGCGTCCTCGGAGGCGTAGCCGCCGAAGCCGGAGATACGGAGATAGCCCTGGCCGGCGCGGCCGGGCAGGTCGGCGTAGGTGATCCGGCCGTTGGCGAAGTCCTGGCGGTAGGGGGCGCCCTTGAGGTCGCGCTCGACGACGAACTTCTTGACCTTGGCGTCCAGCTGAGGGCTGGGCACCTCGGTGCCGGGGCGGACCTGGGCGAAGACGAGGTCCCCGTCCTCGACGGCGACATGGGCGTCGTAGAGAGGCCGCACCATGTCGCTGAAGACCTCGAAGAGCTCCTCGCGGCTGGTGCCCTTGTGCACCTTGGGCCGATACCGGTCCCGGACGTCCCGCCAGTCGATGCCCTTGGCGGCGAAGAAGGGGTAGTTCTCGGCGAAGGAGTGCCAGAAGACGTCGAAGGAGGTGCGGGGGTCCTTGGGCGTGGGGCGGCTGCAGTCGGCGGGCAGTTCCTTGATCCGTTGGAGCGCGCGGTGCCCGACCGAACTGTCCGCACCGAGGGTGGCACGGTCCCGGCCCGGCCCGGGGCGGACGGTCAGTACGGTGCCGTCGGCGGTCGTGTACGCGCCAGGGCCGGTCCTCCGCGCGGCCTCGCCCTTGACGCAGCTGACGGACGTCGTCTGGAACTCCTGAAGGGTGTCGCCGTCGAGGGAGAGGACGGTGCCGTATCCGTCCATGCGCCAGACGCCGTCGATGCCGGGCCTGCCGGGGCCGGCGGTGGCGGGCGCTGCCGCCGCCGTGGCGAGGGCCAGGGTGAGGACGGTGGCCGTGACGGTTCGCATGATCGGTTCCCCCGTTGTGTGGTCGTGTATCTCCTACGGTGCCCGGGGGAGCGGAGGCGGGCCATCCGGCGGGCTGGTGGACGGAGGTGGGGACAGCCCCCTCCTCCGCAGATCGGCCGCTGCCATGCCGCGACAATGGAGCATGACCTCAGAAGCGGCGGCTCGCGACGACCACCTCGACCTGGACGCGATCGAGGAACTGTGCGTCGCCTCGACTCCGGATCCGGTATTGGCCGCCACCGCCAGGGAGACGGTGCCGTTGCTCGTGGCGGAGGTCAGGCGCCTGCGCTGGCTCGTCTCCTTCGGGGCGTGCGATACGGCCGGTACCACGGGCACGGAGTTCGTGCTGCCGCTCGACGAGGAGATGCTGGCGTACTTCCGCGAGATGGCGGACGTACTGGTGGAGCGCATCGGTATCTCCCGGGCGGAGGCGGTCGCGAGGATCAACGCGTCGTACGGGACGCGGGAGTGGGTCGCGCTGGACCTCCAGCTCATGGGGCACGAGCTGCCCGAGTACTGGGCCTACGGGGTGTACTACGGCCCGGACGACCAGCACCGTGTCCCGGTTGGGAGCCCGACCGCGGACGCGGACATCGACTTCAGCACACACCCCGTGCGCCCCGCACCACCGAAGGACTCGCCGTTCTGGACGCTGGAGAAGTAGTGGCACGATGTGCGCACGAGTGATCGAGCGAACATCGCGTGAGCGAGCGAACGGGGAGGCCGGCGTCATGGCCCGCTACATGGAGACTCTGACCGTCGAGCGGGGCGGTTTCCGGATCAAGGTGCCGGAGACGTGGTGGGAGTTCGATGTACGGCCGGAGTCACGGGACGACTCGATCCGCCGGATGGTGAGCGAACGTGTGCAGCAGCGCCCGGAGTTGGAGCAGTACCGCGGCACGTACGTCGACTTCCTCCAGAAGGCCGCCGCCGATGCCTGGAAGTCGGGCGCGCTGTACTGCGGCTGCATGGCGGAGAACTTCGGCGGCGAGACGCCGATAACCGGCTCGGTGACCGTCTCCCTGGTCGGCGGCCGCAACGAGCGGGGCGAGCCACTCTCGAACGACCCCTCTGTCATCGCGAGCCAGCTCGCGGTCAAGGAGGCCAAGCGGGAGGGCGACTCCTGGCGCAAGGTGACGACGGTCGACATCCCCGGAGTCGGTCCCGCCGCCCGCACGCACGGCATCGAGGACATCGCCGTACCCGGCGACGCCCTCAACCGCACCATCCGTGCCGTCCTGATGCAGACGTACATCCCCGTGCCGGGCCAGGAGGGCAAGGTGGCCCTGGTCGCCGGCAGCAGCCAGGTCCTCGACCTCGCGGACTCGTTCTTCGACATCTTCGACGCGATCACGTCGACGTTCCGGTTCACGGAGGCGTGATGAGGCAATGACCGGTGTCGACATCACCGGGACATCGAAGCCCTGGGTCATCTTCGTCGCGCGAGGAGATACCGGCATTCAACGGCAGCTGTCAGGGCTGGAGGCGAAAGGAGGGCGTGTCCACCACTTCGACTCCCGCGACCTGATCACCGAGGAGGGGGTCTACAGCTCCTTCGCGGAGGTCCTGCAGTTCCCCGGCTACTTCGGGAGGAATTGGGACTCCGTGGTGGACTGCCTGGATGACCTGTGCGGTGCCGTGACGGGCGGAGTCGGGATCGTGGGTGTGATCCATGACGCGGATCGAGTACTGGAGGCGGAACACTTCCCCCTGTTCGTGTCAGTCCTTTGTCAGGGTGCAGACCGTGCGAATGGGGCGGTAGATCTCGACGGGTTTCCCCTGGATCGTCTTGCGATCGCCGAACACTTCGTATTCGAGTTCCGTCAGTTCGATCGCGAGAAGGTTGCGCTGCGCATCGAACAACCTGACCTCACCGTCACCACCGGCGACTCCTTCGTCGCTGCCACTCTCAACCCCCGGATGTGGCAGTGAAGTCGCGGCGAGCGGGCCGTGCTCGGACGCCGTCCGCAATGTGGGGGGGGGCTCATGTTTCCGTCGAACGGTTGTGCCTTGTAAGTTTACGTGTGCATACGGTTGTTGACGTTGATGTGCGTGTGACGGGGGTTGCGGTATGGCAGGGCACAGGCCTACGGACTGGCATGTCCTGGATCTGGACAAGGACCCGACGCCGGGCGACCCGCAACGCGTCCGCACGCTCGCGAAGCATCTGCACGACTTCGCCGACGATGTCTCCGAGGGGCTGCGTCTGGTCAAGGGCATGGCGGGGGAGGGCACGCTCCTTGAGTGGGCGGGCAAGTCCGCGGATGTGTTCAAGGAGGACTTCGCGGATGTCCCGAAGAACCTCAAGAAGCTGAAGAAGTCGTACGAGATGTGCGGCGACGCGCTCTCCGATTTCTGGCCGAAGCTGGAGCGGGCGCAGTCCCTGGCGGACAAGGCGCTGCGCAAGGGCCGCGAGGCGCGCGACACCCTTTCCTCCGCCCAGTCCCGACTCGCCTCCGCCGACTCATGGGTCACGCGGGCTGGCAAGGAAGCGGACAAGTACAAGGACGACCCCACCGGCAGCAAGTCGGACGCGGACAAGCCGGACGAGGCCAAGGTCCGCGCCGCCACCCGGGATGTGCAGCACGCCAAGTCGGCCCAGTCCAAGGCGCAGTCGGACGTCTCCGACGCGCAGGACGCGCTGGCGGCGGCGAAGAAGATGGCCGAGGACGCGCGCAAGATGCGCGAGGACGCGGCCCGCGAGGCGAAGTCGAAGATCGACGAGGCCTCCGACGCCGGGATCCAGAACAGGTCGTGGTGGGAGGAGGTCGGCGACTGGTTCGTCGACAACTGGGACACCATCGTGGCGGTGTGCAAGGTCGTCGTCGCTGTGGTCGGGATCGTCGCGATGATCATCGGTGGTCCGATCCTGGGTGCGATCGTGCTGATCGCCGCCGCAGTCGTCCTCGCCGACACGCTCTACAAATACTCCAAGGGGCAGGCGTCCCTATGGGATGTGGGGCTGGCCGCGCTGGACTGCATACCCGGCATGAAGGGCCTGACCACTCTCGGTGGTCTGGCCAAGGGGCTCAAAGTCGTTGGCAAGGGTGGCCTGAAGGCCATGGCCAAGGGATTCGGGAAAGGCCTTCGGCGAGAGGCCGACGATGCTGCGGCGAAGGCCAAGCCGTCCAAGGGGCGCTGCAAGAACGGCGATCCGATCGACATGGTCTCCGGCGAGATGCTCATGGAAGAGACCGATGTCGAGTTGCCTGGGTTGCTCCCACTGGTACTCCGTCGCACTCATCTGTCCACTTACCAATACGGCCGCTGCTTCGGACCGTCCTGGGCCTCCACCTTGGACGAACGCCTCGAGCTGGACGATGAAGGAGCCGTCTTCGCTACCGAGGACGGAATGCTGCTCTTCTACCCGGTGCCCCGACCGGGCACATCGGTCATGCCGCTGGAGGGCCCGCGTTGGCCGCTGGACTGGGATGGCCTACCTGGTGCTCCCGTGCGCATCTCCGACCCCACCACTGGCGTCACCCGCCACTTCGCTCCTGGGAAAAACCCGGTCGCAGTGGACGAAGCCTTCTCACTGCCCCTGGCCGCGATCACTGACGACAGCGGTTTCCGCATCGACTTCGATCGCGATGCCGACGGCACGCCCGTCGCGGTGCGTGACTCCGGCGGCCGCTACTTGCATGTCGACACAACCGATGGCCGTGTCACTCGGCTTCGTCTGCGCAACCCGGAGGCCGGCCCCGAAGGCACGGTCCTCAAGAGCTTCGGCTACAGCTCCGACGGCGACCTCACCGAGATCTACAACTCCAGTGGCCTGCCGCGGAAGCTCACCTACGACGATCGTGCCCGCATCACGTCGTGGACCGACCGCAACGGTTACTGGTATCGCTTCACCTTCGACGTTCTGGATCGCTGCATCCGCGGCGAGGGCGCCGATGGCGGCCTTTCGTGCACCATCGAGTACGACACCGAGGACCGCGAGACGCGATACACCGACGCGCTCGGCAACACGACGACGTACCTTCACAACGAGCTGGGTCAACTCGTCGCCGAGACCGATCCTCTCGGTCACACCACACATTCTGAATGGGACCGTTACGGACGGCTGCTGTCCCGTACCGACGAGCTGGGCAAGATGACCCGCTTCATCCTGGGCGAGCACGGCCAGCCGGTCCGGATCGACCGGCCGGACGGGACAGGCGTGCAGGTGGAGTACAGCGACGGTGTTCTGCCCGTCGCCGTCACGGAAGCCGACGGGGCTCGCTGGGAGCGCACCTACGACGGTCGGGGCAACCTGCTCACCAGCACCGATCCGCTGGGAGCCGTGAGTGAGTACTCGTACGACGAACGAGGGCACCGGATCGCCGAGACCGACGCGCTCGGCGACACGTTCCGCTTCGCCACCGACGAGTCCGGACTGCCCGTCCAGGTCGTGGACCCGCGCGGCAGCGTCGTAACCGTCCACAGGGACGCCTTCGGCCGCGTCGTGCGGATGGATGATCCGGTCGGTGGGACTGTCCGCCAGAGATGGGACCCGGAGGGTCGGCTCCTGTGGCGGGAGCGCGCCGACGGCTTCAGGGAGACCTGGTCCTACGATGCGGAGGGCAATCTCATGTCCCACCGTGACGCCGGTGGTTTCGTCACCGCCTTCGAGTACGGCGCCTTCGACCTGCCGAGTGCCCGGACCGACCCTGACGGCACGCGCTACCGCTTCACTCACGACGCGGAGCTGCGACTCGTCGGCGTTACCAACCCATCTGGCGACGAGTGGAGTTACTGGTACGACGCGGCAGGCCGTCTGATCGGTGAAACGGACTTCAATGGTCGCACCCTCGGTTACGTCCTCGATCCCACTGGCCGTCAGGTCGAGCGAACCAACGGCAGCGGGCAGACAACGCGCGTCACCCGCGACGCTGCCGGGCGGGTGGTGACGGCGCGGACTGACGCCGATGGGATCACCACCCTGAGCTACGACGCGGCCGGTCGTCTGATCGAAGCCGTGAACCCCGGCAGCAGGTCGCCTTCCGCTACGACGCCCTGGGCAGGATCGTCACCGAGACCGTCGACGGCCGTACGGTCAGCAGCCAGTACGACCTGTTGGGCCGGCGGACACGGCGCACTACGCCGTCCGGTGCCACCTCGCACTGGTCGTACGACTCGGCGGGTCTGCCCGAGTCGCTCGTCACCGACGGCGGGGAGCTGACCTTCACCCACGACGCGGCTGGCCGGGAAACCGCTCGCGGATTGGCCGGTGTCGCGATGCTGACACAGTCATGGGACGCTGGCCACCGCCTCGTCGAACAGGTCATCAGCGCCGATACGCAAGGGAAAGCCGACGTGCGGCAGGCCCGCTCGTACGCCTACCGCGAGGACGGCCACGTCGCAGCGGTCACCGACCGGCTCGGCGGCACCCGCAGGTTCGATCTCGACCGCGCGGGCCGTGTCACCCAGGTATCGGCCACCTCCTGGACCGAAACCTATGCCTACGACGACCTGGGCAATCTCAAGGCTGCCACTCACCCTGGCCCTGGTGGACAGGATGCGCAGGGGACGTTGCGACATTCCGGAACGAAGGCCACCGCGGCGGGCCGCACCACCTACGAGCATGACGCTCAGGGGCGGGTGGCACGCGTGATCCGGCGAACCCTGTCCGGGCTGCGCAGGATCTGGACGTACACCTGGGACACCGAGGACCGGCTCGTCGAGGCCGAGACACCGGACAACGGTGTGTGGCACTACCGCTACGACGTACTCGGCAGACGCACCGCCAAGAACCGAGTGGACGCGGACGGCGCGGTGGTCGACGAGACCCTCTTCACCTGGGACTCAACCAATCTCGCTGAGCAGCAGAGGCTTCGGGACGGGGTGGTGGAGACCGACACGTGGGACTGGGAGCCGGGCACCCACCGGGCGGCCGCACAGTTGCGCAGGCGGTGGCGCCCGGACGCCCCGGACGATGTCGACAGGCAGTTCTACGCGATCGTCACCGACCTGGTCGGCACCCCCAGTGAACTCGTCACTGAGGACGGCGAGATCGCCTGGCGGTCCGCCACCAGCCTGTGGGGAAGGCCCTTGGCCGACGACGGCAGCGGCCTGTGTCCGCTGTCCTTCCCGGGCCAGTACCGCGACCCGGAAACCGGCCTGCACTACAACCTGTCCCGTTACTACGACCCGGACACCGCCAGCTACCTCTCGCCCGACCCGCTCGGCTTGGTCCCTGCCCCGAACCGCCACGCGTACGTCGGCAACCCGCTCCGCTGGAGCGACCCGCTCGGTTTGGAGGACGGCGAGCCGATCCGCGTCTACGACGACTCGACGTACGACAAGCACGGTTCGAGCAGCAGCTCGTCGGCTAAGGGCGAGATCGGTCGTGCCCCTTCGAACGGTCAGGCCGCGCTGGACCGGTCCATCACTCGGGGCGACGGCAGCACACCCAATGACTTCCGGCGCATCGGCGTGGATCACGTCAACAACGAGATTGTGGTCCTCGACCGGCATCACTACGAAACCGACAAGAACGGCAAGATCGTCAAGGAGATCTACCATGGCCACGTTCAGGCCTCGTACCCCTCCAGCGCTGTCAAGGAGAACCACCTGACCAAGCTCGTCAGGGCCGGAATGATCAACAACAAGAAGAAGCAGAAGGTGCTCCCGCCCAAGTGCGACGGGTGACAGGTGGAGGAGGAAGACCGGTCATGGCGTCCAGATGGGATTGGGAGAGCGGCGAGGGTCTGCTGGGCATAGACGACCCCGCCGAGGTGGACGCGGCGTTCGAGCGCGGCGAGCGGTCTCTTGGGACGGCTGTGATCGGGTTGGCCTTCAACTGTTCGCTGGAGGATGCGTCGCCCCGGATTGTCCGGGCGATGCAACTGCCGGACGTCGCTCAGCGCGCTTTCGCGTTCACTGCGGCCGGCGCAGCAGCACGACTCAACGGCGAGTTGACCCCAGAGCTGTACGCCGCGCTGCGGGCGGAAGGCCCCGGCCGCAAGAGCATCGCCGTGAACGCCATCGACGACACCCTTGACCACGTGTCGTTCCGGCGGCTGCCGCTGTGGCTCAAGTGGTGGAAGGTCGTGTCCAAGGTGCAGGACAAACTGGAGACCTGGCGGCTGGAGATCACCTACGCGGTCGGTGACGCTTGGAAGGCCTTGCGCCGACGGGGCTGATGGAGGGAACTCGGCTGTGGCAGCCCGGTCGGGGACCCGGGGCGGGGTGTAAGTCTGATGCGCTTCATGATCCCGCCGAGCGGGACGCCGCATACGAGCGTGGCGAGCGGCACCTCGGCACGGAGGCGACCGGGTCTCTCAGCGATGCGCCGTACCAGGGGGCTCATCGTCCAAGATCTACACGTCTCCGCTCCCCGGGGGGTGTCATTGCGAGCCCCGGTTTGACCTAAGTCACCCCCGGGGTATTCTCTCCGGCTCGATTGGCGTCCCCCCCGCCCCATATGGCAGACTGTCCGAGTTGCTCGGTCGAGTGTTGATGCTGCGCGCCTCCCGCCGGGAGGACTGGAAGCGAGTCCCACAGTACTCGTCGCCCCAACTGCCATACGGCAGCGCTGAGGCGGACGTACGGGAATCTTCCGGGAAGTGTCAGCGCGGCACCGGCCAGGCACCCGGTGGGCCTTCCGCCCCCGGCTCGCGGTTCCGGCAGGGCCGTGTGCAATCCCGCAGGGATGTTCGAACAAGGGGCATCCATGTCAGCGAGAGTGCGACACGCCCGACCGCGTGGGTCGGAGGAACGAAGGCAGCAGAAGGAATCCGCCGGGTTCCAGAGCGTTACGAGAGACAGGACTACTGAGTAGCCATGGCGGGACAGAAGATCCGCATCCGGCTCAAGGCCTACGACCACGAGGTCATCGACTCCTCGGCGAAGAAGATCGTCGAGACGGTGACTCGCACTGGTGCGTCGGTCGCGGGCCCGGTGCCGCTGCCCACTGAGAAGAACGTGTACTGCGTCATCAAGTCGCCGCACAAGTACAAGGACTCGCGCGAGCACTTCGAGATGCGCACGCACAAGCGCCTGATCGACATTCTCGACCCGACCCCCAAGACCGTTGACTCTCTGATGCGACTCGACCTCCCGGCCGGTGTCGACATCGAGATCAAGCTCTGAAGGCCGGTGATCTGAGAATGGCTAAGCAGATCAAGGGCATCCTGGGCGAGAAGCTCGGCATGACGCAGGTGTGGGACGCGAACAACCGCGTTGTTCCGGTCACCGTCGTCAAGGCCGGCCCCAATGTCGTCACCCAGGTCCGCACGAACGACGTCGACGGCTACGAGTCCGTCCAGATCGCGTTCGGCGAGATCGACCCGCGCAAGGTGAACAAGCCCCTCAAGGGCCACTTCGCCAAGGCCGACGTCACTCCCCGCCGCCACCTCGTCGAGATCCGTACCGCTGACGCCAGCGAGTACACCCTCGGCCAGGAGATCACCGCTGAGGTGTTCGAGGCCGGCCTCAAGGTCGACGTGACCGGCAAGAGCAAGGGCAAGGGCTTCGCCGGTGTCATGAAGCGTCACAACTTCAAGGGCCTCGGCGCCGGACACGGCACCCAGCGCAAGCACCGCTCCCCCGGTTCCATCGGTGGCTGCGCCACCCCGGGCCGCGTGTTCAAGGGCCTCCGCATGGCGGGTCGCATGGGCAACGAGCGTGTCACCACCCAGAACCTGACCGTCCACGCCGTTGACGCGGAGAAGGGTCTGCTGCTCATCAAGGGCGCGGTTCCCGGTCCGAACGGCGGCCTCGTCCTGGTCCGCACCGCGGCCAAGGGGGCCTGAGGTACCGATGAGCACTGTTGACATCCTTTCGCCTGCAGGCGAGAAGACCGGTAGCGTCGAGCTCCCCGCGGAGATCTTCGGCGTGGAGAAGATCAGCATCCCGCTGATCCACCAGGTCGTCGTCGCGCAGAACGCCGCTGCCCGCCAGGGCACGCACAAGACCAAGCGTCGCGGTGAAGTCCGTGGTGGCGGCAAGAAGCCGTACCGCCAGAAGGGCACCGGTCGCGCCCGTCAGGGTTCGACCCGCGCGCCGCAGTTCGCCGGTGGTGGCGTCGTGCACGGTCCCGTGCCGCGCGACTACTCGCAGCGGACCCCGAAGAAGATGAAGGCTGCCGCTCTGCGTCACGCCCTCACCGACCGGGCCCGCCACAACCGCATCCACGTCGTCTCCGGCGTCATCGAGGGTGAGAACCCGTCGACGAAGGCCGCCAAGTCGCTGTTCGGCAAGATCTCGGAGCGCAAGAACCTGCTCCTGGTCGTCGACCGCGCCGATGAGGCCGCGTGGCTGTCCGCCCGTAACCTGCCCCAGGTCCACATCCTGGAGCCGGGCCAGCTGAACACGTACGACGTTCTCGTCTCGGACGACGTGGTCTTCACCCAGGCCGCCTTCGAGTCCTTCGTGTCCGGCCCGAAGGCCAATGACACCGAAGGGAGCGCGGCCTGATGGCTATCCGTCACCCCGCTATCGCCTCCAAGGCGGCGAAGAAGGCGAAGGCCGCGCGCGTCGCCAAGGCGCGTCGCCACGCCACCGAGGGCAAGAACACCGTCGAGACCCCGCTGAGCAAGTCGTTCACGGACCCCCGTGACGTGCTGCTCAAGCCGGTTGTCTCGGAGAAGAGCTACGCGCTTCTCGACGAGGGCAAGTACACGTTCGTCGTCGACCCCAGCGCCAACAAGACCCAGATCAAGCAGGCCGTCCAGGCGGTCTTCTCGGTCAAGGTCACCGGGGTCAACACGATCAACCGCCAGGGCAAGCGCAAGCGCACCAAGACCGGTTTCGGTCAGCGTGCCGGCACCAAGCGCGCGATCGTGACCCTTGCCGAGGGCGACCGTATCGACATCTTCGGCGGTCCGACCGCCTAAGGGCGGTCCGGATCGTCCGATATCGGACGAGGACTGAGAAATGGGAATCCGCAAGTACAAGCCGACTACGCCGGGCCGTCGCGGCTCCAGCGTCGCCGACTTCGTCGAGGTCACGCGGTCCACGCCGGAGAAGTCGTTGGTCCGCCCCCTGCACAGCAAGGGTGGCCGTAACAACTCCGGTCGTGTGACCGTCCGCCACCAGGGCGGTGGCCACAAGCGCGCCTACCGCGTGATCGACTTCCGTCGTCACGACAAGGACGGCGTGCCGGCGAAGGTCGCGCACATCGAGTACGACCCCAACCGCACCGCGCGCATCGCGCTGCTGCACTACGCCGACGGCGAGAAGCGCTACATCCTCGCCCCGCGCAACCTGCAGCAGGGTGACCGCGTCGAGAACGGTCCCGGGGCCGACATCAAGCCGGGCAACAACCTTGCCCTGCGCAACATCCCGGTCGGTACCACGCTGCACGCCATCGAGCTGCGTCCGGGCGGCGGCGCGAAGTTCGCCCGCTCCGCCGGCGCCTCGGTGCAGCTGCTCGCGAAGGAGGGCTCGATGGCCCACCTCCGCATGCCGTCCGGTGAGATCCGCCTGGTCGACCAGCGCTGCCGCGCCACGGTCGGCGAGGTGGGCAACGCCGAGCAGAGCAACATCAACTGGGGTAAGGCGGGCCGTAAGCGCTGGCTGGGCGTTCGCCCGACCGTGCGTGGTGTGGTCATGAACCCGGTGGACCACCCGCACGGTGGTGGCGAAGGCCGTACCTCGGGTGGTCGTCACCCGGTGTCCCCTTGGGGCAAGAAGGAAGGCCGTACTCGTTCGCCCAAGAAGGCGTCGAACAAGTACATCGTCCGCCGCCGCAAGACGAACAAGAAGCGCTAAGGACGGGTTGAGATGCCTCGTAGCTTGAAGAAGGGGCCCTTCGTCGACGACCACCTGATCAAGAAGGTGGACGCTCAGAACGAAGCCGGCAGCAAGAACGTCATCAAGACCTGGTCCCGTCGCTCCATGATCGTGCCGGCCATGCTCGGCCACACGCTCGCGGTGCACAACGGCAAGACCCACATTCCGGTGTTTGTCACCGAGTCGATGGTCGGCCACAAGCTCGGCGAGTTCTCGCCGACGCGCACCTTCCGGGGTCACGTCAAGGACGACCGGAAGTCGAAGCGCCGCTAAGCGCGGGGTGGAATGACCATGACAGACACTGGAAGGACAACCATGGAAGCCAGGGCCCAGGCGCGGTACATCCGCGTCACGCCCATGAAGGCCCGCCGCGTGGTGGACCTCATCCGTGGCATGAACGCCACGGAGGCTCAGGCGGTCCTGCGTTTCGCCCCGCAGGCCGCGAGCCAGCCGGTCGGCAAGGTGCTGGACAGCGCCATTGCCAACGCCGCGCACAACTACGACCACACCGATGTCGACAGCCTCTTCGTCTCCGAGGCCTACGTCGACGAGGGCCCGACCCTGAAGCGGTTCCGTCCGCGCGCCCAGGGCCGTGCCTACCGGATCCGCAAGCGGACCAGCCACATCACCGTGGTCGTCAGCAGCAAGGAAGGAACCCGGTAATGGGCCAGAAGGTAAACCCGCACGGGTTCCGGCTCGGTGTCACGACCGACTTCAAGTCGCGTTGGTACGCCGACAAGCTGTACAAGGACTACGTCAAGGAAGACGTCGCCATCCGTCGGATGATGACGTCCGGCATGGAGCGCGCCGGCATCTCGAAGGTGGAGATCGAGCGCACCCGTGACCGTGTGCGTGTGGACATCCACACCGCGCGTCCGGGCATCGTCATCGGCCGCCGTGGCGCCGAGGCCGACCGCATCCGCGGTGACCTCGAGAAGCTCACGGGCAAGCAGGTCCAGCTGAACATCCTCGAGGTCAAGAGCCCCGAGACGGACGCTCAGCTGGTTGCCCAGGCCGTCGCCGAGCAGCTCTCCTCCCGCGTCTCCTTCCGTCGTGCCATGCGCAAGAGCATGCAGGGCACGATGAAGGCCGGCGCCAAGGGCATCAAGATCCAGTGCGGTGGCCGCCTCGGTGGCGCCGAGATGTCCCGCTCGGAGTTCTACCGCGAGGGCCGTGTGCCCCTGCACACGCTCCGCGCGAACGTGGACTACGGCTTCTTCGAGGCCAAGACGACCTTCGGCCGCATCGGTGTGAAGGTCTGGATCTACAAGGGCGACGTCAAGAACATCGCCGAGGTCCGCGCCGAGAACGCCGCTGCCCGCGCCGGCAACCGCCCGGCCCGTGGCGGCGCTGACCGCCCGGCCCGTGGTGGCCGCGGTGGCGAGCGTGGCGGTCGCGGTCGCAAGCCGCAGCAGGCTGCTGGTTCCGAGGCCCCCAAGGCCGAGGCTCCCGCGTCCGCCGCTCCGGCTGAGAGCACCGGAACGGAGGCCTGACCGAAATGCTGATCCCCCGTAGGGTCAAGCACCGCAAGCAGCACCACCCCAAGCGCAACGGCATGTCCAAGGGTGGCACGCAGGTTGCGTTCGGCGAGTACGGCATTCAGGCCATGACCCCGGCTTACGTGACGAACCGGCAGATCGAGGCAGCTCGTATCGCCATGACCCGTCACATCAAGCGTGGCGGCAAGGTCTGGATCAACATCTACCCGGACCGCCCGCTCACGAAGAAGCCCGCCGAGACCCGCATGGGTTCCGGTAAGGGTTCTCCGGAGTGGTGGATCGCCAACGTCAAGCCCGGACGCGTGATGTTCGAGCTGTCGTACCCCAACGAGAAGATCGCGCGCGAGGCCCTGACCCGTGCGGCCCACAAGCTGCCGATGAAGTGCAAGATCGTCAAGCGCGAGGCAGGTGAAGCGTGATGTCGGCCGGTACCAAGGCGTCCGAGCTGCGCGAGCTGGGCAACGAGGAGCTGCTCAACAAGCTCCGCGAGGCCAAGGAAGAGCTGTTCAACCTCCGCTTCCAGGCGGCGACGGGTCAGCTCGAGAACCACGGCCGGCTGAAGGCCGTCCGTAAGGACATCGCGCGGATCTACACCCTGATGCGTGAGCGCGAGCTGGGCATCGAGACGGTGGAGAGCGCCTGATGAGTGAGAGCAACGTGACTGAGCAGACTGCAGAGGCCCGCGGCTTCCGCAAGACCCGTGAGGGTCTCGTCGTCAGCGACAAGATGGACAAGACCGTCGTCGTCGCCGTCGAGGACCGCGTCAAGCACGCGCTGTACGGCAAGGTCATCCGCCGTACCAACAAGCTCAAGGCGCACGACGAGCAGAACGCCGCGGGTGTCGGCGACCGTGTCCTCCTCATGGAGACCCGGCCGCTGTCCGCGACGAAGCGCTGGCGCGTCGTCGAGATCCTCGAGAAGGCCAAGTAATCCCTCCTAGGGGGACCCCCTAGGAATCG
This sequence comes from Streptomyces sp. NPDC041940, assembly GCF_055589465.1. Lineage (NCBI taxonomy): Bacteria > Bacillati > Actinomycetota > Actinomycetes > Kitasatosporales > Streptomycetaceae > Streptomyces > Streptomyces sp. NPDC041940. The sequence continues at coordinate 114,298 of NZ_JBVJBP010000028.1, forward strand.
TTCCGCCAGGCTCGGCAGGGGCCGACCTCGCAAGAGGAGAGCCCCTGCCGGGAACCGGCAGACAACCAGGAGATAGACGTGATCCAGCAGGAGTCGCGACTGCGTGTCGCCGACAACACGGGTGCGAAGGAAATCCTCTGCATCCGTGTGCTCGGTGGCTCCGGTCGCCGCTACGCGGGTGTCGGTGACGTCATCGTCGCCACCGTCAAGGACGCGATCCCCGGCGGCAACGTGAAGAAGGGTGACGTCATCAAGGCGGTCATCGTTCGCACCGTCAAGGAGCGCCGCCGTCCGGACGGCTCGTACATCCGCTTCGACGAGAACGCCGCTGTCATTCTGAAGAACGACGGCGACCCTCGTGGCACCCGTATCTTCGGCCCGGTCGGCCGTGAGCTGCGCGAGAAGAAGTTCATGAAGATCATCTCCCTCGCGCCGGAGGTGCTGTGAGCATGAAGATCAAGAAGGGCGACCTGGTCCAGGTCATCACCGGTAAGGACAAGGGCAAGCAGGGCAAGGTCATTGCCGCTTACCCGCGCGACGAGCGTGTCCTGGTCGAGGGTGTCAACCGGGTCAAGAAGCACACCAAGGCAGGTCCGACGGCCAAGGGTTCGCAGGCCGGCGGCATCGTCACCACCGAGGCGCCGATCCACGTCTCCAACGTCCAGCTGGTCGTGGAGAAGGACGGCAACAAGGTCGTGACCCGCGTCGGTTACCGCTTCGACGACGAAGGCAACAAGATCCGCGTTGCCAAGCGGACGGGTGAGGACATCTGATGACGACCACCACCAGCCCGCGTCTGAAGCAGAAGTACCGTGAGGAGATCACGGGCAAGCTGCGTGACGAGTTCAAGTACGAGAACGTCATGCAGATCCCCGGTCTCGTCAAGATCGTGGTCAACATGGGTGTGGGCGACGCCGCCCGCGACTCCAAGCTGATCGAGGGTGCCATCAAGGACCTCACCACGATCACCGGTCAGAAGCCGGCCGTCACCAAGGCCCGCAAGTCCATCGCGCAGTTCAAGCTGCGTGAGGGCCAGCCGATCGGTGCCCACGTCACGCTCCGTGGCGACCGCATGTGGGAGTTCCTGGACCGCACCCTGTCGCTCGCGCTGCCGCGCATCCGCGACTTCCGCGGCCTGTCCCCCAAGCAGTTCGACGGCCGTGGCAACTACACCTTCGGTCTCACGGAGCAGGTCATGTTCCACGAGATCGACCAGGACAAGATCGACCGCACCCGGGGTATGGACATCACCGTGGTGACCACGGCGACCAACGACGCTGAGGGCCGTGCGCTCCTTCGTCACCTCGGCTTCCCCTTCAAGGAGGCGTGAGCGAGATGGCGAAGAAGGCTCTGATCGCTAAGGCTGCTCGCAAGCCGAAGTTCGGTGTGCGTGGCTACACCCGCTGCCAGCGTTGTGGCCGCCCGCACTCCGTGTACCGCAAGTTCGGCCTGTGCCGCGTGTGCCTTCGTGAGATGGCTCACCGTGGCGAGCTGCCGGGCGTGACCAAGAGCTCCTGGTAGTCCCCTTTTAGGGATTCCCAGGGCTCTCGGTAAGCAATGGGCGTGTCAGGCGCCCTCCCTTCCATGGCTTAGGCTTGGAGGGTTGGGCGCCTGACAGTCGCCCGTACGACTTACTACGCCGTAGGTCCACCGCGCCGCACCCGTCCCGTCTCGGATCGGGGAGAGGGATGGCGCACCAGGAAACCCCGGCGAGAGAGGCCGAAGGCCAATTCATGACCATGACTGATCCGATCGCAGACATGCTGACGCGTCTGCGGAACGCGAACTCGGCATACCACGACTCCGTGACGATGCCGGCGTCGAAGATCAAGTCGCACATCGCGGAGATCCTCCAGCAGGAGGGCTTCATCACGGGCTGGAAGGTCGAGGACGCCGAGGTCGGCAAGAACCTCGTCCTGGAGCTGAAGTTCGGCCCCAACCGTGAGCGCTCCATCGCGGGCATCAAGCGGATCTCCAAGCCCGGTCTCCGGGTGTACGCGAAGTCCACCAACCTGCCGAAGGTTCTGGGCGGCCTGGGCGTGGCCATCATCTCCACGTCCCACGGTCTCCTGACCGGCCAGCAGGCGCAGAAGAAGGGCGTGGGTGGGGAAGTCCTCGCCTACGTCTGGTAATTCGGGAACGGAGGAGAGACAGCAATGTCGCGTATCGGCAAGCTCCCCATCCCGGTTCCCGCCGGCGTGGACGTCACCATCGACGGCCGTACGGTCGCGGTCAAGGGCCCCAAGGGCGAACTGACCCACACCGTCATCGCGCCGATCGACATCGCCAAGGCCGAGGACGGCACCCTTCAGGTGCTCCGGCCCAACGACGAGCGGCAGAGCAAGGCCCTGCACGGCCTGTCCCGCACGCTGGTGGCGAACATGATCACCGGTGTGACCCAGGGATACGTCAAGAAGCTCGAAATCAGCGGTGTCGGCTACCGTGTCCTGGCCAAGGGCTCCAACCTGGAGTTCTCTCTGGGCTACAGCCACCCGATCCTGGTCGAGGCCCCCGAGGGCATCACCTTCAAGGTGGAGTCCCCGACCCGTTTCTCGGTCGAGGGCATCGACAAGCAGAAGGTCGGCGAGGTTGCGGCCAACATCCGCAAGCTGCGCAGGCCCGACCCGTACAAGGCCAAGGGCGTCAAGTACGAGGGCGAAGTCATCCGCCGCAAGGTCGGAAAGGCGGGTAAGTAAGCCATGGCATACGGACAGAAGATCCTTAAGGGCGACGCCTACAAGCGCGCCGCGATCAAGCGCCGCCACATCCGGATCCGTAAGAACATCAACGGAACGGCGGAGCGTCCGCGTCTGGTCGTTACCCGCTCGAACCGCCACATCGTGGCCCAGGTGATCGACGACATCAAGGGTCACACCCTTGCGTCGGCGTCCACCCTGGACACCTCGATCCGCGGTGGCGAGGGCGACAAGTCCGCGCAGGCCAAGCAGGTCGGCGCCCTGGTCGCCGAGCGCGCCAAGGCCGCCGGTGTCGAGGCCGTCGTGTTCGACCGTGGTGGTAACCAGTACGCGGGGCGCATCGCCGCCCTGGCGGACGCCGCCCGCGAGGCCGGGCTCAAGTTCTGAGCCGGTTCCGTAGCTAGCGGAAACAGAGAGAGGTAATTCCAATGGCTGGACCCCAGCGCCGCGGTGGCGGTGCCGGTGGCGGCGAGCGGCGGGACCGGAAGGGCCGTGACGGCGGCGCTGCTGCCGCCGAGAAGACCGCGTACGTTGAGCGCGTTGTCGCGATCAACCGCGTCGCCAAGGTTGTGAAGGGTGGTCGTCGCTTCAGCTTCACCGCGCTGGTCGTGGTGGGCGACGGTGACGGCACCGTGGGTGTCGGATACGGCAAGGCCAAGGAGGTGCCGGCCGCCATCGCCAAGGGTGTTGAGGAGGCCAAGAAGCACTTCTTCAAGGTCCCCCGCATCCAGGGCACCATCCCGCACCCCATCCAGGGTGAGAAGGCTGCCGGCGTCGTGCTGCTCAAGCCCGCGTCGCCCGGTACCGGTGTTATCGCCGGTGGTCCGGTGCGTGCCGTGCTCGAGTGCGCCGGTATCCACGACGTGCTGTCGAAGTCGCTCGGCTCCGACAACGCGATCAACATCGTGCACGCGACCGTGGAGGCCCTCCGTGGCCTGCAGCGTCCCGAGGAGATCGCGGCCCGCCGTGGTCTGCCCCTCGAGGACGTCGCCCCCGCGGCTCTTCTCCGTGCGCGTGCCGGGGCGGGTGCGTAATCATGGCGCAGCTCAAGATTACGCAGGTCAAGTCCTACATCGGCAGCAAGCAGAACCACCGTGACACCCTGCGTTCCCTTGGTCTCAAGGGCATCAACACGCAGGTCGTCAAGGAGGACCGCCCCGAGTTCCGCGGCATGGTGCACACCGTCCGCCACCTCGTGACGGTTGAGGAGGTCTGATCATGGCGGAGAACAACCCGCTGAAGATCCACAACCTCCGTCCGGCCCCCGGCGCCAAGACCGCCAAGACCCGTGTCGGTCGTGGTGAGGCGTCGAAGGGTAAGACGGCCGGTCGTGGTACCAAGGGCACGAAGGCCCGTTACCAGGTTCCGGAGCGCTTCGAGGGTGGCCAGATGCCCCTCCACATGCGTCTCCCGAAGCTGAAGGGCTTCAAGAACCCGTTCAAGACGGAGTTCCAGGTCGTGAACCTGGACAAGCTCGCCGCCCTCTACCCCGAGGGTGGGGAGGTCACCGTTGCCGACCTGGTCGCCAAGGGTGCCGTCCGCAAGAACAGCCTCGTCAAGGTCCTCGGCCAGGGCGAGCTCTCCGTGGCGCTGCAGGTGACGGTCGACGCCGTCTCCGGCTCCGCCAAGGAGAAGATCACCGCCGCCGGCGGTACCGTCACCGAGCTCGTCTGAACACCACAGGCGTCTTGATGACCTGAGCGATCCCGACCGGGGATACCCCACATATGGGGTATCCCCGGTTGGTCGTTCCTAGGGCGGCAGTCACGCCGGTAAGGTGGCCTGCACTGCCCTCTTTTCACAGGGTGCTTCACTTCGGGCACTCTGAGCGGCAGTTGACCGTTACCTATGTCGTTGTTCCTATTGGACTCTCAAGACCGTCACCCTTGACGCAGTTGCGCGGGGGTCGCAGGAGGCACCGTGCTTACCGCGTTCGCCCGGGCGTTCAAGACGCCCGACCTGCGCAAGAAGCTGCTCTTCACGCTCGCCATCATCGTGGTCTACCGGGTCGGTACACACGTCCCGATCCCAGGTGTCGATTACCGGAACGTCCAGACCTGTATCGACAATGCCCAGGCCAACCAGGGCATCTTCGGTCTGGTCAACATGTTCAGTGGCGGTGCGCTGCTGCAGATCACCATCTTCGCGCTGGGCATCATGCCGTACATCACGGCGAGCATCATCCTCCAGCTGCTGACCGTGGTGATCCCCCGCCTGGAAGCCCTGAAGAAGGAGGGCCAGGCCGGTACGGCGAAGATCACGCAGTACACCCGTTACCTGACGATCGCCCTCGCCATCCTCCAGGGCACCGGCCTCGTCGCCACCGCCCGCAGCGGCGCCCTGTTCCAGGGCTGCCCCGTGGCCAGCCAGATCGTCCCCGACCAGTCGATCTTCATCACCATCACCATGGTCATCACGATGACCGCCGGCACGGCGGCGGTGATGTGGCTCGGTGAGCTCATCACCGACCGCGGTATCGGCAACGGCATGTCGATCCTGATGTTCATCTCGATCGCCGCCACCTTCCCGTCCGCCCTGTGGGCCATCAAGCAGGAGGGCTCCCTGGCCGGCGGCTGGATCGAGTTCGGCACGGTCATCCTGGTCGGCTTCGCCATGGTCGGCCTGGTGGTCTTCGTCGAGCAGGCCCAGCGCCGCATCCCGGTCCAGTACGCCAAGCGCATGATCGGCCGTCGTTCCTACGGCGGTACGTCCACCTACATCCCGCTCAAGGTGAACCAGGCGGGTGTGATCCCCGTCATCTTCGCCTCGTCGCTGCTCTACATCCCGGCGCTGGTCGCCCAGTTCGCCGGGGGTAGCCAGTCGGGGTGGAAGACCTGGATCGAGCAGCACTTCGTCAAGGGCGACCACCCGTACTACATCGTTACGTACTTCCTGCTGATCGTTTTCTTCGCGTTCTTCTACGTGGCGATCTCCTTCAACCCCGAGGAAGTCGCCGACAACATGAAGAAGTATGGTGGCTTCATCCCGGGCATCCGGGCTGGCCGACCGACCGCTGAGTATCTGAGCTACGTACTCAACCGGATCACCTGGCCGGGTTCGTTGTACTTGGGGCTGATCGCTCTCGTGCCGACGATGGCGTTGGCAGGTTTCGGGGCAAACCAGAACTTCCCGTTCGGCGGGACCAGCATCCTGATCATCGTGGGTGTGGGCCTCGAGACCGTGAAGCAGATCGAGAGCCAGCTCCAGCAGCGCAATTACGAAGGGTTCCTCCGCTGATGCGTATCGTCCTCGTCGGGCCGCCGGGCGCCGGTAAGGGAACGCAGGCCGCGTTCCTGGCCAGAAACCTGTCGATCCCGCACATCTCCACGGGCGACCTGTTCCGGGCCAACATCAGCCGGCAGACGGACCTCGGCAAACTGGCGAAGTCCTACATCGACGCGGGCAACCTGGTGCCGGACGAGGTCACCATCGCCATGGCGAAGGACCGCATGGAGCAGCCGGACGCCGAGAACGGCTTCCTGCTGGACGGCTTCCCCCGCAACGTCTCGCAGGCCGAGGCGCTCGACGAGCTGCTCGAGGCCGAGACCATGCAGCTCGACGCGGTGCTGGACCTGGAGGTCCCCGAGGACGAGGTCGTCAAGCGGATCGCCGGCCGGCGCGTCTGCCGCAAGGAGTCGGCGCACGTCTTCCACGTGACGTACAAGCCGGCCGCCAAGGAGGGCGTCTGCGACGTCTGCGGCGGCGAGCTGTACCAGCGGGGCGACGACTCCGAGGAGACCGTCCGCAAGCGGCTGGAGGTCTACCACACGCAGACCGAGCCGATCATCGACTACTACAAGGCGCAGGGCCTGGTGGTCACGATCTCCGCGCTCGGCAAGGTGGAGGACGTCACGACGCGCGCCATGGAGGCGCTGAAGCGTGACGAGGGCGACAATTAGTCGTTCGTACGCAGCCACGGCCGCGGTTCCCCCAGGGGAGCCGCGGCTGCTGCGTGGGGCGGGGTCGCTCGCGCCGCCCCTTATCGTTGAAGGCGTTCATTCTCTCTCCGGTCCAGAAAGGCCGTAGTCCCCATGGTGCAGATCAAGACCTCCGAGCAGATCGCCAAGATGCGTGAGGCGGGCCTGGTCGTCGCCGCCATCCACGCGGCGACCCGTGAAGCCGCCGTGCCGGGGGCCACGACGAAGGATCTGGACCAGGTCGCCCGCAAGGTGCTCGCCGAGCACGACGCCAAGCCGAACTTCCTCGGCTACGGCGGCTTCCCGGCGACGATCTGCACGTCCGTGAACGAGGTCGTCGTCCACGGAATCCCGTCCGACGACCTCGTCCTCAAGGACGGGGACGTCATCTCCATCGACTGCGGCGCGATCATCGACGGCTGGCACGGCGACGCCGCCTACACGGCCTTCGTCGGCTCCGGCCACTCCCCGGAGCTGGTCGAGCTCTCCCGGGTGACCGAGGAGTCGATGTGGGCCGGCATCGCGGCCATGAAGCAGGGCAACCGGCTGGTCGACGTCTCCCGGGCCATCGAGACGTACATCCGCCGCCAGCCGAAGCCCGGCGGTGGCAAGTACGGGATCATCGAGGACTACGGCGGCCACGGCATCGGCACCGAGATGCACATGGACCCGCACCTGCTGAACTATGTCGAGCGGCGGCGCGGCAAGGGCCCGAAGCTGGTGCCGGGGTTCTGTCTCGCCATCGAGCCGATGGTCTCGCTGGGGACGCCGAAGACGGAGGTCCTCGAGGACGACTGGACCGTCATCACGACGGACGGCACATGGTCGTCGCACTGGGAGCACTCGGTCGCGCTGACCGAGGAGGGGCCGTTGGTGCTGACGTCTCCCGACGGGGGGAAGGCGAAGCTCGCCGAGCTGGGGATCACGGCAGCTCCTGATCCGCTGGGCTGAGCGCCGTCTGCGGCTGCGGGCCGGTGGGTGTTGTTCGCGCGGTTCCCCGCGCCCCTTCGGGGGCGCTTAAAGCTCTGCCCGCTGGGGCAGACTCTCTCGATTCGTGTTTCTGAGGGGCCTGACGTAGACTGACTCGTCGGCTCTGGTGCACCCGCATGTCTGCATGCGCTCGCTCGGAGTCGATCAAGGTAGTCGATTCGAAGGGCGAAGCGTGGCCAAGAAGCAAGGTGCCATCGAGATCGAGGGCACTGTCGTCGAGTCTCTTCCGAACGCCATGTTCAAGGTCGAGCTCCAGAACGGCCACCAGGTCCTGGCACACATCAGCGGCAAGATGCGCATGCACTACATCCGCATCCTCCCTGACGACCGGGTCGTGGTGGAGCTGTCTCCGTACGACCTGACGCGTGGCCGGATCGTCTACCGCTACAAGTAGATCTTGCCCCGCATCTCGCCTCGGCGAGGTGGTGGCACTGACCCGGAGAACCTCACTAATGAAGGTCAAGCCGAGCGTCAAGAAGATCTGCGACAAGTGCAGGGTGATCCGCCGTCACGGCCGGGTCATGATCATCTGCGACAACCCGCGCCACAAGCAGCGCCAGGGCTGATCGACAGCGGATCGCACCCTCTGCATCCATCGCAGGGATTCGCGCGACGCGAGCAATATGTTCATACGCAGGACCCGGGCGGACACCGTTCGCCTGACACCCCTGGTTCGGAGGCCGGGGACCCAGTTCGTACCTCATACGGCGGCTGGGATTCGGTTCTGTGGAAGACCTCCGACAAGTAACTGGAGCCATTGAATGGCACGCGTTTCCGGTGTTGACATCCCGCGCGAAAAGCGCGTGGAGGTCGCCCTCACCTACGTGTTCGGCATCGGCCGGACCCTCGCGCAGCAGACGCTGGCCGCCACCGGCGTCGACCCGAACACCCGCGTTCGCGACCTCTCCGAGGAGCAGCTCGTCGCGATCCGCGAGTTCGTGGACAGCAACATCAGGACCGAGGGTGACCTCCGTCGTGAGATCCAGGCCGACATCCGCCGCAAGGTCGAGATCGGCTGCTACCAGGGTCTGCGTCACCGCCGCGGCCTGCCCGTCCGCGGTCAGCGCACCAGCACCAACGCCCGCACCCGCAAGGGCCCGCGTCGCGCCATCGCCGGCAAGAAGAAGCCGGGCAAGAAGTAGTCCGCAGCGGACGCCTGTCCACGGTCTTCGCTGTAGGACCGACCACCTCCCGTAGGAGTTAAGAGATGCCCCCCAAGGGACGTCAGGGCGCTGCCAAGAAGGTGCGCCGCAAGGAAAAGAAGAACGTCGCTCACGGCCACGCGCACATCAAGAGCACGTTCAACAACACGATCGTCTCGATCACGGACCCCTCGGGCAACGTGATCTCCTGGGCCTCCGCCGGCCACGTCGGCTTCAAGGGCTCGCGCAAGTCCACGCCGTTCGCCGCGCAGATGGCCGCCGAGTCGGCTGCCCGCCGCGCCCAGGAGCACGGCATGCGCAAGGTCGACGTCTTCGTCAAGGGCCCGGGCTCCGGTCGTGAGACCGCGATCCGCTCCCTGCAGGCGACCGGCCTCGAGGTCGGCTCCATCCAGGACGTCACGCCGACCCCGCACAACGGCTGCCGTCCGCCCAAGCGCCGTCGCGTCTGATCTTTCACCGATCTGACGCAGGTCGCTTGGTCTGAGGTTTTCGGGCGGTATGGCTCTTTCGGGCCATACCGCCCGTACCCTTGTTACACATCAGGGCGTCAAATAGCGGGCGCCCCTGACAGAAGGATCACCACATGCTGATCGCTCAGCGTCCCTCGTTGGCCGAAGAGGTCGTCGACGAGTTCCGCTCCCGGTTCGTGATCGAGCCGCTGGAGCCGGGCTTCGGTTACACCCTCGGCAACTCCCTGCGTCGTACGCTCCTGTCGTCGATCCCGGGTGCGGCGGTCACGTCCATCCGTATCGACGGTGTCCTGCACGAGTTCACCACCGTGCCGGGCGTCAAGGAGGACGTCAC
>NZ_JBVJBP010000029.1:0-120717 GCF_055589465.1 Streptomyces sp. NPDC041940
CAACTCTTTTCCCTCTCTCTCTCCCCCCCCCCACCCCCCCCCCCCCCTCTCCCCCCCCCCCCCCCCCTCCACCCCCCCCCCCCCCCCCCCCCCCCCCCCCCCCCCCGCACCTTGAGCTGGGGTTCGACGGACCTCCCTACGAAACCACCGCCGGATCCGGTGACTTGGGTTCCGGTTCGGCGTTGTCTTCGTCACCTACGGCGATCCCGCGCCGCTTTGACACGTAGACCGCCCCGGCGATCACGGCGAACGCGAGCGCCGCGATCAGGATCCGCACGCCGATGCTCTTGTCCGGACCGTAGGAGAACTTGATCACCGCGGGCGCGATGAGCAGCGAAACCAGGTTCATGACCTTGAGCAGCGGGTTGATCGCGGGACCGGCGGTGTCCTTGAACGGGTCGCCGACGGTGTCGCCGATCACGGTCGCCGCGTGGGCCTCGCTGCCCTTGCCTCCGTGGTGACCGTCCTCGACGAGCTTCTTGGCGTTGTCCCAGGCGCCGCCGGAGTTGGCCAGGAACACCGCCATCAGCGTGCCCGCGCCGATCGCGCCCGCCAGGAACGCGCCGAGCGGACCGACGCCGAGCGTGAACCCGATGAAGATCGGCGCCAGCACGGCCAGCAGACCGGGCGTGGCGAGTTCGCGCAGCGCGTCCTTGGTACAGATGTCGACGACCTTGCCGTACTCCGGCTGCTCGCTGTAGTCCATGATCCCGGGCTTCTCGCGGAACTGCCGCCGCACCTCGAAGACCACGGAACCCGCCGACCGCGACACCGCGTTGACGGCCAGCCCCGAGAAGAGGAAGACGACCGCCGCGCCCGCGATGAGACCGACGAGGTTGTTGGGCTGCGAGATGTCCATCATCAGGCTCATCGGGGCACCTTCGCCCCCGAGCTTCTCGCCCACATCGCGCGCGCCGGTGATGATCGCGTCGCGGTACGACCCGAACAGCGCCGCCGCCGCGAGCACCGCCGTGGCGATCGCGATGCCCTTGGTGATCGCCTTGGTGGTGTTGCCGACCGCGTCCAGGTTGGTGAGCACCTGCGCGCCCGCGCCCTCGACGTCACCGGACATCTCCGCGATGCCCTGCGCGTTGTCGGAGACCGGCCCGAAGGTGTCCATCGCGACGATCACGCCGACCGTGGTGAGCAGGCCGGTGCCGGCCAGCGCCACGGCGAACAGCGCCAGCATGATCGACGTACCGCCCAGCAGGAACGCCCCGTACACGCCGAGGCCGATCAACAGGGCGGTGTAGACGGCGGATTCGAGACCGACGGAGACACCGGCGAGGACGACGGTGGCCGGACCCGTGAGCGAGGTCTTGCCGATGTCCCTGACGGGCCTTCGGGTGGTCTCGGTGAAGTAGCCGGTCAGTTGCTGGATCAGGGCGGCGAGCACGATGCCGATGGCCACCGCGACGAGCGCGAGGACCCGCGGGTCGCCGTCCTTGCCCAGGATGGCGGCGTCGGTGACGCCGTCGAGATCCGAGTACTTCCCCGGCAGGTAGACGAACACGGCCACCGCCACCAGCACGAGCGAGATCACCGCGGAGATGAAGAACCCCCGGTTGATGGCGCTCATGCCGCTGCGGTCGGCACGTCTGGGCGCCACCGCGAAGATGCCGATCATCGCGGTGATCACACCGATCGCCGGCACGAGCAGCGGGAAGCCGAGCCCGGCGTCGCCGAAGGCCGCCGAGCCCAGGATCAGCGCGGCGACCAGGGTGACGGCGTACGACTCGAAGAGGTCGGCCGCCATGCCCGCGCAGTCGCCGACGTTGTCGCCCACGTTGTCGGCGATGGTCGCGGCATTGCGCGGATCGTCCTCCGGAATGCCCTGTTCGACCTTGCCGACCAGGTCGGCGCCGACGTCGGCGGCCTTGGTGAAGATGCCGCCGCCGACCCGCATGAACATCGCGATCAGCGCGGCCCCGAGGCCGAAGCCCTCGAGCACCTTCGGCGCGTCGGCGGCGTACACCAGCACCACGCACGAGGCGCCCAGCAGGCCGAGGCCCACCGTGAACATGCCGACCACGCCGCCGGTGCGAAATGCGATCTTCATCGCTTTGTGCGAGACGGCGGTCAGATCCTTTTCCGGCTCGCCTGCCGCCGGTGTGGCTTCGCGCGCCGCCGCGGCGACACGCACATTGCTGCGTACGGCGAGCCACATGCCGATATAGCCGGTGGCCGCCGAGAACGCCGCTCCGATCAGGAAGAACACCGAACGTCCGGCACGCTGATTCCAGTCGTCCGCGGGCAGCAGCATGAGCAGGAAGAACACGACCACGGCGAATACGCCGAGCGTGCGAAGCTGCCGTGCCAGATAGGCGTTCGCGCCCTCCTGGACCGCCGCCGCGATCTTCTTCATGCTGTCGGTGCCCTCGCCGGCCGCGAGTACCTGGCGCACCAGGACCCCCGCGACCGCAAGTGCCGCCAGCGCGACGACCGCGATGACCACGATGAGGACGCGGTTGCCATCGGTCAGTACGGCGGCTGCGAGGTCGGTGGGATGACCCGACTGTGGTGAGTTGAAAAGCCCCGCCATTCGTCCTCCTTGACGCTTGGGCTGAGCTCAAGATGTGGACGGGATTGTAGGTACCGGAACCTGATCAAAACAGAGCGCGATAAACGGAATTGGACTTCCGAGGTAATGCCCTGAAAGCATTCTGAGGCGTCCGCGGGGCACGCGAATGATCGTGAACGAATTCACGCGATGAACGGCACAGGAACTACTGTAAAGGCGAGCACTGACAGCCGCACATGACGAAGGGCCCCACGGGTGGGGCCCTTCGTCAGGAACTGTGTGTGGCGTGGCCGGTTCAGACCAGAATCGTCGGCGGCGGCGTGGTCGGCCACGTCATCTTGATCGATCCGCCGTGCTCCCCCGCGCTGACCTCGACGTCGTCGACGAGTCCGCTGATGACCGCGAGGCCCATCTCGTCCTCGTCGGCTTCCCCGTCGGGGTCGCCGGGGCCGGCTCCGGGCGCGTGCTCACCCGGGACCGCGTGCGGGGCCTCGTCGCCGACCTCGATGGAGAACTGCTTCTCCTCCTCGATCAGCAGCACCTTCACCGGTGCCGAGATCCCCACGGTCTGGTGCAGCCCGACGGCACGGGTGCACGCCTCGCCGACGGCGAGCCTGACCTCGTCGAGGACGGCCTCGTCCACTCCGGCCCTGCGCGCCACCGCTGCCGCCACCAGCCGGGCGGTCCTGACGTGCTCGGGCAGCGCGCTGAAGCGGAGCTCAACGGTGGCCATGCATCCCCCTCGCAACTACGGGCGTGCTGTCGGGAGGCTCCGGGCCGCCGAAAGCCCGGGCCCCCTCGGTCTTCACTTCTTCCGAACTTCTGCCGTGCTTCGGCCGGCCCGGGCGCGAGGCCCGGGTCCGGTGTCAGTCGGTGGCCGCAACCGCTTCCTCGACCGAGGTGTGAATCGGGAACACCTTGGTGAGGCCGGTGATACGGAAGATCTTCAGAATGCGCTCCTGGTTGCAGACCAGGCGCAGGGAGCCCTCATGGGCTCGTACGCGCTTCAGGCCGCCGACCAGTACGCCGAGTCCGGTGGAGTCGAGGAAGTCCACGCCCTCCATGTCGACGACAAGGTGGAAACTGCCGTCGTTCACCAGCTCGACCAACTGCTCGCGCAGCTTGGGCGCGGTATATACGTCGATTTCGCCACCGACCCTGACGATCGTGCGATCGCCCATGGTCTCGGTCGACAGGGACAGGTCCACGGATCCTCCAGCACCTTGCTATCGAGCGGTCGCCCTTCGGGCACTCGGCTTCAGCCCTTGGACGCTTCGCCAGCCGCGATGGCATTCAATCACTTACCGGCAGGCGTGCACGACGCCTTGGCTCCATTGTCCGTCACGCCAGTGACACACTCGGTGCCGATGGCCAAGAATCACCGATCCGATCGAACCCCGTCGGACCCCGCCTCCCGACCCGCGCCGGGCGTGGTCCTGGACCGGCTCGCATCCGGTCCGAGCAGGGCTTCGCGCATTACTCATACGGAGCACTTGCCCCCGCGCGAGGGTCGGCATGCCGTCTGGCCGGACCGGATCCGCGCGGAGGTCGTCGCCGCCGTGCGCGCCGCGGGCATCGAACACCCCTGGGCGCATCAGGCCCGTGCGGCCGAGCACGCGCTGGACGGCGACTCGGTCGTCGTCGCCACGGGCACGGCCTCCGGCAAGTCCCTGGCGTACCTAGTGCCGGTCCTGTCCACCCTTCTGGACGGCGCCGAGGCCCCGAACGGCCGCGGCGCGACCACCCTGTATCTGGCTCCCACCAAGGCTCTTGCGGCGGACCAGTGCCGTTCGGTGAAGGAACTTTCACATCCACTGGGCCATTCGGTGCGCCCGGCCGTCTACGACGGCGACACTCCGTTCGAGGAACGCGAGTGGATCCGCCAGTACGGCAACTACGTCCTGACCAACCCGGACATGCTGCACCGCGGCATACTTCCGTCCCACCCCCGCTGGTCCTCCTTCCTGAAATCGCTGAAGTACGTCGTCGTCGACGAGTGCCACACCTACCGCGGCGTGTTCGGCTCGCATGTCGCCCAGGTGCTGCGCCGGCTGCGCCGCCTGTGCGCCCGCTACGGGGCCTCGCCGGTGTTCCTGCTGGCCTCCGCCACCGCCGCCGAGCCCTCGGTGGCGGCCCGCCGCCTCACCGGCCTGCCGGTGCTGGAGGTCGCCGACGACGCCTCTCCACGCGGCGAACTGGTGTTCGCCCTGTGGGAGCCGCCGCTGACCGAGCTGCACGGCGAGAAGGGCGCCCCCGTCCGCCGTACGGCCACCGCGGAGGCCGCCGACCTGCTGACCGACCTCACCGTGCAGGGCGTGCGCTCGGTCGCCTTCGTGCGCTCCCGGCGCGGCGCCGAGCTGATCTCTGTGATCTCCCAGGAGCGTCTGGCCGAGGTCGACCGGTCGCTGGCCCGGCGTGTCGCGGCGTACCGGGGCGGCTATCTCCCGGAAGAACGCCGCGCACTCGAACACGCCCTCCATTCGGGTGAACTGCTGGGCCTCGCCGCGACGAACGCCCTCGAACTCGGCATCGACATCTCCGGTCTGGACGCGGTCGTCATCGCCGGCTACCCCGGCACCCGTGCCTCCCTGTGGCAGCAGGCGGGCCGGGCCGGACGGTCCGGGCAGGGGGCGCTGGCCGTCCTGGTGGCCCGCGACGACCCACTGGACACCTTCCTGGTCCACCACCCGGAGGCGCTGTTCGACCAGCCCGTCGAGTCCACGGTCCTCGACCCGGACAACCCCTATGTGCTGGCCCCTCACCTGTGCGCGGCCGCGGCGGAACTGCCCCTGACGGACGAGGACCTCGACCTGTTCGGCCCGGCCTGCGAGGGACTGCTCCCCCAGCTGGAGGCCGCGAAGCTGCTGCGCCGCCGCACCAGGGCCTGGCACTGGACCCGCCGCGAGCGCGCCGCCGACCTGACCGACATCCGCGGTGAGGGCGGACGCCCGGTCCAGGTCGTCGAGACCGGCACGGGCCGGCTGCTCGGCACGGTCGACGCCGGTGCCGCGCACTCGACGGTGCACGAGGGCGCGGTCCACCTCCACCAGGGCCGCACCTACCTGGTGCGCTCCCTGGACATGGAGGACTCCGTCGCCCTCGTCGAGGAGGCCGCCCCGCCGTACTCCACGGTCGCCCGCGACACGACGTCGATCTCCGTCCTGGAGACGGACACCGAGATCCCCTGGGGCGACGGCCGCCTCTGCTACGGCTCGGTCGAGGTCACCAACCAGGTCGTCTCCTTCCTGCGCAGACGGCTCATCACCGGTGAAGTGCTGGGCGAGACGAAACTCGACCTCCCTCCTCGTACGCTGCGCACCCGGGCCGTGTGGTGGACGGTCACCGAGGACCAGCTGGACCGGGCCCGGATCAACCCGGAGATCCTCGGGGGCTCCCTGCACGCCGCCGAGCACGCCTCGATCGGCCTGCTGCCCCTCTTCGCGACCTGCGACCGCTGGGACATCGGCGGTGTGTCGATCCCGCTCCATCCCGACACGCTGCTGCCCACGGTCTTCGTCTACGACGGCCACCCCGGCGGCGCGGGCTTCGCGGAGCGCGCCTTCCACACCGCCCGCACCTGGCTGACCGCCACCCGCCAGGCCATCGCCTCCTGCGAGTGCGAGGCCGGCTGCCCGTCCTGCATCCAGTCCCCCAAGTGCGGCAACGGCAACGACCCGCTGCACAAGAAGGGGGCGGTGCGGCTGCTCACCGTGTTGCTGGAGGGTGCCCCCGAGGAGAAGGAGACGGAGGAGAGCGGGGCGGCCGAGCAGCCGACCGGAGATCCGGCGGAGCCGCCGGAGGACCGACCCGCGTCCTCCCCGCCGCCGACGGGAGTTCCAGGGGAGCCGTCGGAGGCCCCGCCCGCGCCCTGACCTCCGCCGTGAACGGCCCGCGTCCCGACGCCGCCGTCACGTCCGAGATCTCACCGACGACCTCGCACCGCACGAGCCGCACGCCCTGTGCCCGGGCCACCCGGCCGGCCCGGGCACAGGCCGCCGTACCGCCGTCGGCCCAGTGGTCCGCCGCGGCGAGCGCCGCGAGATCCGCACCGCCCGCCGCCCGGTGCCGGATCGCGACGGCCTGTCCGAGCGCGAGGACGACACCGAACACCACGCACAGGACGGTGATCGCCCCGACGCTCCAGACGGTGGCGGAGCCCCGGTCCGAGGCGTCGCGCGTCATGCCCCGGCGTCTCATGTGCCCACCGCCTCCTCCACCGACGCCACGGCCTCCTCACGCACGGCCAGGGACAGCCCGCTCAGCACCGGCGGTTCGGCCACGACGGTCACCCGGACGTGTTCCGCTTCCCGGCTGACGGTCACCTTCGCTCCTGGCGGCGCCGCCTCGCGGGTCAGCCGCACGACCGCGTCGGGCGGGTCCTGGCGGGCCGCGGCGCGAGCGCCCGTCCGTGCCGCGTCCACGCACTGGATCTGTGCGGCCACGGCCAGCAGACCGCACACCAGCGCCATCGCGAACATCACCAGGACGGGCAGCACCACGGCCGACTCCGCCGTGACGAACCCCCGATCCGAGCCCCGCTCACATCCGCGCATTGAGGGCATCCGTCACCATGCTCTGCAGCTCCGCGCTGACCGCGCCGCTGGTGACGACCTTGTAGAGCACGACGGCGAACGCCACCGCCGCGACGATTCCCATCGCGTACTCGGACGTGACCATCCCCGCGTCCCTGCGCGCCGCACGCATTCCACACACCAGGGCGCGCAGCCGCGCCCGTACCACCTGATACATCTCAACCTCCGTGAAAACGTCCGAACTACCTTCGGGTCCTGCTGACTTCTGTCGGTGCCGCCGGTCTGCCGGCCCGTATCCGCGTCATCCACCACCCCCTCCGAGCGCCCCGCCCGCGAGCCCGATCACCACGGGCAGCACCCCGACCGCGATGAACGCGGGCAGGAAGCACAGCCCGACCGGCGCGCTGACCATGACGCCCGCTCTGCGGGCCCGGGCCGTCGCGGCGCGGCCCCAGTCGGCTCGGGCCTCGGCGGCGAGCCGTGCGACCGGTGCGGCGGCGGGCAGTCCGGACACACCGGCCCCTTCGAGCAGCCGCGCCAGGCCTCCGGCGCCCGGGACGGCGGCCAGCCTCCGCCAGGCCGCGCCCGGCTCACCGCCCAGCCGGACCTCCGCCGCGCCACGCGCCAGGGCGTCGCCCACAGGGCCACCCAAGGCCTCGCCCACCGCCCGCGCAGCGATCACCGGGCCTGCGCCCGCCGCGATGCAGGCCGCCAGCAGGTCGGCCGCGAGGGGCAGTTGTCGCGTGGCCTCGGCGAGGTCGGGCGCCCGCGGGTCCGTACCCACCGCCTCCTGCCGGAGCCGCCACCGCCATATCCCGACCGCACCGGCCAGTCCCACGGCGGCACCGGCGAGGCCGCCGACCAGCGCCCATGCGGCACACGCCACACCCACGGGAGGCAGCCAGGTACGCGCGGCCCGGCGTAAGGCGAGGCGCGGGACGGGAGCGGTCTCCTCCCGGGGCGCCAGCTCGGCCAGCCGACGCCGCATCCTCCGGCGGCGCCGCGCCTCCGTCAGCCACCGCACCGACCACCCGAGGGCCAGCACGATCCCCACCGCCACCCCCAGCCTGTGGACAACTTCCCCGCTCACGCCGCCTCCTCCGCGCCGCGCACGATCCGCAGCACCCACCACAGCCCCAGGCCCTCCAGCACACCGCCGACCACCAGACAGCCCAGGCCCGCCGCCGTGTGGAGCAGGACTTCGAGCGGCTCGGCGCCCAGGGCGGTGCCGATGAGAAGCCCCAGGGCAGGCAAGCCGGCGAGCATCACCGCCGTGGCCCGGGCGCCCGCCAACTGGGCGCGCAGATCGGAGCGTTGGTCCCGCTCGGCGCGCAGGGCGGCGGCGAGCCGGTCGAGTCCGGCCGCGAGCCCCGCGCCCTGGTCCACGGCCACCCGCCAGCACGCCGCGAGCCCCCGCAGCCCCTCGCCGCCCGGCTGCCCGGCCGCCGCCGCGAGCGCGCCCGGCACATCGCCGCCGAAGCGCGCCGCCGCCAGAACCGTCGCCTGCGCGTCCACAAGTCCCCCGCAGTCCCGCGCGGCCCTCAACAGCGCCTCGCCCGGCTGACGTCCGGCCCGCACCTCCCCGGCGAGCGCCCCGCACAACGCGATCACCGCGTCCGCCCGACGCTCCCGGTCCCGCCCCACCCGACCGGCCAGCCGGACCCGCCGCAGCAACGGCACCCCGGCCGCCCCCAGGACGACCGGCAGTACCGACGCCCCGAGCACCGCCAGCACCAACCCGGCCACCGGCGACCACCACTCGGCCCGCAACCGCCCGCGGACCCGCCGCAGCCCACCGGTCACCTGCCACCACCCGGGCGGCCCACTGCCGACCGCTCCACCGCCCGCGAGCAGCAGGCGCGCCCGACGCGCCACCGAGTCCCGCTCGCCCAGCAACCACACCGCCGCCCCCACACACGCCACGGCCGCCCCCATCGACATCTCAGCCGCCCCTGCCACTACTCGGCCCTCCCAGCCCCTGCCATCGCTCGGCCCCCTCAGCCCTCGCCATCCCTCGCCCGCCCGCTGTCACCGGCACAGGGCCGCCCTCACCCGGCCCACTTCCACCGCCCTCGCGGCCCGCGATGCCCTCGCCGCCCCCGCTGCCGTCCCTGCCCTCGCCGTCCTCACTCCGCAGCAACCCCCGCAACCGCCCCCACCCCCGTTCGCGCACGAAGGCCTCCGCTCCCCACCGCAGGGCCGGCACCGTCCGCACCAGCCCCGACGAATCCCGCTCCAGCACGTGCACCTCGGCGATCCGCCGCCGCCCGCTCCGGTCGCGTACGAGGTGCAGCACCACGGAGAGGGCGGCCGCCACCTGGCTGTGCAGCGCGGCCCGGTCGAGCCCGGCGGCCGTGCCGAGCGCCTCCAGCCGGGCCGGTACATCGGCGGCGGCATTGGCGTGGACGGTTCCGCAGCCGCCCTCGTGGCCCGTGTTCAACGCGGCCAGCAGATGCACCACTTCGGGTCCGCGCACCTCGCCCACGACCAGCCGGTCGGGCCGCATCCGCAGTGCCTGGCGCACCAGGTCCTCGAGGGTGACGAGGCCCGCGCCCTCCTGGTTGGCGGGTCTGGTCTCCAGCCGCACCACATGCGGATGATCCGGCCGCAGTTCCGCCGAGTCCTCGGCGAGGACGATCCGCTCGTCCGGTCCCACCAGCCCCAGAAGGGCACTCAACAGAGTCGTCTTGCCCGAGCCCGTGCCGCCGCTGACCAGGAAGGACAGCCGTGCGTCGAGCAGCCGGCGCAGCACGCGGTCCCCGCCCGGCGGCACCGTGCCCGCCGCGACCAGCTCGCCGAGGGTGAAGGCACGCGGCCGTACGACCCGCAGCGACAGGCAGGCGCAGCCCACGGCAACCGGTGGCAGCACCGCGTGCAGCCGGGTCCCGTCGGGCAGCCGGGCGTCGGCCCAGGGCCGGGCGTCGTCCAGGCGGCGCCCGGCCACGGCGGCGAGGCGCTGGGCGAGTCGTCGGACGGCCGCCGCGTCCGCGAAACGCACCGGCGTCAGCTCCAGTCCGCCGCCCCGGTCCACCCAGACCCGGTCCGGGGCCGACACCAGCACGTCCGTAACCGAGGGGTCGGCGAGCAGCGGCTCCAACGGTCCGCTGCCGACCAGTTCGGACCGCAACTGTGCGGCGGCCCCCAGGACTTCGGCGTCCCCGAGCACCCGCCCCTGCTCCCGCAGGGCCTGGGCCACACGCGCGGGGGTCGGCTCGGCCCCGCTCTCGGCCAGCCACCGCCGCACCCCGTCGAGCAGCCCGGCGCCTCCGGGTCCTGACACCGCTTCGGTCACTGCGCTCATGGGGCACCCGCCTCGACGAGCGCCCGCTCCCAGAACCCCTTGCAGAACCGGGCGAGCGGTCCGCGCGGGACGCCACCCGGTGGTGCCGTGCCCTCGTCCGGGCGCAGCAGCCCGGGCTCGACCGGCACCTCGCCGGCCAGGGGCAGTCCGAGCAGCCGGGCGACCTCCCGGTCGTCGAGCCCCGGCGGGTACGGCCCGCGGACCGCCACCCGCAGGTCGCGCAGGACCATTCCGACAGCGGACGCCACGCGCCCGGCGGCCGCGACGGCCCGCAGCTCGGCGGGCACCACCAGCACGCCGAGGTCCAGTTGGGTGAGCACCTCGGCGACTCCGTCGTCGATGCGGCGTGGCAGGTCGACCACGACCGTGCCGCCCCTGCGACGGGCCGCCGCGAGCACCGCGCGCACCGCCTGGGGCGGGACGGCGATCCGGTCGCCGCGGTCCCAGCTGAGCACCCGCAGCGAGTGCAGCTCGGGGAGCGACTCCTCCAGGGCACCCCCGCCGACCCGTCCGCGGGAGGAGGCGAACGCGGGCCAGCGCAGTCCTTCGGCCGTCTCACCGCCGAGGAGTACGTCGAGTCCGCCACCCAGCGGATCGGCGTCCACGAGGAGCGTGCGCAGCCCCTCCCGCGCGGAGGTGACGGCCAGCGCGCACGCGAGCGTGGACGCTCCGGCCCCGCCCCGGCCGCCGATGACGCCCACGGTGAGGGCGGGCCGGCCGACGCCCTCGGCCACGTCGGCGATGCGGTCGACGAGCCACTGCTCGCCGTCGGGCAGCATCAGGACGTGCTCGGCGCCGATCTCGACGGCCCGCCGCCACACCCCCGAGTCGTCCTGGTCCCGGCCGACGAGGACGACGCCCCTTCTGACGCCCCTTCTGTGGACGGCCCCGCGTACGCGCCGCGCGGCGTCGTCCCCCACGAGGACGAGCGGAGCGGCCTCCCAGCCGCCTCTGCGCTCCGGCACCCCGTGGTGCACCTCGGGTGTGGCGCCCGCCGCCGCGCACAGGCGCAGCAGGTCGTCGAGGAGGTCGGTGTCCTCGGTGACGATCAGTGGTCCGCCCTGCCGCCCTCCGGCGGCCGGTGGCGGATCGTGTGTGACGGCTCCGGCCACGGTCATCCCCCTTCACTGCTTGCCTCGCGCGGCCCTGCTGCCCCGCGATTCCCGAACGTGGGAAGAACCGGCAAGGCGTCCTCCCTTTGAACGGCCGGCAGAAACCGGCCAAACGCCCCCGCCAATCGGAACCGGCCATGAACTCGCCGCGAGCGGGGTGCGTTGGGAATCACGGTGCAGCGATCCCGGAAATCGTGTGGATCTTGGTGGATAACTGTGGACGTCTCGACAGTTGTGAATATCGCCGTCACCCATACCGGTGACCGCCGCAGACCCCCTGTGCGACTTCCACAGAGCAGTCCGACAACTACACAGCGTGAGTGGACATGGGCATGACAAGACCGCTCCCGACACTGCATCGGAGCGGCGATCAAGCCGCGTAAGAGAGGGAGAAAACCCACCCGGACATGCGACGACCCCCACCGGGGGGGAGAGTGGGGGTCGTCTCCACGGCCGACTCGGGGGGGGGAGGAGCCGGACCGGGTTAGCACGGTCGCGAACGATCCGTGACTTCCATGGTGTACCCGAGAGCCCTCTCAGGCAAACCCACGCGCCCCACCTTACGCCGAATGGGCTGCCCCTATGCTCAGTGGCGTGGAAAACCACTCGTTGCCCCGCACAGCGGCCTTCTTTGACCTGGACAAGACGGTCATTGCGAAGTCGAGCACGCTCACGTTCAGCAAGTCGTTCTACCAAGGCGGTCTGATCAACCGCAGGGCTGTCTTGCGCACCGCATATGCCCAGTTCGTCTTCCTGGCCGGCGGCGCCGACCACGACCAGATGGAGCGTATGCGCGCCTACTTGTCCGCGCTGTGCCGCGGCTGGAACGTGCGGCAGGTGAAGGAGATCGTCGCCGAGACGCTGCACGATCTGATCGACCCGATCATCTACGACGAGGCAGCCTCCCTCATCGAGGAACACCACACCGCCGGCCGCGACGTCGTGATCGTATCCACCTCGGGCGCGGAGGTGGTCGAGCCGATCGGTGAACTGCTCGGCGCGGACCGCGTGGTGGCGACCCGCATGGTCGTGGGCGACGACGGCTGCTTCACCGGCGAGGTGGAGTACTACGCGTACGGCCCGACCAAGGCCGAGGCCATCAGGGAACTCGCCGCGTCCGAGGGGTACGACCTCAGCCGCTGCTACGCCTACAGCGACTCGGCGACCGACGTCCCGATGCTGGAGTCCGTCGGCAACCCCCATGCCGTGAACCCTGACCGCGCGCTGCGCCGCGAGGCCCTCGCGCGCGGGTGGCCGATTCTGGACTTCCACCGCCCGGTTCGGCTCAAGCAGCGCATTCCCGCGTTCTCCGTACCGCCGCGTCCGGCGCTCGTCGCGGTCGCCGCGATAGGCGCCGCGGCGGCCACCGCGGGACTGGTCTGGTATGCGAACCGCCGCCGGGCGTCGGTCGCCTGACCCGGGACGACCCGTAGCCCTATTTGAACCCAAAAGTAAAGAAGTGCAGCCTGGACTTCCGCTTACTGCGGGGCAGGAGTACAAAGGACTCAACGGCCCGCGAGACCAAGGACATCCGCGAGGATCACCTTAAATACGCATTTGGCCCCACGGACCGAGCATGAACACCGGGCACCCACGCGACGTCGACCCGTCGAATACGGGCCAGCCGCACCAGGGACGGGCAAAGTTCCCGACCTGATGGGCATATATCGAGGACGCTTGGTAACCCGATGCTCATGCCAGCGGCGGTACGAGCTTCTCGTACCGCCGCATCACTTTCCGGCCCTGCGGATGAGTGTCACGCCGCTCCGCGCTGCAGCGCCTCGCACACCGCCGTCGACTCGCGGGCCCCCAGTTCGACCGCCCTGCCGCAGTGGGCGATCCAGGCGGCCACACCCTCCGGCGTACCGGAGACGTACCCGTCGAGGGCTTCCCGGTAGGCGCCGCGGCCCAGCTCGGCGTGGCCGACCTCGGCCGGGCAGACCGACTTCGGGTCCAGACCGCTGCCGACCAGGACGATGCGCTCGGCCGTGCGCGCGACCAGGCCGTTGTGGGACGTGAACGGGCGCAGCGCGAGAAGTTCGCCGTGCACGACGGCGGCCGTCACCAGCGCCGGTGCGGTGCCGCCCGCGATGATCAGCCCGGCCAGCCCCTCCAGTCGGCCGTGCGCCTCGGCCGCGCCGGGCAGCGGCAGCGCGACGAGCGGCTCGTCGACCGGCTCGCCCTCCTGCCGGGGCCGTCCCACCTGTTCGGCCTGGTCGGCGGCCGCGACCAGGTGCAGCCGGGCCAGCACCCTCAGGGGCGACTGCCGCCAGATCGACAGCAACTGGCCCGCCTCCGCCGTGAGCCGCAGCGCGGCACCCACAGTGTGGGCCTCGTCGTCACCGCTGAAGTCCGTACGCCGGCGCACCTCCTCAAGGGCCCAGTCCGCGCCGGACAGCGCCGCCGAGCCACGGGCGCCGCGCAGGGCCGCCTCGGAGGTGACCGCGTTGCTGCGCCGCCGCATGATCCGGTGCCCGTAGACCCGGTCCACGGCCTTGCGCACGGACTCCACGGACTCGGCCACACCGGGCAGCGCTCCCAGGGTCGCCAGGGGGTCGGCGGTCGCACCTGCTGTACTCATGAGTACGACCCTACGCACCCCGGGAGCCCTCCCCACGGCGGAGTGGCCTTCTTCACTTGCGCTACCGCTTCGCCGCCGGCGCCCCGGGCACGCCCTTCGGGGCCGGGGCGGGGTCACCCTCGAGGAAGGACGCCCAGCCCTGCTTCGGCGCCTCGCCGACCTTCAGGGAGCGCAGCTTCTCCAGCGTCTCCGGGTCCTGGGCGTCCAGCCAGTCCACGAGCCGGCGGAACGAGACACAACGCACCTCCTTCTTGGTGCACACCGCCTCGATGACCTCCTCGACGGCCCGCATGTAGGTGCCGCCGTTCCAGGACTCGAAGTGGTTGCCGATGATCAGGGGCGCGCGGTTGCCGTCGTACGCCCGGTAGAAGCCCTTGAGCAGGCCGTCGCGCATCTGGTCGCCCCAGAAGTCGAACTTGCCGGGGTCGCCCTGGGTGGTGGTGCCCGACTGGTTGACCATGAAGTTGTAGTCCATGGTGAGCTGCTCGTAGGAGTGCCCGGGGAAGGGTACGAGCTGCATGGACACGTCCCACAGGCCCTGCTTCCGCTTGGGCCAGACCTGGTCGTTGACGCCGCTGGTGTCGTAGCGGAAGCCCAGATCGCGGGCCGCCTTCATGAAGTTCCGCTGGCCTTCGAGGCAGGGCGTGCGGGCGCCGATGAGCTCCTTGTCGTAGTCGAAGGGCAGCGGGGACGCGTTCCGCAGGCCCGTGTTGGTCTTCCAGGTCCTCACGAAGTGCTTGGCCTGGGCGATCTCGTCCTTCCAGTCCTCCACCGACCACTCGCCGACCCCGCCGCCGCTGCCGCAGAAGTGGCCGTTGAAGTGGGTGCCGATCTCGTTGCCCTCCAGCCACGCCAGGCGCAGCTGCTTCGCGGTGGCGGCGATGCCGTGGCGGTCGTTGAAGCCGATGTCGGAGCGGCCCGGGGAGTGCTGCGGTGGCCGGTAGAGGTCGCGTTTCTCGTCCGGCAGCATGTACACGCCGCTCAGGAAGTACGTCATCGTCGCGTCGTTGGCCTTGGCGACCTTGCGGAAGTGGGAGAACAGCCTCTGGCTGTCCTCGCCCGCGCCGTCCCAGGAGAAGACGACGAACTGCGGGGGCTTCTGGCCGGGCCGCAGCCGTTCGGGCCTGGGCAGATGGGGCTGGGCGCCGGTGTAGGCGGTGGAGCCGTCTCCGATCAGCCGGACCGCGCTCTTCGGCGCCTGGGCCGGTTTGGCCGTCTGCGGGTCGGGGGCTTCGTTCCGGGAAGTGCCGGTCGAGCAACCGGCGAGCGATGCGGCGCAGACCGCGGCGGTCACGGAGCACGCGGCGATCCTGTGGGTGGCGGCCATGTGTCGCCCACCTTCTTCCTTCTCTCGGGTGCCGACAGCGCCGCCAAATTCGCACGGGACGGAGAAGGAATTAGTACGACAAGCCGATGAAATGGCCACTTCACTCGTCGGGGTGATTTATTCGCCCATTTGCCCGTAAAGTCTATGCCTGTCCTTTACTCTGCATTACGATCCGTTTACCGAGCGTTGATGCATCCCGCCGATTTACGCCGTGCCCTACGGCCGCGACCGAACCCCGCCCCGAGCGGGAGTCCCAGTCACGCGACCGCGCAGCCCCGGAGGAGACGGGAAAAGATGTCTGCCTGCGTCCCCACACGCGCCGCCGACCCGAACCGGACCGAGCGCACCCACCCGCCCCACAGCCCGCCCCCGACCGGCCCCCGCCGCTTCCGGATCGCGGGTGCCGACGTGTCGGCCTCGATCGCGGTCTTCCTGATCGCCCTGCCCCTGTCCCTGGGCATCGCCCTCGCCACCGGCGCCCCCCTGCAGGCCGGCCTCGTCGCCGCCGCCGTGGGCGGAATCGTCGCCGGACGGCTCGGCGGCTCCCCGCTCCAGGTGAGCGGACCGGCCGCCGGACTCACCGTCGTCACCGCCGACCTCATCCTGCGCTACGGCTGGCGGACGACCTGCGCCATCACCGTCCTCGCCGGCCTCGCCCAACTCGGCCTGGGCTGCCTGCGCGTGGCCCGTGGCGCCCTCGCCGTCAGCCCCGCCATCGTGCACGGCATGCTCGCCGGGATCGGTGTCACCATCGCCGTCGCCCAGCTGCACATCGTGCTCGGCGGCACACCGCAGAGTTCCGTCCCCGACAACCTCCGCGCACTGCCCGCCCAGTTGGCACACGTGCACCCCGCGGCCGTCTCGGTGAGCGCGCTGACGCTCGCGCTGCTGCTGCTCTGGCCGAGACTGCCCGGCCGGGCCGGACGCCTGCTGCGCAAGATCCCGGCCGCGCTCATCGCCGTGGCCGGAGCCACCGCGGTCGCCGCCCTCGCGGGTCTGCGCCTGCCCAAGGTCGACCTGCCGTCCTGGAGCAACCACGCCCTGGCCGGGCTGCCCGAGGGCCCCGTGCTCGGCCTCGTCGCCGCGGTGCTCACCACCACGCTGGTGTGCAGCGTGCAGTCACTGCTCGGCGCGGTCGCCGTGGACAAGCTGGTGGCGGGCCGCCCCGGCCTGTCCGCCCAGGTCGGCCGTTCCCGCCTCGACCGCGAACTGCTCGGACAGGGCGCCGCCAACATCGTCTCCGGCTCGCTCGGCGGACTGCCCATCGCCGGTGTGGCCGTGCGGAGTTCGGCGAATGTCCACGCGGGTGCGGTGAGCCGGAACTCCACGATGCTGCACGGCGTTCTCGTAGTGATCGCCGCACTGCTGATGGTCCCGCTCCTGGAGCTCATCCCGCTCGCCTCGCTCGCCGCCCTGGTGATGGCCGTCGGCATCCAGATGGTGTCCCTGCACCACATCCGCACGGTGACGCGCCACCGTGAAGTGTGGGTCTACGCCGTCACCACCCTGGGCGTCGTGTCCCTCGGCGTCCTGGAAGGCGTCGCGCTGGGCATCGCCATGGCCGTCGGCGTCGCCCTGCACCGCCTCACCCGCACCCGCATCACGCACGACGAGACGGAAGGAGTCCATCACGTACACGTCAGAGGACAGTTGACGTTCCTCGCGGTGCCACGGCTCAGCCGGGCCCTGCATCTCGTACCCCACGGGGCCGACGCCGTCGTCGAGCTGGACGGTTCGTTCATGGACCACGCGGCGTACGAGACGTTGCAGGACTGGCAGAAGACGCACACCGCGCAGGGCGGCAGCGTGGAGATCGCCGGCCGGCATCCCGGCACCCGTGTCTCCGAGCCCCAGCCCCTCACCGACTGCCGTTGCCGGCCCTGGACACCCTGGCGCAACCACCAGTGCGACCACCCCGGGTCCGCGCCCCGCACCGAGCACGACCCGGACGGCACGGACCGCCCCGAGCCGGACGCGACAGGTCCCGGCGGAGCCAGCGGGGACGAACTGGCGCGTGGCATCAGCGCGTTCCAGCGCAACACCGCGCCCCTGGTGCGCAGTGAACTGGCCCGGCTGGCGCGCGAGGGACAGCGTCCTTCGCAGCTCTTCCTGACCTGCGCCGACTCACGGCTGGTCACCTCGATGATCACCTCCAGTGGTCCCGGCGACCTCTTCGTGGTGCGCAACGTGGGCAACCTCGTGCCGCTGCCCGGCGAGGAGAGCGGGGACGACTCGGTGGCCGCGGCGATCGAGTACGCGGTGGATGTGCTGAAGGTACGGTCCATCACGGTGTGCGGGCACTCCGGATGCGGAGCCATGCAGGCACTGCTCAGCTCCGAACCGGGCGGCACCCGGACCCCGCTCGAGCGATGGCTGCGGCACGGCCGGCCCAGCCTGGAGCGCGTGACCGACGACAGCCCGCCGTGGGGCAGGCTGGCCGGACGGGCGCCCGAGGGCGTGGTGGAGCAGCTCTGCCTGACCAACGTGGTCCAGCAGTTGGAGCACCTGCGCGCCCACGACTCGGTCGCACGCGCCCTGAAGGAGGGCGAGCTGGAGCTGCACGGCATGTACTTCCACGTCGGGGAGGCCCAGGCGTATCTGCTCACCGAGGTAGACGGGGACCGGGTGTTCGACCACGTACGGGAGTCCGACCAGCCGGCGTGAGCCCGGGGTCCGCCCCACGGCGGTAAGCGTGAGCGCGGGGCCCGCCCACGGCAGCCGGCACGACCCGGCGGGCCCGCCCGACCGCAGTCGACGTGAACCCCCAGGGGCCCCGCCCCGCCGCACCTGACGTGAGCCCGGGGTCCCGCCCCACCGCAACCGGCATGAGCCCGGCGGGCCCGCCCCACCTCAGCCGGCGTGAACCCGGGGCCCGCCCCACGGCAGTCAGCGTGAGAGCGGGGCCCGCCCCACGGCAGCTGGCATGAGCCCGGCGAGCCCACCCCGCGGCAACCGACGTGAACCCGGGGCCCCGCCCCACCGCAACCGAAGTGAACCCGGGGCCTCGCCCCACGGCAGCCGTCCGAGGCGGCGGCCCGTGCCCAACAGCCCTTGCCCGGGCCAGGTCGGGCGAAGGCGGGCGGCGACCCCCGTGCGCCGCCCGCCGGCCCTCTCAGCCCTCAGCCCTCAGAACCCGGCTCCGGCCCCAGCCCCGGCTCCGGCCCCAGCTCCGGCTCGCAAGGCGCGATCTTGCCCTTGATCGCGTAGAACGACTCGGAGTTGAGCCCGGGTCGGCCGTCCTTGCGGCTGGTGCTCTCCATGCCCAGGGAGTCGCCGGGATACAGGGTGACCTGCCAATTGCGGTGGAAGGCCGGGTCGGTCGGGCCGCCGACGGGGACGGAGCCCTCCTCGGGCGGCTCGCCGATGAACCCCCGTTCCACGCGGCTCGCCAGCATCTTGCCGCGCGGCTGAGCGCAGTGTTGGCCGAAGGAGAGCTTGTCGACGGTCGCGTGGATGCCCTCGGCCCGCAGGCGTTCGGCCAGTCGGCGCTGGGCGTCCTCGCCTATCGCGATCTTCGTGAGGGTGAGGGTGACGCTGCCGTCGCCGTGCCGCTCCACCGCGTACGCCGGGGATTCGCCCGGTGAGCCCGGCACAAGCACGAGCACCAGCGCCAGCCCGGTCACGGCGCAGGCGCCCGCGGCCAGGGCGAGCCGCCGCCCCGTGAGCACCGCCGCGAACGGGGAGCGTCGCGCGGCGACCTTCTCGGCGGGACCGGTGGCCACCGCCTGCGCGGAACCGGTGGTCACCGCCCGCGCGGAACCGGTGGCCCCGCGCAGCTCGATCTCGCGCCGCAGCTCGGCCAGCAGCCGGTCCTCGAACGTGTTCTTCGTGGTCATGCCTCTCCTCCGGATTCTCCGGCTCCGCCGGTGACGTACGACAGGGGTGCGCCGGGCGGGGCCTCCGGCACCGGATCCGCCTCCGCTCGCAGGGCCTTGCGGGCACGGTGCAGCCGCACCCGGGCCGTGACCTGGCGGATGCCGAGCGCGGCGGCGGCCTCGGTCACCGTGAGCTGGTCCACGGCGACGAGTTCGACGACGGCCCGTTCGCCGTCCGGCAGCCGCTCCAGCGCGGCCAGCGCCCGGCGCCCCGGGCTCTCGGCGTCGAGCTTGTCCTCGAGCCGCGCGATGTCGTCGGGATCCAGCAACCGCCGCCCCGAGATGCGGCGGTCGCGCGCCGTCTCACGAGCGACCCGGCGGCGCTCGGAGGAGACGATGTTGCGCGCGATGCCGTACAGCCAGGCCCGCTCGTCGCCCCGGCCGGGGCGATACGTGTGGGCGGAGTCGAGCGCCGCGAGGAAGACCTCGGCGGTCAGGTCCGCCACCGTGTGGACGTCGGCGACACGCCGGGCCACGAAAGACATCACGGCGTCCACATGGCGCCGGTAGAACTCTTCGAAGAGCTGAGGGTCGTGGGCCGCCGCCGCGGGTCCGCCCCTTATGCCGTCCACTCGGCTGTCCTCTCTCTCGGTTCTCTCGGTGCGCCTACACCTGTAGTTGGGCCGAACTGTGAGAGGCGTTACAGAGGATGAACCCTGCCTGGTCGGCGTCCGTGGGTACGGATGACCCCGGCCGCCGAAACCGACCCCAAGAGGTCTAAACCAATCGACGGTCGGCCCTTGTCATCGCACCCCCGGGTCTGATGAGCTGTGGCCTGGGACACAACGGACACCCCGGGAAAGGCAGATGCCGTGAGCAACGAAAGCCTGGCCAACCTGCTGAAGGAAGAGCGCAGGTTCGCACCCCCCGCCGACCTGGCCGCAGGCGCCAACGTCACCGCGGAGGCGTATGAACAGGCCAAGGCTGACAGGCTCGGCTTCTGGGCCGAGCAGGCCCGTCGGCTGACCTGGGCCAAGGAGCCCACCGAGACCCTCGACTGGTCGAACCCGCCGTTCGCCAAGTGGTTCAAGGACGGCGAGCTCAATGTCGCCTACAACTGCGTCGACCGGCATGTGGAGGCCGGGCTCGGCGACCGTGTCGCCATCCACTTCGAGGGTGAGCCCGGCGACAGCCGCGCGATCACCTACGCCGAGCTCAAGGACGAGGTCTCCAAGGCCGCCAACGCCCTGCTGGAGCTCGGAGTTCAGGCCGGCGACCGGGTCGCCGTCTACATGCCGATGATCCCCGAGACCGCGATCGCGATGCTGGCGTGCGCCCGGGTCGGCGCCGCCCACTCGGTCGTCTTCGGCGGCTTCTCCTCGGACGCGCTCGCCACCCGCATCCAGGACGCCGACGCGCGCGTGGTCATCACCTCCGACGGCGGCTACCGGCGCGGCAAGCCGTCCGCGCTCAAGCCGGCCGTGGACGAGGCGGTCGAGAAGGCAGGCATCGTCGAGCACGTCCTGGTCGTGCGCCGCACGGGCCAGGAGGTCGCCTTCACCGAGGGCCGCGACGTGTGGTGGCACGACGTCGTGGAGCGGCAGAGCGCCGAGCACGCCCCGCAGGCGTTCAACGCCGAGCACCCGCTGTTCATCCTGTACACCTCGGGCACCACGGGGAAGCCGAAGGGCATCCTGCACACCTCCGGCGGCTACCTCACCCAAACCGCCTACACCCACCACGCCGTCTTCGACCTCAAGCCGGAGACCGACGTGTACTGGTGCACCGCCGACGTCGGCTGGGTCACGGGGCACTCGTACATCGTCTACGGCCCGCTCGCCAACGGCGCGACGCAGGTCATGTACGAGGGCACGCCCGACACCCCGCACCAGGGGCGCTTCTGGGAGATCGTGCAGAAGTACGGCGTGACGATCCTCTACACCGCGCCGACCGCGATCCGCACGTTCATGAAGTGGGGCGACGACATCCCCGCCAAGTTCGACCTGTCCAGCCTGCGGGTGCTGGGCTCGGTGGGCGAGCCGATCAACCCCGAGGCGTGGATCTGGTACCGCAAGAACATCGGCGGCGACCGCACCCCGATCGTGGACACCTGGTGGCAGACCGAGACCGGCTCCATGATGATCACCCCGCTGCCGGGCGTGACCGCGACGAAGCCGGGCTCCGCGCAGACGCCGCTGCCCGGCATCGCCGCGACGGTCGTCGACGACGAGGCGCGCGAGGTGCCCGACGGCGGTGGCGGCTACCTGGTGCTCACCGAGCCGTGGCCGTCGATGCTGCGCACCATCTGGGGCGACGACCAGCGGTTCATCGACACGTACTGGTCGCGCTTCGAGGGCAAGTACTTCGCCGGCGACGGGGCCAAGAAGGACGACGACGGCGACATCTGGCTGCTCGGCCGGGTCGACGACGTCATGCTCGTCTCGGGGCACAACATCTCCACCACCGAGGTCGAGTCCGCGCTCGTGTCCCACCCGTCGGTCGCCGAGGCGGCCGTGGTCGGAGCGGCGGACGAGACGACCGGGCAGGCGATCGTCGCGTTCGTGATCCTGCGCGGTACGGCCGCCGAGTCCGAGGACCTGGTCGCCGAGCTGCGCAACCACGTCGGCACCACCCTCGGCCCGATCGCCAAGCCCAAGCGGGTCCTGCCGGTGGCCGAGCTGCCCAAGACCCGCTCCGGCAAGATCATGCGCCGTCTGCTGCGGGACGTCGCCGAGAACCGTCAGCTCGGTGACGTCACCACGCTGACCGACTCCACGGTCATGGACCTCATCCAGTCCAAGCTGCCCGCCGCGCCCAGCGAGGACTGAGTACGGGATACCGGAACGGACGAGGGGCATCCGGCGGTCATGCGCTCCGGGTGCCCCTCGCGGCATGGTGGAGGTCATTCCGTGCACCCCGCCGCACACTTAGGTAAGCTAAGCAAAACAAAGCTCATAGGGGTGCCGGGAAGTCTGGTCGGCAGGTAGTTGCGTCCTGCCCAGAACCGGAGGTCTCCCCAGTGATCGCGCCCCGCTCCACCACCCCTCGCAAGGTCCTCGGACGGCTCTCGCTGCCCGAGCGGACCTACGTGGCGGACGCGCTGCGCACCGAGACCGTCGGCGGTGTGCTGCTGCTCGCCGCCGCGGTCACCGCACTGCTCTGGGCGAACATCCCCGCGCTGCAGAACAGCTACGAGAGCGTCGCCCACTTCAAGCTGGGCCCCTCCGCGCTCGGCCTCGACCTGTCTCTCGCGCACTGGGCCGCCGACGGGCTGCTGGCGATCTTCTTCTTCGTGGCCGGGATCGAACTCAAGCGCGAACTCGTCGCGGGCGACCTGCGCGACCCCAGGGCCGCCGCGCTCCCGGTCGTCGCCGCCCTGTGCGGCATGGCCGTACCGGCGCTCGTCTACACCGTCACCAACGTCACCGGCGGCGGCTCCCTGGCCGGGTGGGCCGTGCCCACCGCCACCGACATCGCCTTCGCGCTCGCCGTGCTCGCGGTCATCGGCACGTCCCTGCCGAGCGCGCTGCGGGCCTTCCTGCTCACGCTCGCCGTCGTCGACGACCTCTTCGCGATCCTGATCATCGCCGTCTTCTTCACCGCCGACCTGAACTTCGCCGCGCTCGGCGGCGCCGTGGTGGGCCTGGGCGTCTTCTGGCTGCTGCTGCGCAAGGGCGTACGCGGCTGGTACGTGTACGTGCCGCTCGCGCTCGTGATCTGGGCGCTGATGTACAACAGCGGCGTCCACGCCACCGTCGCCGGCGTCGCCATGGGGCTGATGCTGCGCTGCCACCGCAAGGAGGGCGAGGCCCACTCCCCCGGCGAGCACATCGAGCATCTCGTACGCCCTCTCTCGGCAGGGCTGGCCGTACCGCTGTTCGCGCTCTTCAGTGCCGGTGTCGCCATCTCCGGCGGCGCGCTCGCCGATGTGTTCGATCAGCCGGAGACCCTCGGCGTCGTCCTCGGACTCGTCGTCGGCAAGACACTGGGCATCTTCGGCGGGACCTGGCTGACGGCCCGTTTCACCAGGGCCTCGCTCAGCGACGATCTCGCCTGGGGAGACGTGTTCGCGGTGGCGAGCCTCGCCGGCATCGGCTTCACCGTCTCGCTGCTCATCGGCGAACTCGCCTTCGCCGGCGACGAGGCGATGACGAACGAGGTCAAGGCCGCCGTACTTCTGGGCTCGCTCATCGCCGCGACGCTGGCGACCGTCCTGCTGAAGATACGGAACGCCAAGTACCGCCGCCTGTGGGAGGACGAGGAGCGCGACGACGACCTCGACGGCATCCCGGACATCTACGAGGAGGACGAACCGGCGTACCACCTGCGCCTGGCCGCCCGCTACGAGGCCAAGGCCGCGGAGCACCGCAGGATCGCCCAGGAGAAGGCAGCCGCGCGCCACGAGCTTGCCGAAGTACCGGGCGGGGCAGGCGAGGACCACGACGGTCCGGCATGATCTGACGAGACGGTACAAAAAGACGGAGAGGGAGAGACCGCGATGAGCGCACCCGACGGCAGCCCGGTCGGCGCCGAACGCAGCATCGGCCAGCTGTTCGCCTCGGCGACGACGGAAATGTCGGCGCTGGTGCACGACGAGATCGCGCTGGCGAAGGCGCAGCTCAAGCAGGACGTCAAGCGCGGCGCGACCAGCGGCGGCGCCTTCTCGGCGGCCGGCGCGGTGCTGATCTTCTCCCTGCCGATGCTGAACTTCGCCCTGGCGTACGGCATCCGCACCTGGAGCAACTGGAACCTCGCGATCTGCTTCCTGCTGTCCTTCGCGGCGAACGTGCTGGTCGCGGTCGTGCTCGCGCTGATCGGCGTGGTCTTCGCGAAGAAGGCCAAGAAGAGCAAGGGCCCGCAGAAGGTCGCCGCCTCGATGAAGGAGACCGCGGTCGTCCTGCAGAAGGCCAAGCCGCACCCGCGTCCGGAGCTCCCGCAGGACCGGGTCCCGGAGGCCATCGAGGCTGTGGCACGCTCGTCGTCATGACGGACCCCGCCACACCACCTTTCGCACAGCCGGCCTCGGCCGTTCTTCTGGACGTCCCCGGCGGGAGAAAGGTGAGCCATCGCGACGTCGCCGCCAACGGCGCCCGCTTCCACATCGCCGAGCTGGGTGACGGGCCGCTGGTGCTGCTGCTGCACGGCTTCCCGCAGTTCTGGTGGACCTGGCGGCACCAGCTGGTGGCGCTCGCCGACGCGGGCTTCCGGGCCGTCGCCATGGACCTGCGGGGCGTCGGGGGCAGCGACCGTACGCCGCGCGGTTACGACCCCGCCAACCTCGCGCTCGACGTCACCGGCGTCATCCGCTCCCTCGGCGAGCCGGACGCCGCCCTGGTCGGCCACGACCTGGGCGGATACCTCGCGTGGACGGCGGCCGCGATGCGCCCCAAGCTGGTGCGGCGGCTGGCGGTCGCGTCCATGCCGCATCCGCGGCGCTGGCGCTCGGCCATGCTGCGAGACGTCAAGCAGACGCGCGCCGGTTCACACATCTGGGGGTTCCAGCGGCCCTGGATCCCGGAGCGGCAGCTCACCGCCGACGACGGGGCGCTCGTGGCCGAGCTGATCCAGGAGTGGTCCGGGCCGCGCCCGCCGGAGGACGAGGCCCTCGAGGCGTACCGGCGCGCCATGTGCATCCCCTCCGCCGCGCACTGCGCGGTCGAGCCGTACCGCTGGATGGTGCGCTCCCTGGCCCGCCCGGACGGCATCCAGTTCAACCGCCGCATGAAGCGGCCCGTGCGCGTGCCCACCCTCCATCTGCACGGCTCGCTCGACCCCGTGATGCGCACGCGCAGCGCGGCCGGGTCCGGCGAGTACGTCGAAGCCCCCTACCGCTGGCGCCTGTTCGACGGTCTCGGCCACTTCCCGCACGAGGAGGACCCGGTCGCGTTCTCCTCGGAGCTCATCAACTGGCTCAAGGATCCCGAACCCGACCGGTGACCGGCCGACCCCGCCCGGTATCCGCACGTGAACGCTTGTCCTACGAACGGCCACTTGCCTGGCGCATAGGCCAATTGGGCGCCCGGCGAGCGGTTATCGACCATGAGGCGGGGGCACAGGTCGGGGTATGGGCTGGACGCACGACTACAGTGACGCAAGCCGCAATCGCCGCTCGGCGGGCGGTGCGAACCCCCACCAGCGAAGCGGCGCACCGCAGATGGTGACCGCGGATCCCCGGGTCGGGATTCCGCGCATCCTCCGCCGCCGGGCCCGCTGGGTCTCCGTACGTCTGCGCCACACACGCGACTGAGGCGCCACCCGCGCGAGTGACGCCCCCGACCACCCTGCCGCGGGGCCGCTGGGGCCGCTCCTAGAGCGCGCAGCTGTCGCTGTCCACCTGCTGGTTGGCGCTGCGCCCCTTGGTGATGTCCTCCTGGATCTCGTCCACGGTCAGCGCGTACCCCGTCTCGGCATCGTCCAGGGACTTGGCGAAGACCACGCCGTAGACCTTGCCCTCGGGGGTGAGCAGCGGGCCGCCGGAGTTGCCCTGGCGGACGGTCGCGTAGAGGGAGTAGACGTCGCGGCGGACCGTGTCGCGGTGGTAGATGTCCGGGCCGTTGGCCGTGATGCGGCCGCGTACGCGCGCTGCTCGCACGTCGTACGCCCCGTTCTCCGGGAAGCCCGCGACGATCGCGCCGTCCCCGCTGGTCGCGTCCTCGGTGGTGAAGCGCAGCGCGGGCGCCTTGAGGTCCGGCACGTCGAGCACGGCGATGTCGCGCCGCCAGTCGTAGAGGACGACCGTGGCGTCGTACTTCCGGCCCTCGCCGCCTATCTGCACGGTCGGCTCGTCGACACCGCCCACCACATGCGCGTTGGTCATCACCCGGCGGCCGGAGAAGACGAAGCCGGTGCCCTCCAGGACCTTGCCGCAGCTCGGGGCGGTGCCCATGACCTTGACGATGGAGCGCTGGGCGCGGTTCGCCACGGGGCTGTCGGCCAGGGCCGGGTCCGGCGGCTGGACGTCGGTGATCGGCTCGTTCGAGAACGGGCTGAAGACCTGCGGGAAGCCGTTCTGCGCGAGGACGGAGGAGAAGTCGGCGAACCAGGTGGCGGCCTGGTCCGGCAGCGCCTGGGAGACGCCCAGCAGCACCTTGGAGTTGCGGACCTCCTTGCCGAGCGTCGGCAGGGTGGTGCCCGCGAGGGCCGAGCCGATCAGCCAGGCGACCAGGAGCATCGCCAGGACGTTGACCAGGGCGCCGCCGGTGGCGTCGAGGGCCCGGGCCGGAGACCAGGTGATGTGCCGGCGCAGCTTGTTGCCGAGGTGGGTGGTGAGGGCCTGGCCGACGGAGGCGCAGACGATGACGACGACGACCGCGACGACGGCGGCGGTCGTGTTCACCTCCGCGTTGTCCGTGAGCGCGTCCCAGATGACGGGCAGTACGTAGACCGCGACGAGACCGCCGCCCAGGAAGCCGATCACCGACAGGATGCCGACGACGAATCCCTGGCGGTACCCGACGACCGCGAACCACACGGCGGCGACCAGCAACAAGATGTCCAGCACGTTCACGGAGGCCACCCTGTCATGCGCGCCAGTCGAGCGGGACCTGCTTCTCGCGGTCCCAGGGCCGCTCCCAGCCCGCGAAGTGCAGCAGCCGGTCGATGATTCCGGCCGTGAAACCCCAGACAAGGGCTGATTCGACCAGAAACGCCGGACCTCGGTGGCCGCTGGGGTGGACGGTGGTGGCGCGGTGGGCGGGGTCCGTGAGATCCACCACGGGGACGGTGAAGACCCTGGCGGTCTCGTTCGGATCGACGACCCCGACCGGGCTCGGTTCGCGCCACCAGCCCAGCACCGGGGTGACGACGAAGCCGCTGACCGGGATGTACAGCCTGGGCAGGACGCCGAAGAGCTGGACGCCCGAGGGGTCGAGGCCGGTCTCCTCCTCCGCCTCGCGCAGGGCGGCCCGCAGTGGGCCGTCGCCCCACGGGTCGCCGTCCTCGGGGTCGAGGGCGCCGCCGGGGAACGAGGGCTGGCCGGCATGCGAGCGCAGGGAGCTCGCGCGCTCCATGAGCAGCAGCTCGGGCCCGCGCTCGCCCTCCCCGAACAGGACCAGCACGGCGGACTGGCGCCCGGCGCCGTCCTCCGGCGGCAGGAAACGGCTGAGCTGCTGCGGCCTGACCGTCTCCACGGCACGCACCACCGGGTCCAGCCAGGCGGGCAGGCCCTCCTTGCTCGGCGTCAAAGGCCCGTCCTGTGTGTCGCTCGCACGCGTCATCGCCACCCCCGTCGTCCTGCCGCTTCCAACGCGCGGCAGGTCCGAGATCGTTCCGCGAACGGCCGCGATCCCCCGTTCGGGCAGCTCGGTCCGCCGACCGGGCAGCTCATCCGGCCCCCAGCGGCGGCGCCGGCTTGCCGCCCGCGTCCAGATACGCCTGCGGGGGCCGCAGCCGCTGGCCGGGGAAGCCGCCCTTCTCGTACTTGAGCAGCTTCTTCGCCTTCTCGGGGTCGGTCTCGCCCTCGCCGAACGCCGGGCAGAGCGGGGCGATCGGGCAGGCACCGCAGGCGGGCTTGCGGGCGTGGCAGATGCGGCGGCCGTGCCAGATCACATGGTGCGAGAGGTCCGTCCAGTCGCTCTTCGGGAAGAGCGCGCCGATGGCGGCCTCGATCTTGTCCGGGTCGGTCTCGCCGGTCCACCGCCAGCGGCGCACCAGGCGCTGGAAGTGGGTGTCCACGGTGATGCCGGGCCGTCCGAAGGCGTTGCCGAGCACGACGAACGCGGTCTTGCGGCCGACGCCGGGCAGCTTGACCAGGTCCTCCAGCCGGCCCGGGACCTCACCGCCGAAGTCCTCCACCAGGGCCTTGGACAGCCCTATGACCGACTTCGTCTTGGCCCGGAAGAAGCCGCACGGGCGGAGGATCTCCTCCACCTCCTCGGGGTTGGCGGCGGCCAGGTCCTCGGGGGTGGGGTACTTGGCGAAGAGGGCGGGTGTCGTCTGGTTGACGCGCAGGTCGGTGGTCTGGGCGGACAGGACCGTGGCGACGACCAGTTGGAAGGAGTTGTCGAAGTCCAGCTCGGGGTGGGCGTACGGGAAGACCTCGGCGAGCTCGCGGTTGATACGGCGGGCTCTGCGGACCAGCGCGGTGCGCGACTCGTCACCGGGCGGGTGGACGACGGCCTTTGCGGGGGCGGTGCCCTTGACGCGCGCTGTGGCCTTCTTGGGCGCGACGGTGACCTTCTTGGCGGCGGGTGCCTTCTTCACTGCGGGTGCCTTCTTGGCGGGCGCCTTCACTGCGGGCGTCTTCTTGGCTGACGCCTTCTTGGCTGACGCCTTCCCGGCGGCCGCCTTCTTCGCGGAATCCGTCTTGTTCCCTTTCGCCGTTTTCCTACCGCCATCGGGGCTCTGTTCGCCCACAGCGGAATCGCGACGTACAGCCACCCGCGCAGCCCCCTCGGCCTGTGCTCTCACCGGCGATTTGGACACCCGGCCAGCCTAAGGCGTGGCACCGACATCCGCCCCGGGCCCTGAAGATCGGCGTCCAATTGGACCCCTGCCGCGTACCCCGGGACACCTGTGCGGCATCCTTGTGACAGATCACACTGTTTGGACCGTCCGGCAAAACGGGCACCTCGGTGCCTTGATACAAGGGGGATCCAGGTCCCCTGAGCAGGTCGACAAGGAGAGAACTCGTGGACGACGTTCTGCGGCGCAACCCGCTCTTCGCGGCGCTCGATGACGAGCAGGCCTCGGAGCTCCGCGCCTCCATGAGTGAGGTGACCCTCGCGCGCGGCGACTCGCTGTTCCACGAGGGGGACCCCGGCGACCGCCTGTATGTGGTCACGGAGGGCAAGGTCAAGCTCCACCGCACGTCCCCGGACGGCCGGGAGAACATGCTGGCCGTGGTCGGCCCCGGCGAGCTCATCGGCGAGCTGTCGCTCTTCGACCCGGGCCCGCGCACCGCGACGGCCTCCGCGCTGACCGAGGTCAAGCTGCTCGGTCTCGGCCACGGCGACCTCCAGCCCTGGCTGAACGCCCGCCCCGAGGTGGCCACGGCGCTGCTGCGCGCTGTCGCCCGCCGGCTGCGCAAGACCAACGACGCGATGTCCGACCTCGTCTTCTCGGACGTCCCGGGCCGGGTCGCCCGTGCCCTGCTGGACCTGTCCCGCCGGTTCGGCGTGCAGTCCGAGGAGGGCATCCACGTCGTCCACGACCTCACGCAGGAGGAGCTGGCCCAGCTGGTCGGCGCGTCCCGCGAGACGGTCAACAAGGCACTGGCGGACTTCGCCCAGCGCGGCTGGCTGCGCCTGGAGGCCCGCGCGGTGATCCTGCTCGACGTGGAACGCCTCGCCAAGCGCTCGCGCTGACGCGCACCCGCGCGTGCCGTACGTCATCGGGCCCTGTCTCCTCGCGAGACAGGGCCCGACGTCGTACCAGGACACGTCAGCGGTCAGATGAGCCCGTGCTCGTCCAGGTAGTCCAACTGCGCCCGCACCGACAGTTCCGCCGCCGGCCACAGGGAGCGGTCCACGTCCGCGTAGACGTGGGCGACGACCTCGGTGGGGGTGCGGTAGCCGTCCTCGACGGCCGTCTCCACCTGCGCGAGGCGCTTGGCCCGGTGGGCGAGGTAGTACTCGACGGCGCCCTGGGCGTCCTCCAGGACCGGTCCGTGGCCCGGGAGCACCGTGTGGACGCCGTCGTCGACCGTGAGGGACCTGAGGCGCCGCAGGGAGTCCAGGTAGTCGCCGAGGCGGCCGTCGGGGTGGGCCACGACCGTCGTGCCACGGCCGAGGATCGTGTCGCCGGTCAGGACGGCCTGGTCCGCCGGGAGGTGGAAGGAGAGGGAGTCGGCGGTGTGGCCGGGGGTCGGTACGACCCTCAGTTCGAGGCCGCCGACGGTGATCACGTCCCCGGCGGCCAGTCCCTCGTCGCCCAGCCGGAGGGCCGGATCGAGCGCACGCACGCGTGTGCCGGTCAGTTCGGCGAACCGCCCGGCGCCCTCGGCGTGGTCGGGATGGCCATGGGTCAGCAGCGTCAGGGCGACGCGCTTGCCGGCCTGCTCTGCCGTGGCGACGACATGGCGCAGATGTCCGTCGTCGAGCGGCCCCGGGTCGACCACCACGGCCAGGTCCGAGCCGGGCTCGGAGAGGATCCAGGTGTTCGTGCCGTCCAGGGTCATCGCCGACGGGTTGGGGGCCAGGACGTTGACGGCCCGCGCGGTGGCGGGGCCCGTGAGGACACCGCCCCGGGGCTGGCCGGGAAGGGCTGCTGCGTCCGTCATGCGCTGGCTCCACCGGTCGGGAAGGTCGGGCGGGTCGGGATGTGCTTGGTGAACTCGTCGTGGCCCGGCCAGGAGAGCACGATCTCGCCCTCCACGAGGCGGGCGGTGGCCAGCACGGGCGTGAGATCACGCCCCGGGGCGTCCGCGAGCGCCCGGGCCGCCGTGTCGTACGGCGTCAGCTGGCGCAGGGTCGCGATGGTCGGCGGCATCATCAGCAGCTCGCCCTTGTCGTAGCCGGCCGCCGCCTCGCCCGGGGCGATCCACACCGTACGGTCCGCCTCGGTGGAGGCGTTGCGGGTGCGCTGTCCCTCGGGAAGCGCGGCCACGAAGAACCAGGTGTCGTAGCGGCGGGCCTCGAACTCCGGGGTGATCCAGCGGGTCCACGCGCCGAGCAGGTCCGAGCGCAGGACCAGGCCGCGGCGGTCCAGGAACTCTGCGAAGGACAGGTCCCGGGCGACCAGGGCGGCACGGTCCGCCTCCCAGTCGGCCCCGGTGGTGTCACCGACGACCGAGTCGGGCGCCGGTCCGGCGAGCAGGACGCCCGCCTCCTCGTACGTCTCCCGTACGGCCGCGCAGACGATCGCCTGGGCCGCCGTCTCGTCGACGCCGAGCCGGTCCGCCCACCACGCGCGCGTGGGGCCCGCCCAGCGGACCTGCTGGTCGTCGTCCCGGGGGTCGACGCCGCCGCCCGGATACGCGTACGCGCCTCCGGCGAAGGCCATGGAGGCGCGTCTGCGCAGCATGTGGACAGCGGGACCGGTGCCGGTGCCGCTGTCCTTCAGGAGCATGACGGTGGCCGCGCGCTTCGGGGTGACCGGCGTGAGCGTGCCGTCCGCCAGGGCGCGGATGCGGTCCGGCCATTCCGGGGGGTACCACTGACCGTTCGCCATGGGCGCGAGGCTATCCCGTGACGGGCGGATGTTCGAGTGGCCCCTGAGGGGGCGGTTTCCCCTCGCGGGGAAGCGCGGGGAAGCTACGCCAGCTCCACCTGGATCTCGACCTCCACCGGGGCGTCCAGCGGCAGCACCGCCACGCCCACCGCGCTGCGCGCGTGCACACCCTTGTCGCCGAGGACCGCGCCGAGCAGCTCGCTCGCGCCGTTCAGCACCGCGGGCTGGCCCGTGAAGTCCGAGGCCGAGGCCACGAAGCCGACAACCTTCACCACGCGCGCGATACGGTCCAGGTCACCGGCGACGGACTTGACGGCGGCCAGGGCGTTCAGCGCGCACGTACGCGCCAGCTCCTTGGCCTCCTCCGGGGTGACCTCGGCACCGACCTTGCCGGTGACCGGAAGCTTGCCCTCCACCATCGGGAGCTGCCCGGCGGTGTAGACGTACGGGCCGCTCTGCACGGCCGGCTGGTACGCGGCCAGCGGCGGGACGACGTCGGGCAGGGTCAGACCCAGCTCTGCCAGCTTCGCCTCGACGGCACCCACTACTGCTTCTCCCGCTTCAGGTAGGCCACGAGCTGCTCGGGGTTGTTCGGCCCGGGCACGACCTGGACGAGCTCCCAGCCGTCCTCGCCCCAGGTGTCCAGAATCTGCTTCGTGGCATGGACGAGCAGCGGCACGGTTGAGTATTCCCACTTGGTCATGCGGCCGACTCTAGCCCCTGGCGGACAGGGGCAGACGGCCGACCACGGCGCGGGTTGTCCACAGCCTCCGGAGTAGCCCGGGCGCGGACTGGTTAGGCTCGAATACGTGAGCAGGCTCCAGGTCGTCAGCGGCAAGGGCGGTACCGGCAAGACCACGGTGGCCGCGGCCCTAGCGCTGGCCTTGGCCACGCAGGGGAAGCGGACGCTTCTCGTCGAGGTCGAAGGCCGCCAGGGCATCGCGCAGCTCTTCGAAACGGAAGCGCTGCCTTATGAGGAGCGGAAGATCGCCGTCGCTCCCGGGGGCGGGGAGGTGTACGCGCTGGCCATCGACCCCGAACTGGCCCTTCTGGACTACCTCCAGATGTTCTACAAGCTGGGCAGCGCCGGAAGAGCCCTGAAGAAGCTCGGCGCGATCGACTTCGCCACCACCATCGCGCCGGGCCTGAGGGACGTACTCCTCACCGGCAAGGCGTGCGAGGCGGTGCGGCGCAAGGAGCGCAGCGGGCGCTTCACCTACGACTACGTCGTCATGGACGCGCCGCCCACCGGGCGCATCACGCGCTTCCTCAACGTCAACGACGAGGTCGCCGGCCTCGCCAAGATCGGCCCGATACACAATCAGGCACAGGCCGTGATGCGGGTGCTGAAGTCGCCGGAGACGGCCGTGCACCTGGTGACGCTGCTGGAGGAGATGCCCGTCCAGGAGACTGTGGACGGCATCGCCGAGCTGCGGTCGGCTCGGCTGCCGGTGGGGCGGATCATCGTGAACATGGTGCGCCCGGAGGTGTTGGACGAGACCGATCTGGAACTCGTCCGGACGGCCACGCGTTCCACTGTCGCGCGGTCGCTGTCGTCCGCCGGGCTCGGCGGGGCACGGCGCGGCGGGCACGCCGAGCGGCTGGTGGACCCGCTGCTCACACAGGCCGAGGAGTACGCCGAGCGGTACGCGCTGGAGCACGAGCAGCGTGCGGTGCTGGCCGAGCTGGGCCTGCCGCTGCACGAACTGCCGCTGTTCGCCGAGGGCATGGACCTGGCGGGGCTGTACGCGCTGGCCCGCGAGCTGCGCGGGCAGGGCGTGTCATGAGCCAGGACACACGCGTCATGAGCGAGGACACACAGGCAAGGCCCGTCATGAGTCGGAAGCAGGGGATGTCATGAGTCGTCCGGACCCGGACCGCACGCACGACCCGGCCCGCCCTCGCATGTCCCCCGCTCGCCTGCTCGACGTCGATCCGCTGCTGGCGGATCCGAAGACCCGGATCGTGGTGTGCTGCGGTTCGGGCGGGGTCGGCAAGACCACGACGGCTGCGGCCCTGGGCCTGCGCGCGGCCGAGCGGGGCCGCAAGGTGGTCGTCCTCACCATCGACCCGGCCCGACGGCTCGCCCAGTCCATGGGCATCGACTCCCTCGACAACACCCCGCGCCGGGTCAAGGGCATCGATGA
This sequence comes from Streptomyces sp. NPDC041940, assembly GCF_055589465.1. Taxonomy (NCBI): domain Bacteria; kingdom Bacillati; phylum Actinomycetota; class Actinomycetes; order Kitasatosporales; family Streptomycetaceae; genus Streptomyces; species Streptomyces sp. NPDC041940. The sequence goes on from NZ_JBVJBP010000029.1 coordinate 33,445, forward strand.
CTCCGCGGGCGGCGAGCTGCACGCGATGATGCTCGACATGAAGCGCACCTTCGACGAGATCGTCGAGGTGCACGCGGACGCCGAGCGGGCGGCCGCGATCCTGGGCAACCCCTTCTACCAGTCGCTCTCGGCGGGCTTCGCGGGCACGCAGGAGTACATGGCGATGGAGAAGCTCGGGCAGCTGCGGGCCCGGGACGAGTGGGACCTGATCATCGTCGACACCCCGCCGTCCCGCTCGGCCCTGGACTTCCTGGACGCGCCCAAGCGGCTCGGGTCGTTCCTGGACGGGCGGCTGATCCGGCTGCTGACGGCGCCGGCGAAGCTGGGCGGGCGCGCCGGGATGAAGTTCCTGAACGTCGGGATGTCGATGATGACCGGCACCCTCGGCAAGCTGCTCGGCGGTCAGCTCCTCAAGGACGTCCAGACGTTCGTGTCCGCGATGGACACGACGTTCGGGGGCTTCCGCACGCGCGCGGACGCGACGTACAAGCTGCTCCAGGCACCCGGGACGGCGTTCCTCGTGGTCGCGGCCCCGGAGCGGGACGCGCTGCGCGAGGCGGCGTACTTCGTGGAGCGCCTGGCCGCGGAGGACATGCCGCTCGCCGGTCTTGTGCTCAACCGGGTGCACGGCAGCGGGGCCGACCGGCTGTCGGCCGAGCGGGCGCTCGCCGCCGCGGAAAATCTTGAAGAGCCCCGCATTGTGGATCAGGAGGGCGGGAAAGCTGGACTTCGTAACTCCCCCGACGCATACGGAAGTTCAGCCTCACCCACGCCCGAAACCCCAGATCAGACCCCAGCTCAGACCTCAGCTCAGACCTCAGCCACGGCATCGACATCGGCTCCCGAAGGTGGCTCCCCCACCGAGGACTCCGAAGACGCCGAAGACACCGAGCGGTCCGTCGACCAGCTCACGGCAGGCCTGCTGAGGCTGCACGCCGAGCGCATGCAGCTGCTCTCCCGTGAGCAGCGCACGCGTGACCGCTTCGCCGCGCTCCACCCCGAGGTGGCCGTGACGGAAGTGGCCGCGCTGCCCGGCGATGTGCACGACCTCGCCGGCCTGCGCGACATCGGCGACCGGCTCGCGGCGAACGAGCGCGAGCTTCCGGACGTGGCCGAGCCGGAGTCGCCCGGCCGTGATGCCTGAGGGGCCCGTACGGGCCCCCGACCGGACATCAGCGCCGAGAATCCCCCGTGGCGTCCCCGGAGGGAACTCCTCAGCCCACCGCGGCGTAGTTCTCGTAGATCTCGTCGTCGTCGAGGGACACGACACCCGTGCCGCGCTCGTACTCGCTGCGCGCCGTCTCCAGCAGCCGGCGCCAGGACGTCACCGTGGGCCGCCTGCGCAGCAGTGCGCGGCGCTCCCGCTCCGTCATGCCTCCCCACACGCCGAACTCGACGCGATTGTCGAGCGCGTCGGCCAGGCACTCCGTACGCACCGGACATCCGGTGCACACCGCCTTGGCCCTGTTCTGCGCTGCTCCTTGAACGAACAGTTCGTCCGGATCGGTAGTGCGGCAGGCCGCCTGCGCACTCCAGTCGACTACCCAGCCCATACCGGCGCCGTCCTCTCCCGAATCGAGGCTCCCCCACGGCGGCAGCGGCATATTCACCGCCGCCAGTTGAGGACGTTACGGAAGGTGGGCACAGCGCAACACCCCCTTCGGGCCCAATCTTGAATGGCCCGAACGGACTATGGGTAAGCGGCAGATCACCCGGGGGAGTGAGCTGGCGACATACAGAACCTTCCCGGCAAAGCAGGACAGTTCAGTTGCGTCACAACGGACGCCGTATGACACACAAGGCGGATTCGGACACGACCCCAACAAAAAAGTTGGGGAACACCCAGAACGATTCGGGGTCGCCGGACGTATTGATACGTGGCCTCACTGCTGTGACAGTTGAGAGCAGCTTAGGCCAAGGCCTATACGCCTGTCCGGCGAATGAGAACGTAGGCTGCCCTCATGCCAAAGAAGAGCTCGGGCGGTGGTCTGTCTCCTGCGCAGCAGGCCGCCAAGTTCCTCGGTGTCAGTGTCCTCGCGGGAGCCGTACTGGCCGGTATCGCGCTGCCCGCGGTGGGCGCGCTGGGGCTCGCGGCGAAGGGCTCGGTCGAGAGCTTCGACGAGCTCCCCGCCAACATGAAGACGCCACCGCTGAGTCAGCGCACCACGATCCTCGACGCCGACGGCGGCCAGATCGCCACGGTCTACTCGCGCGACCGCACGGTGGTCCCGCTCAAGGACGTCTCGCCGTACATGCAGAAGGCGATCGTCGCGATCGAGGACTCGCGCTTCTACCAGCACGGCGCGGTCGACCTGAAGGGTGTCCTGCGCGCCCTCAACAAGAACGCGCGCAGCGGTGAGGTCTCCCAGGGCGCCTCGACCCTGACGCAGCAGTACGTGAAGAACGTCTTCGTCGAGGAGGCGGGCGACGACCCGACGAAGGTCGCGCAGGCCACCCAGCAGACCATCGGCCGCAAGATCCGCGAGCTGAAGTACGCGATCCAGGTCGAGGAAGAGCTCGGGAAGAAGAAGATCCTCGAGAACTACCTGAACATCACGTTCTTCGGCCAGCAGGCCTACGGCGTCGAGGCCGCGGCCCAGCGCTACTTCTCCAAGTCCGCCAAGGACCTCAACATCCAGGAGTCGGCCCTCCTCGGCGGCATCGTCCAGTCGCCCAGCCGGTACGACCCGGTCAACGACGAGGCGGAGGCCACCAAGCGCCGCAACACCGTGCTCCAGCGCATGGCCGCCGTCGGCGACATCTCCCGGGCACAGGCCGACGAGGCGATGAAGGCGCCGCTCGGCCTCAAGGTCAGCAAGCCCAGGAACGGCTGCATCACGGCGGTCAAGGGTGCGGGCTTCTTCTGTGACTACGTGCGCGAGGTCTTCCTGAACGACAAGGTCTTCGGCAAGACCAAGGAGGCCAGGGCGAAGGTCTGGAACCAGGGCGGCCTCACCATCCGCACCACCATGGACCCGGCGGCCCAGGACTCGGCGCAGCGGTCCATCAAGGACCACGTCTACAAGAGCGACGAGGTGGCCACCTCCGCCAGCATCGTCCAGCCCGGCACCGGCAAGATCCTCGCCATGGGCCAGTCGCGTCCGTACGGCTTCGGCAAGAACGAGACGCAGATCAACCTCTCCGTCGACGGGTCGATGGGCGGCGGCATGGGCTATCAGCCCGGTTCGACGTTCAAGCCGATCGTGGCGGCGGCGGCCCTCGAGGACGGCATGCCGGCGAACAAGGTGTACTCCTCCCCGTACCAGATGGCCTACCCGAGCCCGGTCTCGGCTTGTGGCGGCAAGCGGTGGGCGAACGACCGCTCCAACCCCGCCAAGCTCGAGAACGAGAACAGCTCCGAGGTCGGCCCGTACGACATGAAGGAAGCGACCGCCAAGTCGGTCAACACCTACTACGTCCAGATGATCAGCGACATCGGCATCTGCCCGGTGACGACGATGGCGAAGAAGATGGGCGTCGAGCGGGCCGACGGCCGCAAGATGGACCAGGCGCCGTCCATCGCCCTCGGCACCCAGGAGATGACCCCGCTGACCATGGCGAACGGGTACGCGACCTTCGCCGCGCGCGGCATGCACTGCACGCCGGTCGCCATCGAGTCGGTCAGCCAGCGGGTCGGCGACAAGAGCAAGTCGCTCGAGGTCCCGAAGTCGACCTGCTCGCGGGCGATGTCGGAGAAGACCGCCGACACGATCAACGCGCTGCTGAAGGGCGTCGTCGAGGACGGCACCGGTTCGAAGGCCGGCCTCAGCGGCCGTCCCAGCGCGGGCAAGACCGGTACGACGGACGAGCGCTACGCGGCCTGGTTCGTGGGCTACACCCCGAACATGGCCGGCGCGGTCTGGGTCGGCGACCCCGCGCACAAGCGGAAGATGTCCGGCATCACCATCGGCGGCCGGTCGTACGGCAAGGTCTTCGGTGGTGAGGTCCCCGGTCCGATCTGGCGCGACATGATGTCGGGCGCGCTGGAGGGCAAGCCGGTCGAGCAGTTCAACGACGTCCACATCCCCGACGGCAACCACAAGGGCCGCGGCGACGGGAACCGTGACGACGACGACCGCGACGACGACGACAACGGCGGCGGCAACGGCAACGGCGGCTTCATCGGCGGCCTGGTCGGCGGCAACAACAACGGCGGCGGGGGCGGCGAGCCCATTCCGACGCCTTCGTTCTCCCTCCCCGAGGGCTTCTTCCGGGGCCAGGACAACGGCGGTGGCAACGGCAACGGCGGGCGGTTCGGCTGAGCCGACGGCGCTCGCTGAGCCGACGGCACTCGCTGAGCCGACGGTGTGAGCGAACGGAGGTGGCCCCCTCTTTCCCGTACGGGAGGAGGGGGCCACCTTTTTCGTCTGCTGGTGATCAGCCGGCGAGCAGCTTCTTCACCACGGCGGCGACGCGGCCGCCCTCGGCCTGCCCGGCCACCTTCGGGTTCACGATCTTCATGACCGCGCCCATGGCCCGCGGCCCCTCGGCACCGGCGGCCTTGGCCTCCTCGACGGCCTGGGCCACGATCTGCTGGAGCTCGTCGTCGGACAGCTGCTTGGGCAGGTACTCGGCGAGCACCTCGCCCTCCGCCTTCTCCCGCTCGGCGCTCTCGGCACGACCACCCTGGGCGAAGGCCTCGGCCGCCTCGCGGCGCTTCTTGGCCTCGCGGGTGATCACCTTCTGCACCTCGTCGTCGGAGAGCGCGCGCTTCTCCTTGCCCGCGACCTCCTCCTTGGTGATCGCGGCGAGCGTCAGCCGGAGCGTCGAGGAGCGGAGCTCGTCGCGCTCCTTGATCGCAACGTTGAGGTCGTCCTGCAACTTCGACTTGAGCGTGGTCATGGGGCTGATTGTCGCAGGTGCGGAAGGAAAGACGCCCCCTGTTTTGCAGGGCGGCGGCGGGGCGGTGGATCGAAGCGCCGGTGCCGCGAGGGCATTTCGGGCACCGCCCGGGCAGGGCCGACGTCCGGGGTCTGAGACGATGGTCGTATGCGCGCGCGATACGGAGTCCCCCTGGGAATCGCGGCGGCTGGTGCCGCCGGTCTGTTGTACGCCGCGGGCTTCGAAGCCCGCTCCTTCCGCCTCCGACGGGTCACCGTCCCGGTCCTGCCCTCAGGGATGCGCCCGCTGCGTGTGCTGCAGGTCTCCGACATCCACATGGTCGGCGGCCAGCACAAGAAGCAGCGCTGGCTGCGGTCCCTGGCGGGCCTGCGCCCCGACTTCGTGATCAACACGGGCGACAACCTCTCCGACCCGGAGGGCGTCCCGGAGGTCCTGGACTCGCTCGGCCCCCTGATGGAGTTCCCGGGCGCGTACGTCTTCGGCTCCAACGACTACTACGGCCCCACGCTGCGCAACCCCGCCCGCTACCTGCTGGAGAGGGTCCAGGGCCGCCACGGCCTCAACGGCAACGCCCCGGCCGTGGGAGTCGTGCACAACCCGTGGGAGGACCTGCGGGACGGTTTCGACGCGGCGGGCTGGCTCAACCTGACCAACACCCGCGGCACGCTCAAGATCGAAGGCGTCGAGCTGGAGCTGACGGGCCTGGACGACCCGCACATCAAGCGGGACCGCTACGCGCAGGTGGCCGGCGGCCCCTCCGACGCCGCCGACTTCTCGATGGGCGTCGTCCACGCCCCCTACCTGCGCGCCCTGGACTCCTTCACGGCCGACGACTACCCCCTGATCCTGGCCGGTCACACCCACGGCGGCCAGCTGTGCATCCCCTTCTACGGTGCCCTGGTCACCAACTGCGACCTGGACACGGACCGGGTGAAGGGCCTGTCGACGCACACGGTGGAGGACCGTACGTCGTATCTGCACGTGTCGGCGGGCTGCGGTACGAGCCGCTACACGCCGGTACGGTTCGCGTGCCCGCCGGAGGCGACGCTGCTGACGCTGGTGGGGCGGGAGTAGCCGGGGCTCGCGACCGGATGGGCGGGGAAATGGGCGGGGTAACCCACACAGCCCGCCCACATCGCCCCCTATGTCCGTTTCTGTCAGCGTGGGGGCATGACAGCCCCGATACCCAGGGACATCCCGGACCTGCCCGTGATACCGGGCAGGCCCGCGCTGAAGCCCTCCCCCGTCCCGGCCACGGCCGTCGTCACCCCGGTCCGCCGCCCGGCGGCCGCGGCCTTCCGCCTGCTGGTCGCCTTCGCCGCCGCCGGCGGCGTCACGCTGGAGCTGCTCCTCGGCGACCCGTCCCAGACCCTGGGGTACTTCGCGATCCAGAGCAACATCCTGCTGGCGCTGGTCATGGCCCTCTCGGCCCGCCGCGCCTGGACGGCCGGCCGCCCCCTGCCGGGAGCCGTCCTGGGCGCGACGACCCTCTACGTCGTCGTCGCGGCCCTGGCGTACCACCTGCTCCTGGCGAACGAGGCCAGCCCCTTCTCCCTCACGGGCGAAGCGGCCCACCTGACCGGCTGGCAGGCCCTCACCCACTACACCCTCCACACGGTGACCCCGATCGCGGCCGTACTGGACTGGCTCCTGCTCACGCCCCCCGGCCGTCTGCACCTGCGCCAGGCCAGCACCTGGCTCCTCTATCCCCTGGCCTACCTGACCTTCTCCCTCCTCCGAGGCGAACTGCTCCTCCCGGGCTCGTCCGGCCGCTACCTGTACCCCTTCCTGGACGTCGACCAGGACGGCTACAAGAAGGTCCTCGGCAACGCCCTCCTCCTCGGCCTCGCCTTCTACGCCCTGGCGGTCCTCCTCGTAGCCCTCGACCACGCCCGCCCGAACCCCCTCCGGCACCCCTGGAAAACCGGATTTCGTCTCTAGCCACCGGTGGGCTAAAGTAAACGTCGTCGCCGCGACAGCAGCGACATCGGGGTGTAGCGCAGCTTGGCAGCGCGCTTCGTTCGGGACGAAGAGGTCGTGGGTTCAAATCCCGCCACCCCGACGCTGGTCAGAGGGCCAATCGCATGATCGCGATTGGCCCTCTGTCATGCTCGGGGGCCAAACGAATCTGATCGCGCCTCCCTGCCACAGACGACGGTGATTCGGCTGATCGAGCCCGGCGCCAGTGGACCAGTAGGTTTAATGTCGCTGTGGATCAAGCCATCGCTGGGTTAGTAGGGACGGTGGTCGGCGGCCTCATCGGCGTCACGGGCACCCTGGGAGCTACATGGCGCGCTGGCAAGGATCAAAAACGCAACCAGCACGACCACTGGCGGCGGCAACAGCGGCGGGATGCGTACTCTCAGCTGCTGAGTCAGGCGTCCGAGGTGATCAGGATCGGCGGCTCCGCCTTAGACGCCTACATGGATGGCGAGCGGAACGCACCCTCTCTCTCCAGGGACTTCGATGATGCGGTGAAGAAGATTGATTCCGCTGTCGGACTCGTCGCCCTGGAAGGCCCAGAGGAAGCATGGTTCGCAGCGATGGAGCTGTCTTCAGCGCTGTACCACTGGACAAACGACCTAGTTATCGCCCTGGAGGCAGCCTCGGGAAGGCTCGCCCCGGAGCCAGGATTGCTGGTGCCGGACGAGTCTGACCTGGAAGACCTCAAGGCTGCCGCCTACAGCGCCTCTGATGACTTCGTCGCGCTCTGCCGACGGCTGCTGGACACCTAAGCACTCGTGCAAGCCCAAGCCTGGGACGACATGGAACTCATGTACGGTTGCCGCACCCAGGCGACGCCAAGGCGGAGGTGTTCCGGGAAGCAGCCGCCGCCCGGATCACCTCCGCGGATACCCGTCGGCTCATCCCGGCACAGATCCGCCACCCCCACCGCAAGCCCTCCCAGTCCGGACACAGCCAGGCCCACCCACGTACGACCCTGCATCCGCTCGGCCGAGCCACCCGCCATCCCCGGAATCAGCACCCCGAAGAACCCAAGCCAGAAAGAGTCCAGCGGCGGGAAGTTGGCCAAGTCGCCGACGGCGGTGCCGACGAGACCGGCCGCGAGCGTCGAACCCGCGCGTCCATAACCTGAGGCAGGCGAGCTACTTGTAGCACGAGGCGGCGCCACGGGCCGAGTCGTCCATATCCTCCACGGCGGCACAGGATGTCAGTCCCCGCTGAGAGCATCGAGCCATGCCAGACGAGCAGAACGCCGCCAGGGAGAAGCTCTTGCGAACGCTTCGCAGGATGAAGACCTTTGAACCCGATGGCGACTATTACGCCCTGACCCTTCGAGCCAATCGACGAGGACGCGTCTGCTGGTCGGCGCAGACTCACTGGGTTGGGATGTCCGAACGAAATCCCCGCTGGGAAGTACGCGCTGCCAGCCTGGTCCTTCCAGCAGCCATGGCAGAACTCTGGTCGTCGATTGGGCAGGGCTGGGTTTCGGTGCACGACGATTCCGCCCTGGCGATCTATCTGCGACTTGGCGGAAACGCGTTAGTCGCCAAGCAGCTTGCCGAAGAGCGGTTGCCTGACGTGATCGCTCCCTCGGAGTGCGTGCACGACGGCTCGGTCGAGGTTGGCGGGTTCGGGTTCCTGAACACGGAACACCTTCGGGATGACGCCGTGGAACGACGCGCCCCCACCCGGAAGCTACGTATGCAGGTACTCAAACGCGATGACTACCGATGCGTGATCTGTGGTCGCAAAGCCACCGACCACACGGACATCGAGTTGCACGTGCACCATCTGATTCCCTGGCGCATGGCTGGTCCCACCGCCGAGGAGAACCTCGTCACCCTCTGCGGAACGTGCCACAAGGGGCTCGAGCCGGACTTCGAGCCGACCCTTCGAAAGCTCGCCGGGTTGCCTGGGCCGGCCACTGGATTGGACGTGGACAACTCAGAGTTCAACGAGGAAGTCACGCGCTATCGCCAGCTGGCGAAAGACCTGCTCGCCCGCCTGCGAAAGCCGACGGATGACCCTCGGCAGAGGAAATCGGCCCCTGCTGCTCCGCCCGATTCCGACCAGTGACGTGGTTCCTGGGCGCCCGGCTTCATGGGAGCCAACCCGCTCCCCGAGCCCTGGCGAAGCCCATCCAAGGCATGCAGACCAACGCCCTGATCAGCGAAAACACCAGATCCGCCGCTGGCGACCGCGCCCGAACCTCATTCGGGACGAAGAGGTCGTGGGTTCAAATCCCGCCGAAGCAGGGGGCCACGCGAATGCAAGGGCCCCTGCTTCGTGGTGGACCCCTCTAAATTCGACTTCTACGCAACGGATTGCTACTGGCTGGTTGGCGAGGACAAACTTGCCCGCACGCTTGCAGAGGAAGTCCTCCGGACCGGAACGGACTTTGACGGGCGCGAACGCTCGCCTATGCAAAACGCGGAAGCACGGGTCACTCTCGGCGTCACGGCAGCGGGTGCTGGCGATATAGAGCAGACACGACCGTCAATCAATGCCAGCACTCATCATGGCCGACCGCGAACTAGCTGCCGAGAAGGCGTCGATACGCTGTATAACCCGAGACTCAAGAGTATCTGACACGCTTACAGTCACTCGGAAATGGGAAACATGGTTTCCGAATGTGACGATCTAGGTACCAACGTCACTTGCAGCGGCGCCTACTTCGCCGCCCTCGTCCTCCAGTACGGTCCCGTGAAAGCGCAACACCTCGAGCATGAAGGATGGCACGCCCATACGCGTCGAAAGTTGCTGAATAAACTCTCGCGCATAAGGGCGAATGACCAGTCGGCCCGTGGAGTTCGCGAATGCTTCAAGCTCCTCCTCACCCGGATCTTCATCGCGTACCACAGAAAAAGCAGCAACAAAAGAGGCTCTAATGATAGCGATGCGATCTCCGTCCGAATTTAGCAACTCGGCCGAATACCGATCCTTGCAAGCGATCAAACCTTTAGAAGGGTTCTTTGGGTTTCGACTGAAGCTGCCTTCGGACTCGACTGAAACTTGCGCAGTACCCGGCTTGTAGTGCTTGGCCGGCCCCCTCCTCGCTGAAGCGTCACCAAGCACAACCTCCACCAAAGAGGAAGCGTCCGCGATTACCTCTTCGCCGTCGTGTAGCTCGCGAGTTGCCATTACGTAGCCTCCACGGCTTGGCCGCGCGAATCATCTTCGTATGAATCGCCCGCCTCTGGGGCCTCGGCTGTCAGGGATGCCACCCAGGAGTGACCTTCGAGGACATGCCAAACCCTGGGCGTTTCCTGGTGCTCCCGAGTTGTCGCCCTCGTAACGTCAAAATCTTCGTCCGGCATCACGAGCAAGACCGAAAGCGCAGGAGCCACTACGTCACCATCTGTGACGCTACAGCGAGAAACAGAGACACTCATACGCTCTACACGCGGCGTGACTGTTTCCCTGGAGTTGCCTTTTCGTCGACTTCGAACTCGACGTGGCTCGACCGGAAGGGATTCGCCACCCTCCACAGGGTCTGCATTCAGACGGGGTTCAAAGCCCATTGCACGCAGATATCGCGCCAACGTGGAGATACGAATGTTGCCGTCCCCGTTCAAGACCTGGGATACGGCCCCTTCCGATACCCCCAAGAGCGAGGAGAGTTCCCTGTTCGACTTCCCGGAGGCTACCTTCGCCTGCTCCAGACAAGCGACTACGTTCTGGGCCAGGCTCGCCGCAGAAAGCTCTTGAGCACCGCGAGGGAAACTAGCGTAGCTATCAATCAAGCTCTTCTGACTACGGCTTATCATGTTCTACGTCCTCCTCTCGCACCAGACATGCTAGCTGAATTTCTTCCGGCGGAGCCTTTTGGCCTACTTTAGCCCAGCCGTTAGTTAAACGCAAAATCGGGTCCAATTCCGGATACCACCAGAAATCGTCTTCCAAGTCAGGGTCGACACACCTGCGATCGTCGACTTTACCTTTCGGGTCATACTCGCCGTCGCCGACAGTGTCAAAGTAGGCGATCCGATGGTGATCGTGCTTCACCTCCCATATTCCATCCTGAAGAAAGTTGATAGCCCTCTGATAAGGAGGGTACCCCTTTTCGCCAATATGTCTGAGATGGGCAAATAGTTTTGCGGCGTTATGTATTTGGTCCTCGTCTGGGGGGCTTTGGAAGTATGGGTCACTAGACCAGTCACCCTTTTTCAAATCCGCCCAAAATGTCGCCATCGGCGAGGATCCATCCTCCCTCATCGCACACTCGATGCGATCATGGAATGACTTTCCACTACCTTGCCAAAGTACCCACCTGCCATCTTTAGTAAACACTAAAGCCCCCTCCCCGTGAAGGCGTTCACAGTGATCCTTAATAACACTTAGACCTTTCCCCAGGTGAGAGGGGCGTAGGCCGGCAGAGAATCACTCGATTGGCTGGATGTCGACAAGTCCATAGCGAAGGCACAGGTCACAGCGGTAGCACGCCTGCCGAAGCTCGAACCGCGCACCCTCAGTCACGTCTGCCCCCCCCCGCAGCCGCTACGGGTTGCTGCACCCCGCAGTAAATGAGGTTAGATGGTAACGATCCGCCCCGCTGTGCAACAGCAGCTCTTCACCGCTTTGTGGCATCACTTTGCCGCATACGCTAGACCTCGGGTCGCACCTGCCCAGCAATGGCCCATTGAGGGTGGCCACAGCACGGGATGCAGATTCTGACCACGGTTCGCCGAGCTGCCCTGCCTGTACCAAGATCAGCTGACTGGCTACTGAACGGATGAGCGCCTACGTCTCCGTGCGTAACGCTGTGTAACCTGCCTGGTCGTGGCGCTCAGCAGAGTCCTGTCATGTCCGGCTGGCCCGGGGCCAAACGAGGAAGCCGCACCACTACTGTCCTGGACTGACGTGGACAGTGGTGGAGCCGAACGAGCAGCCCTGACACCTAGGTTGCAACGTCACAAGGACCCTTGACCGCGTTTGGGACGAAGAGGTCGTGGGTTCAAATCCCGCCACCCCGACAGTGAAGTACCAGGTCAGGGGACTGATCCGCAGAGCGGGTCGGGCACCTGATCTTGCAGAGCCGAGTTCAGAATCCGCTTCTGAAATCGGCTCTGCAAGATCAGGTGCACAGTCAGCGCTCACTACTGAGCCGGCGGCTCCGAGTAGTCGTGTCCGTCGAGGTTTTCTCCCAGCGCCAAGCACGTCTTGGCGATCTCGGACTCGGCGAGTTCGCGAGCGTTGTGAGCCCGGTCTGCAGCCTTTTTCCCGATGGCCAGGAATCCGAACAGACCCGTAATGAACCCAACCAGAACTGCACTGACGCTCGCGACACGAGCGGCTGAATCCGCGTAACGAAGATTCAAACGGGCTGCGGCTCGCTGACCCTGCGCCCATCGCTTTCTCGCGGAGTCGGCAGCGTTGGCCGTACCTGCGGCGCAAATTTCCGCGAGAGCCGTGACCACGAAGGCCAGCGGGACCAACCCACCAAGGGCGAACAGCACAGCGCCAAGAACGGCTCCGACAGGCCCCCCAGCCGTTTGTGGGTCCACAAAAGCTGCAACGACGCAGTAGACGGACGACCCGAGTACCCAGACGGTGAGCAACGTCCAGCCGAGCAACCTCCCGCCGAGCCCCGCCTCACCCGCTTGCCGCCCGGCGGGAGATTCCTTCTCGCTGCGATAGTGCTCCTGGGACGCCTGGGGCTCGTCATCCCGCCCGTGCTTCGGACGTAATGTCTGGTGGTTGTTGATGTCTCCGTACACATTGCCCGCGATGAACACGCCAGGCCCGCGATTGTGCTGCCCGCCCTGGACCTGGGGGTCAGTCGTGTCTGCCATGCCCCGCGCCATGGTTGATGGTCAGGCCGCCTTCAATGTTTCCGTTGACGAAGGTGCCCGTACCGTGATTGTGCTGGTTGACCACAGAGGTCGGGAGATCCTGCCGGGCCAGAGCCAGCAGCTCCGCATACGCCACTGGTTCCGACTCCGCGAGTCGTACGAGCACGGGAGCCCACACGATCGCAGCAGCCCGTACTACGGCCTCACGGTCACCCGCCCGGGTCTGGGCCACAGCTCTCCGGTCTCGATCCAGACGCTCAAGCTGAGCCGCTGCCTCGTCCTCTTGACCGCTGCGTCGGATCAGACGGCCAACAGCCTCACGGACCCTCTGGTACCCCTCCTGGGTCGCCTGGGTGAGGAAGGCCGCGGCCATGGTGGTGGCCGCGAACGTGACTTCGTCCACTTCGTATTCCCCCCAACTGGTCGCAGCACTGTATCCACGTGCGTCGCAGGCGGCAGCCAGAACGGTTTATCCCGCGTCCCAGGACGACTCCAGGACCAGCCGACTCAACTCAGCAGTCCGCCGATGGCGTTGGCGAGCGCTTCGCCTCCTTGCTGGACTGCGGTGCCCACAACCAGAGCGGGCAACGCCTGCGCGATCCCGCGCAGTGTGCCGACCTGTGGCACATCGGGGGTCGCGAGCGAGGTGTCGACTGTGTCCGCCATGGCGCGCAGGACCGTGACGTTCTGCAAGTCAGGCGCGTTACGGTCGATGTCCGCGCGGAAGGCCGCCAGGAGGCCGCGCACAGCGTCGATGTCGACAGTGCCCTGCACAAGGGCAGACTGATGGACATTGGAGATGTTCTGCCCCACCACGTTCTGCAACGGTGCGTTGTTGCTACCGCCGATGCTGATGCCCGAGCCATGGCCCAGGTCCGGCTCAGGGCGACGCCGTCCCACCATCACTACTTGCCTCCTTGATACTTGTTGTCCTGGCCGACGCCACTGATGCCGCTGCCTGCGACGTTCTGGATGGGGGCGTTGTTGTCCCCATAGACGAGGATGTTGTTGGTCACGGTGGCGACCTGCCGTTCGTACGCAGCTAGGTCGATCCCCTGCTCGTCGAGATACTCGGCAACGGTCCGGAAGACACAGGACTGAATCAGAACGACGTGCCTCTTGGCATCGTCGCTCTGGTGCATGTCAGTGACTTCTTGGGTGGAGTACCGGTCGCGCAGGCTCACCGGGTCTTCTTCCTCTGCACGACCTTCGGTCTTCTCACCAAGACGGGCGACCAGTCGCCACACGGACAAAGGGCCCACGGCCGTGTCCAGGAGCGACTGTGTGGCAAGCCACGTGAGCAGACGCGTTCCATGTGTCCGGGCAGGTGCGGCGGTCACACGCAGCTCGTTGTAAAGCGGTGTCGTCACGTGTGGACGGATCGTCAGCCGCAGTTCGCCGGCCTCCAGTGCGGCATGCACGAACACGCTCACCACGATCTGTCCGTCCCAGCTGATGCACTGGGCCCGGAGATACAGCCGGTCCGGCACACCGGAAGGGGACCTGCGTCCGAGACCACTCAGGTCAGACAGCTCCACCTTCGTCTCACGGGTGCGTTGAAGCCATCGTGCTGCCGGAAGGCCGAGGATGCGCTCCATCGAGAACCCGGGAAGCGGATCGGTGATCTCTCTGGCACCGCGGCCCAGTTCGTTGAGGGCTGTGCCCACGCGTCGGAGAAGTTCCGCCTCCCCGAACGGTCTGACCGACTCCTCGGCGTCCTTGGGTTTCAGGGGGATGCTGATGCGTGCGGGCCCCCAGACGTCGCGTCCGGCACCGACGAACTGCTCCGAGGCGTCGTAGGGCAGCGCCAACTGTGTCTGGTCCTTGCTGATGTCCGAGATCCTGCGTCCGGCCTTCGCAGCGACCCACGGCAGGCCATCGGGCGACACGCCCTCTCGTGCCAGGGCACCCAGGGCGGCCCGTGACACAAGTCGGTCGGCCGCGTACGCCAGGGCGACGACAGCCGCCAGCCCGAAGGGGAGCAAGGCCAGTTCAAGTCTCAGCTCGAACGCGTCGCCGCCAACGGGTCCATACGGCAGGAGTGCGAGCAGCCACGGTGTGAGCAGCACGGCATACGCCAGGCGCCGCGAAGGTGCCAACCGCGTCAGGCCGCCTCTGCGGATCGCACGGAAAGCAGCCCACCGTAGGAACAGAGCGACGGCGACGGCAGCAGCCCAGATCACGAAAGCCCACGGCACCGCATAGGCGACCAGTCCACACAGGACCAGAATGCAGGTGCGCCGTGTCCATCGGCGGCGCCGCGCACAAAGGCTGTGCGCCGTCACCGAAACGAGGTCGAAGCCGTACGACGGCACGGGCAGCCGTGGACCGTGCAGCACATGGTCGACAACCCACTGCGCAGTCGGTTCGCCGAGAGGCGGGCAGTCGTCGCTACCCTCCAGATAGATCGGCCGCCTGGTACTGCGCCGGGGCTTCTTGGCCATCTCCGCTTTGCCTCGAAAACTGCGCCACCACGCTTTCGCGGCTTTCACCCGATCAGGACGCGCATAGACCGCCTGGCACAGTAGCCGCGTCACTTCAGACGATGCGGGGTCCGCGTTGGCGGGACGATTGGCCCCTGGGCCAGGAGGGTTCGCCTGAATCGGGACAGCGGGCCACTCCGCCTCCTCCGCCCGTGCCCTCCCCCGGGCACGCACGCCCCACCCAACCGCCATCCTGGTCCCCCGTTACATCGACAGGCGGGCATCTTCACGGGGGGCAGCAAGAACCGCCAGACCGCAAACGCGACAATCCTCGCAACCTCACGGGATAGCCAAGGATTGGCCGAAACTGCCTTCGGTTTGCCTGACATGCAGTCGGGGCTCAGCATCAAGATTTCGACCGGCCTCACTCAGGGCGAAGGCTGGCGACCCGAGTCGGCGCCTCCACAGACACATCCGCCCAGACCGTCTTTCCCACGGGGCGACGAGGCTCCGACCCCCAGCGCACGGCGAGGGCGTCCACCAGGAGCAGGCCCCGGCCGGACTCGCCTTCGGGGCGAGACGAGGGCGGGGCAGCGGGCGGCCGCTTCTCGGAGGCGGCGTCCGCGACCTCGACGCGGAACAGGTTCACCGTCGCGTCGAGAGTGAGCCGGAGGGCGAAGTCGCGTCCGCGAGATCGGCCGTGCTGTACGGCGTTCGCGGTGAGTTCGCCGACGACGAGAGCGACCGTGCACGACGTGTCGGACTCCGGCGGGTAGCCCCACTCCTGCATGCGCCGGACGGCGAGACGCCGGGCGAGCTGCGCGCCTCGTGGCGAGGAGACGAACTGTGCCGCGAAGGAGCGGAGTTCCGGGGTGGTCGTCGTTTCTGTCTGCACGGTTGGTCCGTCCTTGCTGGGCGCGCCTGAGAGATCCGTGACGTACGCGATGTCGTCGTAAGCGAGTCGTTACGTTCTGTGTTCAAGAGTGGTCCGAGCGCCCTACGCTCGGTAGGTGACACAGCCTTACTTTTCAGCCCGTAAGGAACGGAAGTGACCCCTTGGCCAACGGAATTGACCCGGGTTCTTCGATGGCGGCGCTGTTCGGCGCCCGGGTGCGCAGGCTCCGTACGGCGGCCGGACTGACTCAGGCCGAACTCGGTGTCAGGGCGCATGTGGTGAGCACCCGGATCACCCAGATCGAGCGGGCGTCCGGAGCGAGGCCGACGCTGGAGTTGGCGCGTGCGCTGGACGTGGCTCTCGGTGCGGACGAGTTGCTGGTCGAGTTGTGGCCGTTCGTGTACCGGGAGGCGTTTCCCGACTGGTCGCGGAAGTTCATGGAGTGCTCGGCGCGGGCGGTGGCCATCCGCGAGTACGCAGCTCATGTGGTGCCGGGGCTGTTGCAGACGGAGGACTACGCGCGGGCGGTATTGAGTGTCGGTCGAACTCTCGGCAGTGAGGAGCAGCTGGAAGAGCGGGTCGCCCTTCGGATGGGACGGCAGGAGCGACTGAATACGCCCGATCGTCCCGAGGTGTGGGTCGTCCTCGACGAGGCGGTGCTCCGGCGTCCCGTCGGCGGCCGCGCGGTGATGCGTGAGCAGTTGACGCGGCTAATCAGGACCGCGACGGAGTCTCACATCACGGTGCAGGTACTGCCGTTCGACCAGGGCGAGCACGATGCCATGGGCGGCTCGCTCACGGTGCTCACCATGCCGGACGGATCTGAGATCGCCTACACGGAAGGCGCGCACTACGGCCAACTCGTCGAGGATCCGGACGAGGTCAGGGGCTTCACGCTGTCCTACGATCGGCTGAGGGCGGCAGCGCTGCCCCCGCTCATGTCGCTCGACATGATCCGATCCGTGATGGAGGACAACCACCGTGGAGCGAAGGTCCCGTCCCGATCTGAACGGCGCCGACTGGCGCAAGAGCAGCTACAGCAACCAGGAGGGCGGCAACTGCGTGGAGGTGGCCGACGGGTTCCGGGCCGTCGTTCCCGTCCGTGACAGCAAGGTCCCGCAGGGGGCGGCACTGTGCTTCGAAGGCGCCGCCTGGAGCGCCTTCATAGGCGAGTTGAAGGCCAAGAACCGCCGTCCCTGAGGTGGCGGCGCCATCGCAGGCAGAGTCGCCGGCTCACAGGCGGATGATGACCAGCGCCGTGTCGTCGGTGGTGCCGGAGGGTGGGAGGAGGTCTGCCAGCAGGGCGTCGGCCAGGGTCTCGGGGTCGGCTCGGCCGTGGCGGACGAGGGAGTCGGCGAGGCGGGCCAGGCCGGTGTCGATGTCCTCGTCACGGCGCTCGATCAGGCCGTCGGAGTAGAGGACCAGGGTGGCGCCCTCGGCGAAGGCCGTACTGGCCTCCGGCCGCGGAACGTGCTCGGGACGCGCGCCGAGAGGCGGATCGGTCGCCTGGTCGAGGAAGGTCACCGTGCCGTCGGGGTGGAGCAGGGCGGGCGGTGGGTGGCCCGCGCTGCTGTACGTGAGGGTGTGGGTCTCCCAGTCGATGTAGGTCTTCACCACCGTGGTCGACTCCGCACCGTCGACATGGCGGGCGTACAGGCCGAGGGCCTCCAGCGCCCGGGCCGGGCCGTCGGCGACACGGGCGGCCGCGCTCAGCGCGCTGCGCAACTGCCCCATGACACCGGCCGCTTCCAGGCCGTGGCCGACGACGTCGCCGACAGCGACCGCGATGCGGTCGCCGGGCAGGTCGACCAGGTCGTACCAGTCGCCGCACACGTTCAGGGTGCCGACGGCGGGCCGGTAGCGGACGGCTGCCCGGTGGTGCCCGACCGGCCCCGGGGCGGGCAGCATCGCCGCCTGCAGGGCCAGGGCGACCTCGCGTTCGCGCGCGTGGGCCCGGCGCAGGCGTTCGTTGACTTCCTGCAGTTCACGGGAGCGGGTGTAGAGCTCGGCCTCCAGCACGCGGGCCCGGCTGCTCTCGCCGCCCGTGCCGCCGCGGGCACGGGCGCGGGCGTGGATGAGTTCGGTGACCTCCTCCACCCGGTGCGCGATCAGCGTCACCCGCCCGTCCTGGCCCAGCACGGGTGCGTTGACCGGGCTCCAGAAGTGTTCCACCCAGTGGCCGGGGCGCTCGGGGGCCTCGATGTCGTAGCGCAGCAGCGCCATGGTGTCGCGCTCGCCGGTGGCCACCACGCGGAGCATCGACTCCCGGGTCTCCCGCATGCCGGCCGCGGCCGGATCGTTGGGGTTCTCGGGGAAGACGTCGAAGATGTAGCGGCCCAGCAGTTGCTCGCGCGTGCGCCCGGCCAGCCTGAGGAAGTCCTCGTTGGCGTCGGCGTACACCAGTTCGGGGGTGAGCAGGGCCACCATGCCGGGCAGGGCATGGAAGACCGCCGCGTAGTCGATCTGCGGTTCCGTCATGTGTTGCCCGCCTCGGCGCCGACCGTCACTGTGCGGATACACGATAGGAGGGAAAGCGACGCCTCGCCGGACCACCGCCTCCCCCGCCAGGCCCCGGCCACCGTCCGCCTTCCGGGCTCACCGGCCCTTTGTCCGCGAGGGTCCGGCGGGTCGCTGACCTCCTGAAAGAACCGGGGGAAAGAACTACCCGCCCACCCACCCTCCCCGGCCAGGCGGCCCGCGTCACCCGTCCGAGTGACCGGCTTGCAGGGGCGGGATGCGGGCCGTTACGTTCGCCGCGACAACCTCACACAGACGACGGCCCCCGGCCGGGACGGCAATCCCGATCGAGGGCCTGACCGATCAGGAAGTGAACGCCTTCCCGATGGCTGACCCGCAGTCTAACGCGCGCCTGCGCGCCGACGCCGGAGCTCCGACTTCCGGCGTGATTCACGTCCGCACCCGGCTGACCGCCGACTTCACCGTGATCTCCAACGCCCTCGCGCAGCGACGTGGCAGCGCCGTCACGGTCGGCGTCGCGGCGTACATCTCCTCCCTGCCCGATGGCTCGTCCGTGAGCATCGCCGCCTTGTGCGCGCACTTCGACGAGGGCGAGATCCTGATCTCGCGAGCGCTCAGGGAGCTTGAAGGGGCTGGGTATCTGGAGCGACGCCGTGAACGGACGCCCACCGGGCAGATCCGTACCCGGACGTACTTCTACGACGTACCCGGCGGTGCCTCCGACGACGAACCGCCCGAGCCGCCGACGCGGACCCGGCCCCGGAAGGCGCCCGCGGCCGAGGAGGTCACGCCCTCCCCCGCTCGGGACCAGCCGGAGAATCGGGCGTCGCTCTCCGACGCCGATCCCCAGGCCGTCGCCGTTCTGGCCGCGCTCCGCCGGGTCGATCCGCGTCTCGTGCTGTCCGAGCAGGAGGCCGTGCGGCTGGCGCCGGGCGTCACGCGGTGGCTCGCGACCGGGGTCACGCCATCCCAGATCACGGCACTGCTGACCGCACGGCTCCCCGACCACTTCCTGGCCCGGCCGGCGGGCATCCTCGCCTTCCGGCTCCGGGAGACCCCCCTGCCCGCGCCGCCGCCACTCCCCCTTGTCGAGCGCCCGGTCGTGCTGCCGCTCCAGACCTGCGACGGATGCGAGCGCGCCTTCCGCGCGCCGGAGCCCGGACACTGCCGGGAATGCCGGGAATGCCGGTCCGGGGAGTCCCGGGATCGTCTCCGCGCGGCCTGCTGAGCCTGAGCCACCTGAGCCCGGGCCAACTACGCGATTGCTGACGCCACTTCAAACATGTGCGGTCGCGAACCCGTTGTAGGGTGATCAATCTCTGCTCATGAGTGAGCAGATCGCAACACCAACGAGGGGACCTGAGAATGAATCTGCGTCGAATAACGCCTTCGCGGCAGTCGGCCACGGGCAAGAAGTTCATGTCGGTCGCGCTGGTCGGTGCCACCGTCGTCGGCGCGTCCGTGCTGTCCGTATCGCCGGCGGCCGCGCTGAGCTGGAAGTGCTCGGAGAGCTCCAAGACCATCGATGACGCCGGGTACTCCGGGCCCTGGGGCGACAACTGGGACTTCACCGTCAAGAACTGTGTGGCCCGGTCCGGCAGCTATGTCTACGCCAAGGCCAAGGTGAGCTGGGACGCTCCCCCGTGGTACTCCGGGAGCGACCTGTCGGAGACCTTCGACAGCGCCGGGTTCCGGCTGTACCTCAAGCACTCCGACGCGGGCGCGGACAGCGTCCTGCTGAAGAAGGACTTCGGCATCCGGGCCAAGCTGGCCGCCATGAACGGCAGCGGGAACGGTTCGTGGACGTCCTCCACGATCAAGAAGAAGGTCGGCGGCAAGAGCGCGTACGCCGACGGGGCCCTGCGCCTCAACTGGGACGAGGACGGCAAGGACGTCGTTCACTACGACTTCAAGGGCAGCCGCTCGGTCTGACCCGCTGATCCTGTGCCGAGTTCTCCCGTGGGGAGGGCTCGGCTCAGTCCTTACGTGAGCGCCCCGGCCAGTGTTCCCGCCAGGGTCAGCGTGAGGAAGACCGCGCCCCAGGCCATTCCCCGGCGTATGCAGCGGTACTTGACCCAGACGGTGCGGGGCCTCGCGGCCAGGCCGAGCAGGACCAGGGACGGGGCGCAGGCCGCGCAGCCGGACCAGACCAGGAGCTGGGGGATCACGGGGTACTGGGCGGGTGCGATGACGCCGGCGGCGATCGCACCGAGCAGGGCGGTCAGGGCCGCGCCCAGGGTCGCCAGGGTCAGTTCGGCTCTGTTGTCGGCCTTCACGAGTTCCTCGCGGGCCTCGGTGCGCAACCGGCCTCTGTGTGTGGTCATACGTCCCCCTCGCTGAACAGCGGGCCTTACGAGTACCCGCAAGTGGGCGGTCCAGTACGCCACTTCACGTGTTCCACGTTTCGTCGTAGGGGTCGTGCGGGGTGGGGACCGGCTTGGCGCGGGTGACCTCGAGGTACGGGATCGGGCCGTCGTTGACCGGGTCCTTGGTCCGGCGCGGGGTGTAGCGGCCGGTGATCTCCAGCCAGGTGTCCGGGCTCAGGACCGGGGGGATGTCGCCGGTCAGGGCGATCTTGACCGGCTGGGCGTCCGCCGCGCAGCAGTTGAGGCCCATGCGGACCAGGTAGGGGGTGCCCGCGCGGTCCAGGGTGACGAAGCCGGTGATCCTCAGCTCGCGGTCGCGGAGGGAACGGCCGTTGTCGTAGACCGCTCGGCCCGCGTAGTCGGCGACGCCCAGGCGGAGGGGGCCGTCGGCCGGGAGGTCCGCGAAGCCGAAGGGTTTCTGGAGGGCCGTGCCGGTGTGGGACGCGCTGTAGGAGCCCAGGGCCGGCGGGGCGACCAGGATCAGGGCCAGCACGGGGAGCGTGAGGAGCCAGGTGACGCGAGGCTCGTGGTGATGATCGTGCCCGTGTCCGGTGCCTCGGCGGTCGTACCAGAGCGTCGCCGCCGCCGTCGCGATCAGTACCACGCCCGCCGCCAGGACCAGCGGGCGCAGGCCCGCCTTGACGTAGCGCAGGTAGAGGTCGGTCATGCCGGAGTGCAGGAGCGTGGCGCCCAGGAGGAAGAGGAGGGCGCTCTGGGCGAGGCGGTTCACAGCAGGACCGTTCCGGTCAGGGCCGACACGATCACGGCCAGGGCGAAGGTCGCGGGCGCGAAGCGCAGGGCGAAGGCCCGGCCGAAGGTGCCCGCCTGCATCGCGAAGAGCTTCAGGTCGATCATGGGGCCGACGACGAGGAACGTCAGACGGGCCGTCAGGGAGAACTGCGTGAGGGACGCCGCCACGAACGCGTCCGCCTCCGAGCAGATGGAGAGGAGGACGGCCAGCACCGCGAGGGCCAGGACGGACAGGACCGGATGACCGGCCGCCGCGCGCAGCCACTCCGCCGGTACCACCGCCTTCAGCGTCGCGGCGGCCATCGCGCCGATCACCAGGAAGCCGCCCGCGTGCGTCACGTCGTGGCGTACCGAGCCCCAGAAGGCCGCGCCCTTGCTCTGACCCTCGTACGACGCCCTTTCCGGGGGCCGCAGCCAGTCCGTGCGGCCGAGGCGGTGCCAGAGCCAGCCCATCGCGCAGGCCACCAGCAGGCTCGCGACGAAACGGGCCAGGACCATCTCCGGGTCGCCGGGGAAGGCCACGGCCGTCGCCGTCAGCACGATCGGGTTGATGGCGGGCGCGGAGAGGAGGAACGCCAGCGCGGCCGCGGGGGTGACGCCTCTGCGCACCAGTGCTCCGGCGACCGGCACCGAGGCGCATTCGCAGCCCGGCAGCACCGCGCCCGCCGCGCTCGCGACCGGGACCGCGAGGACCGGGCGCTTCGGCAGGGCCCGGGCGAAGAACGACGGCGGCACGAACACCGCGATCGCCGCCGACAGCAGCACGCCGAGCACCAGGAACGGCAACGCCTGGACCATGACCGCCACGAACACGGTCATCCAGCTCTGCATCACCGGTGCGGCCAGGGCCCCGCGGATCGGGCCCTGGAACATCACCGCCGTCACCAGGAGGAGGGTCAGCAGGAGGGCGGGGTTGTGGTGTCTGCCCTCGTCCCGGGCCGTCGGGCTCTCCCCGGTTTCCGGGCCGCTCTCCCTCGGGACGGTCTTCGTGGTGGCCACGGGCCCGGTACCTCCGGTGGTGCGCATGGGCATGCATTGCCTCCCCTTCGGTACGGACGGGCGGGCCCGGGCGTTCACCCACCTCGGTTCCCTTCTGGAACCAGCCGTCCCGGTGGGGCAGTCTTCTCCCTTGTGGGGAGCGTTCCGAATCAAGTCCAGCCAGGTGAACCGGCCACGCACATGGTCGTATGCGGTGACGACGGGCTCGCCCATCGGCTGGCCGCAGAACTCCGGGGTGTCTACGGCGAACAGGTCACGCTCGTCGTGCCGCCGTCGGGACGCCGGGTGCGGCAGCCGGTGGTCGGGCGGGCCCGGGCCGCCTCGGCGGCGCTGTTCGACCGGGTCAGCGCGGCCGTCAACCGGACGGGCACGGGCGGCGCCGAACCTGCCGCGACCGAACAGGTCGTGGAGGCCGCCGAGATCACCGAGGCCGTGCTCACCGAGGTGGGCGCCGACCGGGCGGCGGCTCTGGCGCTCGTGTACGACGACGACGAGACCAACATCCGCGCCGCGCTCACCGCCCGCCGGATCAACCCCGGCCTCAGACTCGTACTGCGGCTCTACAACCGGCGGTTGGGGCAGCACATCGAGGAACTGCTCGACCAGACGGCGGTCGTGGCCTCCGGGGCGGGACCGGGCACGGACGTGGACACCTCGACGACCGTGCTGTCCGACGCCGACACGGCCGCGCCCGCGCTGGCCGCCACCGCCCTCGTCGGCACCAGCAAGGTCGTCCAGACGGAAGGACTCGTCCTGCGGGCCGTGGAGCGGCAGCCGCCGCGGCCGGGCGAGGTGGCCGACCCGGGGCTGTGCACCCTGGCACTGCTGTCCGCGACGAGCAACGACCCGGCCGGTGCGGACGGTTCCGAGACCAGCGGGGAGCACGGGCCTCAACTGCTGCCGGACGAGATGGCGGTGGCGTCCGCGACCGGGCGCGGGACCGTCGTCCTGGAGCAGGTGTCGTACTCCGGGCCGTCCCTGTCCGCCGGGCGGGGCGGTGGTGTGCCGCCGTTCGCCTCGCTGTTCTCGCGGCGGCTGCGCTGGTCGCTGGCGGGGCTGATCGGGTGCGTGCTCGCGCTCGCCGTCGCGTTCATGGTCGTGACCGACGAGCATCCGCTGTACGCCACGTACGTCACGCTCCTCGACCTCTTCGGCATCAACGATCCCGCGTACCACGAGTCGACGGGGCGGCAGATCCTGCAACTGCTGTCCGGGCTGGTCGGGTTGCTGCTGCTGCCGGTGCTGCTGGCCGCGGTGCTGGAGGCCCTGGGCACGTTCCGCAGCGCGTCCACCCTGCGCAAGCCTCCTCGGGGGCTCGGCGGGCACGTGGTGCTGCTCGGGCTCGGCAAGATCGGGACGCGGGTGCTGACGCGGTTGCGTGAGCTGCACATTCCCGTGGTGTGCGTCGAGTCCGATCCGGAGGCCAGGGGGATGGCCACGGCGCGGCGGCTGCGGGTGCCGGTGGTGCTCGGAGATGTCACGCAGGAAGGGGTGCTGGAGGCCGCGAAGATCCATCGGGCGCACGCCCTGCTGGCGCTGACCAGCGCGGACACGACGAATCTGGAGGCCTCGCTGTACGCGCGGTCCGTGCGGCCCGATCTGCGGGTCGTGCTGCGGCTGTACGACGACGACTTCGCGACCGCCGTGTACCGGACCATGCGGGCCGCGCATCCCTTCGCCCTCACCCGGAGCCGGAGTGTGTCCCATCTGGCCGCGCCCGCGTTCGCCGGGGCGATGATGGGGCGGCAGATCCTGGGGGCGATTCCGGTGGAGCGGCGGGTGCTGCTGTTCGCGGAGGTGGAGGTGGCCGGGCATCCGCAGCTGGAGGGCAGGACGGTGGCGGAGGCGTTTCGGGCGGGGGCCTGGCGGGTGCTGGCGCTCAATACTTCACCTCCTGGAGGGCGGCGGGGGGATGACGAGCCTGTGGGTGAGGAGCGGGTGCCTGCTTCGGGGCTGGTGTGGGATCTGCCTCCTACGTATGTGCTGGGGGCCGGTGATCGGGTGGTGCTGGCGGCGACTCGGCGGGGGCTGGCGGAGTTGCTGGGGCGGAGGAGGCGGGAGCGGGCGGGGGCGTGACGCCGAGCTGTGTCCCTGCACGGCTAGGCGCCACAAGGTGCCCGGCGTTGATGCTGAGGCCGGGGCGTCACGCAACCCGGCGCAGCGGGGTGCCGCCCGCGCCCACCCGTGCCGCCCTTAGCGGCACGCATGCCCGCGGGCTAGGTGCCTCTCCGCGAACTCCAGTTCCAGCCGCACCTGCTTGATCCGCTCGTCCACCACCAAGGACCCGTGCCCGGCGTCATACCGGTACACCTCGTGGATCGCGCTCCGCTTCTCCAGGCGTTTGACGTAGTTCTCGATCTGGCGGATCGGGCAGCGGGGGTCGTTGACGCCGGCCGAGATGTAGACCGGGGCCCTGACCTGGTCGACGTAGGTCAGCGGAGAGGACGCCTCGAAGCGGTCGGGGACCTCCTCGGGCGTGCCGCCGAGGAGGGTGCGGTCCATCGCCTTCAGCGCTTCCATCTCGTCGTGGTACGCCGTGACGTAGTCGGCGACGGGGACCGCCGCGATGCCCAGCGTCCACGCGTCGGGCTGGACGCCGAGGCCGAGGAGGGTGAGGTAGCCGCCCCAGGAACCGCCGGTGAGGACGATGCGGTCGGGGTCGGCGAGGCCGGAGGTGACCGCCCATTCGCGGACCGCGGCGATGTCCTCCAGTTCGATGAGGCCCACGCGGTGCTTCAGGGCGTCGGTCCAGGCACGGCCGTAGCCCGTGGAGCCTCGGTAGTTGACCCGGACCACCGCGTAGCCGTGGTCGACCCAGGCCGCCGGGCCCGCCGCGAAGGAGTCGTTGTCGTGCCAGGTCGGGCCGCCGTGGATCTCGAAGACCGTGGGGAGCGGGCCGGTGGTGTCCTTCGGCTTCTGGACCAGCGCGTGGATGCGGCCGCCGGGGCCCTCCACCCACACGTCCTCCACCGGCACCGAGCCGGGGGACTTCATGCCGGGCGGGTCGAGCACGACACCGCCCGTCGTGGAGCGCAGCGCCGACGGTTCGGCGGCCGAGGACCACAGGTACTCCACGCTGCCGTCGGGCCGGGCGG
Source organism: Streptomyces sp. NPDC041940 (assembly GCF_055589465.1). Lineage (NCBI taxonomy): Bacteria > Bacillati > Actinomycetota > Actinomycetes > Kitasatosporales > Streptomycetaceae > Streptomyces > Streptomyces sp. NPDC041940. The sequence goes on from NZ_JBVJBP010000029.1 coordinate 59,050, forward strand.
TGGCGCCGGAGACCGTGCCGGGCGGGGTCGGGATCTCCGTCAGGGCGCGGCTCGCGAGGTCGTAGCGGAACAGCTCGCTGCGGGCCTCGAAGCCGTGCACGACGAGCAGGCCGGTGCCGTCCGGGTACCACTCGGCGCTGACGTCGCCGGGCAGCTCCAGCGCCAGGTCCGTCTCCTCGCCCGTGGCCACGTCCCACACCAGGGGCTCCCAGCGGCCGCGACGCTGGTGGCCGATGAGGAGGCGGGTGTCGCCGTCGACGGGGGCGAAGCCGAGGACCTCGAGGCCGAGCTCGCGGGTCCCGCCCTCGGTGTCGTCGAGGCCGGCGACCGGGGTGCCGTCGGGGCGCAGGACGCGCAGGGCCGAGTGCATCGCGTCGCCGTGCTCGGTGTGCTCGACGGCGATGAGCGAGCCGTCGTGGGCGAGGTCGCCGACGCCGGCGGACTCGCGGTGACGGTAGATCTCCACCGGCTCCTCGCCGGTGCGGACGAGGTGGATCGTCGTACCGTCCTCGTCCGTCGAGCGCCCCACGACCGCCGTGCGCCCGTCGCGGCCGAGGGCGAGGCCCGCCGGGTAGGAGGCATCGAGGCCCGCGGCGGCCGGTTCGTCCTCGCCGCCCTTGAACGGCTGGCGGCGCCACACGCCGAACTCGTCGCCGTCCTTGTCGTCGAACCACCAGATCCAGGCGCCGTCCGGCGACAGCACACCGTCCGTCGTGCCGTTCGGCCGGTCCGTCACCTGGCGCTGGTCGCCCGTCGAACGGTCCCACGCGTACAACTCGTACGTCCCTGTCGCGTTCGACACGAACAGGGAGCGGTCCGGCGCGTCCTCCGCCCAGTCGGGCAGGGACACCCGGGGCGCGCGAAAGCGCTTCTCCCAGTCCGGCATCCGCTCCTGCTGTCCCGCCTGTACCACTTGTTCGTGCTGGTCCCGCGGGTCCCGCTGGTCCCGCGCATCGGACGCGTTGCTCTCAGTCATGGCCCCATACTGCCCGCCCCGGCCGACAATGCGCTGCCGAGGTGCCCAGCCTGTGGATAACCTCCACCGGTTCCCCGTCCCGGCAGGCCGGAAAGAACGGAAAGCGCGTACCGAGCGGGCGCCCACCCCGCAGGCCGGACCCTTCGGGCAGCCCCGTACCTTTGGGGTGTGTACCGGTTTCTGCTGACGCCCCGATGGTGGGGGATCAACGTCTTCGTGCTGTTGTCCATCCCCTTCTGCATCTTCATGGGGTCCTGGCAGCTGGGCCGGTTCGAGGACCGCGTGCAGGACCACCGCACCGCGACCGAGCAGGTCTCCGAGGCCCGGCACGAGGCGCCCCGGCCGCTGGCCAGGATGCTGCCGGTGACCAAGGCGACGTCCGGCAAGCAGGTCACCGCGTCCGGCCGCTACGGCAAGCAGCTGCTGGTGCCGGGCCGTGAGCTCGACGACAAGCAGGGCTACTACGTCCTGACGCTGCTGCGCACCGACTCGGGCGAGGCGCTGCCGGTCGTCCGCGGCTGGCTGCCCGGCTCACCGGACGCGGCCGAGGCCCCCGCCGCGCCCACCGGTGAGGTCACGGTCACGGGGGCGCTCCAGGCGTCCGAGTCCCCGGGCGCCAACGGCGTCAGCGCGCAGGGCGGCCTGCCGTCCGGGCAGACCGCGGCGATCAGCGCGGCGTCCCTGGTCAACCTGGTGCCGTACGACGTGTACGACGCGTGGGTCACGCTCGCCAAGGGCGACTCGGGCATGAAGGCGGTGCCCGCGAGCGCCCCGCCGGACTCGGGTCTCGACCTGAAGGCGTTCCAGAACCTCGGCTACACCGCCGAGTGGTTCGCCTTCGTCGGGTTCGTGATCTTCATGTGGTTCCGGTTGCTGCGGCGCGAGGTGGAGTTCGCCCGGGACGCGGAGCTGGGCCTGGTCCCGGACGAGGAAGAGCAGGACGAGGAAGAGCAGCGGGCGCCGGCCGTCTGACCGCGCCCCGATGCTCTACGCGCCCGCCAGCACGCCCGTCCAGTACACGGTCCCCGCGCACGCGTTGGACACCGTGACCGAGCCGGCGCCCGAGCCCGTACCCGGCGTGTACGTCACCGCCACGCTGCCGTCGGTCGGGCCCTCCTCCGTGGGCAGCTGCGGGGCGGTGCCCGTGTCGCCGCCGGTGGAGGTGCCGCCCGTCTCCGTCGTCTCGCCCGTCGGGGTGGGTTCGGGGCTCGGGTCGCCGGGGCCGCCGACGCTGCCGCCGGGGGTGGGGCAGGTCTCCGTGGGGACCCAGGCGAACTTCACGTCGTAGGCGGCTCCGGGCGCGAGCACCAGCTGGGCCGCCTCCAGGGACGGGTCGGGCAGGCCCGCCGCCGCGTCCCCGGCCGCGTGCCGGGCGGTGCTGACCTTGCTGATGTCGGCCGTGCCCTGCGGCAGCGCGCTCACCGAGCCGGGGGCGGTGACCGTGCAGCTCGCCGCGGAGACGTTGGTGACGCGGAAGGAGCCGTAGACCGCGCCCGTGGAGTCGGGGGCGGCGCTGCTGCCTGCGGCGGGGCCGAGCTGGGCAGCGGTGCACGCCTCGATTCCGGCGGCGGTCGTGGAGGAGGGGTCGGCGCCCTGGGTCGCGCCGGTGGCGGCGCCGCCGGTGCCCTTGCCCTTCTCCTCCTTCTTCTTCTCGCCCTTGTCCTTGCCCTCGGTCTTGCCGGAGCCGCCGCCCACGGCACTCTCGCCGCCGTCCGGTCCCTTGCCCTGGCTCGCGCCGCCCTGGGCCTCGGAGGCGTGGCCGATGGCCGACGGGTTGGCGTCGGAGCCGGTGGAGTTGGAGACGTGCACGAGCGCGGGGACGGCCGTGCCGATGAAGAGGAAGGCGGCTGCCACGCCGACGACGGCCTGCCGCTTGCGGGTCCGCCGCTGGGGCACCGCCTTGCGGAGATACTCCAGCGTGCCGTCGCGCGGTTCCACCTCCTGCACCACCTGGTGCAGCATCGAGCGCAGGTCCAGCTCGTCCGAGCCGAACCCCTCGGGGCTCTGGTCGTCGGGGCCGTGGTTCACAGTTCCGTTCCCAGCGTGCGATTGCTTCGGATGGTGCCCGTCACGCCCCGCGCCGTCCGAGGCGCTCATGCCGACGCCTCCATGGCCAGCCGGAGCGCCGCGATGCCGCGCGAGCCGTACGCCTTGACCGAGCCCAGGGATATGCCGAGGGCCTCGGCGACCTGTGCCTCGGTCATGTCCGCGAAGTAGCGCAGCACCAGCACCTCGCGCTGGCGGCGCTGCAGCCCCTTCATCGCCTTGATGAGGGAGTCGCGCTCCAGCTGGTCGTAGGCGCCTTCCTCGGCACTGGCCATGTCGGGCATGGGCTTCGACAGCAGCTTCAGGCCGAGTATGCGGCGGCGCAGCGCGGAACGCGAGAGGTTGACGACCGTCTGCCGCAGGTAGGCCAGGGTCTTCTCGGGCTCGCGGACCCGCTTGCGGGCCGAGTGGACCCGGATGAAGGCCTCCTGGACGACGTCCTCGCAGGAGGCGGTGTCGTCGAGGAGGAGGGCGGCGAGACCCAGCAGCGAGCGGTAGTGCGCGCGGTAGGTCTCGGTGAGGTGGTCGACGGTGGTGCCGGCCGCCGCCTCGTCCTCGGCACCGTCACGCTGGTTCGGTATGCGGGCCGGCCGCGCCGCGGGCACGGGCGCGATCACCGGCATGCCACCGGGCGTACCGGCCATGCGGGGTCGTAGAGCCGCCGGACGGGGCGGTCGCAGGACCGTGCCGCGTGCCGAACTGAAGTCGAGTACCTCTGCCACGCCTGTTGGACACGCTGACCCCCGTGAGGGTTGTACGTGCCGGGCGTCACTTTCACGCCGACCGTCGCCGTCGACGGTCTACCCGCGTCAGGCTGCACAACAGATGGTGCGTCAAATGCCCTCATGCGTCCCGCTCTTCCCCTATGTCCAATTGTGAACGGACGTCCCCACGCCCGGTTCCAGGCGTCCCCACGCCTGATGAAGCGCTTGCACGGCCTAAGTGCGACCGCAAAGACGCTCCCCGCCCTCCGCACGGTTGCGGAGGACGGGGAGACAAATTTTCTGATGCCGAAGCGCCCCGGACAAGTGGTCCGGACCATCGATCAGCTCACATGTCGTACACAGATCCTACAAACCGCCTACGACAGCGACAGCTCGGCGGCCACCACCTCGGCGATCTGCGCGGTGTTGAGCGCGGAACCCTTGCGCAGGTTGTCCCCGCACACGAAGAGTTCGAGCGCCGTGGGGTCGTCCAGCGCCCGCCGCACCCGGCCGACCCAGGTCGGGTCGGTGCCCACGACGTCGGCGGGGGTCGGGAACTCCCCGGCGGCCGGGTTGTCGAACAGCACGACACCGGGCGCCGTGGCGAGGATCTCGCGGGCCTTGTCGACGGTGACCTCACCCTCGAAGCGGGCGTGCACGGTCAGCGAGTGCGTGGTGATCACCGGCACCCGGACACAGGTGACGGCCACGGGCAGCCCGGGCAGGCCGAGGATCTTGCGGGACTCGTCCCGGACCTTCAGCTCCTCGGAGGACCAGCCGTCCTCGCGCGCCGAACCGGCCCAGGGCACGACGTTCAGCGCGACCGGTTCCGGGAACGGTCCGGTGTCGTCTCCGACGGCCCGCCGTACGTCACCGGGGCCGCTGCCCAGCTCCGTGCCGGCGACCAGGGACAGCTGCCGCCGCAGGGTGGCCACGCCCGCGCGCCCGGCGCCGCTGACCGCCTGGTACGAGGAGGCGACGAGCTCGCGCAGCCCGAACTCGGCGTGCAGCGCGCCCAGGGCCACGATCATGGAGAGCGTCGTGCAGCTGGGGTTGGCGATGATCCCGCGCGGCCGCATCCGCACGGCGTGCGGATTGACCTCGGGCACGACGAGCGGCACGTCCGGGTCCATCCGGAACGTGCCGGAGTTGTCGACGACCACCGCGCCCTTGGCGACCGCCAGCGGCGCCCACCGCTCGGCGACCTCGTCGGGGACGTCGAACATCGCGACGTCGACCCCGTCGAAGGCCTCCTCGGTGAGCGCCATGACCTCGGTCTCCTCACCGCGCACGGCCAGCTTGCGGCCGGCCGAGCGGGGGGAGGCGATCAGCCGGATCTCGCCCCAGACGTCGGCCCGCTGGGACAGGATCTGGCGCATGACCGTGCCGACGGCACCGGTCGCGCCCACCACGGCAAGCGTCGGACGCCCGGACCTGCCGGTCCGGGCGTCCTGTCGGAGGTGGGCCATCAGCGGCCGGTGCCTCCGTAGACGACAGCCTCGTCGCTGTCGGAGTCGAGCCCGAAGGCGGAGTGCACGGCACGGACGGCCTCGGGCACGTCGTCGGCGCGCGTGACGACCGAGATGCGGATCTCGGAGGTCGAGATCAGCTCGATGTTCACGCCCGCGTCGGCCAGCGCCTTGAAGAAGTCGGCCGTGACACCCGGGTTGGTCTTCATACCGGCGCCGACCAGGGAGATCTTGCCGATCTGGTCGTCGTAGCGCAGGGAGTCGAAGCCGATGCCGGCCTTGTTCTTCTCCAGCGCGTCGATGGCCTTGCGGCCGTCGGTCTTCGGCAGCGTGAAGGAGATGTCCGTCAGGCCCGTGGAGGCCGCGGACACGTTCTGCACGACCATGTCGATGTTGATCTCGGCGTCGGCGATCGTGCGGAAGATCGAAGCCGCCTCGCCCGGCTTGTCGGGCACCCCGACGACCGTGACCTTGGCCTCGGAGGTGTCGTGCGCGACACCGGAGATGAGAGCCTGCTCCACCTGCTTTTCCCCTTGCTGCTGCGTCTTCTGAACGATCGGCTCGCTGCTGACCCAGGTGCCCTGGAGTCCGCTGAAGCTGGACCGTACGTGGATCGGGATGTTGTACCGGCGGGCGTACTCCACGCAGCGGTGGAGCAGCACCTTCGACCCGGACGCCGCCAGTTCGAGCATGTCCTCGAAGGAGATCCAGTCGATCTTCCGGGCCTTCGTCACCACACGCGGGTCGGCGGTGAACACGCCGTCGACGTCCGTGTAGATCTCGCAGACGTCGGCGTCGAGGGCGGCGGCGAGAGCCACCGCCGTGGTGTCTGAGCCGCCGCGGCCGAGGGTGGTGATGTCCTTGGTGTCCTGGCTGACGCCCTGGAAACCGGCCACGATCGCGATGTTGCCCTCGTCCACCGAGGTCTTGATCCGGCCCGGCGTGACATCGATGATGCGCGCTTTGTTGTGGACCGAGTCGGTGATGACTCCTGCCTGGCTGCCGGTGAACGACTGGGCCTCGTGACCCAGCTTCTTGATCGCCATGGCCAGCAACGCCATGGAGATCCGCTCTCCGGCGGTCAGCAGCATGTCGAGCTCTCGCCCGGCAGGCATCGGGGATACCTGCTCGGCGAGATCGATCAGCTCGTCCGTCGTGTCGCCCATCGCGGAAACCACGGCAACCACCTGGTGGCCGTTCTGCTTCGCTTCCACGATTCGCTTGGCGACGCGCTTGATGCCCTCGGCATCGGCTACGGAGGAGCCTCCGTACTTCTGCACGACAAGGCCCACGTGCGCTCCTCGCTCAATCCGTCTCTATCCGCATATACGCATTCGTACCGCGGTCGGCTCATTCTATCGAGCGTCCGAAAATCCCTTCCGCGATATCGCATGATGAGATTTCCGGGGTACTCGCTCAGACCTGCTCATGCCCACCTGGGCACAGGCCACGCGAGAAAGTGCCCGGCGTCACAATCGTCGCTCGGCCGACCTCGGTAAGCCAACTTTCAAGCACTAGGGTTCGGCTGTGCGTGTACTCCTGGTGGAAGACGATGAACCGGTCGCCGAATCCCTGCGCCGTGGTCTGAGGCGCTACGGCTTCGAGGTCGAGTGGGTGACCACCGGCGCGGCGGCGCTGCGGCACGAGGGTCCGTACGACGTCGTCCTGCTGGATCTCGGCCTGCCCGACACCGACGGCCTGGACGTCTGCAAGGCGCTGCGCGGGCGCGGCGACGTCCCGATCATCGTGATCAGCGCCCGCAGCGACGAGACGGACCGGGTGGTGGGCCTGGAGCTCGGCGCGGACGACTACGTCTCCAAGCCGTTCGGGGTCCGGGAGGTCATCGCCCGGATAAGGGCCGTCATGCGCCGTACGCAGGCCCGTACGCCCGCGGCGGGCGCCCCCGCGCCCGGCCCCGACCGCTACGGCACGCGCCTGACGATCGACCGCAAGGCGGCCCGGGTGCGCCTCGACGGCGAGGAGGTGGCCCTCGCGCCCAAGGAGTACGACCTGCTGGCCTTCCTCACCGAGGAGCCCGGGGCGCTGATGTCGCGCGAGCAGATCATGGAAGCGGTCTGGGACGCGAACTGGTTCGGGCCGACCAAGACGCTGGACGTGCACGTGGCGGCGCTGCGGCGCAAGCTCGCCGGGGCGATCGCGATCGAGGCGGTGCGCGGGGTGGGCTTCCGGCTGGAGATCGTCAAGGACGACGGGGCCTCATGAACCGGCAGCTCATCCGGAGCTACATCCTCCTGGTCGCGGTGGCCATCCTCCTGTTCACGGTGCCGGTCGCCTTCACCCTCACCAAGCAGCTGCGGGACGACACCAGGCAGTCCGTCCTGCGCGAGGCGAACACGATGGCGCTGCTGCTGAGCAACGGCACCGGCGCCTCGTGCGAGGCCCTGACCGAGGTGGCCAGGGCGTACGGCGACGTACAGGCGACCCCCACCGCCTCCTGCGACCCGCGGCTGCCGGAGCCCGCCGCGGACGAGGCGCTGACCCGGGCCACGCAGAGGAACGAGGTGACGACGGACTGGGGGTCCGACTTCGTCTGGGGCGAGCACCTGAAGGTCACCGTCCCCGCGCGGGGCGACGCGGCCGTGCGGATCGTCTACCCGACCTCGGACATGACCTGGCGGCTCTGGCAGATCTGGGGCTTCAGGGCCGGGCTCGCGGTGGTCGTGCTCGCGGCGGCCGCCGCGATCGGCGCGTTCGCCGCCCGCCGCATCACCCGGCCGCTGCGGCAGCTCAACGACATGGCCAGCAAGTTCAGTGACGGCGACCTGACGGCTCGCTCCCCGGTGACCGGGCCGCCGGAGACCCAGACCCTCGCCCGCACCCTCAACCAGGGCGCGGAACGCCTGGACACGCTGATCGCCGCCCAGCGCATCTTCGTGGCGGACGCGTCCCACCAGCTGCGCACCCCGCTCACCGCGCTGCGGCTGTCCCTGGACAACATCGCGGACGGCGTGGACGACGATGTCGTACGCGAGGACGTGGAGCAGGCGACGGCCGAGGTCGTCCGGATGAGCCGCCTGGTCAACGGCCTGCTGGTGCTGGCCCGGGCCGAGGCCAAGGTGGCGGCGGCCGAGCCGCTCCCGCTGATGGACCTCGTACGGGAGCGGCTCGCCGTGTGGAGACCGGCCGCCGACGAGCGCGGAGTCACCATCGCGCTCAGGGGGAGTGCCGACGGCCGGCCGTCTGTGCTGGCCAGTCCCGGTCATCTGGACCAGATGCTGGACAACGTGCTCTCCAACGCCCTGGAGGTGTCACCGGACGGCGGGACGATCACCGTGCGGGTGGAGCCCCGGGGCGATGTGGTGGGGGTGTCGGTCCTGGACGAGGGGCCCGGCATGTCGGACACCGAGAAGTCCCGCGCCTTCGACCGGTTCTGGCGCGGCCAGGGCCTGACCGGGAAGTCCGGCTCGGGCCTGGGTCTCGCCGTCGTCCGGCAACTGGCGACGGACGACGGCGGGACGGTGGCGCTGACGGACGCCCCGGGCGGCGGCCTGTGCGTGACGATCACGCTCCGGGCGTCCCACCGGGCGGGCGGCTGAGGCCGCTCAGCTCTCCGGCATCTTCGAGGAGTGGTGGTTCACGATCAGCCACTTCCCGTTCGGCTGCTTCTCGTAGGCGTAGGTGTAGCGGGCCTCGACGGTGCTCTTCTCGCCCGTCGCGGGGTCCGTGAGGGCGAACTCGTACACGCCCGTGTCGATCACGGAGTCCCGGTCGAGGATGTTGACGTGGGACTCGACCTTCGTCCCGGAAGGCTTGTTCTTGAGGAAGTGCTCGAAGTAGTCGACGATCTCGGCTCTGTCGGTACGGACGTTGTTGGAGACGGTCGGCAGCAGGACCGCGTCCTTCGCGTACAGGTCGGCGACCTTCTTCGGGTCGCCGGTCCGCAGCGCGGCGTTCCACTTGTCGAACAGCCCGAGCACCTGCGCCTCGGTGACCGGCTTGGCGTACCTCTCGCCCTTGCTCCCGGAGTCGGCTCCGGCGACCCCGGCACCGGCGGCGAAGGTGCCGGCGGCGACGACGGCCACGGCGGTGGCGACGGCGACGCGCTTGCTTATGGACGTGGCTGCGGGGCGGCGGGTCATGTTCATCTCCCGTGCGATCGAGTGGAGTTGGTGAAGTGACTCCAGACTCGCGTTTCGCTGGTTAGGGCCCGTGCAGCCCGCGTACAGGGGTCGTACAAGGAGCCCCCAAAACACGCAGCGTGACCGAGGGGTCGGGCGCTACCGTCTGCGCATGGAGATATTGCGCTACGTGGCATTCAGTACGGATCCCCAGGGCGGAAACCCGGCAGGTGTGGTGCTGGACGCCACCGGCGCCGACGACGCGGCGATGCTGGCGACGGCGGCCGAAGTCGGTTACTCCGAGACGGCGTTCGTGGTGGCGTCCGGCGACGACGCCCTGGACGTGCGGTACTTCAGCCCGCTCGCCGAGGTGCCGTTCTGCGGCCACGCGACGATCGCCACGGCCGTGGCCCACGCGGAGCGGCACGGCACCGGGCGCCTGCTGCTGCGCACCGCGGCGGGCCCGGTCACCGTCACCACCGACCGGTCGGCGGACGGCTCCCTGGTGGCGACCCTGGTCAGCGTCGCCCCCCGTACGGCACCGATCGAGGAGGGCGACCTGGACGAGCTGCTGGCGATCCTGGGCTGGTCCGAGGCGGACCTGGACCCGGCGCTGCCTCCCCGGGTGGCCTTCGCCGGAGCCTGGCACCCGGTCGTCGCCGCCGCGAGCCGGGACCGGCTGGCCCGCCTGGAGTACGACATGGCGGCACTCGGCACGCTCATGGCCCGCATGGGCTGGACCACCATCGACCTGGTCCGGCGGGAGTCACCCACCGTCTTCCACGCCCGCAACCCGTTCCCGCCGGGCGGTGTGGTGGAGGACCCGGCCACGGGAGCGGCGGCGGCCGCGTTCGGCGGCTACCTGCGGGAACTGAGCCTCGTACCGACCCCGGCCACCCTGACGGTCCACCAGGGCGTGGACATGGGGCGGCCGAGCACGATCACGGTGACGGTACCGGCGGAGCCGGACACCGGGATCGCGGTGACCGGCCCGGCCGTACGGCTCTGAGCGGGCCCCGTGGTACAAGGACGCGTCCGCCTTCGGCCTCACCGCCTCCCCCGTAGCGCCCGGATCACCTCCGCCAGGGCGCCCAGGATCCTGGCCCGGTCCTTGGATTCGGCTCCGTCGAGTGCGGAGCGCACGAACAGGACGGCCGCCCAGGCGACGATCAGCAGGGTGAGGACGCCGCACACGGGCAGCGCGGCGACGAGAAGCGGGTCCATGGCGGCTCCTTCGGGGGCCTCGGGACGGCGGGAACGTCCATGAAGGTGCCGGGAGAGGGCCGGCCGCCGAGCCGGGCAATCTGGGCGATCGGGCGTTGCCGCGCAGGTCAGCTCGGTAGCTTGGAACTTTCCGAGTCGGCCGATTCGCCCGACTCGGGACCATCGGGCGGCACGAGCGCGCGGGTACGGGGGCCATGAAGGAACCACACACCTACTGGACGGAACTGGCCAGGCTGCTGAAGCTGGCCGAGAAGCCCGACCCGGCCGCCGTGCACGCGGAGATCCGGGCCGTCCTGGCCTCCCCCCGTGACGCCCCCTCGGACAGCAGCGTCGCGGACTGGGTGGAGATGCGCAGAGTCCCGCGCACCGACGCACGAGTGGTGCTCTTCGTCGCCGCCCTCGAGAGCATCGCGCGCCGGAGGAACCCGGCCCTGCGCATCCCGACGAGGGAACGCTGGCGCACCCTGGCGGCCCGGGCGCGCGCGGATCGCGGCAAGGGCAACGGGCTCACCGGCCCGGGTGTTCCTGCCCCCGCCATGTCCCGTACCTCCGGAACCCGGCCGTGCTGGCGGGAGGACGTCACGGGCTCCCCGGCCTGGCAGCTGCTGGGGCCGGGCGCGACGGAGCAGGCCGAAGCCCTCAGGACGCAGGCCCGAAGAGCCGCCGACCGGCTTGCGGAGCTGTACGACGAGGCGCGGGCGGAGCTCGCCGACGACCCGTGGCACGACGTCGGCCTGGCCCGGCGGATCTCCCGCTGGACCAACTGGCTGATAGGCCTGCTCCGGAGCGGCGGCACGGTCCTCGTCTCCCCCGCCGAGGCCACGCTGATCGCCCTGCTCCCCTTCGTCTACCAGGCGCACCGGTCGCGGACGGCGGCGGAACTGTCCCACGTCGACCCGACGGACCTCGGGCAGCGGGCCGCGCCGGACGAGGAACGGCGGATGTACGAGGTGCTGCTGGGCGGCCATGAACGGCTCGTGCGGCGGGCGGAGCTGGGTGCCCTGAAGGACCGCCCCGACGGGCGGCGGGAGATCGGGTGGTGGCTGTTCCACCAGTGGGCGGGACGGCAGCCGGGGCGGCTCACGGAGTTCCTGTCGGCCGTGGGCGCCGAAGGCACCGGCCTCGAAGCCGTACTCGACCCGGAACTCCTGTCCCGCCTGCTGGGCTCCGCCCACTCCGGACCGAACGAGCTGTTCGACGCCGCCCGTCCGGACCATCTGCGCGAATACCCCTACCAACTGAACTTCGACGGCCGGGACTTCCAGGACGTGCGGGAACGGCTGGTGGGAGCCCTCTTCGCCGTCGCGCACGGCATGGCGGTCGAGGCCACGGACCTCTCCTCGGTGATCGTCCGGCACGTGGGCGTTCCCGACCCCCTCGACCCGGTGCGGCTCCTCGGTACGGTCGACAAGGCCTCCTGGCAGCCGCGCGGGGAAGGCATCGGGCTCAGGGCCGGCTGCGGCCATCCCGCCGTGGTGGCCGCCCTCACCGAGCACGCGCACCGGCTGGAGTCCCTGCTGCGGGCCGTCCGGCGGGCCGCGGCGCCCGACTTCGACGCGCTGCCCCTGTACACGGGCGTCGAGGAGGTCCGTGAAGTCGACACCGAGGGCAAGGCCGTTCCCGTCGGCGGTGTCATCCGCTTCCGGCTCGACGAGGAACGCGTCCAGGAACTCCTCATGGGCGAGAACCTCTACCGCGACCGGTCCCTCGCCATCCGCGAGCTCTACCAGAACGCCCTGGACGCCTGCCGTTACCGCCGGGCCAAGTCCCAGGCCGCCGAGACCGTCAGCGGGTACCGGGGCCGGATCGAGTTCACGCAGGGGTACGACAAGGACGAGGACCGGCACTACCTGCAGTGCGAGGACAACGGCGTCGGCATGGACGAGGTCACCCTGTCCGAGGTGTTCTCGCAGGCCGGCGTCCGTTTCACGGATCTTCCGCGGTTCCAGGAGGAACGGCAGGAGTGGCAGAGCCGTGGCGTCACCATGCATCCGAACAGCCGGTTCGGCATCGGCGTGCTCAGCTACTTCATGCTCGCCGACGAGATCCGGGTGACCACCTGTCACATGAACGGTGCCGACGGTCGCCTACGTGAGATCACGGTCCTGATCAGCGGCCCCGGCCACTACTTCCGGGTCCGGCCCACCGACCGCCCGGGATCCATCGGCACCACCGTCCGCCTGTATCTGCGGGACGACGACAAGGCACCCTCCTGCGTGCGGGAGTTGCGCAGGCTCCTGGGAATCGCGGAGTTCGCGACCACCGCCCGGCAGGGCGGGCAGACCGTGACGTGGGAACCCGGTGTCCTGCGCCCGCGGGAGGCACTCGGGCTGCGAACCGACGGCTTCGAGGCCCACGGCCGCCTGGTCTCCTGGCCGGCCGGACCCGACGGGGCGGACGGCCAGGTCGTCTGGTGCCGGTCCGGCGGAGGCGTCCTGGTCGACGGGATCTACACCGAACCCCGGGTACGGCGAGGCGTTCTGACCGACCCGGGCGACAAGCGCCGACTGCGCGGTGCCGTGGTCAACCTCACCGGCAGGACCCGGCCCCGCCGGCTCTCCGTGGACCGTACGGAGATCCTGGACGCCGACATCTGCGCGGACGTGGAGTCCCTGCTCCGGGCCGCGCTGCCGACGCTCCTCGCGGCCGATCCCCCGCTTGTGGACACCGAGTGGCTCGCCGAGGTCGCCGGCCGCAGTCCCCGGCTCGCCGACATCGTGACGGAGGCGGCGGGGGCGGCCGGGTACGAGATGGAACTGCACGGTCACCGGTCGGCTGTGGCCGCCACCGGGTTCTTCCCCCTGGACCTTCTGACCGTCCACCAGCGCGACTCCACGCTCAGGGACTACGAGGCGGCCCTCGGCGAAACCCCGGCCGGGAGGGTGGGCGGCACCATGGACGACCGCATCCTGCTCTGGCGGCTGCTGGCCCACCGGCCCAACGCCGAGCTGACGGCACTCTCGGCGGTCGTTCCGGAGCTGGAACAGGTGGAGCGGGTGCTTCCCGCGCTGCCGTCCGATGTCCTCGCGTGCACCCCGGTCCACGATGTCTGGAACGAGCGCCACTGGCCCTTCCCGGATCTCAAGAACGATCTGGCCGCTCCCGGACACGCTCTCTTCCTGGCATGCATCCGGGCGATCTCCTACCGCGAGGCCGTGGAGCGCATGAGGGAACTGCGCCTGGCGACACCGAGCCCGACCGAGGAGGATCCCGTCGCCGACGAGATCAACCTCGCGCTGCTCAGCCATGACCTGACGCATCCGCTCCGCTCTCGGGGTTCGCTGTCGTTCTGGTTCGGCAACGCCGCCGAAGTGACCCCGGGGCACCTGCTCAGGGCCCGTGTCGAGTTCGGCATCAGTCTCGGTGAGGCCGCCCGGCGCATGAGGGCCTTCGGACTCGTCGTCCCGGAACCGGACCCGTCCGCAGAGGACATGGACGAGCGCGCACTGGTCCTGCTCAGCCGTGACCTCAACGGCCGGAGCCCCTGGCTCGGTGTCCGCGGACCGGTGGCTCCCGGGCACCTCCTCAAAGCCCGCCGCGAACTCGGCATCGACCTCGGTACGGCGGTCCAGTGGCTGAGGTGGTTCGGCTTCACCGTCACGGCGGACGGTCCTCTGCTGGAGGCCGCGGACGACAGGACACTTCGTCTGGTCAGCCACCACCTGCGGGGGAAGGATCCGCTGGACCCCCAAGAGCCGGTCGCGGTCGGCCATGTGCTGCATGCCGCCGCCGAGTTGGAGCGCACGGTGCCCGACGTCGCACGGGAACTGCGGGCCCTCGGCTTCCGTCCGGAACTCGCCCCCGCACGGGAAGAGCAGGCCGACGAATTCCTCCGGCGGAGCACGGAGTGGGGATGGGGCGCCCGTGAGTGGCGAAGCCTGAGCGAAAAGGACGCGATCCCGCCCGGTGTACTGGCCCGCGTCTCATCCGAGCGGGGCGTGCCGCCGCCCGAGATGGCCCGGTGCATCGAGGCGCTGGGACTCGCCACACCCTCCGCGCTGCCGCACCGGGCGAACGACACGGACGTGGTGATCCTCAGCGCCCATGCCAACGCCAAGGCCCCCTGGATCCAGGCGGACGACTCCGTGACAGCCCATCAAGTGGCAAGGGCGTCGCTCGAGACCGGACTCCCGCCGGCGGACGTGGCATCCCGGCTGCGCGCCTACGGACTCGTACCACCGGACATCGCGTTCCCCCCTGGCGCCGAGGCCAAGGACGACCTCCTGCTCGAGGCGAACCGGCGCCACGGGTCGCCCAGGGAGCCGCTTTCCCCGGACCGCCCGGTGTCGGTACACGATGTGGTGCTGAAGTCCTCCGGCCTCGGCATGCCACCGCGGACCGTCGTCGACCGTCTCGCCCAGTACGGGCTGGTCACGCCGCTCGATGCAGCACCGGCGGACGCCTACGCGTTCGACCGGTATCTGCTGGGCCTGGACGACGAGACCAAGCAGCCTCTCGATGAAGGCCGGCCGGTCCCGCTGCACCATCTCGTCGCCGTCGCCTGGAGGCTGTCCAAGGAACCCCACGAGATCGCGGAACGACTGTCCGCGTTCGGTTTCCGGGTCCCCGAGGACCGGATCGGCCGACTGGACGAGACCGACCACCGGCTCTCCCGGTTGAAACCCGCCCCGGGCAAGCGGACCCCGCCCGCCGGCCTCAGCGAGCCGGTCTCCGACTTTCTGTACATCGCCCGCCACTTCGACCTGCCCGCCCAGGAACTCGTGGAGCGGCTGGAACGTCTGGACGTCGATCTCCAGCGCGTCCGCGACGCCGTCCGCGCCGCGCTGCCCGAAGTACCCGGCCTGATCATGGAACAGGAGCCGGGCGCCGCCCGGCCGGTCGAGGCTACTTGACCTCGCGCATCCCCAGCGGCGCGCCGATCTCCTCCGCCATGACCCTGCCCGCCTCGAATTCCAGCGTGTCGTCGCCCATGCCCTGGTCCGTGTCCAGGCCGTCGAGTTCGGCGAGGGGCTGGTTGAGGCGGACGTGGGCGAGGACCGACTGGAGGGCACGGAGGGTGGCGGAGGCGGTGGAGCCCCAGTTGGAGAAGTAGGAGAACTGCCACCACCACA
This sequence comes from Streptomyces sp. NPDC041940, assembly GCF_055589465.1. NCBI lineage: Bacteria > Bacillati > Actinomycetota > Actinomycetes > Kitasatosporales > Streptomycetaceae > Streptomyces > Streptomyces sp. NPDC041940. The sequence continues at coordinate 74,620 of NZ_JBVJBP010000029.1, forward strand.
GGGCCTCCGTGGTGCGGCCCGCCCGGTAGTGGGCCATGCCGTGGCGCAGGTCGGCCATGACGTCGGCCAGGTCGTCGGAGATCCGGGCCGGTACCGGCGCCTTCCGGGGCTCGTAGGGGTCGAAGACCTCGGAGTAGATGTCGATCGGGTCGAGGAGGCGGGCCAGGTTCTCGCGGAGTTCGTCGACGTCCGGCTCGGGGCCCGAGTCGGGCTCGTAGCGCTCGTCCGGCACGATGTCCTCGTGCGCGCCGAGCCGGCCGCCGGCCAGGAGGAGCTGGGAGACCTCCAGGAGGAGGAAGGGCACGGCCGACTCCGGCTCGTCGCCCTTCGCGACCTCCGTGACAGCGACCAGGAAGCTCTCGACCTGGTCCGCGATCTGGACCGCGAAGTCGTCCGGGTTCTGATCGGTCGCGTGCAGCGTGGCGTCAGACATCTAGGAGTCGTCTCCCCTCGAAGGCGCGGCCGAGGGTGACCTCGTCCGCGTATTCCAGGTCGCCACCCACCGGGAGGCCGCTGGCCAGGCGGGTGACCTTCAGGCCCATGGGCTTGATCATGCGGGCGAGGTACGTCGCTGTCGCCTCGCCTTCGAGATTCGGATCCGTGGCGAGGATCAGCTCGGTGACCGTGCCGTCGGCGAGCCGGGCGAGCAGCTCCCTGATGCGCAGGTCGTCGGGCCCCACCCCGTCGATCGGGCTGATCGCGCCGCCGAGGACGTGGTACCGGCCCCGGAACTCACGCGTCCGCTCGATCGCCACGACGTCCTTCGGCTCCTCGACCACGCAGATCACGGCGGGGTCGCGCCGGGTGTCGCGGCAGATGTTGCACAGCTCCTCCTGCGCGACGTTGCCGCAGGTCGCGCAGAAGCGGACCTTCGCCTTGACCTCCATGAGGGCCTGGGCGAGGCGCCGTACGTCCGTAGGTTCGGCCTGGAGGATGTGGAAGGCGATCCGCTGGGCGCTCTTGGGACCGACGCCGGGCAGCCGCCCCAGCTCGTCGATCAGGTCCTGGACCACGCCTTCGTACAACGGACTGCCCTTCCTGGGACGTCGAGTTCTCTACGGTAGTTGTCCGCCGCCCGTCCGAGGAAGGCGGCGGGCGTCTCAGAACGGCAGACCCGGGATGCCGCCGCCGCCCAGGCCCTGCGCGAGCGGGCCCAGCTTCTGCTGCTGGAGCGCCTGCGCGTTCTCGTTGGCCGCCTGGACCGCCGCCACGACCAGATCGGCCAGTGTCTCGGTGTCGTCGGGGTCGACCGCCTTCGGGTCGATCTTCAGGGCGCGCAGTTCGCCGGCGCCGGTGACGGTCGCGGTCACCAGGCCACCGCCCGCCTGCCCGTCGACCTCCGTCTGCGCCAGTTCCTCCTGCGCCTGTGCCAGGTCCTGTTGCATCTTCTGGGCCTGCTGGAGCAACTGCTGCATATTGGGCTGGCCACCACCGGGGATCACGATCAGCTCCTTGCTCGGTACGGGTTTTCCCGTTCGGCACGAGCCTACGTGGTCAGGCCTGCCGTCGCCCCAGCACTCTTTCGAGTGATCCCCCCTCGCGCCCTATACCGGATCAAGGAATACTTCCGGGCGGAAAAGTGGCGAAAGCTGCGCCTTCGCCACCCATTGGGGGGTAGGAAGGGTCCGGCGCGTCAGGTGTGTCGTTCGTCGCGCAGTGTGATTCGGCGTGAACCGCGCGTGGTCGTACATGGTCGTTCGTGGTCAGTAGGGAGTGCCGGGTGGGTCAGCCGGAGATGCAGCCCGAGGTGCCGCCTCAGGACGGACGGGGCGAGGGGGCGGCCCGGCCGGGGCCGGGCGATCTGACCGGGCGGGCCTTTCCGCTCGGCGACTGGGGCGAGCCGGCGGTCCGGCTGGACGAGCTGTACCGGTGGGTCGAGCGCGGGGCGCTGCGGACGGCCGCCTGGTACCTCGGGGACCGCGTGTGGAAGCGGCGGTGCGCGCGGGTGCTGCGCTGCGGGGCCGCGGTGGGGGCGGTCACCGGCGTCGCGCTGCCCCTGCTGGAGCTGACCGGGGTCGCCGGCGGGGTCGCGCCCTGGGGGTGTCTGGCGCTGCTGCTGGGGGTGGCGTGTGTGGCCGCCGACCGGTACTTCGGGGTGACGTCGGGCTGGATGCGGGACGTGGCCACCGCGCAGGCCGTGCAGCGGCGGTTGCAGGCGTTGCAGTTCGACTGGGCGGCGGAGTGCGTGCGGGAGGTGCTGGGGCCGGCGGAGGGGACGGCCGCCGAGGCCGCCGAGCGGTGCCTGGGGGTGCTGCGGAGGTTCACCGAGGACGTGAGTGAGCTGGTCCGGGTCGAGACCGGGGACTGGATGGGAGAGTTCCGGGCCGGGGGTGCGCCGGTGGGGATGCAGGCGGTGGTGTTGTCCGGTGCGGGGCGGGGGGTCGAGGCGGGGGGTGTGAACGGGCGGTTCGCCGTGCCGCCGACGGGGGGCGCCCGGCCGAACATGCCCCGGCAGCGGCCGCCGGAGCCGAGGTGAGCGGGCGGGGTCAGTTCCCGTCGTCCTGCGCACACAGCGTCAGGCCCTCCGGTGTCCAGCACGGGACGTGGCCGTGGGTGCGGGTGACGTCCTGGCCGTTGCCGCGGGAGAGGTACGTCAGGAAGCTCGACGCCAGGGAGTCGGCCGGGGGGCGGCCGTAGGTGTAGGCGTACTCGATCTCGCGGTAGGGGTAGTCGCTCGTGCCGTGTTCGATGGCGTCGACGGAGGCCGGGTCGCCGTCCAGACGCAGGGAGTGCAGGCCCTTCGCGCGGGCGGCCAGGTTGAGTTCGCTGTAGCCGACGGCGCCCGGGAGACCGGCGACCGTCGTCAGCACCTGTTCCGTGGAGTCGAGTTCGCAGCGGATGACGGCGGCCGTCGGGTCGTCCTTGTGGACGCAGTCGACGGAGGAGTTGGCGATCTCGCCCCGGCCCAGCACCCGGCGCTGGAATACCTGCCGCGTCCCCGAGCCCGCGTCCCGGCTGACCAGGTGCACGGGCAGATCCGGGCCGCCGAGCTGCCTCCAGTTGCGGATCTCGCCCCGGTAGAGACGCCGTACGTCCGCCGTGGACAGGTTCTTCAGCCTCACGTCGTCGTTGACCACCAGCGCGAAGACGGACACCGCCACCCGGTTCTCGCGCAGTGTGGGCAGGCCGGCCGGCTTGGGGCCGTCCGACAGGGCCACCACCGGCGGGGATCCCCGCCCGTCCCGTGCCGCCCGGTCGCCGGCCGCCGCGAGCTCCCGGATCCCGGCCGTCGAGCCGTGGGTGTCCACCTCGATGACGGGGTCGCCCCCGCAGTCCCGCTCGTACTTGGCGGCCACCTCGCGCAGCACCGGAGCGAAGGCGGTCGAGCCGGTGAGGGTGAGGGTGCCGCTCGCGCAGCCGATCGGGGGCGGGGTGTCGTCCTGGACGACGACGATCGCCGCCAGGGTGACCACGCTCACCGTGAGCGCGATGGTGATCAGCCGCGCCGCCCGGCTGAACAGCGGCGGCTTGTCGTCCGGCGTGGCGCTGCGGTTGGGATGCACCTCGCCGTCGCGCAGGCCGCCGACCAGCCGGATCTCGTCGCCGACATCGCCGCCGGCGAGCAGCACGAGCAGTTTGAAGTGGTCGCCCCGGTTGAGCGGGACGCGGGGGATGCGCAGGGTGTTGCCCTCATAGGCGAAGCCGCGGGCCGCGGTGAAGTGGTCCATGAGGTGGTCGGTGTCCGACGGCTGGGTCACCGAGACGCCCCGGACGGTACGGCCGGCGAACACCGCGGTCAGGCCGTGCAGTTCGGGGCCGGTGTAGTCGTCGCGGTCGATGCCCTGCGAACCGTCGTTCTCGATGCGCAGCAGGACCAGGGTCGCGTCGGACATGTCCGGGGCCTCGTCGAACAGGCCGAGACGGCGGCTGGCGCGGCCCGAGCGCACGTCGTCGCCGATGGCGTTGTCCATCTGCACGCGGTAGCCGACCCGCTTGCGGCGCGGCACCCGGCGCTCGTACCAGACCATGACGCCCGAGGCGATGATGCCGAGCAGGGCCGTCGCCACAGCCACGAGGTTCTCCGCGCTCAACCACTCCACCGTGGGTGCCCCCGCCGCCGCCCGGACTCGATCGTCTGGACACCGTACGGCTGTACGAGCGGATATCCGGATTTCGTCGGCTTGAATTCGCCGGACGTTCAACGACGCCGCGTGAACCGGGAGTTGCCTCACTCCTTCGAGTAAGTCAGCTGCTCCCCGCTGCTCGTGTTCACGCGCTGGAGCGTGTAGTCCGTCAGGAGGGTGACCTCGGTGGCTTCGCCCGGTGTGCAGGCGGAGCGCGGCTGCCCGACGGACACGGTGGACGGGCCGATCCTCAACGGGCCGCCGGACCCCGGGGAGTCGGTCAGCTCGCCCTCGAACACGCAGTGGTAGGTGCCGCCCGAGGCCGTGGGGCCGTCCGCCACGAGGGACAGGACCGTGTCGCCCGGCCCGCCCTGCCGGATCGTCAGGGAGCGGGTGTGCTGCCCGTCGGCGCTGTCGATGGTGGTGGTCCAGGTCCCGAGGTACCCCGTCGGGATCGCGCCGTCCGCCGGGGAGGAGGCGCTGGTGTCCGGCCGCGAGGTCTGCGAGGAGGCGCCGGAGTCCGAGGGGGCGCCGGTGTCCTGCGTGGGGGTGGAGCGGTCGTCGGCCCGGTCGCCCGCACCGCCCTGCATCAGCGCGTACACCGAGCCGCCCGCGGCCAGCGCGACGACCAGGGCGATCACGACGAGCAGCGCGGTGGAACGGCCGTTGCGGGGCGGTTCCTGCGGCGTGCCGTACGGCGGTGGGCCGTAGGGCGTTGGGCCGTAGGGCGGTGGGCCGTAGGGCGGGGTGGATCCGGGCTGGGGGTGTTGCTGGGGGTAGCCGTATGCCGGGGGCGGGTACGGGGGTGGGGGCGCGTATGGGCCGGGCGGTACGCCCTGGCTCGCGACCATGGTGGGCAGGTGGTTCAGTGGCGGGCCCTCGCCCGGTTGGCCCGGCGGAGGCGGAGCGGTGGGCGCGGTGGGCGCGGTGGGCGCCTGTGGCACGGGGTTCGGTGACGATTCGTCGGCGGCCGGGGCATGTTCGGGGGTGGCGTCGGCTCCGTACTCCGGCTGCGGGCCGGTGGGGGCTGGTCGCGCAGTTCCCCGCGCCCCTTCAGGGCCGGTGGGGGCTGGTCGCGCCGACGCGGCGGAGCCGCCCGTGTCACTGCCCCGCGCCCCTTCGGGGGCCCGGCCCGCGGCACCGTCTCCTTCCGGGTCCTCCGCGTCCAGCAACCGCACCGCGTGACGCCCCAGTTGGGCCACCAGCGCGCTCGGCAGCCAGGGGTCGAGGGCGCGGCCGTCGGCGACGGTGTCGTCCGCGCCGGTGCGTTCCAGGACGCGGTCCAGGGTCGGGCGGGCGGCGGGGTCCTTGCGCAGACAGTCCCGGACCAGGTCGGCGATGCCCTCGGGCACCCCCGTCAGGTCCGGTTCCTCCTGGGCGATGCGGAACATCAGCGCGTGCACACCGCTGTTGGCGGTGCCGAAGGGCAGGGCACCGGTCGCGGCGTAGGCGAGGACGGAGCCGAGGCAGAAGACGTCGCAGGCCGGGGTGACGCGGTCGCCCCGCACCTGCTCGGGCGCCATGAAACCGGGCGATCCGACGAGCGCGCCGGTGCGCGTGAGCCCGCCGTCCGTCACGGTCTCCAGGGCCCGTGCGATACCGAAGTCGATGACGCGCGGGCCGTCGATGGTGACCAGCACGTTGGACGGCTTGAGGTCGCGGTGGACGATGCCGGCGGCGTGGATGTCCTTGAGCGCGTGCGCGAGCCCGGCCGCGAGGATACGGACCGTCCGCTCGGGCAGGGCACCGTGGTCGTGCCCGACGACCTGCTGGAGACTCGGCCCGGCGACGTACCCCGTGGCGACCCACGGCACCGCCGCCTCGGTGTCCGCGTCCAGCACCGGCGCCGTCCAGTACCCGCCGACCCGCCGCGCGGCCCGCACCTCCTGCCGGAACCGCTCCCGGAACTCCTCCTGCGCGGCCAGTTCCTCACGCACGAGTTTCACGGCGACCGTACGGCCCCGCTCGGAGCGGGCCAGATACACCTGCCCCATCCCACCGGCGCCGAGCCGCGCCAGCAGCCGATAGGCACCGATGCGTACGGGATCCCCAAGTCCCAGCTTGTCCATCGCTCAGCCGCCTTCCCCCCGAACATGAGCAACAGATCGAGAATAGTGCGGGTCCGGGGCGGGGTGACCTGGTCGCTGTCTACGGTTCCGTAACAGGCGGACCTGCCTGGTCGAGCACCTTGGACAGACGTTCCAGTGCCCGCACCGCCTCCGCCAGTTCCGCCTCCCCGAACTCCTCCGCCAGCCGGTCGGCGAACGCCGCGTGCCCGGGGTCGATCCGGGCGATCGCCGCGCGGCCCTCCTCGGTCGGTGCGAGGAGCTTGGCGCGGCGGTGCGCGGGGTTCGGCCGGTACTCGGCGAGGCCGCGTTCCACCAGCAGGTCGGCGATGCGCTGCACGCTCTGGCGGGTGATGCCCATGGCGCGGGCGATGCCGGAGACGGGCAGCGGCTCGCCGAGGACCGCGCCGAGCACCTGCCACCAGGCGGCGGTGAGCCCGGCGGGCCGGGCCAGTTCCTCCGCGACGGCGAGGAACTGGCCGTTGAGCCTGAACACCCCGAGGGCGCTGCGGCTGAACAGATCCTGACGCTCCCGGCTCACAGCGCGCCGGCCTTCTCCAGCACCGCGTACGCCGCCGCGTCGGAGTCGTGGAACAGCCGGTACCAGGCGTCGAGCACCTCACCCTCGTAGACCCCGAGCAGCCGGAGGATCTCCCGGGCGAAGGCGACGGGCTCGGTCGGGCCCGCGGTGACCAGGGCGCCGTCGGTGACCGCGTCGGTCTCGACGTAGCGCCCGGCGCCCGCGTAGCCGGTCGCGGCCAGGTAGAAGGAGACCGCGCTGGTGTGGTCACGGTCGTCGAGCAGGCCCTCCCGGGCGAGTCCGGCGGTGGCCCCGCAGATCGCGGCGACGGGTACGCCCGCGTCCAGGAAGGCCCGGGCCTTGCGGGCGAAGGGCGCGAGGTCGTCGCCCGTGTCCCAGAGGTCGGCGCCCGGGAGGATCAGCAGCGCGCTGTCCTCGGGCCGTACGTCGTCCAGGGCCGTGTCGGGCTGGACGCGCAGTCCGCCGGTGCTGGTGACCGGGGCCGTGGACGGGCCGACCGTGCGGATCGTGTGGCCGGCGCGGGCGAGGTGGGCCGTGGCGTGGCCGGTCTCCCAGTCGGCGAGGGTGTCGTAGACGGCGAGATGGACGGGCTTGGCGCTCATGGCTCCTCCTGGAGTTCGAGTATGACAACATACTGTCGATTGGACAGCGTGTTGTCAATGCCCGGCGGGAAGGCCCTCCGTGCCCGCCGTGTGGCTCCTCCCCGTCGACAACCTGTCGCGGAAACCCCCAGACCTCACACACGACGCCGATTTCCCGCTCGTACTCCGCATGCCTACGCTCGCCCGCATGACCCCTCAGCCGAACCCTGAAGCCGGTGCCGCCGTCAAGGCCGCCGACCGTGACCATGTGTTCCACTCCTGGTCCGCCCAGGAGCTCATCGACCCGCTCGCCGTCGCCGGCGCGCAGGGGTCGTACTTCTGGGACTACGACGGCCGCCGCTACCTCGACTTCTCCAGTGGGCTCGTCTACACGAACATCGGCTACCAGCACCCCGAGGTCGTCGCCGCGATCCAGGAGCAGGCGGCGAAGATGACGACCTTCGCGCCCGCGTTCGCGATCGAGGCGCGGTCGGAGGCGGCGCGGCTGATCGCCGAGCGGACCCCCGGCGACCTGGACAAGATCTTCTTCACCAACGGCGGCGCCGACGCCGTCGAGCACGCCATCCGCATGGCCCGGCTGCACACGGGCCGCCCCAAGGTGCTCTCGGCGTACCGCTCGTACCACGGCGGCACGCAGCAGGCCGTGAACCTCACCGGCGACCCGCGCCGCTGGGCCTCCGACAGCGGCACGGCCGGGGTCGCGCGCTTCTGGGCGCCCTACCTCTACCGCACCCGCTTCTACGCCGAGACCGAGGAGCAGGAGTGCGCCCGGGCGCTGGAGCACCTGGAGACGACGATCGCCTTCGAGGGGCCCTCGACCGTCGCGGCGATCATCCTGGAGACGATCCCGGGAACGGCCGGGATCATGGTCCCGCCGCCCGGCTACCTCGCCGGTGTGCGCGAGATCTGCGACAAGTACGGGATCGTCTTCGTCCTGGACGAGGTCATGGCCGGGTTCGGACGGACCGGTGAGTGGTTCGCGGCCGACCTGTTCGACGTCACGCCCGACCTGCTGACCTTCGCGAAGGGCGTGAACAGCGGCTATGTGCCGCTGGGCGGTGTCGCGATCTCCGGCGCGATCGCGGAGACGTTCGGCAAGCGGCCCTACCCCGGCGGTCTGACCTACTCCGGACACCCGCTGGCGTGTGCCGCCGCCGTCGCGACGATCAACGTCATGGCGGAGGAGGGCATCGTCGAGAACGCGGCCCGGCTGGGCGCGTCCGTCGTCGGGCCGGAGCTGGCCGCGCTCGCCGAGCGGCACCCGAGCGTCGGCGAGGTGCGCGGCGTCGGCATGTTCTGGGCGCTGGAGCTGGTGCGGAACCGGGAGACGCGCGAGCCGCTGGTGCCGTACAACGCGGCCGGGGAGGCGAACGCGCCGATGGCCGCCTTCGCCGCCGCCGCGAAGGGCGGCGGGCTGTGGCCGTTCGTGAACATGAACCGGACGCATGTGGTGCCGCCCTGCAACATCGGCGAGGCGGAGCTGAAGGAAGGCCTCGCGGTCCTGGACACGGCGCTGTCGGTGGCGGACGAGTACACGGCGTAGACAGCGGACCGAACAGCAGGGTAAACAGATGTAAACCCGTCAGTAGCCGACAACCTCGCGCCTCATTCGAACGCGTAAGGTGGCGGGCTCGTAGACATACATATACGTGCACGCCACCCGAACGCGACGAGGGAGACGCCCTGACCATGCCCGGCAGCACCGGCAACGGCGCCGTGACGCGCAGCACCCTGCGCCAGCAGATCGCGGACGCCCTTCGTGACGAGGTGCTGGCCGGACGGCTCCAGCCGGGTCAGGAGTTCACGGTCAAGGAGATCGCCGAGCAGTACGGGGTGTCCGCGACGCCGGTGCGCGAGGCCCTGGTCGACCTCTCGGCCCAGGGGCTCCTCGACGCCGACCAGCACCGCGGCTTCCGGGTCCACGAGTACTCGGCCGAGGACTTCCGCGGCATGATCGAGGCCCGTGACCTGGTCATCGAGGGGATGTTCCACGCCCTCACCTCCGGGCAGCGCGACTCGCTCCAGCCCGACGATCCCCGGGTCGCCTCCGTGCTCGCCGGGGTCCGGCGGCGCGGCGAGGAGGCGCAGCGGGCCGCCGCGGCCGGTGACCTCACCGTTCTCATCGGCTACGACCTGCGCTACTGGCGCGAACTCGCCGCCCTCTTCGGCAACCCGTATCTGGGCGACTTCCTGCACCGGCTGCGCGTCCAGACCTGGGTGGGCGCGGTGCAGCATCTGCGCCGCCTCGCCGACCTGCGCGGCGAGCTGTGGGCCGGCCACACCGCGCTGGTCGACGCCCTGGCCGACCAGGACACGGTCACGGCCCGGTCGATCATCTCCGGCTACAACTCCCACTCGCTCGCCCTGATCGAGCGCCTCGCCTGCTGATGGCCCGCGTCGCAGCTGTCCGTATGGGTATGGGACATGCACGACAGGAGCCTCTGCCGTGCCGCACCGATACGCTTCCCTGACCACCGTGCTACCCGACGCCAACCGACCGCTGTGCTGATCGAGGAGCCTTCTTTGGCCTGTGACCTGTGGCTGGTACCGCTCGTCGACGTCTTGTGCCACACGCCGGACAACCCGTTCGCCGAGGAACTCGCGCAATACAACAAGGTGCTCGCCGAGGCCGGGTTGCCGCCGGTGCCGGTGTACCAGTACATGCCGGGCCTGTCCGGCGAGGTCGCCCCGGTCGCGGGCTTCGACTACGACGCGCTGCACTTCCTGCGCCGCGCCTATCTGCTCCAGGTGTGCGGCCTGCCGGTGACGCCCGTGGACGAACTCGGCGGCGACTACGAGCAGTTGCTGGAGATGTTCGAGTCGACGGCCCAGCAGTCGCACCTCGTCTGGCACTACGACCACGCGGGCGCGTACGTCCCCGTCGACTTCCCCAGCCCCCTCGCCGACGACGATCTTCTCGCGGGCGGCGGCCCGCTGGGCTCCTCGCACGCCCTGCTGCGGGAGCTGGAGACGGTCGCCCCCGCCCTCGGCATCGACCCGGCCAACCCCCCGGCGGCACCCCAGGCACCCCTGGCCCCCACGGAACTGGAGGAACCCGCCGTCCCCGCCCCCTACGACCCCAGCCCGTTCGCCCGCGAACGCCACGTCTGGCTCGGGCTGCACGCGGCGGTGACGCGGAGTCTGGCGCAGGGGTCGATGATCGTCTTCAGTTGAGGCCCAAGGCCTGGAAGGTGTGTCCATGACGAGTACCGAAGCCCGCCTGACCGCGATGATCACCACGGTCGGGCAGGAGGCGCAGGATGAGGCGAGGGTGCTGGCGGGTGAGGGCCGGACGGCCAGGGCGATTCGTCGCCTGCGCAAGAGTTCGAGCCTGAATCTGCACACCGGCTCCGTGGCCCTGGAGCTGCTGGTCGAGGGCGGCACCCTGCCCACCACGCACAGCCAGGCACTGGACGCCCTGCGGGAGTCGGACGCCGCTCTGGTCGCGGAGTTGACGGACGTACTGGGCGAGGGGAAGCGGGACTCGGACATCCAGGCCGTCAAGCTGCTCCGCGAGCGCACCGGCATCGATCTGCTCGGCGGCCACCGCATCGTTCAGGAACTGGCGGCACAGCTCGGCCGGTGACCGGGGATCACTCCCTCGGTCACCGGCCGCGGCAGGAGGCGTCCTACAGGAACGAGTTGATCTCGATCGTCTCGTCCCGGCCCGGGCCCACGCCGATCGCGGAGATCGGGGCGCCCGACATCTCCTCCAGCGCCTTGACGTAGGCCTGGGCGTTCTTCGGCAGGTCGGAGAAGGACTTGGCCTTGCTGATGTCCTCGCTCCAGCCCGGCAGCATCTCGTAGACCGGCTTCGCGTGGTGGAAGTCGGTCTGGGAGTACGGGAGCTCCTCGACGCGCTTGCCGTCGATCTCGTACGCCACGCAGACCGGGATCTGCTCCCAGCCGGTGAGGACGTCGAGCTTGGTCAGGAAGAAGTCGGTCAGGCCGTTGACGCGGGTCGCGTAGCGGGCGATCACCGCGTCGAACCAGCCGCAGCGGCGGTCGCGGCCGGTGGTCACGCCCTTCTCGCCGCCGATGCGGCGCAGCGCCTCGCCGTCCTCGTCGAAGAGCTCCGTCGGGAACGGGCCCGCGCCGACACGGGTCGTGTAGGCCTTGAGGATGCCGATGACCCGGCTGATCTTCGTCGGGCCCACGCCGGCGCCGGTGCAGGCGCCGCCCGCGGTCGGGTTCGAGGAGGTGACGAAGGGGTACGTGCCGTGGTCGATGTCGAGGAGCGTGCCCTGGCCGCCCTCGAAGAGGACCACCTTGTCCTCCTCCAAGGCCTGGTTCAGCACCAGGACGGTGTCGGAGACGTACGGCCGGAGCTTGTCGGCGTACGTCAGCAGCTCCTCGACCACCTGGTCCACGGCGATCGCGCGCCGGTTGTAGAGCTTGGTGAGGACCTGGTTCTTGATGTCGAGGGCCGCCTCGACCTTCTGCGTGAGGATCGACTCGTCGTAGAGGTCCTGCACACGGATACCGACACGGTTGATCTTGTCCGCGTAGGTCGGTCCGATGCCGCGCCCGGTCGTGCCGATCTTGCGCTTTCCGAGGAAGCGCTCCGTCACCTTGTCGACGGTGACGTTGTACGGCGTGATGATGTGCGCGTTGCCGCTGAGGAGGAGCTTGGAGGTGTCGACACCACGCTCGTTCAGACCGCTCAGCTCGGAGAGCAGGACCGACGGGTCGACGACGACACCGTTACCGATGACCGGCGTGCAGCCGGGAGACAGGATTCCGGAAGGGAGGAGGTGCAGTGCGTACTTCTGGTCACCTACGACCACCGTGTGGCCGGCGTTGTTGCCGCCCTGGTAGCGCACTACATAGTCCACGGATCCACCGAGCAGGTCGGTGGCCTTTCCCTTGCCTTCGTCACCCCACTGAGCACCGAGCAGCACAAGTGCGGGCACGCGCGTACACCCCTTCCGGGCGGGGCATGTCCATGGTCGAGGGCGAACGCGGCGGTGTACCACCGCGTGCACCGCGACCACCGTTGGCCGCCAACCGTCGGACCGGATGCCCCGGAATAGACGAAGCCCCTGGCGCAATAGCGCAAGGGGCTCTTGCACAAAGATGCTACCCGAGGAAGCGAGGCATGGCCGAGGTGGCGACTTCTCCGACGTCCGAGCAGCTGCTGGTGGTCATAGACCCGGTCGCCCGCCGGACGGACAACGAGTCCGTGCGGATCGCGAAAGACGTGCTCAGCGGGGGTGCCGGCACGAAGGTGTGCCTGCCGGAGGGGCCGGAGGAGTTCGCCCGGGCGCTGGCCCGGCGGGGCTCGCGGCGCCCGGTCGTGGTGGGCGACGACCGGGCCCTGATCCGCGCGGTGTCGCTGCTGCACCGGCACCGGGAGCTGACCGGGTGCGCGCTGGCGGTGGTGCCGGTCGGTGGTGTGCAGTCCCTCGCGCGTTCGCTGGGGGTGCCGACGGGGACGGTGGCCGCGGCGCGGGCGGTGCTCGACGGGGTCGAGCGGCGGATGGACCTGATGGTCGACGACAGCGACGGGGTGGTGCTCGGCGCGTTGCGCATACCGCCCCTGTCGCCCTTCCCGGCGGCCGAGGGGCCTCAGGACGAGGATCCGGAGGCGGCGACGGGCCACCCGTGGCTGCGGACCTGCCAGTCCCTGGTCCGGACCCTGGTGCCGGCGGGCCGCCCGTCCCGGCTCGCCGCCGCGCCGGAGCCCGGGCCGTCCCGGCTGCGGGTCGAGGTGGACGGGGAGACCCTCGTCGACCTGGACCAGCCGGTCGAGGCGGTGTCGGTGGCGCCGGGCCCCGCGGGGATCGCGTCGGTGGAGGTCCGGCCGGTGTCGGTGGGCGCCGAGGCCTCTCCCCTGCTCGCGCGGGGCCGCACGGTGACCGTCTCGGGGGCGCACTTCCGCTACCGGGCGGACACGGTGGTGTCGGGGCCGGTCCGGACCCGGACGTGGAGTGTGCGGGAGGGGGCGTGGGGGCTGACGGTGCCGGCAGGGTCGTGAGTCAGTCCTCGGGGGCCTGGAACCCGGCGGTGTCCAGCAGACAGTCGAAGGGGGCAGGGATGGGAAGTTTCTCGCCGAACGGCCGGGTGACGCGCGACTCGTATCCCTTGGCGGACGGCGTCCACAGGACCGTGGCCTGCTCCTCCTGCATGTCGAGGAGCAGGTAGACGGGGACGCCTGCTCGTCCGTAGACCTCGACCTTGTCGGTCAGGTCGTCATCCCGGGTGCTGCTGGACGTCAGTTCGGCGACGAAGGACAAGGCCTCACCGTCCAGCCGGTTGCTGGTCGTCTCGAACACGCGCCCGGGCGCGGCGTGGATGTCCGGTCCGTACGCCCGCTCGTCCCCTGGAAAGACGTACAGGAACGGGCCACAACTCATGCGGTGCCCTGGGAGGAGATACGACCGCAGCTGTTCACACACGAGCTCCATGACGCGGTGGTAGTAGCCCTGCGACCACGGCGACACAACGATCTTCCCCTTGATGATTTCGGCCTTGAAGCCGTCGCGCAGGCGCAGCTCGTCGAGGATGTCCAGCAGTTCCTGGAAGCTGCTGGACTCGGCACCGCTTATCGTCGGTCGCTCTGCCATGACTGTCATGATGCGCCCTCCCCTGAGTACGAACCAGCCACCACTCAGCGTAGCCGACCGATCACCCTGCCCCGAACCGCTCCTCCCGGTGCACCCGCCAGCGCTCCATCATCGCCGCGACCTCGCCCTGCAGGAACTCGAAGAACGCGAGGGTCTCGGACAGGCGGCGGCCCGCCGGGGTGGTGGCGCCGAGGCTGGTGACGCCCTCGCGCAGGGCCCCCTCCCAGCGCTTGAGGACGGCCTCGCGGTTGGTCAGGGCCTCGTACCACTGGTCGCCGTGCACCCGGTAGCGCTCCCGGCGGGAACCGGGCTCCCGTTCGCGCGAGACCATGTGCGTCTGGGCCAGGTAGCGCACCGCCCCGGACACCGCCGCGGGGCTGATGCGCAGCTGGTCCCCCAGTTCGGCGGAGGTCAGCGAACCCTCGTCGGAGGCGAGCAGCGCGGCGAAGACCCGGGCGGGCATCCGCGGCATACCGGCCTCGACGAGCTGCGCCGCGAAGGACTCCACGAACCTCGACACGGCCTCCGCGTCCCGGCCGCTCCCGGCTGATTCCGTCATGCGGTTCACCCTATCCGCGATTCATACGGTTCCTTAACTTCACAAGTTTCTGAAGAAAGCGTAGCTTCTGAAGCATGACGAAGGCCATCACCGTCTCCGGACTGCACAAGTCGTTCGGACGGACGCACGCACTCGACGGGCTCGATCTGGAGGTCGCCTCCGGCGAGGTCCACGGCTTCCTCGGCCCCAACGGCGCCGGCAAGTCCACCACCATCCGTGTCCTGCTCGGCCTGCTGCGCGCCGACTCGGGCGCCGCGCAGGTGCTCGGCCGCGACCCGTGGGCGGACGCCGTCGAGGCGCACCGCCGTATCGCCTACGTCCCGGGGGACGTGACGCTGTGGCGCAACCTCTCCGGCGGCGAGGTCATCGACCTGTACGGGCGGCTGCGCGGAGGACTGGACACGAGGCGCCGCGCGGAGCTGATCGAGCGCTTCGAACTCGACCCCACCAAGAAGGGCCGTACGTACTCCAAGGGCAACCGGCAGAAGGTCGCCCTGGTCGCCGCGTTCGCCTCGGACGTCGACCTGCTGATCCTGGACGAGCCGACCTCGGGGCTTGATCCGCTGATGGAGGAGGTCTTCCGGCGGTGCGTCGAGGAGGAGCGCGACCGGGGGCGGACCGTCCTGCTCTCCTCCCACATCCTCAGCGAGGTGGAGGAGCTGTGCGACCGGGTGAGCATCATCCGCAAGGGCCGTACGGTCGAGAGCGGGTCGCTCGCCGACCTGCGCCATCTGACCCGCACCAGCGTCGTCGCCGAACTCGCGGGCCCGCCCAACGGACTGGCCGAGCTGCCCGGCGTCCACGACCTCGACGTCCAGGGCCACCGCGTCCGGCTCCAGGTCGACACCGACCGGCTGAACGGCGTACTGCGGTCGCTGAGCGAGTCGGGTGTCCGGTCGCTGACCTCGACGCCGCCGACGCTGGAGGAGCTGTTCCTGCGGCACTACCAGTCGGACGAGACGGCAGAGGCGGCGGCCCGATGACGGCCTTCGCGGTGCGGCCCGGCAGCTCACGTCAGCTGGCCGGGACGGGCACGCTGTTGCGGTTCGCGCTGCGCCGCGACCGGCTGATGATCCCGGTGTGGATCGGGGTCAACGCCCTGATGGTCCTCTCCATGCCGGGCACGCTGGAGGGCCTGTACGGCACCCCGGCCGAACGCGCCGACCTGATCCGGCAGATGGCCGCCAACTCCTCGCTGCGCGCGATGATCGGCCCGGTCTTCGACGACTCGATCGGCGCGCTGACGGCCTGGCGGGTCGGCGTCTACGCGGGTGCCCTGGCCGCCGTGATGAGCCTGCTGGTCGTCGTACGGCACACCCGGGACGAGGAGGAGAGCGGCCGTCAGGAGCTGGTGGCGTCCGGGATGGTGGGCCGCCGGGCCTCCCTGACGTCGGCCCTGCTGGCGGCGGCCGTCGCCAACGCGGTCCTGGCGCTGCTGGTGACGGCCGGACTGGCCGGGCGGGGAGTGGCCGGGGCGCTGGCCCTGGGCCTGGGGATCGCCGGAGTCGGGATGGTCTTCGCCACGATGGCGGCGATCGTCGCCCAGCTGACGGAGAGCGCCCGGCTGGCCCGAGGGCTGACGGCGGCGGTGCTGGGCACCGCCTTCGTCCTGCGCGCGGCGGGCGACTCCGCGACGGACGACGGCTCGTCGGTACTGACGTGGCTGTCGCCGCTGGGCTGGCTGGAGAACCTGCGGCCGTACGCCGACGAACGCTGGTGGGTACTGGCGCTGCTCGCCGGGGCGGTCCTGCTCCAGGGCGCGGCGGCCTACGGGCTGGCCGGCCGCCGGGACGTCGGCATGAGCTTCCTGCCCACCCGGCCGGGGCCCGCGAGCGGCCGCCTGGGCAGCGCGGGCGCGCTGGCCTGGCGGTTGCAGCGGGGCGGTGTCCTGGGCTGGAGCATCGGCTTCCTCCTCGCCGGGGCGGTCTACGGCGGCATGACCGAGGGCGCGGCCGACCTGGTCGGCGACAACGCCGGTGCCCGGCGGATCTTCGAGCGGATGGGCGGCCACTCCGGCCTGACGGACGCGTTCCTGGCGTCGATGGTCGGCATGCTCGGCCTGGTCGCGGCCCTGTACATCGTGGCGTCGGTGCTGCGGCTGCACGGCGAGGAGACGTCGGGCCGGGCGGAACCGGTCCTGGCGAACGCGGTCGGGCGGCTGCGGTGGGCCGCCGGGCATCTGGCGATCGCCTTCGGCGGTGCGGCGCTCCTGATGCTGCTGGCCGGCCTGGGCTTCGCCCTCGGCTACGGCAGGGACATCGGCCCGATCCTGGGGGCGTGCCTGGTGCAGCTCCCGGCGATCTGGGTGATCGGCGGCCTCGCGGTCCTGCTGATCGGCGTACTGCCCCGGGCAGCGGCGGCGGCCTGGGGCGTCGCCGGAGCGGTCCTGCTGATCGGCTGGGTCGGGCCCGCGCTGGACGTGCCGCGGGCGGTGCTGGACCTGTCGCCCTTCGGGCACCTGCCCAAGCTGCCGGGCGGGGCGATGGAGTGGGGGCCGGTGCTGGTCCTGCTGGGGCTGGCCGTGGTGCTGGTGGCCGCCGGCCTGGCGGGGCTGCGGCGCCGGGACATGACCTCCTGAGCGGCGGCCGGAACCGCGCCGCGGCCCGCGTACGTCCATGCCGGGCATGGGACAACGTACGCAGGCCGCTGCGGGATGCCTGACCGCGTCCGTCGGCGCGGGCGCGGGGCTCGCGGTGTGGGCCGTCGGGGTCCGGGAGCGGCTCTGGCGGTTCGAGGCGGCCCCGGACTGGAGCGTCCTCTACGCCGAACTGCCGCTGGCGGTCCTCGGCGGGGTCGCCGCCTCCCTGGCGGCCTGGGCGCTGGTCCGGCGTCTCAGACCGCGACGCTGAGCCCCTCAAGACCCCGGATCACGAAGTTGGGCTTCCGTCGCGGCTCCTCGGCGAGGCGGAGCGTCGGGGCCTTCTCCAGGAGGGCCGTCATGGAGGCCGCCAGCTCGATCCGTGCCAACGGCGCGCCGATGCAGTAGTGGATGCCCGCGCTGAAGGAGATGTGGGGGTTGTCCGTGCGGCTCAGGTCGAGGCGGGCCGGGTCGGAGAAGACCGTCGCGTCGTGGTTGGCGGAGCCGAAGAGCAGGGCGATCTCCGCACCGCGCGGGATCGTCGTGCCGGCGATCTCGATGTCGTCCAGGACCCAGCGTTCGAAGAGCTGGAGCGGGGTGTCGTAGCGCATCAGTTCTTCGACGGCGGTGGGGACGAGGGTGTGGTCCGCGCGCAGGGCCGCCAGTTGGGCCTCGTCGCGGAAGAGGGCGTACCAGCCGTTGACCGTGGAGTTCACCGTGGCCTCGTGGCCGGCGTTCAGGAGGAGGACCGCCGTCGAGATCATCTCCTGCTCGGTGAGGCGGTCGCCCTCGTCGTGTGCCTCGATGAGGCCCGAGATCAGGTCGTCGCCCGGTTCCTCGCGGCGGGCCGCGATCAGTTCACGCAGGTAGTCGGAGAACTCCACCGACGCCCTGACCGCCTTCGCCGCCGTCTCCTCGGACGGGTTCAGCTCGTACATCCCGCAGATGTCCGCCGACCAGGGGCGCAGCGGGGCCCGGTCGGACTCCGGGATGCCGAGCATCTCGGCGATCACGGCGACGGGGAGGGGTTCGGCGACGTCGCCGAGCAGGTCGCCGCCGCCTCGCTTGACGAGCCCGTCGACCAGCTCCCCGGCGAGATCGGCCACATACGGCCTCAGCCGCTCCACCGTGCGCGGTGTGAACGCCTTCGACACCAGGCGCCGGATCCGGGTGTGGTCCGGCGGCTCCAGGTCGAGCATCCCGTGGTCGTTGAGCGTGTGGAACGGCTCGTGCTCCCGCGGCGGCGCGGTCCGGCCGAACTCCTCGTGCGTGAAGCGGTGCTGGTACGTCCGGCCCAGGCGCCGGTCGCGCAGCAGGGCCGAGACGTCCGCGTGGTGCGGGACGAGCCACTGGTTCGTGGGCTCGTAGTAGTGCACGCGGCCCCTGGCCCGCAGCTCGGCGTAGGCGGGGTAAGGGTCGGCGAGGAACGCCGGGTCCCACGGGTCGAACGCGAGGTCGAAAGCAGCTGCCATGGACGGACGCTAGCCCGGATCCCCGTCTCCGACCAGGGGTGTTCCGACACGAACGGGCCCCCGCCCGCCGGCTAGCCCGGCGTCACCAGCCGTGCCTCGTACGCGAACACCGCCGCCTGGGTGCGGTCCCGGAGGCCGAGCTTCACCAGGATCCGGCTGACATGTGTCTTGATCGTCGACTCGGCGACCACCAGCCGCTCGGCGATCTCCGCGTTCGACAGGCCCTGCGCGATCAGGACCAGCACCTCCGTCTCCCGCTCGGTGAGGTCCCCGTACGCCGCCTGCGCGGAGGGCATGAGGCGCGGGGTCTCGGAGAGCTTGGAGAACTCGGTGATCAGACGCCTGGTGACCGAGGGGGCCAGGAGGGCCTCCCCGGTGGACACGATCCGCACCCCGTCGGCGAGCTGGCGGGCCGAGGCGTCCTTGAGGAGGAAGCCGGAGGCTCCCGCGCGCAGCGCCTGGTACACGTACTCGTCGAGATCGAAGGTGGTGAGCACCAGCACCTTCGCCGCGCCGTCGGCGGCGACGATCTCGCGGGTCGCCTCGATGCCGTTCAGCTCGGGCATGCGGATGTCCATCAGCACCACGTCCGGGGCGAGTTCGCGGACCTTCGCGACGGCCTCCCGGCCGTTCACCGCCTCGCCGACGACCTCGATGTCCGGCATCGCGTTCAGCAGGACGGAGAAGCCCTCGCGCACCATCATCTGGTCGTCCGCGATCAGTACGCGAATGGTCATGCGTCACCCTCGTCCGGCAGTGCGACCGGAAGGAACACCGCCACCTCGTAGCCTCCGTCGTCCGTGCGGCCCGCCGTCATCTCGCCGCTGAGCATCGACACCCGCTCCCGCATGCCGGTGATGCCGTGTCCGGCGCCGGGCGAGGGTTTGATCAGGCTGGGGTTCGGCGGCGGGCCGTTGACTATACGCAGGCCCAGCCCGCCGAGGACGTAGCCGATCTCGACGCGGGCGGTCGCGCCCGGGGCGTGCCGCAGGGAGTTGCTCAGCGCCTCCTGCACGATGCGGTACGCCGACAGCTCCACGCCCTGGGGCAGTTCGCGCACCGCCCCGGTCACCGCCTTGTCCACGCCCAGCCCGGCCTCCCGCACATTGGCCAGCAGCCCCTCCAGCTCGGCGAGCGTGGGCTGCGGGGCGTCCGGGGCCTCGTAGTCCTCGGCGCGCACGACGCCCAGGACGCGGCGCAGTTCGGTCAGGGCCGCCACCGCGTTCTCCCGGATCGTGGCGAAGGCCTTCTCCAGCTCCGGCGGCGGGTTCTCCACCCGGTAGGGCGCGGCCTCCGCCTGGATGGCGACCACCGACATGTGGTGGGCGACGACGTCGTGCAGCTCGCGGGCGATCGTGGTGCGCTCCTCCAGCAGGGTGCGGCGGGACCGCTCGTGCGCGGTGACCGTCTGCTGGGCGGTGACCTCCTGCACGGCGTCCCGGCGGATGTGCCGGACGGTGACGCAGAGCAGGACCAGCGCCGAGATGATCAGCATGGCGCCGGAGTTGCTGCCGTACATGGAGGTCGGGCCGATGCCGCTGTCCGCGACGACGGCGTACAGCGCCGTCAGCGCCCACATCCACCCGGCCGTGCGCGGCCTGGTGCGCATCGCCACCACCGTCAGCACGGTCAGGTGGCTGACGAAGCTGCCGGCCGCCCACGGCCATTCGAACCAGCGGCTGCCGATCACGGCCACGACCAGGGTGGAGACCATGGACGCCCAGAACGCCCCCACCGGCCGCACCATGGTCAGCAGCACCGGAACCGCGCAGAACAGACCCATCAGCGCGGCCGGTCCACCGGAGTCGACGGTGGCGAAGGCCACGGATATCAGGGCCGCCGCGACGATCAGGGCGTGCGGCGTCCAGGCCGCGTACTCCCGCAGGCGGCCGGGCAGCCGCCGGGCGAACCGGCCGTCCGTGCGCCGGCCCGGCAGCGGCCGGTAGGCGAAGGCGTCATGGATCAGGTCCTGCCGCAGCCCGCGCAGGGAGTCCACCGCCACCCGGTACTCCGGACTGCGCGGCTTGGCCCTGTCCCCCGGCGGCATGGTCTGCGTGTGAGTCGTCTCGGTCACGTACAGAAAGGTATGCGCACCCCGGGCCCCGGTCGTCCCCAGTGAGAGGGGTTCCACACCGTCCCTCTCAGGTACTACGGGGGGCACCTGGTCTCAGTACCCCGACGGCCGCACCAGCCCCGACTCGTACGCGAACACCGCCGCCTGCGTCCGGTCCCTGAGGCCAAGCTTCACCAGGATCCGGCCCACGTGGGTCTTCACCGTCTGCTCGGCGACGAAGAGGTGCCGGGCGATCTCCCCGTTCGACAGGCCCTGCGCGATCAGGGCGAGCACCTCCGTCTCCCGCTCGGTCAGATCGCCGACGCGTTCCTTGAGCGGGGAGCGGGGCCGGCCGTCCAGCCGGGAGAACTCGGCGATCAGCTTGCGCGTGATGACCGGGGCGAGCAGCGCCTCCCCGGCCGCCACCACCCGGACCGCCTCGGCGAGCTGCTCCGACGACGCGTCCTTCAGCAGGAAGCCGGACGCCCCGGCGCGCAGCGCGTCGTACACGTACTCGTCGAGGTCGAAGGTGGTGAGCACCAGCACCTTGATGTCCGGGTGCGCGGCCGTGATCAGCTCGGTGGCCTCGATCCCGCCGACCCCGGGCATGCGGATGTCCATGAGGACGACGTCCGGGGCGGTCTCGGCGGCCTTCGCCACGGCTTCCCGGCCCTCCCGGGCCTCGCCGACGACCTCTATGTCGGGCTGGATGCCGAGCAGCACGGTGAAGCCCTGCCGGACCATCGCCTGGTCGTCGACGATGAGTACCCGGATGGGTTTGCCGCTGCCACTCGTCATGGGGTTCCTGCCTCGGGGTCGGGGAAGTGGTAGGTGATCCGGTCGGTGCCCGGAGTCGCGTCGGCGGGCGGGGTGTCCGGGAGGAACGCGCTGACCTTGAAGCCGTCCCAGTGCCACGGGTGCGCCGTCATGGTGCCGCCGAGCATCGCGACCCGCTCCCGCATGCCGAGCAGTCCGTGCCCCGCTCCCGTCGAGGGCGACGCGGGCCCCGTCGGCCGGGAGTTGACTATCTCCACCTCAAGACCGTCCGACTGGTACGTGAGACGGACCTTGGCGCTCGCGCCGGGCGCGTGCCGCAGGACGTTGCTCAGGGCCTCCTGCACGATCCGGTACGCCGACAGCTCCACGCCGGGCGGCAGCGGACGCCGCTCGCCGTTGATCTCGGTGGTGACCTCGCGGCCGGCGGCCCGGGTGTTCTCCACCAGCGCGTCGAGCCGGTCGAGGGTGGGCTGCGGGGCGTGGTCGGCGGTGTCGCCGCCCGGGCCGACGAGGGCCTCCCCCGGCCCGGGGTGCTCCGAGCGCAGCACGCCCAGCACCCGGCGCAGCTCGGTCAGCGCCTCCAGGGCGTTCTGCCGGATGCCCGCGAGGTTCTCCTTGAGCTCGTCGGGCGGGTTCTCGACGAGATGCGGGGCGACCTGAGCCTGGATGGAGATGACCGACATGTGGTGCGCCACCACGTCGTGCAGCTCCCGCGCGATACGGCTGCGCTCCTCCAGCAGGGTGCGCCGGGTGCGTTCCTCGGCCGTGAGCGTGGTCTGCTCCAGGAGCTGCGCGCGGGCCTCGCGGCGGCCGCGCAGGGCGGTGCCGACGACCACGGCGAAGGTGGCCAGAGCGATCGCGAGTGTGCCCGTGGCGTCGTGGTCCACCCGGACCCACAGGTTCTCCAGGCCATAGGTGACCAGTGCGGTCACGACCAGGGCCGCCACCGACGCCCGGGTGGGCACCCGCAGCGCGAGCAGCAGCAGCACGAGCAGCATGCCGATGATCCCGGCCGCGGTCCAGGGCCAGGTGTAGGTCTCCAGCTCGATGCTCAGCCGACGGTGCAACAGGACGGCACCCGTGAAGAAGGCCCCCAGCGACAGCCACCACGCCGGCACCGGCCGCCACAGCCCCAGCACCACCGCGCCGCCCTGCGCGCCCGCGACCAGGAGGGCCGGGCCGCGGCTCAGATGGCCGTTGTCCGCCATGTCGTTGACGCCACCGAGGAAGACGCCGAACGCGGCCAGGCACACCAGCCCGTGCGGCAGCCAGCGCAGCCAGGTGGAGGGCGGCAGCGGGTCGGCCCGGACCGTCCCCAGGTCCCCGCGCAGTGTCCGCAGCCAGCCCCTGACGCCCGCTCGCGGCGCGCCGCCCACCCCCGTGTCCGTCACGCGGCCCAGCCTAGACATGGCGGGCCTTCGCCGCTGTCCCCCGGCCGGACGGACGGTGCGCCCGCACCACCCGCGAACGGCGGCCCTTGTCACCGCCCCGTTCGAAGGAACGGAACGCGGCGCAGCAGACCGCGAGGGCCAGGGCGAACACGGGAAGCCACAGGAGCCGGGCCCCGACCCAGTCGAGCCCGTCGGGCCGGGTGTGCAGCCCGGGGAGCCGGCCCGCGAGGAGGCCGGTGGCCGTCGTGGCCATCAGGGCCGTCTGGTGCCACAGGAAGACGGTCATCGCGGAGAGGTTGACGAGCGCCACCGCCGCCCAGGCCACGGGCCGGCGCATCGCGCGGCGCAGCCGCTCCCGCAGCAGCAGGGCGAGACCGCACTGGGCCAGGCCGAAGGTGACCACGGCCAGCGTCGGCGGGTCCAGGTTGGACATGCCCTCGCCCGGGACGCCGACCATCGACGCCGGGTAGCCGGCGAGGACGACGAGAGCGGCGGTCGCCGCCGTACCGCAGCCGAGCAGGACCCAGCCCGCGCGGCGGCCCTCCAGCTCGCCCCGGGTCCAGGCCGCGCCCAGGGTGTAGGGCACCATCCAGCCCGCCGCCACGTTCACCCAGCCCAGCCAGGCGGGGCCGCCCAGGCCGAACCGCACAAGGTCCACATGCAGTACGACGGCCAGCGGCCACAGGGGGTTCAGCCGGGTCAGCAACGGGGTCACCGCCGTCAGCACGGCGAACACCACGAGGAACCACAAGGGTGACAGGGCCAGTTTCACCAGCGTGCGGACCGTCCCGAACTCGGCGCCCGACAGCAGCAGCGCGAGCGCGGCGACCGTCCACAGGCCGAGGACGGCCGCGACCGGCTTGAACAACCGGGTCAGACGGCCCGTCAGCCAGCGGTGGTACGGGACGCCCCGGGCGCGGGCCGAGGCATAGCCGCGCGTGGCGACATGGCCGCCGACCAGGAAGAACACGGCGAGGGTCTGGAACAGCCAGGAGACGGGCGTCAGCCACGGCATGTCCCTGAGCGGGCTCGCCGTGCGCAGGGCGCGGCCGTCGGAGACCAGGGCCGTGACCAGCCAGTGGCCGAGGACGACGCCGAGCACCGCGACGGCGCGCAGGGCGTCCACGGCCCGGTCCCGTTCGGCCGGGGTGGCCGAACCGACACGGCCGGCGCCGCGCAGCACCGCCTGCCGGACACCTCGTACGCCGATACCGGTCGTCCGTACGCCGACGTCACTCATGGGTCACCGCCTCGGTCTCGCCCAGGACGATCCGGGTCAGGTTGGCCAGGGAGGCCGTGCCGGGCCTGAAGTAGTCGCTGTGGCCGCCGTCGCCGGCCGCGAAGACCCGGGCGCCGAAGGCCGGGGAGGCGGGGTCGGTGCCGAAGCCGACGGTGGTGCCGAACAGGTCCGTGCTGACATGCGGGACGTTCGCCACCCAGTCGTCACCGCCGA
Source organism: Streptomyces sp. NPDC041940 (assembly GCF_055589465.1). Lineage (NCBI taxonomy): Bacteria > Bacillati > Actinomycetota > Actinomycetes > Kitasatosporales > Streptomycetaceae > Streptomyces > Streptomyces sp. NPDC041940. The sequence goes on from NZ_JBVJBP010000029.1 coordinate 98,742, forward strand.
GGGCCGCCCAGACGCGGGCGCGAGTGCGCAGGGCGGCGGCGGAGTCCGCGCCGGTGCCGGGGCTGCCGACGAGCGCGAGGTCGTCGACGGCGAGCCCGGCGGCGGCCCGTCCGCAGACGACCGAGCCGTACGAGTGGCACAGCAGCGAGATACGCGGTCCGTCGCCCGCTATGGCGCGCAGGCCGGAGACCAGGGCGCGCAGCCGCGGGGCCGCCTGCTCGGCCCTGCCGGTCGTCGTGACCGTCGTGCTGACCGTGCCCGGCGTCTCGTAGCCCAGCCAGGCCACCACCGCGGTGCGCGTGCCCGCCGGGGCCTGCCGCACGAGCTGCCCGTGCAGCGCGGCGGCGGCCGCGTGGAACCGGCCGTAGGTGTCGAGGCTCGTGTCGGAGCCGGGGACCAGGACGGCTATCCGGTCGGCCCGGCGGAGGTCGCCCAGGACCTCCGTGACCAGGCCGGAGCCGCGGCCGTCGAAGGCGAGCAGGTGCCGGGCCGGGGCGGCCAGGGAACGGTCCGTCGCGGCACGGGCCCGGTCGTGGTGGCCCGCGGCCATGCGGGCCGCTTCGGCGGCGTTGGCGCGGTTGGCCGCGTACGCCTCGTCCAGCGTCGACGCGCTGAGCGGAGCGAGAGAGGCGGGTGCGGGAGCGGGGATCTCCGGCCGCACCGCCCCGGAAAGAGGGAGAACCACCGCACCCGTGACGAGGGCGGCGAGCGCGGCACGACGCCATCGGCCGACGCGGCGCCGGCCTCCGTCGCTACGGCGGTACCCCGATGCCAGCCCCATGGTCGTTCCCCTCCAGCGCACCCGGCCATCGGGTCTGCACGGAAGGGAAGTTACGGAGCCGGAGTCGTCGTCCGCGTCCCACCGGGGAACTCACCTGCGGCGTAGCTCTCAAGTACTACGGGTATGGCCGGGGGACCACCCAAGGGTCCGGCCAGGAACGCCTCTCACCAGGCCAGTTGCTCGATCTCCTGAGCCACCACGGCACACGCGTCCGCCGCGGGGTCGATGAGCGGGAAGTGCCCCACGTCCTCCAGCAGCGTCACCCCCACCATCTCCCCGGCCTTCGCCGCCGCCTCCGCGTACGACTCGGCGACCAGCTGCGGCACATCGAGGTCCGCGCGCCCCTGGACGAGGGTGGTGGCGATGCCGGTCGGCAGCAGCAGCGCCGGGTCCGCGTACGGCCGCCGCTCGGCGAGGTGCTCGTCCCCGCCGAGGAGTTGGCGTACGGCACCCCCGCACACGTCCAGCTTGTCGGCGACCGCGAGGTCCGCGATCGGCGCGAGGGCGACCACACCCCGCAGCGCCGCCGAACCGCCACTGCGCCAGGGCGAGTCGGGCGGCAGGACGTGCCGGGCGGCGCCCCACAGCGCGAGGTGCCCGCCCGCCGAGTGGCCGGTGAGGACCGTACGGCGCGGGTCGGCCTGCGGCAGCAGCTCCCGTACCAGCGCCGGGAGGGCGTCCAGCGCGGCGGCCACGTCGTCGAAGGTGTCGGGCCAGCGGCCCGCGAGGGAGTCCTCACCGCCACCGCGCCGGTACTCGGCACTGGCCACGGCCAGTCCGCGACGGGCGAGGAAGGCCGCGAAGGGGCTGATGTGACGCCGGTCGTACGGCGCCCGCCAGGCACCGCCGTGCAGCACGAGGACGACCGGGGCGGGGCCGCCCGGACCGGCCTCGCCGCGCGGGGCGTAGAAGTCGATCACCTGGTCGGGGTGGTCGCCGTAGGCGGCGGTGGCGTCGGGGCCGACGGGCTCGTGGGAGAACGCCGACTTCTCCTCGGCAGCGGCGCGTGCTGCTGCGACGTCGTCCGTCATGCTCCAACCTTCCAGCGAAACGTACGGGCGGACCAGTGAGAAGTCGGCCGTTGGCCGGGACGGTACCAGGCAGGTGACATGCGCGGACACGTGGATGTCACGCTGGGTGAAGATCGGACGGTTCAGCCGTTTCCTTGCGTCTACGGCGAGTTGGTGACGAACGGCGAGCCGTGACGGACGGCCCCCGCGGCGGCAGGGGCCGTCCGTCACGGGCGACTCACGCGAGGGACAGCGTCTCCGCCAGCACCCGCGCCGCCCGCTCCACGTCGGCGAAGCCCACGTACAGCGGCGTGAACCCGAAGCGCAGCACGTCCGGCGCCCGGAAGTCGCCGACCACACCCCGCTCGATCAGCCGTTTCATCACCTCGCCGGCGTCGTCACAGCGCAGGGCGATCTGGCTGCCCCGCTCCGCGTGCGCCACCGGCGTCAGGCACTCGGCCCTGCCCTCGGGCACGTACTCCGCCACACACCGGAGGAAGAAGTCCGTCAGCGCGAGGGACTTGGCCCGCACCGCCTCGACCGACACCCCGTCCCACACCTCCAGGGCCGCCTCCAGGGCGAGCATGGAGAGGATGTCCGGCGTACCGACCCGGCCGCGCAACGCACCGGAGGCCGGTTCGTAGGCGCCGCGCATCCCGAACGGCTCGGCGTGCGAGTTCCAGCCGGGCAGCGGGGAGTCGAAGCGGTCCTGCAGCTCCCGGCGTACGTACAGGTACGCCGGGGAACCCGGGCCGCCGTTCAGGTACTTGTAGGTACAGCCGACGGCCAGGTCCACCCCGTGCTCGTCGAGCCCGACCGGCAGGGCGCCCGCGCTGTGGCACAGGTCCCAGACGGCGAGCGCGCCCGCCTCGTGCACGGCGGCCGTCAGCGCCGGCAGGTCGTGCAGCCGGCCGGTGCGGTAGTCGACGTGGTTGAGGAGGACGGCGGCGGTACGGCCGGACAGCGCGCCCGGCACCTCAGCCGGGGTCACCGGCCGCAGGGTGCGGCCGGTCATCCGCGCCGCCGACTCCGCGATGTACCCGTCGGTCGGGAAGGTCGTGGCGTCGACGAGGATCTCGTCGCGGTCGTCCCCGGCGAGGCGCACGGCACCCACCAGTGCCTTGAAGACATTGACACTCGTCGAGTCGCCGACCACGATCTGCCCGGGTGCCGCCCCGACCAGCGGGGCGATCCGGTCACCGATCCGCTCGGGCGCCGTCCACCAGCCGCTCTCCTCCCAGGACCGGATGCGCAGCTCGCCCCACTGACGCCGTACGACGTCCTCGACCCGCCCGGGGACGACGGCCGGCAGCGCGCCGAGCGAGTTGCCGTCGAGGTAGACGACCTCGTCGAGGACGAACCCCTCGCGCTTGCCGCCCAGTTCGTCGGCGGCGTCCAGCTTCTCTGCCGTGACGGCCAGTTCAGACATAGGACCGCGCCGTCCACAGCTCGGGGAAGACGTTCTTCTGCGCCCGCTTCTCCAGCCAGGCCACCCCGGCGGAGCCGCCCGTGCCGGTCTTGGAGCCCATCGCGCGGCGGGTGGCGACCAGATGGTCGTTGCGCCAGCGCCACACCAGCTCGGCGACATCGCTCAGCGCCTCGCCCAGCCGGGCCAGTCCGTCGCTCTCGTCGCCGGAGTAGACGGCCGTCCAGGCCGCCTCCACCTCCGGCGACGGCTCGTAGCGCTTCGCCACGTCCCGCCGCAGCACGGCCTCCGGGACGTCGTACCCGCGCCTCGCGAGCAGCCGTACGACCTCGTCGTACAGGCTCGGCTCGTGCAGGGCCTTCTCCAGCTCGGCGTGCACGCGCGGGGCGCCCCGGTGCGGGACGAGCATGGACGCGGACTTCTCGCCGAGCAGGAACTCCATCCGCCGGTACATCGCCGACTGGAAGCCGGAGCCCTCGCCGAGGGCGCTGCGGTACGAGTTGAACTGGGCGGGCGTGAGCTGGGCGAGCGGCCTCCAGGAGGCGTTGAGCGCCTCCAGCTCGCGCACGGACCGCTTCAGCGCGGCGGTCGCGGTGGGGATGTCGTCGCCGCGCAGTGCGCGGGCCGCTGTCTCCCACTCGTGGACGATGACGGTGAACCACAGCTCCATCACCTGGGTCGTCACCAGGAAGACCATCTCTCCGGGGTCGTCCGAGAGGGTGTGCTGGAGGTGGGTGAGCACGTCCGCCTTGACGTAGTCCTCGTACGGCGTCGTGCCTTGGAAATCGAGATGCGGGGTCTCGGGCTCGTGAGCCTCGTGGGACATCGCTGTCTCCTGCAGATAACTCCGGGTAGCGGTCCGCCCCTGCCGAATTCCGGCACGGGGGCCCCGGTCCCCACGGGCATACTCCGCAATAATCCCCCGGAACCGCAAGGCCCGCCCGCTCAGCGGACGGGCCTCGCCTCTACAGACCGCTGTCAGCCCAGGACCTGCGCCGCCGTCGGCGAGGAGTCCTTGAGGAACTGCGAGCAGCGCTCGTACTCCTCCTGCTCGCCGATCGTCTGCGCGGCGCGGGCGAGGGCGTGCAGGGCGCGCAGGAAGCCGCGGTTCGGCTCGTGCTCCCACGGCACCGGGCCGTGGCCCTTCCAGCCGCTGCGGCGCAGGGCGTCCAGGCCGCGGTGGTAGCCCGTACGGGCGTACGCGTACGACTCCACGGTGGCGCCCCGCTCGAACGCCTCGTCGGCGAGCTGCGCCCAGGCGAGCGAGGAGGTGGGGTGCGCGGCGGCGACGTCGACCGGCGCGGTACCCGAAGCGAGCAGTTCCCGTGGCCCGGGGTCATCGGGGAGGTGGGTCGGGGGCGGACCCCCGAGAAGGTTCTCGTGAATGGACATGGGGTCAAGTCTGCGCCATGACGACAGCCGCGGCGCAGTGGGCGGGGGTACTGGCCGGACGGCTGCCAGGGCCTGTCTGACAAATCCCCGTCGTCCGCCCGCAGAGCAGGCGGGGATTTGTCAGACAGGCCCTAGGACAGCCGCTTCCGCACCGGCTCCCCCTCCAGCGGAGGTGACACGACACCGCCCTGCCGCAGGCACTCCGGCCGCTTGCACCCGGGCGGAGGCCTGCGCACCGTGGCCCCCGCGATCAACGCCCCCACCACCAGCGCCCCCGCGCACCACCCCATCGCCCGCCCGAACGCCGCGTCGAAGGCGGCCGGCTCCCGGTACGCCTCCTCCCCCATCCCGGCGAGCAGCGGCAGCGCGGCCACCGCCACCAGCCCCGCCGCCCGGGCCGCCGCGTTGTTGATGCCGCTGGCCAGCCCCGCCCGCGCCACATCCACGGAACCCAGCACGGTCGCCGTCAGCGGCGCCACCAGCATGACCAGGCCCAGTCCGAGCACCACCAGCGCCGGGAGCACATCGGCCCAGTAGGACGCGCCCGGCCCCACCCGCAGCATCAGCAGCATCCCGGCGGCGCTCAGCAGCGGCCCCACCGTGAGCGGCAGACGCGGCCCGATCCGGTCGGCCAGCTCCCCGGACCGCGCCGACAGCAGCAGCATCAGCACGGTCGTCGGCAGCAGCGCCGTACCGGCCCCGAGGGCGGTGTAGCCCACGACGACCTGGAGCTGCAGAGCCGCGAGGAAGAAGAACCCGCCGAGGGCCGCGTACACACACAGGGTGACGATGTTGATCACCGTGAACTGGCGGGAGGAGAAGATGTCCGTCGGCATCATCGGATCGGGCCTGCGCCGCTCGACGACCACGAACGCGACGGCCGCGGCCACCCCGGCCACCGCCGAGAGGGCCACCACCCAGCCGCCCTCACCGGCCTCGATCAGCGCGTACGTCAGCAGCGCCAGCGCCACCGCGCCCAGCACCGCGCCCAGCACGTCGAACCGGCCACGGGCCCCCTCTCCGCCCGACTCGGGGACATGCCGCAGCGCCACCGGCACGCACACCAGCGCCAGCGGCACGTTCAGCAGGAACACCCACCGCCAGCCCGGCCCGTCCACCAGCCAGCCGCCGACGAACGGCCCGACCGCCGCGCCGACGCCGCCGAAGCCGGACCACAGACCCACCGCCCGGCCCCGGTCGTCGGGGTGGAAGGACGCCTGGATCAGCGCCAGCGACCCCGGGGTCAGCAGGGCACCGCCCACCCCCTGCAGGGCCCGCGCGGCGATCAGCGTCCCCGCGTTCGGCGCGATCCCGCACAGCAGGGACGCCACCGCGAACCACACCACCCCGACGACGAACACCTTCCGGCGCCCGAAACGGTCTCCCAGCGCCCCGCCCAGCAGGATCAGCCCGGCCAGCGTGACCATGTACGCGTTGACCGTCCACTGCAGTGCGGACAGGTTCGCGTCGAGGTCACGGCCGATGCGGGGCAGCGCGACATTGACGACGGTCGAGTCCAGCAGGGCCATGCTGGAACCGAGGACGGTGGTGAGCAGGATCCACTTGCCCTGCGGGGAGGCCAGCCGGACATCGGGCATGCAGGGAGCATACGGAAGAGCCCGGCACCACAGGAGGTGCCGGGCTCAAACGACGAGAAGACCAGAACCTGACTTACTTGATCTTCGTGCCGGTGGAGCGGAGGTTGCCGCAGGCCTCGAGGACGCGCTTGGCCATGGACGCCTCGGCCAGCTTGCCCCAGGTGCGCGGGTCGTAGGTCTTCTTGGAGCCGACCTCGCCGTCGACCTTCAGGACACCGTCGTAGTTGCGGAGCATGTGGTCCGCGACCGGGCGGGTGAAGGCGTACTGGGTGTCCGTGTCGAGGTTCATCTTCACGACGCCGTTGTCCAGCGCGGTGGCGATCTCCTCGGCGGTGGAGCCGGAGCCGCCGTGGAAGACGAAGTCGAAGGGACCGGGAGAGGCGGCCTTGCCGAACTTGGCGGCGACGCCCTCGTTCAGCTCCTTCAGCAGCTCGGGACGGAGGACGACGTTGCCCGGCTTGTACACGCCGTGCACGTTGCCGAAGGACGCGGCCAGCAGGTAGCGGCCCTTCTCGCCCAGGCCCAGGGCCTCGACGGTGCGGATCGCGTCGTCGACCGTGGTGTAGAGGGAGTCGTTGATCTCGTGCGAGACACCGTCCTCCTCGCCACCGGTCGGGGTGATCTCCACCTCGAGGATGATCCTGGCGGCGCGGGCGAGCTCCAGCAGCTCCTGCGCGATGGAGAGGTTGTCGGCCAGGGTCTCGGCCGAGCCGTCCCACATGTGCGACTGGAACAGCGGGTTCAGACCGGCCTCGACGCGCTTCTGGGAGAGCGCCAGCAGCGGACGTACGTACCCGTCGAGCTTGTCCTTCGGGCAGTGGTCCGTGTGCAGGGCGATGTTCACCGGGTACTTCTCGGCGACGATGTGCGCGAACTCGGCCAGGGCGACCGAGCCGGTCACCATGTCCTTGCTGTACTGACCGCCCAGGAACTCGGCGCCACCCGTGGAGATCTGGACGATGCCGTCGCTCTCCGCCTCAGCGAAACCGCGCAGGGCCGCGTGCAGGGTCTGGGTGGAGGTCACGTTGATGGCCGGGTAGGCGAACTTTCCTGCCTTCGCCCGGTCCAGCATCTCGTTGTAGACCTCGGGAGTTGCGATGGGCATGCGTCCGCTCCTTGTATCTGCGGGTTGGGGTACTGCGCTCTTTTCGGCCCTGACCTAGACCTTGGGATGCGACGTCATCGTCGGCCCCATCCTTCCAGACTTGGCCGGAAGGTCCAGGCCACCGTCCACGCCCTGGTCAGGCTCCGGTCAGTCCAGTCCGAGCTCGTCCTTCGAGAAGGCGAAGAGGTACGGCACCCCGGCGCCCTCCTGGATCTTCTCCGCGGCGCCGGTCGCCCGGTCGACGATCGTCGCGACGGCCACGACCTCGGCCCCGGCCTCGCGCACGGCCTCGACGGCGGTCAGCGGGGAGCCGCCGGTGGTGGAGGTGTCCTCGACGACCAGCACGCGGCGGCCCGCGATGTCCGGGCCCTCGACGCGCCGCTGCAGCCCGTGCGCCTTCGCGGCCTTGCGGACGACGAAGGCGTCCAGACGCTTCCCGCGCGCGGCGGCGGCATGCAGCATGGCGGCGGCGACCGGGTCGGCGCCCATGGTGAGCCCGCCGACGGCGTCGAACTCCAGCTCCGACGTCAGATCCAGCAGCACCTGCCCGACCAGGGGGGCGGCCTCGCCGTCGAGCGTGACGCGGCGCAGGTCGACGTAGTAGTCGGCCTCCAGACCCGACGACAGGGTCACCTTGCCGTGCACCACGGCCTTGTCCTTGATCTGCTGCAGCAGCGCGCCGCGTGTGTCCGTCATGGCGCCCAGCTTAGAGGCGGCGCCAGCTCCAGGTAGTGGTGGCCTCCAGCGGCTCCAGGGGCGTGACCAGGCGCGGCATGGTGTTGAGCCCGTTGGGCGGCCCGGTCTGCGGCTCCACGCACACGGCCGCCTCCTGCTCGTCGTAGACGACGACCCACTCCTCGCGGCTCGCCACCTTCAGCTCCAGCTGCCCGGGCCAGGTCAGGGTGACGTCGACGCCGCCGGGCATCCCGAAGCAGTCGTCCCAGGGGCCGGGCTTCGGGTCGAGGCGGTTGCCGGTGGGCAGGTGGTCGTCGCCGCGCTCCTCCTGCCAGGCGGGGTCGAAGTCGAGCTGTACGTCCTCGCCACCGAGGTTGCGGTTGAACCACGGGTGCCAGCCGATCTGCGCCGGGAAGGACGAGTCGTACGTCTCCACGGACATGGTGAGCGTCAGCGCGTTCTCGGCGAGGGCGACGACCTGGGTGACGCGGCCCGGGTGGGGCCAGGGGTCGACGAGCTCGTACGTGATGACGGCCTCGTCCGTGCTCGTGCGGGCGGTGCGCCAGGCGTGGTCGCGGACGGTGCCGTGGATGGCGTGGGGCGGGGCGTTGAGCGGCAGCTGCCGTACGGCGGCGCCGTCCAGGAACCGGCCGTCCCGGACCCTGCCGCACCAGGGCACCATCGGAAAGCAGCCGAACCGCTCCCCCTGCCGCAGCACCTCCACGCCGCCGATCCGCAGCCCTCCGACCCGGCCGCCGTTGCCCGGCTGCACGGTCACCTCCGCGTCGCCCGCGGTCAGCGTGATGTCTTCGTCACTCACGGGACGACCCTACTGCGGTGATCAAGGGGGCACCGTGCGGTGCGGGACGTTTCAACGCCGTCGGCGCAGGGCCCGGACCGCCACGATGGCCGACGCCACGGCGAGCGCCGCCGCGGGCGCCGCCCAGCGCAGCGGGGCCGGGGGCGACACGGTCTGCGGCGCGGGCACCGGCGCGTACCGTCCGCGCGGCGGGGCGTGATCGACCTCCTCGGCACTCCGCCCGATCATCGTCCGCCGCGCGTGCGCCGCCTCGGCGATGGACTCGGCGTCCTCGTCCCCTTCAGCGGCCCGCCCTACGGGGGCCGACGGAACGGCGGGGGGTTCGGGGGCGGGGGGCTGATCGTCTGGCGCCGGGGCGGGGGGCTGGTCATCAGGGGCCGGTGTGGAGCTCTCGTCGGCCGAACCGGAGGCGGGGCTCTCGCCGGCGTGGCCGGAAGCCGGGCTCTCGCCGCCAGAGCCGGAGGCCGAGTCCTCGGCACCGGGGGCGGACGCCGGGCCCTCACCGCCGGAGTCGGAAGACGGGCCCTCGGCGGCCCCCGCCGGGGGCAGGGCCTCGTCGTCCGCGTCCGGGGTCGTTTCGTGGTCGGTCGTCGCCCGGGGTTCGAAGTCCTGGGTGGCGAGGGACGTCGTCGTCTCCGGGGCCGTGTCGGCCAGGTGTTCCGCGAAGCGGTTCAGCAGGCGGACGACGGCGCTCTGCACCGCGTCGGACGGCAGGTCCTTGATCCGCCCGTCCGCGGAGGCCGTGCCGTCGAACGCGACGGTGCAGCCGCCCTCCGCCTCCCGCAGGAAGATCCGCAGGGCGATCTTGACCGAGCCGCTGCCGCGCGACTCCTCCGCCTCACCCTCCACGGCGTACGCCCCGTCGTCCCGCCGGGAGACCCGTACGGCACCCCGGTAGGTGACGGAATGACTGCCGACCCGGATCTTCAGCCGCCCGGCGACCGGCTCGGCGCCGGCGTCCTGCTGGAGCCCGGGTACCACCCGGGCGACCCGCGCGGGGTCGTCCAGCACCTCCCTGAGCCGCTCGGCCGGAACCGGAACGAACACCTCGTGCTCCATGTCGACGGACTCTACCCAGCACAGGCGAAAACGCACCCCCACCTCCGGGATTCGCTCCGCATCCGGGTCCGCCCGGCGTATCCTGCGCCGCCCCGCCCCCGGCTCCCTCAGTACCGCGGATGCACCAGCGTCGAAGCGGGCAGCCCGGCGATCCGCGTCCCCCACGCCGCCCGCGCCCCCGCCGCGAGCGACGCGTCCGTGAGGATCCGCGGGCGCGGACCGTCCGGGTCGAGGCGTGGCCGCGGGTCCGTGCGGGCGGCCAGGACGAAACCCCAGTCCCGGGGCGCCCGGGAGCGGTCGGCCGGTGTGCGGTCGGGGCCGGCGGCGAAACCGGCGCGGCGCCCCTTCATGCCGTAGGGGGCGGTACGGAAGCCCGCCGCGCGCACCGTCGCGTCCACCGTCCAGTACACCCGAGGGCCCGCCGCGACCGGCCCGGCGTGCACCACGAGCCGGCCGCCGGGGGCCAGCACGCGCCGCGCGAGGCCGTAGAACTCCTGCGAGTACAGCTTCGTACTCGCCGTGATCCCCGGGTCCGGCAGATCCGAGACGACCACGTCGTACGCCGCCGGGGGCGCCCCGCGCAGCCAGCCGAAGGCGTCCTGGACCGTCACGCGCACGCGCGGGTCGCCGTAGGCGTGCCGGTTCAGCGCGGACAGGCCCGGGTCGGTGCGGGCCAGCCGTACGACCTCGGCATCGAGTTCGACGATGTCGACCCGGTCCACTCCGGGGTGGCGCAGCACCTCGCGGGCCGCCAGGCCGTCCCCGCCGCCGAGGATCAGCACGCGCGCGTGCGTCCCGGTCATCGCGGGGTGGACGAGGGCCTCGTGGTAGCGGAGTTCGTCGCGTCCGCTGACCCGGAGCCGGCCGTCGAGGAAGAGGGCGAGGGGCCGGCCGTCCGTGCCGCCCGCGAGGACGACCTCCTGGACGCCGGTCTGGAGCGCGACGCGGACGTCCCTGCCGTACATCGCCTGCCGGGCGGCCCGCTCGAAGTCGTCGACGAGGACGGCGGCCGAGGCGAGGACCGCGAGCACGAGCCCGTTGACGAGCAGCAGCAGCCAGCGGGCGCGCCGGGTCAGATCCCGGCGGAACAGCCCGAGCACCAGCGCCCCGCCGACGACCGCGTTGACGGCGCCGGTGAGCAGCGCGCCGGTGAGCTGGCCGAGGAACGGCAGCAGGAGGAAGGGGAAGGCGAGGCCTCCGACGAGGGCGCCGACGTAGTCCGCGGCGGACAGGTCGGCCACCGCGCCGCCCGCGTCCTGGCGGCGGATGCGTTGGATCAGCTCCATCAGCAGCGGGACCTCGGCGCCGATGAGCAGCCCGGTCGCGAGGGAGAAGGCGACCAGGAGGCAGCGGGGGCCGCTCGCCCACATACCGCCCCAGTCGCCGGTCCAGGCGAACACAGCGTACAGGGCCATGGCGCTGCATCCGCCGACGAGCGCGAGCGTGGCCTCGACGGCGCCGAAACCGGCCGCGGCGAGCCCGCGCAGCCGCTTCGCGGCGAGGGAGCCGATGCCCATCGCGAAGACCATGACGGACAGCACGACCGACGCCTGGGTGACCGAGTCGCCCATCAAGTAGGAGGCGAGGGCGACGAGTTCGAGTTCGTACACGAGTCCGCAGGCCGCGCAGACGAACACGCCGGCGAGGACCAGGAACCGTCCGGTGCCCGGCCGGACGGGCAGCCGCGCCGGGCCGCCGGGGCCGCCCGGGGCGCTCCAGGGGGGCGGGGAACCGGGCGGGGCGGGCGCGTGCGGCTCGATCACGCTGCGACGTTACGTCACGCCTCGACCGCGGTTCGTCACCCACACGTGTGGTGCTGGTTTACAGAGGCCCGATATCGGTGAGAGATGCGGTTTGCCGCCTGAGGCGCCGGCGGTTCAGTTGACGGAGACCGTCGCCGGCATCCGTACGCCGACCCTCGTCCGGGTCGCCACCAACTGGCCGTCCTGCGGGTACGCGTGCCAGGTCCGCCAGTGCACCTGTCCCTCGTGGTGCTGGGCCAGCAGTGCCGTGAAGGCGTGCGGGCTGCCGGGGAAGACGCCCGCGAGGCCGTGCGGATGGTCGGAGACGAGGGCCAGCAACTCCTGGGCGCGGCCCTCGAAGGAGCCGGGCGAGAGGACCTCGACCCGGGCCGCGAACTCGTACTCCCAGTCGCCCACCCGCTTAGCGACGCCCAGCGGAAGCGGGGTGCTGCTGCCCGGGATGCACGCCACCGTCTCCGAGCAGATGCCCCGCTCCTCCTCCAGCAGGACCTGGTGGGACGCGCCGAGGAGGCGCAACTGCAGTTTGGTGCCCGTCAGTTCGAGGTCCAGTGCGGCCAGTGCGGGAAGCGGCTCGCGCCCCAGCGCCCAGGCGAGATCGGCCGCGCGCGTGTCGGTGTAGGAGGTGTTCAGGGTCGTGAGCATGGATCGGCTCCGCAAGCACACAAGGAGAGGGAGATGGGTCCGCCGCGCCCCGGTCGCACCGGGAAAATTCGGCCCGGATCAACCCGGTCGGCCGGTTTCAGGAGGGTGTCCGCAGGGCGTCCGAGGGGCCGCGTCGGTGTGTTAGAGGGAATCATGAACTGTGGCGCCAACACAGCGTTTTTACCCAAGTTCGTAGGGTTTCCATCCCTCAGAGGGCTCTACAGCTCAATTGTTCAACTACGGCGTGCGCCGGTGTCGGGGAGGCGTGCGCCGGTGCGCCGGGGCTGCCGCCCGGAGCCGGGACGGACGGGTGCCCGAACTCGGAAGGGGCCCGCGAGATGCCCCTTTGACAAGCGCAGTTGCCGGAGTCACGCCCGAGTACGCCGTCCCATGGAGGCAGTTGTCCTACAGACATGCGACGTTGACTGAGACCTCGTGCAGTTACCCGACAGACGTTCGACGGATCCGCCGGACGGGAAACGCGGGGCCCGCCTCAGTTGCGGACCCCGCGTTCGGTGGGTGCGTCTCCCCCGTGGGGAGGGCTCGCCGACTGCCGTCAGCTGCCTCCGCCACCGCAGCCCCCGCCACCGCCGCCGCCCCCGCAGGACGACCCGCCTCCGCAGGACGAGCCACTGCTGCAGGACGAACCGCCGGACGAGCCGGAGTCTCCCCCACCGGCCCACCAGCTTCCGGTGCTGCCGCTGCTCGCCGAACCGGAGGACGTCCACGGTCGGCGACGCGCCGACCGCCTGGAGCCGCCCCTGCGCACACCGGACACCAGCGCCGCGACCAGGACGACTGCGAACACCGCCAGGATGATGCCGATAACCATGGCGTCACCCTCCTTTCGTTTCCCCCGAAGCGGCCCCCCGTGGGCGCCTCGCTCTTGCGTGAACAGGGGATGCCCTGCCCTCGAACGCCCCAAAGCAGAGTTGAGGAAGTCCAGAGCTTCGGCGCAGGATGACCGGCATGACCTCCAGCGCGCGCCCCCTCCTCAACCGCCGGCTCGCCGAGTTCGGGACGACGATCTTCGCCGAGATGTCCGCCCTGGCCTTGAGCACCGGCGCCATCAACCTCGGCCAGGGCTTCCCCGACACCGACGGCCCGGAGGAGGTCAGGGAAGCCGCCGTACGGGCCCTGCGGGACGGCCGCGGCAACCAGTACCCGCCGGGCCCCGGCGTCCCCGAGCTGCGCACGGCGGTCGCCGCCCACCAGCAGCGGCGCTACGGGCTGTCGTACGACCCCGACACGGAGGTCCTGGTCACCGCCGGGGCCACGGAGGCCATCGCGGCCTCGCTGCTGGCCCTGGTGGAGCCCGGCGACGAGGTGATCGCCCTGGAGCCGTACTACGACTCGTACGCGGCGTGCATCGCGATGGCGGGCGGGCGCCGGGTGCCGGTCACCCTGCGCGCACACGAGGACGAGGGCCGCTTCCGCCTCGACCTCGACGAGCTGCGCGACGCCGTCACCGACCGCACCCGCCTGCTGCTGGTCAACACCCCGCACAACCCCACCGGCACGGTCCTCACGCGCGAGGAGCTGGCCGCGATCGCCGAGCTGGCGGTGGAGCGCGATCTGCTCGTGGTGACGGACGAGGTGTACGAGCACCTGGTCTTCGACGAGGCCGAGCACGTGCCGCTGGCGACGTTCCCGGGGATGCGCGAGCGCACGGTGACCATTTCGAGCAGCGGCAAGACGTTCTCGTTCACCGGCTGGAAGGTCGGCTGGGTGACGGCGGCCCCGGAGCTGGTCACGGCGGTGCGCTCGGCGAAGCAGTACCTGACGTACGTCTCGGCGGGGCCGTTCCAGTACGCGGTCGCCGAGGCCCTCGCCCTCCCGGACAGCTACTTCACCGCCTTCCGCGACGACATGCTCGCCAAGCGGGACCTACTGGCGGGCGGCCTGGCGGAAGCCGGTTTCGGGGTTTTCAAGCCGGCCGGCACCTACTTCATCACCACCGACATCCGCCCCCTGGGCGAGACCGACGGCTTCGCCTTCTGCCGCGCCCTGCCCGAGCGGGCGGGCGTGGTCGCCATCCCGAACGCGGTCTTCTACGACCACCGGGAGGCGGGGGCCCCCTTCGTGCGGTTCGCGTTCTGCAAGCGGACGGGGGTGCTGGAGGAGGCGGCGAAGCGGCTCGGGGCGGTGGGGTGAGTGGCGTCAGGCCGGGCGGACCGCGCCCTTGATCGCCGACTGGCCGGCGAAGAACACCGAGTCCTCACGGATGAGCGCTCCGGGACCCGGGGCGTGGATCATCGTGCCGTCGCCGCTCCAGATGCCGACGTGACCGAGGTCGTCGTGGAAGAAGACCAGGTCTCCGACCTGGGCGTCAGCGAGCGAGACCTGCGTTCCTGATTCCCACTGGGCCTGCGTGGTCCGGCCAAGCGTGACGCCGGCGGCCTTCCACGCGGCCTGGGTGAGACCGGGGGCGTCGTACGATCCCGGCCCGACCGCGCCCCATACGCAGGGCTTGCCGGTCTGCGCCCGGGCGAAGGCGACGACCCGCTCGGCCCGGGTGCGGTGGCCGGTGTCCGGCGACATCCATGATCCGCCGTAGGCGGCGGGTGTGAACGTGGCGGAGAGGGCGGGTGCGGCGGGCACTGCCGGAACGTGAGCCGTCAGGGCCGTTGCCAGGGCGTCCGGCAGACCGGCGTCATAGGTCGCGGTGGTCGGGCCGGCCGGTGGAGCGGAGGTGTGGTGCGGGGCCGGATCGACTGACGGGGCCGTGGGATACGTCGCGATCGCGCCGGTCGCCGGACCGGCACCGTAGGTGTCCGTCCCGCTTGCCGGGAGATCCGCCTGGAGGGCGCCCGGGACGGCGGGCAGCGTCATGGTGGGCAGCGGGCCGGACAGTGGGCCGGGATCCGGGGCGGGATCCGGGGCGGGCGCCGGTACGGGCTCGTACAGCGGCCACGCCGCCGCGTCGTCGCCGCCGAGGACCGGTAGCGCGTCACCGGGCCGGGCGCTCTCGTCCCGCCGGGACCCGCCCGGCAGTGCCGGTGCGACGCGCTGGGCGGGGATCTCCGGGAGGGATCCGGTGGTCGGTGACTGAGCCGTTCCACCGGTCAGCTCCCGCGCACCGCCCTTGGGCGCTTCGAGGGCGAGGGGTTCCGCGGGACGTTCCGCCGGGCGCACGGGTCGTGCGGACTCGGGTGCGCGGGCGGGACGGCCCGGCGACCTCCCGTCCGGCAGCGTCGCCGGCAGGGTCGGGCCCCATGCGGCCCGGGCGGAGTCGAACCACTTCCGGGCAAAGGTCGCGGCCCCGGGCTCCGTGCCCTCCTGGGACCGGCCACCGGGGGCCGCGCTCCGCTGGCGCGGGATCGAAGCGGCGCGGGTCGCGTTGTATCTACCCGTGTCGCTCTCGGCCCGGTCGTAGAGCCTGTCGACCCACTGCCGGACCTCGTCAGGGCTCGGGCCCTCGCTCTCAGTCGCCAACGAGGGCGCTCCTTCCGTCCGAAAGCGGGCGAGACCACCTGCCTACCGGTCGAAGTCGCGCACGCAGTGGTCAACTTAGCAAACTTGTGAACCTTCAGTGAAGATCGAGCCCTGGAGTGGGCGACCGAACAGCCGGGCGCTTTCGAGGAGTCGAGGGATGGGTCAGCCGGAGGAGCCGCCCTTGGCAACATGCGGTTGCTGCGCCGCGGCGTGCGGCTGCGCATGATCATGGGGTCCGCGATCATGCGGGACGACACCACCCTGGGAGGGGCGCGGAGGACCAGCACCCGGCCGCGCTCATGCGCCGCCTCGGCGCCGCGAACAGGGTCTAGGCCGCGCTGCTCGCGCGCGAGAAGGGCTGGCTGGGCTGAAAACGCGTACGGCGCGTACAGCACGTACCTGTCCTGCTCGTACGCGCCGACGCGCCGCTGGGGCGAGGCCTCGCTGGGCCTACTCCTCGTCTTCGGGCTTCTCCGCCTCGTTGATCTCCTCCTCGAGACCGAGCTGCTCGATGAGCCACTTGTCGAACTCGATCGCGGCACGCACCCAGCTGACCGTCGAGGAGACGAAGTGCTCCAGGCTGACACCCATGCCGATCAGCATCTGGGCCTCGCCGATGAGGCGGACCGTGCCGTCGTCGTGGGTGTGGCTGTAGACCTTGGGCCACAGCGTGCGACGGTTCCAGTCGTCGATGGACTCCAGGATCTGCGGCTTCGCCTCGATCTCATGGGGCCGGTCGTAGAACGTCCGCACGGAGAAGACCTGCTGGTCTCCCTCACCCCGGAACATGAAGTAGGTGCGGAACTGCTCCCACGGCGCCGCGAGGTCTCCCTCGTCGTCGACGACGTACTTGAGCTCCATCTGGTCGAGGAGCTGCTTCACGAGGTCCTGATCCGGGACGACGGGGCCGGCCGGGCCGCCGGGCTGCGGCTCGGGCTGGCCCCCGAAGTTCGGAATCGAGGACGGGTCGATGGTCACCGTGAATTTCCCTTCGTACGGATTCCGCCATCCTCCCCCATCCGGGGAGGGGGGTGGCAAGCCCGGACCGGCCCCATCAGCCGTCGGCTGACAGGATCCGGCTGGTCGGGGGAAGCACCGGGTACCCACCGGAGCCTTCACACGGCTGTCAGGCGCGACGGACCTCGAAGATGTCGACCTTGTTGTTCCAGTTCCCGCCGCCCGGGTAGTCGAGGTTGGTGAAGTTCGACCAGCCGCCCGGCGGGTCGAGTCGCCGGACCCGGTCCGCGACGGGCCAGGAGCGCAGGTCGGTGATCTTCGCGTCGCCGTAGTTGATCGAGTAGCGGCCGACCCAGTAGTAGACGGCGCTCAGCTTGTCCCGGGCGCCCCACTCCTTGAGGTCCTTCTCCCCGTCGGAGAACAGCCGCAGGAGCTTGCCCTTGTAGCCGACCTTCATATAGAGGCACCAGTAGTCGGCGACGCACCGGGCGGGCGGCGCGGCGGCCGCGCTGGGCCCGGCGGGAGCGGCGGCGCTGGCCTTCAGCGTCTCCTCGCGGATCTCGGCGGGCAGCTCGGGGTCGGCCAGCGCCTCGGCGTCCGAGTCGTAGCAGTGCACCTCACCGCTGGGCAGCTCGGTACAGCTGTCGGCGCCCTCCCACGATTCGGCGAGGTTGATCTTCCGCCCGTCGTACTCGGCGATCACGGGGTTCGCCGGTGCCTCGTCCGCCGGTGTGGCGGTGACCGACGGCTCGGCGGTGGGCTCCTCGTCCGCGTGCACCACGGTGCCGCTGGTGAGCACGAGCACGGTGGCCGAGGCCGTGGCGACGAGGGCGGCCGTCAGCGATCTGCGTATCACGTCTGTCCTCCGGGACGGTGTCGTGGCGGGGTGAGGGGTGTCGCCGGTCAGCCGTGGATCAGCCTGGTGCCATCGAGCTCCTGGGTGATGGCGCCCTTGCCGTCGCCCTCGATGTCGTAGACGACCGTGGCGTCCGACGACCACCACAGCTCACCGTCGTACGTGACGGGCGGAGCGACGCAGGTGTTCTCAGGAGAGTCGTGGACCCACTGGTAGTGGTCGTTGAGGACCTCGGTCATGTCGCAGGTCTTCTTGGACCTGACCTCGTCCGTCCCGGACGTACCGAGGCGCGACTCGACCCGCGTCGTGATCTTGAAGCTGGTGAACCGCGTCGAGCCGTCGATCACCTGGTCGACGCCGAGCTGCCAGTAGACGACCGACTTCCCGGTCATGTTGCCGCTGGACGTCGTGTTCGCCCCGGTGTTGTCCACGTAGTAGGTCGTCTGCGGCTTCTGGCCGGGGAAGACGACGTCGAACTGGGACGAGGCCGTCCAGGCGGCGGCCGGGCCGGCCAGCAGCACGCCGAGGCCGACGGCGGACGCGGTGAGACCGGCTACGGTCAGGGTCTTGCGCATGGGCATTCCTTCCGGGCTGAAGCTGGGGTGGGGACCCGCGAGGGCGGTGGAGTGGAGTGCGGTGCGCGGCAGGGTGCCGGCCGGGGCCTGGTCACCTCTTGCCGATGTGGCGGCGCGTGCCGCGACGCGCTCGCTCCCCGTCAGCGCACGGGTGACGGCGTGAAGTCGCGCGAAATGGCGCGCAGGGATGCGTGCACCCGTGAAAGCCCCCGTGAATTCCCCCGTGAATGGTCAACGCACCAGGAGGGACTGGTCAGGTCCACATCACTGGCAGCCCGGTCACTCTAGGCACAGCGGCAACACACCGACAGTGTGCCGAGGGGACGTGGCCGAGAAGCGCTCCGCGAGCGGAAGCGGCGGCTGAATACGGAAGACCGTTCGAATCCTGCCCGGCGGCTGCGACGCTGCCGTGAAGCGGAGGGCGCGGAGTGGACGGTGGCGGGCCCGAGTTGGCCGAATACCTCGTATGCCGTCGTATGCCCGCACCGACGACGGCCCGCCCCCATGTGCGGGGCGGGCCGTCGTCCAGGCGCGTGTGGTGCCGGTCAGAGCGTCTTGCCCGTCGCCGGGCCCACGATCAGGCCCTCCTCGAAGCGGTCCACCCGGACCGTGTCGCCGTCCTTGATCTCGCCGGAGAGGATCTCCTTGGCGAGGCGGTCGCCGATCGCGGACTGGACGAGGCGGCGCAGCGGACGGGCGCCGTACGCCGGGTCCATGCCCTCCTCGGCGAGCCAGGCCAGGGCCTCGGGCGTGATGTCCAGGGTGAGGCGCCGCTCGGCGAGCCGCTTGGCCAGGCGCTCCAGCTGGAGCTTCGCGATGCGCTCCAGCTCGGGCTTGGTCAGCGCGGCGAAGACGACCAGGTCGTCCAGGCGGTTGAGGAACTCCGGCTTGAAGGAGGTGCGCACCACCTCCAGTACCTGCTCCTTCTTCTCCTCGTCACTGGTGATCGGGTCGACCAGGAACTGGCTGCCCAGGTTCGACGTCAGCACGAGGATCGTGTTGCGGAAGTCGACTGTGCGGCCCTGCCCGTCCGTGAGCCGGCCGTCGTCCAGCACCTGGAGCAGGATGTCGAAGACCTCGGGGTGGGCCTTCTCCACCTCGTCCAGCAGGACGACGGAGTACGGGCGGCGGCGTACCGCCTCGGTGAGCTGGCCGCCCTCCTCGTAGCCGATGTAGCCGGGCGGGGCGCCGACGAGGCGGGCCACGCTGTGCTTCTCGCTGTACTCCGACATGTCGATGCGGACCATCGCCCGCTCGTCGTCGAAGAGGAAGTCGGCGAGGGCCTTGGCCAGTTCGGTCTTGCCGACGCCCGTCGGGCCGAGGAAGAGGAAGGAGCCGGTGGGCCGGTCGGGGTCGGCGATGCCGGCGCGGGACCGTCGTACGGCGTCGGACACCGCCCGCACTGCCTCGGTCTGCCCGATGAGGCGCTTGCCGAGCTCGTCCTCCATGCGGAGCAGCTTCTGCGTCTCGCCCTCCAGCAGGCGCCCGGCAGGGATGCCGGTCCAGGAGGCGACGACGTCGGCGATGTCGTCGGAGCCGACCTCCTCCTTCACCATGGTGTCCTTGGCAACCTCCTCCTCGGCCTCGGAGGCGGCCTCCAGCTCCTTCTCCAGGGCGGGGATCTCGCCGTAGAGGAGCTTGGAGGCGGTATCGAAGTCGCCATCGCGCTGGGCGCGTTCGGCCTGGCCGCGCACCTCGTCGAGGCGTTCCTTCAGCTCGCCGACGCGGTTGAGGGACTGCTTCTCCTTCTCCCAGCGGGCGGTGAGGCCGCGCAGCTCCTCCTCCTTGTCGGCGAGGTCGCGGCGCAGCTTGTCCAGGCGCTCGCGGGAGGCGGCGTCGGTCTCCTTGCCGATCGCCAGCTCTTCCATCTTCAACCGGTCGACGGCGCGCTGGAGTTCGTCGATCTCGACGGGGGACGAGTCGATCTCCATGCGCAGCCGCGAGGCCGCCTCGTCGACGAGGTCGATGGCCTTGTCGGGCAGGAAGCGGGAGGTGATGTACCGGTCGGAGAGCGAGGCGGCGGCGACCAGCGCGCTGTCGGCGATCTGCACCTTGTGGTGGGCCTCGTAGCGGCCCTTGAGCCCGCGCAGGATCGCGATCGAGTCCTCGACGGTCGGCTCGGCGACCAGCACCTGCTGGAAGCGCCGCTCCAGGGCGGGGTCCTTCTCGATCCGCTCGCGGTACTCGTCGAGGGTCGTGGCGCCGACCATGCGCAGCTCGCCGCGCGCGAGCATGGGCTTCAGCATGTTGCCGGCGTCCATGGCGGAGTCGCCGCCCGCTCCGGCCCCGACGACGGTGTGCAGTTCGTCGATGAAGGTGATGATCTGCCCGTCGGAGTCCTTGATCTCGGCCAGGACGGTCTTCAGCCGCTCCTCGAACTCGCCCCGGTACTTCGCCCCGGCGACCATCGCGCCCAGGTCGAGCGCGACGAGCCGCTTGTCCTTCAGCGACTCGGGCACATCGCCCTTCACGATCCGCTGGGCGAGTCCCTCGACGACGGCGGTCTTGCCGACGCCGGGCTCGCCGATCAGCACGGGGTTGTTCTTGGTCCTGCGGCTGAGCACCTGCACGACCCGCCGGATCTCCTGGTCCCGCCCGATGACGGGGTCGAGCTTTCCTTCCCGCGCGGCGGCGGTGAAGTCGGTGCCGAACTTCTCCAGGGCCTTGTACTGGCCCTCGGGGTCGGCCGTGGTCACGCGTCGCTGTCCCCGTGTCTTCTGGAAGGCGGCCTGCAGTTTCTTGGCGTCGGCGCCCTGCTGGGCCAGCACCTCGCCGGCCGCGCCGCCCTTCGCGGCGATGCCGATGAGCAGGTGCTCGGTCGACAGATACTCGTCGCCGAGCTCCTTGGCGCGGGCCTGCGCGTCGGCGACGACGGCGAGCATCTCGCGGTTGGGCTGGGGCGGCGCCACGGTGGAGCCGGTCACGCTGGGCAGCCCGGCGAGCACGCGCTCGGCTCCGGCGCGGACGGCCGCCTGGTCGGTGTCGACCGCCGCGAGCAGATCGGTGATGTTCTCGTTGTCCTTGCCCTGGAGCAACGAAAGCAGCAGATGGGCGGGGGTGAGGTCGGGGTGCCCCTCGGTCACGGCCCGGTTGCTGGCCGCGTTGATCGCGTCCCGGCTCCGGTTGGTCAGCTCGGCGTCCACGTTCGCGTTCTCCTCCTCCTTGCACTGACCCGATCAGCGCAGCGACTCCCTGCGCTGACTCCATCAGCGTACATAAAGTTGAGTCTATTCCACTCAAGGGCGGATCCGGGAGTGCGTGAGGGGCTAAGTTCCCGGTCATGGCCACCAAGTACTCCGTCGATCCGGGTGCCCCCGACCAGCCGTACCTCGCTTTCTGGCGGGAGCGGCACGTCTGCACTCTGACGACTCCCCGCCCGGACGGCACTCCGCACGTGGTACCCGTCGGAGTCACATACGATCCCGAGGCCCGTCTGGCTCGGGTGATCACGAACAAGGCGAGCGCCAAGGTGCGCCACGTACTGGCCGCCGGGGAGCAGGGAGCGGCCGTCGCCGTCTGCCAGCTGGAGGGCAAGCGGTGGGCCACGTTGGAGGGCCGGGCCTTCGTCCACGGCGAGCCCGACCGGGTCGCGGAGGCGGAACGCCGCTACGCCGAGCGCTACGGCCGGACCCCGTCGCCCAACCCGGCGCGCGTGGTGATCGAGATCGAACTGACGCGAGCGATGGGGCGAGGGTGACCAGAAGGTGGCCGGAGTGAAAATCCACACCGGTGATCGATTGCTTCCGGCCACCGCGTGACCAGGTCGATTCCGGGAAATGTCCCCCAAAACTGCAGCGGGGGGGGGGGGGGGGGGGGGGGGGGGGGGGGGGGGGGGGGGGGGGGGAGGGGGGGGGGGGGGGGGGGGGGGGGGGGGGGGGGGGA
>NZ_JBVJBP010000030.1:0-114519 GCF_055589465.1 Streptomyces sp. NPDC041940
GGAGGTCCCCCCACCCGCGCGGGTGGGGATCCCCCCCCCCCCGCCCGACCTCCACCACCCCCCCTCCCACCGACCCCCCCCCCCCCCCCCCCTCCCCCCCCCTCCCCGCCCCCCCCCCCCCCCCCCCCCCCCCCCCCCCCCCCCCCGCCCCGCGTCAGCGGAGTGTCAGGCCAGGCCCTGCGACTTCAGCCAGGCCTTGGCCACGTCCAGCGGGTCCTTCTTCTCCAGCTGGACCTGCGCGTCCAGTTCGAGCAGGGCCTTCGTGTCGAGCTTGGCCGAGACCGCGTCGAGTGCCGCGGCGCCCTCCTTGGACAGCTCGCCCTTGCGGACCAGCGGCTGCACGTTCTGGAAGCCGAAGAGGTTCTCCGGGTCCTTCAGGACGACGAACTTGTCCCGGGCGATGGTCGGGTCGGTGGTGAAGAGGTCCGCGGCCTGCACGGTGTTCTTCTTCAGCGCCGTCTGGGTCAGCGGACCACCCGCGTCGAGGGACTTGAAGGACTTGAACTCAAGCCCGTACACCGACTTCAGGCCCACCAGACCCTGGTGCCGGGTCTGGAACTCCGGCGAGCCGCCGAAGTCCAGGTCCTCGGCGACGCCCTTGAGGTCCGCTATGGACGACTCCGGGGTCAGCTTGTACTTCTTCGCGGTCTCCGCGTTGACCGTCACGGAGTCCTTGTTCTGCGCGGCCGACGGCTTCAGCAGCTCCAGCTTGGAGTCGAGCTTGCCCTTGATGGCGGTGGTGGTCTCCTCGACCGTCTTCGGCTTGGCCTTGGCGTCGAGGTAGGCCAGCAGGGAGCCGTTGTACTCCGGCAGCACGGTGACGCTGCCGTTCTTCATCAGACCGTAGGTGGTCTCGCGGCTGCCGATGTTGGGCTTGTAGGTGACCTTGATGCCCTTGGACTTGAGGGCCTCGCCGTAGATGTCGGCGAGCAGGATGGACTCGGCGAAGTTGTTGGAGCCGACGACGACGGCGCCGCCCTCAGCCCCGCCGCCCTTGAGCGGGTCGTCGGAGGTGCCGCCGGAGGAACAGCCCCCGAGAAGAGCTGCCGCCGCGGCCAGCGCGACCGCTGCCGCGCCGGGGTGCCTCGATATGGACCGGGTGCTGCTCTTCCGTGTAGTCATCACCCACTGATCCAAGCCAGCGGGTATTCGGTCAGTCAAGAGCAGCTTGGTCACCAATTGGCGTCATCTCCTGCGCACACCCGGCGACACCGCGACCCGGGCCGCCGCCCAGAACAGCGCGAGCGTGACCAGCGCGAGGACGGCCACCAGCGTCGCGCCGCCCACCACCTTCTCGTAGTTGCGCTGGTAAAGGCCGTCGACGATGTACCGGCCGAGGCCGCCCAGGCTGACGTACGCGGCGATGGTGGCCGTCGACACGATCTGGATGGCCGCCGACCGCAGGCCGCTGAGGATCAGCGGCAGGGCGACCGGCAGTTCCACCTGGAAGAGGATCCGGGACTCGTGCATGCCCATGCCGCGGGCGGCGTCCACCGGCGAGGGGTCGACGGAGCGCATCGCCTCGTAGGTGGTGACCAGGATCGGCGGCACGGCGAGGATGACCAGCGGGATCATCACGGGCAGCATCCCGAACCCCAGCAGGGTGGTCATCAGCACCAGCAGACCGAAGCTGGGCAGTGCCCGCCCGGCGGTGGCGACCAGGGACAGGGCGTTGCCGCCGCGCCCGTAGTGCCCGGTGACCAGGCCGATCGGCAGTCCGATCGCGGCGGCGAGGAGCAGCGCCTGCAGGGTGTACTGGACATGCTCCCCGAGGCGTGCCGGGATGCCGTCGTAGCCCTGCCAGTGGGCGCTGTCGCTGAAGAACGCGTTGACGAAGTTGAGTACGTTCACCGGGCGGCTTCCTCAAGGGCGGGCGCCGGCTTGCGCCGGGCCCTCCCGCTCGGCATCCAGGGCGTCAGCAGCACCCGGACGAGGACCAGCAGGGCGTCGACGAGGATCGCCAGGAGCGCCGTGGTGATCACGGAGTTCCAGGTCAGTTCGGGCCGGTTGTAGATCTGCGCGTCGTGGAGCAGGTTGCCGAGCGCGCCCTGGTTGCCGATCAGCATGCCGACGCTGACGAGGGAGATGCTCGACACGGTCGCCACCCTGAGGCCCGCGATGATCGCCGGTACCGCGATCGGCAACTGCACCTGGAAGTACCGCCGTACCGGCCCGAAGCCCATGGCGGTAGCGGCGGCCAGGGTCTCCGGGGGCACCGAGCGCACCCCGTCGACGATCGCCGGGACGAGCACCACCAGGCTGTACACGGCCAGCGGGATCATCACGGTGAGTTCGGTCTGGCCGGTGTAGTCGATGAGCACGACGAAGAACGCCAGGGACGGGATGGCGTACAGCACGGTCGTCAGGCCGAGGACGGGCGGGTACAGCCAGCGGAAGCGCACGCAGAGCTGGGCGATCGGCAGCGCCAGGAGCAGTCCGGCCGCCACCGGCAGCAGGGCCTCCCGCAGGTGCAGCCCGATCAGCCCGAACCAGCTGTGCTGGAGGTCGCTCGGGATGTCGAAGAAGTTGTGGAGGTAGTCGCTCATCCGGCGACCTTCTCGTCCTCGTCGTCGCGCTCGTCCGCGTCGTCGCGCCGTGCCGCGTGGGCGCCGCGGATCGCCTCGCCGATGGTGTGCTGCTCGACCACACCGGTCACCCGTCCCCCGGCGTCCACGGCGACGGCCCAGCCGGTCGGGGAGAGTACGGCGCAGTCGAGGGCGGCCCGCAGCGAGTCGGTGCCGGGCACGAACGGCCGCCCGTGGGAGAGGAGCCGGTCAGGCCTGATGTCACCGGCCGTCAGATCGTCCGGCGCGCTCCAGCCGAGCGGCTTGCCGTCCGCGTCGGTCACCAGGAGCCAGGGGGCGTCGGGGGCGGCGATCTGCTCGGCGGTGGCGTCGACCCGGATCACCGGGTCGTTGGTCAGCGTGAGCCCCGCGGACGGGAAGAACGACAGGCCCCGGATACCGCGGTCGGCGCCGAGGAAGTCCTCGACGAAGGCGTCGGCGGGGTTGGACAGCAGCTCGGCGGGCGGTGCGTACTGGGCGAGGTGGCCGCCTTCCCGCAGTACGGCGACCATCGTGCCGAGCTTGATCGCCTCGTCGATGTCGTGGGTGACGAAGACGATGGTCTTGCCCAGCTCTTCCTGGATGCGCAGCAGTTCGTCCTGGAGGACCTTGCGCACCACGGGGTCGACCGCCGAGAACGGCTCGTCCATGAGCAGCACCGGCGGGTCGGCGGCGAGCGCCCGGGCCACGCCGACGCGCTGTTGCTGGCCGCCGGAGAGCTGGTAGGGGTAGCGCTTGGCGAGCGCGGCGTCGAGGCCCACGCGCTCCATCAGTTCGGCGGCCCGGTCCCGGGCCTTCTGCTTGCCCCAGCCGAGCATGCGGGGCACGGTCGCGATGTTGTCGACGATCGTGCGGTGCTGGAAGAGGCCGGCGTTCTGGATGACGTACCCCATGGACCGGCGCAGGGTGGTGACGGGCTGCCGCTGGATGTCCTCGCCGTCGAGGAGGATCGTTCCCTCGCTCGGTTCGACCATCCTGTTGATCATCCGCAGGGTGGTCGTCTTGCCGCAGCCCGACGGTCCGACGAGGACGGTGATCGAGCGGTCGGGTATCTCCATGGAGAGCCGGTCGACCGCCACCGTGCCGTCCGGGTACCGCTTGGTGACTGATTCGATCCGTATCAAGGCGCCGGGGCCCTTCGGGTTGGCGGAGACTTCTGGCCATGGTCGTACGCGCTGTTGCCGGACGAGTCTAGACGGCGGTGGTTTCCGGCCCCGGGGCGGCCGGTGGCTCGTTCCCGGTCCCGTTCCCGTCCTGCGGCAGGCGGACGGTGAAGGCCGTCGCCCCCGGCTCGCTGTCCAGCTCGATGCGGCCGCCGTGCGCCCGGACCAGGGACTGGGCGACCGCGAGGCCGAGGCCGCTGCCGCCGCGGTCGCGGCTGCGGGCCTTGTCGACGCGGTAGAAGCGGTCGAAGACCCGGGCCCGGTCGTCGGACGGGATGCCCGGACCGGTGTCGGCGACCCGTACCTCGGCCGAGCCGGGCGCGAGGCACACCTCCACGGACACCTTCGTCCCGGCGGGGGTGTGCACGGCGGCGTTGGTGAGGAGGTTGTCGACGACCTGCCGGATGCGCAGCGGGTCCATCCGCAGCCGCACCGGCCGCGGTCCCGCGAGCACGGTCAGCGGATGGTCGGGGCGGCCCGCGCGGAAGGCGTCGGCGGCCTGGCACACCAACTCGACCAGGTCGGCGTCCTCAAGCCGCAGCGGCTCCTCCACCTCCGCCGCGTCCAGCCGGGCGAGCAGCAGCAGGTCGTCCAGGAGGACGCCCATCCGGGCGGCCTCGGCGCGCAGCCGGGCCAGATGCCGGTCGCGTTCCTCGGGGGCGTTGGCGGCGGCGTACTGGAAGAGGTCGGCGTAGCCGCGGACCGACATCAGCGGGGTGCGCAGCTCGTGCGAGGCGTCCGCGACGAACCGGCGCAGCCGCTGCTCGGCCTCCGCGCGCACGGCGAGGGAGTGGTCGATGTGCTCCAGCATCGTGTTGAAGGCGGTCCGCAGTTCGTCCACCTCGGGCCCGCCGTCCCGGCCGTCCGCGCGCAGCGGCAGCCGGGCCGCCGACTCGGTCAGGTCGTGCGAGGCGATGCCGTGCGCGGTGGACGCCATGTCGCTGAGCGGCTTCAGTCCGCGGCGCAGTGTCCTGCGGCCGAAGACGACCAGCGCGAGCAGCGCGGCTCCGAAGGCGACGACCTGGATGGTGATCAGCTGCCCGACCGTGTCCTCGATGTCCTCCATGGGCGCGGCGCTGACCAGGACGACCCCGGGCTCGACCTGGCAGGCACGCAGCCGGTAGGAGCCCGCGCCCTTGAGGTGCTCGGTGCGCAGGACTTCCGTGTGCGCGGCGGTCTGCGCCCGGGCCAGGGAGGTGAAGTCGTCGACGTCCTTCGGCAGGTCGGCGGGGTCCTCGGGCCTGCGCAGCTCGGGCGTGCCGTCCGAGACGTCGTACACGGCGTAGAACCAGCTGTAGTACTTCTTGCCCGAGAGCGTGCCGTAGTCCGCGATGCTCTTGGACTGGGCGATCTGGGCCTGTGCCAGCTGGGTGTCGAGCTGGGCCGAGAGATAGTCCCGCATGTACGTGGTCAGGGCCGTGCCGACGACCGCGAACACGACCAGCGCCAGGGCGCCGAGGCCCAGGGCCAGCCGGGTGCCCAGGCGCATCCTGCGGTAGGTGCGGCGCAGTCTGGCGATCACTCGGAGGCCTGCCGCAGCACGTACCCGAAGCCCCGCACGGTGTGGATCAGGGGCGCGCCGCCGTCGTCCGTCTCGTCGAGCTTGCGGCGCAGCCGGCTGACGACCAGCTCGACGACGTTGGACCGGCCGCCGAAGCCGTACTCCCAGACGTGGTCGAGGATCTGCGCCTTGGTGAGCACGGTGGGCGACTTGCGCATGAGATAGCGCAGCACCTCGTACTCGGTCGGGGTCAGCGACAGCAGCCTCTCCCCGCGCCGCACCTCGCGGGTGTCCTCGTCCATCGTCAGATCGCCGACCTGGAGCACGGACCGCTGGAAGGCGGGCCCCGCGCTGCGCCGCAGCACGGTCCGCAGCCGGGCCATCAGCTCCTCCACGGCGAACGGCTTGACCAGGTAGTCGTCACCGCCCCGCGTCAGGCCCGCGACCCGGTCGGCGACGCCGTCGCGCGCGGTGAGGAACACCACCGGCACCATCGTCCCGGAGGCGCGCAGCCGGTCCAGGACGCCGAAGCCGTCCACGCCGGGCAGCATCAGGTCGAGCACCACGATGTCCGGGTGGAACTCGGCGGCCCGCCTCAGCGCGTCCTCGCCGGTGTACGCCGTGACCGCGTCCCAGCCCTCGTAGCGGGCGACGGTCGCGACCAGGTCGGCGATGGGCGGGTCGTCGTCGACGACGAGGAGGCGTACTTTTTCCACCCGCTCATAGTGCTTCACGTGTCCTGCGCCTCCATAGCCGCTCGTGGCTTCGCTGCGGGATCGATAATCACTTGAAAGTTGAGCGACAGTATTTCGACAGCTCCCCCGCGACAAGCTCGGTATCCCAGGATCCGATCAAGGAGCTGCCGACCGTGACGACCCTCCAACAACCTCCCGCGGCGACCCGCGCGGGCGTGCGCCCCAGAGTGGTGGGGCGCACCGGCCTGTACGCGCTGCTGCTCGCCAACGCGGTCGTGGTGGCCGTGTTCTTCGTCCAGGCCGGCTTCGCCTCCAACACGCTGATCGTGCTGGGCCGGCTGACCGGTCTGTACGGCTCACTGCTCATGGCGTTCCAGCTGCTGCTGGTGGCCCGGCTGCCCTGGTTCGACCGGCGGATCGGCATGGACCGGCTGACGTCCTGGCACCGCTGGACGGGCTTCTCGGTGCTGTGGCTGCTGCTCGCGCACGCGGTGTTCATCGTCTTCGGCTACGCCCAGTCCTCGTCCCTGGACCCGGTGAACCAGCTCGTGGACCTCGCGGAGACCGTCGAGGGCGTGCTGCGCGCGATCACCGCCCTGGCGATCATCATCGTGGTCGGGGTGGTCTCGGCCCGCTCCTCCCGGCGCAGGCTGGCCTACGAGACCTGGCACTTCATCCATCTGTACACCTACGTCGCGGTGGTGCTGGCGTTCACGCACCAGGTCGCGGCGGGCACGACGTTCGCCTCGTCGTCCGCGGCGAAGACGTACTGGTACGCCGTGTGGGGCGGTGCCCTCGCCTCGGTCTTCGTGGGCCGTCTGGTACTGCCGCTGTGGCGCAACCTCCGCCACCGGCTCCGGGTGACGGCCGTCGTCCCCGAGAACGACCACGTCGTCTCCATCTACATCACGGGCCGCGACCTGGACCGGCTGCCCGCCCGGGCCGGACAGTTCTTCCTGTGGCGGTTCCTGACCAAGGACCGCTGGTGGCAGGCCAACCCGTTCTCGCTGTCCGCCGCCCCGGACGGCCGTACGCTCCGGCTGACCGCCAAGCGCGCGGGCGACGGCAGCGCGGCCCTGCGGCACCTGAAGGTGGGCACCCGTGTGTTCGCCGAGGGCCCCTACGGCGCCTTCACCACCCTGCACCGCACCCGCCCGGACGCCGTGCTCATCGCGGGCGGTGTCGGTGTCACGCCGATCCGGGCCCTGCTGGAGGAACTGCACGGCCACGCGGTCGTGATCTACCGGGTGGCCACGGACCAGGACGCCGTCCTCTACGACGAACTGCGCGACCTCGCGCTCGCCAAGGGCGCGGAGCTGCACCTGGTGACGGGACCGGCCGTGCCGGACCGGCTGGCGCCCGGGGAACTGGCCCGTCTGGTGCCGGACATCGCCGGCCGGGACGTCTATCTCTGTGGCCCGCCGCCGATGATGAACGGGGTGCTCGGCAGCCTGCGCGAGCTGGGCGTGCCCAAGCCGCAGATCCACTTCGAACGCTTCAGCCTGGCCGGATGACGAGGAGATTGTCGTGAAACGAGCCATACCCGTCCTCGTCCTGAGCATCGCGGGCCTGATCCCGGTCTGGCGCTACGCGCCCTCCCAGGACACCGGTTCGTCGTCGACCGCCACCGAGGCCGCCGCTCCGGCCTCCACGCCCTCGGCCTCCTCGTCGGGTGGCTCCACGACCACGGTCGTGAAGGGCTCGGCCCTCGACACCGAGAAGGGCCCGGTGCAGGTCGAGGTCACCTTCGACGGCGACAAGATCGCCTCGGTGCGGATGCTGCAGCAGCCGGACCATCCGCAGACCACGGCCGCCGTGCCCAAGCTGATCGAGGAGACGCTCCAGGCGCAGAGCGCGGACATCGACACGGTGTCCGGCGCCACGGTCACCAGCGACGGCTACAAGGAGTCGCTCCAGGCCGCCATCGACGCGAAGGGCTGAGGCGATGCGGCGCGTCGAGCACGTGATGGGGTTCCCGGTGTCGGTACGCATCGACGACAAGGGCTTCCCCGAGGCGGCGGTGGACGGCCTCTTCGCCTGGCTGCACGAGGTCGACACGCGGTTCAGCCCGTTCCGGCCGGACAGCGAGGTGTCGCGGCTGGACCGTGGGGAGGTGTCCGAGCCGAGCCCGGCGCTGCGCGAGGTCCTGGACCTGTGCGAGGAGTACCGGGTCGCGACCGGGGGCGCGTTCGACGTACGCCTGCCGGGGCGCGGCCTCGATCCCTGCGCCGTGGTGAAGGGCTGGTCGGTGCAGAAGGGCGCGGAGCTGCTGGCGGCGGCCGGGGCGCGGCGCTTCTGCCTCAACGCGGGCGGTGACGTGGTCGCCGTCGGCGGCCCCTGGCGTGTGGGCGTCCGGCATCCCGAGCACGCCGACCAGTTGTGCACGGTCCTGGACCTCACGGACCGGGCCGTCGCGACGTCCGCCCGCTACGAGCGCGGCGACCACATCGTCGACGGGCGTACCGGGCGCCCGGCGACCGGGCTGCTCAGCCTCACGGTCGTCGCCCCCACCCTCACCGAGGCCGACACCGTCGCGACGGCGGCCTTCGCACTGGGCGCCGAGGGCGTCGAGTGGGCGGCGGCCCGGGAGGGTTGTGAGGTCTTCGCGGTGGACGCCGGGCGGCGGGTGCTGCGGTCGGCGGGGTTCCCCGGGGAACGGACGGCGACGGAGCCGACCGGTTAGGCTCCTGAAGGATCACTGCCGAACGGAAGGGGGCCGAAGGCATGAGCGCGACGGTGACGGCGGTCAGCAGCAACGGCGAGTACTCGTTCACCAAGCCGAACCGGGACAGCATCACCCTGCTGGCGGGGCTGGGGGTGGAGGGCGACGTCCACGCGGGGGTGACGGTCAAGCACCGTTCGCGGATCGCCCAGGACCCCACCCAGCCGAACCTGCGCCAGGTGCACCTCATCCACGAGGAGCTCTTCGCCGAGGTCGCGGACGCGGGATTCGAGGTGGCGCCCGGCGCGCTCGGGGAGAACATCACCACACGCGGCATCGACCTGCTCGGCCTGCCGGCCGGCACCCTGCTGCACATCGGCGAGGCCGCGGTGGTCGAGGTGACAGGCCTGCGCAACCCCTGCGTCCAGATCGACGCCTTCCAGGACGGGCTGCTGAAGCAGGTCGTCGGCCGTGACGAGGCAGGCCGGATCGTGCGCAAGACCGGCGTCATGAGCATCGTGCGCGAGGGCGGAGTGGTGCGCCCCGGCGACTCCATCGAGGTGCGGCTCCCCGCCGAACCGCACCGGCCGCTGGAACGCGTCTAGTCGAGCGCCGGCGACGGGCCTGTCAGCTCTCGGGCAAGGCCTCCAGGAAGTCCGCCGGCGGTATGAAGAACAGGCTGCCGGTGACGGCCCGTGAGTAGTCCAGCAGCGGGTCGGGCCCCGAGCCCGGCCCGCCGAGGAACATCTTGCGCAGCATCGTCTCGGGTATCCCGGGCGTGCGCGCGTAGGCCACGAAGTACGTGCCGAACTCCCCGTGCCCCGGCCGCCCGAACGGCATCGCGGAGCGCAGGATCTTCTGCTCCGAGCCGTCCGGGCCGAGCACGGTGTTGACGTCCTTGTGGGAGCCGGGCGCGTCGAGTTCGAGGTTGGTGAGCTTGGTGCGGCCGATCACCTTCTCCTGGGCCTCCACGGCGAGGGCGTCCCACGCGTCCACGTCGTGCAGGTACTTCTGCACCATCGCGTAACTGCCGCCGCGGAAGGCGGGATCCTCCTCGCCGACCAGGGCCGCGTCGGCCGCGGGCGGGCCGACGGGGTTCTCGGTGCCGTCGACGAAGCCGAGGAGGTTGCGCGAGTCGAAGTAGGCGAAGGCCTGCGTCTCGTCCCGCACGGTGACCGCGCCGCGCAGCCGCCGCACCAGCTCGGCGGCGAGGGCGAAGCACAGGTCGGTGCGGGCGGCCTTGATGTGGAAGAACAGGTCGCCCGGGGTGGCCGGGGCGTGGTGCCGGGGCCCGGACAGTTCGCGGAACGGGTGCAGTTCGGCGGGCCTCGGCCCGCCGAACAGCCGTCCCCAGGCCCGGGATCCGACCCCGGCGACACAGCCGAGACCGCCGTCGGGGCTGGGGAAGCCGACGGAGCGCACCAGGCCCGCGAGGGAGCCCAGCGCCTCCCGTACGGCGGCCTCCCCGCCGGGCTCGATCGTGGCGACCAGGAACACCGCGATCGACGCCGGCGGGTTCAGCAACGGCTGTGGCAGCGTCTCTCCCGGGGGCAGCGGTGACGTCATGGCTTTCCCATCCCTTCGCCGGCCGACACGGCCCGCCCGCTCCCCCTCCGGGGCGGCGCGGCCCCTCACACGATGCCCAGCGAACAGGCGGCCGGAACTCCTCGGCCGGAAAGGATGGTTGCTACCCGGCCTCGTCCTGAAGCACCTTCACGTCCCAGGGCCCGAGCGGCACCGCGTCCGCGTACACGGTCTCCGACAGCACGTCCCGCACCGCCGCTGGCACCGGTACGGACACCTCGTCCCACGACCAGTTGTGCAGGAAGCGCACGCGGCGGCCGTCCCGGGCGGTCGCCGAGGTGGCCGTGACGCTCGGGTGGGCGGGGCGCCAGGCGCCGTCCGGGGCGTACCGGTCGAACAGGGCCCGGGCGAAGACCGGGTCGGGGACGGTGCCGACGTAGGTGATGCGGCCGGTGCCGTGGCGGTGGGTGGTGACCGCGGGCCAGCGGCCGAAGTGCGGATGCGTGTACGCCGCCAGGGTCTCGGCGCCCCGCGTCCGCAGTCCGTCCGTCCAGTGCAGGGCGTGCGCGTCGGCCGGGAGGGGGAGGGAGTCGGTGCCGGTGACGGGCAGCGGGTCGCGCAGGTTGCTGAACTCGTCGTACGTCACCCCGGCGGCCTCGGCCAGGCGGCCCGGCTGGAGGTCGGTGCGGGCCCTGGCCTCGGTGTCGCCGTAGCCGGTGCGGGGGCCGAGGACGAGATGGCCGCCGGCCTCGGCGTAGGCGCGGAGCCGGTCGAGAACGGAGTCGTCGGCGGCGTAGTAGCCGGGGACGACCAGTACGGGCGGCAGATCGGCGTCCGGGAGCTGCCCGGGATGCAGGACGCGTGCCTGAAGTCCGGCGTCGAAGGCGCCCCGGTAGAAGGCGTCGAAGATCCTCTCGTACGACCTCCCGTCCGGGTTTCCGTCGGTGTCGGCGAGCGGCGGCTGGCCCTTGAGCGCCCACTTGCTGGGCCCGTCGTACAGGAAGGCGACGTCGGCGTCCGGGGTGAGGGAGGCGACCAGGTCCCCCGCTTTCTCCAACTCCCCTCCCAGTGCCGCCAGTTCGCGATAGACGCGGCCGGGCCTGCCGTTGTGCGGGAGGATGCCGCCCCAGTAGGTCTCGGTGCCGAAGTGCAGGGTGTGCCAGTGCCAGTACTCGATCATCGAGGCGCCCCGGGAGATCAGCGCCCAGGCGGCCTGGCGCCACTGGCCGTCGTACGCGGGGCGGTTGTCCCACGGCCCGCTGATGGCCTGCGCGTTGGTCTCGGTGACCAGGTAGGGCTCCTGGCGGGAGGAGTACATGCGGTCGGCGCTGCGGTACAGCGCCCAGGTGCCGTTGGTCGTCCAGTGCTGCCCGTCGCCGTTCACGTCGGGCAGGGCGAGGGCGTGCTGCATCGTGTAGTACGGGTTGCCCGCGGTGACGTCGAGGCTCTCGGTGAGCCGGTCGTCCTCGACGCCCTGGCGGTCGTAGGAGATGCAGGTCGTGACGAACTGGCCCGGGCGGGTGTACTCGCGCACGATCTCGGCCTGCCAGGCGATGAACTCGGTGGTGAGCCGGGCCTGGAAGCGCCGCCAGGCCAGGTCGTACTGCGGCTGGGCGTTGCCGTCCGGGGTCCACAGGTCGGCCCAGGTGGACAGCCTGTGGGACCAGTAGACGAGGCCCCATTCGCGGTTGAGGGTCTCCACGTCGCCGTACCGTTCGCGCAGTTCGTCGGTGAAGCGCTGGAAGACGCCGTGGTTGTGGAAGAGGTGCAGACCGGGTTCGTTGTCGACCTGGAAGCCGATGACCGCCGGGTGGTCCGCGTACCGCCCGACGACCTTGCGGATGATCCGCTCGGCGTGGAAGCGGAACGCGGGGTGGGTGAAGTCGACCTCCTGGCGGGCGCCCCAGCCGTGGCGCTCGCCCGTGCGGGACTCGCCCGCGATCTCCGGGTACTGCCGGGCCAGCCACGGCGGCACCGCGTACGTCGGCGTCCCGAGGATGACCGAGATGCCCCGCTCGTGCGCGCCGTCCAGGACCGGCTGGAGCCAGTCGAGGTCGAAGCGGCCGTTCTCGGGCTCCCAGGTGGACCACACCGACTCGCCGACGCGGATCACCGTGAAGCGGGCCTCGGCCATCAGGTCGAGGTCGTCCTTGAGGCGCTCGTACGGCTGGTACTCGTGGTAGTAGGCGGCACCGAACAGGACGCGCCGGGGCAGCTCGAACATGCTTCTCCTTCAGGTGAGTTGGCGGGAGGTCAGCCTTTGACCGCGCCCGTGGACAGGCCTTCGAGGAGCTGTTTGCGCAGCAGTACGAAGAGGGCGACGGCGGGCAGGACGGCGAGGACGGCTCCGGCGAGCACGAGGTCGTACTGCCGTTGCTCCGACACGAACAGGGTCTGCAGGCCCAGCGGCAGGGTGTACTGGGAGCTGTCGGAGACCAGCACCAGCGGCCACAGGAAGCTGTTGTAGCTCTGCAGGAACTGCCAGACGGCCAGGGCGCCGAGCGAGGGCCGCAGCAGCGGCAGCACGATGGTGCGGAAGATGCCGAACTCGCTCGCCCCGTCGATGCGGGCGGCCTCCAGCACCGAGTCCGGAATGGTCTGCACGATGTACTGCTGCATCATGAAGATCCCGAACGCGGGCGCCACCCACGGCACGATCAGCGCGAACCACGGGCTGCCGAGCCCGGTCTTCACGAGGATCACGAACAGCGGCACGAGAACGACCGCGAACGGTATCGACAGCGAGCTGAACATGACGTTGAACAGCAGCCGCTTCCCGGCGAAGCGGAACTTGGCGAAGCCGTAGCCGGCGAGCGCGCAGACGAAGACGGACACGGTGGTGGCGACGACGGCCACCACGGTGCTCATCAGGAACCAGCGGCCGAAGGGCTGCTCGGTGAGCAGGGTGCGGTAGTTGTCCAGGGTGAAGGGGTCGGGGACGAGTCGCGGCGGGTAGCCGAAGATCTCGCCGCGCGGCTTGAAGGAGCCGCTCAGCGCCCACAGCAGCGGGGCGAGGAACCCCAGGAACAGCAGGACCAGGAAGCCGTAGAGGGGCAGGCGGGCGCGTGTCATGAGGTGGCCCTCCCGATGCCGAGGAGACGGTTGACGAGTTGGCTGAGGCCGAAGACGAGGACGAAGAGGACGACGGCGGCGGCCGCCGCGTAGCCGAACTGCTGGCGCTGGAAGGCGGCCCGGTAGATGAACATGGTCACCGAGAGGGTCGACTCGGCCGGTCCGCCGCCGGTGAGCAGATACGGCTCCTCGAAGATCTGGGCCGCGCCGATGAAGGACGTGACGACGACGAACGCCGTCACCGGCTTCAGCGCCGGCAGGGTGACGGTGGTGAAGGTACGCAGCCGCCCGGCCCCGTCGATCGCGGCGGCCTCGTACAGCTCCCTGGGCACGTTCTGGAGCCCGGCGAGGAAGAAGACGGTGAGGTAGCCGGTCCAGCGCCACAGCATGACCAGGGCGATGCTCACCTTGGCGACGGTCGGATCACCGAGCCAGTCGACACCGCCGGTGCCGAACAGGGCCCGCAGCACCGCGTTCGCCAGCCCGAACTGCCGGTCGAAGATCAGGCCGAAGACCAGGGCGACGAGGATCGGGGACACGACGATCGGCACGAAGTAGGCGGTCCGCCACAGGTCACGGGCCCTGAGGCCCTTGGCGTTGAGCGCCTGGGCGATGAGCAGCGCGAGCGGCACGATGACACAGACCGCGACCAGCACGAAGACGGCGGTGTTCCCGAGGGCCCGGTGGAAACTTATGTCCGTGACGAGCAGCCGGTAGTTGCGCAGCCCCACCCAGTGCGGGGCCCCGAGCCCGACCCACTCGGTCAGACTCAGCCACACCGATACCCCGACCGGGACCAGCATGAACAGGACGTAGAGGAGATAGAAGGGCGAGATGAAGAGGTAGGGCGCCCAGGTGCCGCGGGGGCGGCTTTCCTTCCGGCCCGGGTCGCTGTGCGCACGGGCGGTGCCGGGCGACCTGGCAACAGTGGTGGTCACGGTGAGTGCTCCTGTTCCGCAGGGTTCGGCAACGTCCTCAAGGGGCGCGGGGAACTGCGCGACAAGCCCCAACGGCGCCGCACCCGAACTACCGCCCGGCCTGGTCACGAAAATCCGCAGCGGTCTGCTTCAGCGCCTGCCGTGGAGTCAGGTCACCGCGATACGCACGCAACAAGTTGCCCGCCAGGACGTCGTAGAGAATCGACTGGTCCGGACTCTGATGGAACGCCGGCACATCCGGCAGCAGCGACCGATACAGCCCGAACAGCCGCTGCCCCCCGCAGAACTCGTCCTCGTACGCCCCCAGACGCGGATCCTCGTACACGGACCGCCGCGTGGGCAGATACCCGGTCTCGGTGAACCGCCGCACCTGACCCTCGTGGGTGAGCCAGGTCCTGAAGAGGAACTCCGTGGCGGCCCGGGTGTTGGCCTTGTCCTTGACGACACCGAACCCGGTGCCGCCGAGCGCGGCGGTCACCCCACCCCCAGCGGAGAACCGCGGCAGCGCCCGCACACGCCACTTGCCCTTCTGCTCGGGCACGTTGGGCAACAGGCCGTAGTTCTTGTACCAGATCGCCATGGGCAGACCGATGACCCGGCCCTGCTTCAGCGCGGTCTGCATGGCGGCCCCGTAGTAGTCGGCCACGTCGATGACGAACCCGCTGCGCAGCCCCTCGCAGAGGAACCGCAGCACCTCCTCGGCCTCCGGCGAGTCCAGCCGCAGCTTCCCGTCGGCGTCGAAGAACGCGCCGCCGCGCTGGTAGAGCAGCATCTGGAAGGACTGCACGACCTGGCCCGGATCGCTGCCCACCGTGGAGACGACGCACATCGACGCGTTGTGGTCCCGGTAGACCCGGGCACCGGCCTCGGCGAACTCCTCCCAGGTCTGGTCGCCTTGAAGAAGCCCGTACTCGTCGAAGAGGTCCTCGCGGTAGAAGTAGACGACCATCGGGGTGTCCGAGTCGAAGGCGTAGACATGGCCGTCCCGGCTGAAGGGCGCGGTGCGGGCGGGCAGCAGGTCGTCCTTGAGGCCGGGCACGGCCTTGATGTCGGGCGTGAAGTCGTGCAGCAGCCGCTCGGCGATGTCGCCGCGCAGCATGCGCGGGAAGCTGCCGATCTCGAAGCCCACCAGGTCGGGGGTGCCGCGTCCGGCGACGGCCTGGGCGAGGAGCTTGGTGACGATGTCCGGGGGCCCGGAGCGGGTGACCTTCAGGTGGTAGCGGAAGTCGGTGGCGCGGTCGGCCTCCGGGACGCCCTTCACGAAGAACGCCTCGTAGCCCGGGTCGTGGGTCCACAGGGAGAGGGTGACGTCGCCGG
This sequence comes from Streptomyces sp. NPDC041940, assembly GCF_055589465.1. Classification (NCBI taxonomy): domain Bacteria; kingdom Bacillati; phylum Actinomycetota; class Actinomycetes; order Kitasatosporales; family Streptomycetaceae; genus Streptomyces; species Streptomyces sp. NPDC041940. The sequence continues at coordinate 15,437 of NZ_JBVJBP010000030.1, forward strand.
AGGTGCGGGGAGTCGTGTCGTCCGCTCCGCAGGCGGAGAGCGCGGCGGCCGTACCGAGGCCGAGGGCTCCGCGCAGCAGGGCGCGGCGGGTCGGAGGGGCAGGGCATGGTGGGGTGTACACACGTGACTCCTCACGTGGTGCGGCTACTGACGGGGAAGCGCGGGGCCCGGGTCGTCGCGTATCGGGCCGGTGGAGGCCCGTACGGTCAACTCGACCGCCTGGTCGGCGGGTTCGGCCGGTGCGGGGCGGCCCTCGATGAGGGCGATCAGTACGTCGACGGCGCGGTCGGCGACGGCGGCGAAGTTCTGCCGGACGGTGGTCAGCGGCGGGGAGAGATAGGCGGCGGCGGGTATGTCGTCGTAGCCGACGACGCTCACGTCACCGGGGACGGCGCGGCCCGCGTCGGCGAACGCGCGCAGGGCGCCGATGGCCATGTCGTCGTTGGCGGCGAACACGGCCGTCACATCGGAGAGTCCGGCGAGCTGCCGCCCGGCGGCGTACCCGGAGGCCGGGCTCCAGTCTCCGGGTGACGGCAGGGGCGGTTCGGGGGCGCCGGCGGCGGCGAGGGCCTCGCGCCAGCCGCGCAGCCGGTCACGGGCGGCCCACCAGTCCTGCGGGCCGGGCAGGTGCCAGACGGTGCGGTGGCCCAGGGACAGCAGATGCTCGGTGGCGAGCCGGGCGGCCGTGACGCCGTCGCCGCCGACCACGGCACAGGTGCCCTGGGCGAGTTCCACGCCCTCACCGACGCTGACCACCGGCACATCGGCGCTGAGCCTGAGCGGCACGCCGTCATCGATGGGCTCGGACAGCACGATCCCGTCCACGCCCTGCTCCAGCAGCGCGTCCACGGCGACCGAGACCTTCTGCCCCTCCAGGGTGCTGGCCAGGGCGACGGAGTACCCGGCGCGCTGCATCGCGCGTTCCAGGGCGATGAGCAGGGTCGAGGGGCCGTAGAGCGAGCTGCCCAGGGAGACCACGCCGATCCGCCGGTAGCGGCCGAGGAGCAGGGCCCGGGCCGCGGTGTTGGGACGGTAGTCCAGTTCGCGGATGGCCCTCAGGACGCGGTCGCGTACCTCCGGGCTGACGTGCGGCTCGCCGTTGACGACCCGGGAGACGGTCTTCTGCGACACCCCGGCGGCCCGTGCGACCTCGGTCATGCCGGGACCACGGCGGCGACGGCCGCCTTCCGCTCCGGTCGTCGTCATGAGGGCTCCCAGGAGGTGGCACGAGCATGGACTACGTAGTCAGTCCACAGCTCACTGATGGGATGAGCTTGTTTGACTACGTAGTCACGCCAGTGTGGGAGTCCGGGCGGGCGGCGTCAATGCTCCGGGCAGAGCCGATCTCCGACAGCCCATTGATTGCTTGATTCAGCATCTCTAGCATCACTCGGTGGCTCCATTCACCTCTCCCTTCATCCCTCCCCGGGAAGGAGAATCCGTGTTCCCAGCCACTCGTCTCAGACTGCCCGGCGCCGCGCTGCTGCTGGCACTGGGCCTCACGCTCGCGCAGGTGCCGCCTTCGGCCGCCGCACCGGACGAGCCCTCGAAGGCCGCCGCCCCGCCCCAGGTGTGGCCGCGGCCGAAGAGCATGCACGCGGGGCCCGGCCGCCTCACGGTTCCCGAGCGGGTCGTGGCGGTCGTCGGGCGCGGGACCGATCCGTCGGCCCTGCGGGTCGTCGAGGCCGTCCTGCGCGACGCCGGAGCCAAGCGGATCGTGACCGTCGGCAAACCGCCCGCGAAGGCCGGGTTCACCGTGTTCCTCGGCGGCCCGAAGGAGAACACCGCGACGGCCTCGGCCCTGAAGCGCCTCAAGTCCCCCTCCCCCGCGGGACTGCCGTCCGGCGGCTACGTTCTCGCCTCCGGCCGCAAGGAGGGCCGCACCCTCCTCGCCCTGTCCGGCACCGACCGCACCGGCACCTTCTACGCGGCCCAGACCCTGCGCCAACTGGTCAAGAAGACCGTGCCCGTGGTAACCGTCCGGGACTGGCCCACGGCCGCGCTGCGCGGAGTGATCGAGGGCTTCTACGGCACCCCCTGGTCGCACACCGAGCGGCTGGACCAGCTCGACTTCTACGGCCGCACCAAGCAGAACGTCTACGTCTACTCCCCCAAGGACGACCCGTATCTGCGCGCCCAGTGGCGCGACGAGTACCCGCCCGCCGAGCTGCGGCAGTTGAAGGAACTGGTCGACCGGGCCGACGCCAACCACGTCCGCTTCACCTACGCCCTCTCACCGGGGCTGTCGGTCTGCTACTCCTCGGCCGCCGACATCAAGGCCCTCACCCGCAAGTTCGACTCCCTGTACGCCATCGGCGTGCGCTCCTTCGCGATCCCGCTGGACGACATCAGCTACACGAAGTGGAACTGCCCCGCCGACGAGACGGAGTTCGGCACGGGCGGCGGTGCGGCGGGAGCGGCGCAGGCGCATCTGCTCAACGAGGTCTGGAAGGACTTCTCGGCCGGCCACTCCGGCCTGCACCCGCTGGAGATGGTTCCCACCGAGTACTCCGACCTCGCCGATTCCCCCTACAAGAAGGCGCTGCGGGAGAAGCTGGACCCGTCGGTGGTCGTGGAGTGGACCGGCGTAGGCGTGATCGCCCCCACCATCACCGCCGACCAGGTCGCGAAGGCCCGTGAGGTCTACGGCCATCCGATCCTGGTCTGGGACAACTACCCGGTCAACGACTACGTCACCAGCCGTCTCCTGCTCGGCCCCTACACCGGCCGTGAGCCCGGCGTGGCGAAGGCGGCGACCGGGGTGACCGCCAACCCGATGGTGCAGGGCCAGGCGAGCCGGCTCGCCCTGTTCACCTCCGCCGCCTATCTGTGGAACCCGGACACCTACGACCCCCGGGCCGCCTTCCTCGCCTCGGTCCGCGACCTCGCCGGAGACGGAGCCAGTGCCAGTGCCGGAGCCGGAGCCGCCAAGTGGCTTCGGATCTTCGCCGAGAACAACTACTCGTCCCAGCTGGACCCGACCGAGTCCCCGACGCTGAGCGCCCTCATCGCCAGGTTCCGCAAGGCGTACGACGACGACTCGGGCCTCGACCGTGCCGCCGCCGCGCTCCGGTTGTACTTCGGCGACATGGCCGCCACGCCCCGTGAACTCCGGGCCCGTCTCGACAATCGGGGGTTCCTGGAGGAGACCTCGGCCTGGCTGGACAAGCTCGGCCGCTACGGCACCGCGGGGCGCACGGCCGTGGATCTGCTGCTGGCCGGCAAGCGCGGTGACTCCGACGCGGTCGCCACGTACTGGAACCGGCTGAGGTCCCAGCGCAAGGAACTGGACGCGATACCCCAGCAGGTCGCGCCGGGCGTGATGGACCGGTTCCTCTACACGGCGATGATCGAGAACGCGCCCGACCCTGGCGTGGACGCGGCCTTCGCGCCCGGTTCCGTGAGCCTGAAGCCGGGCGGTTCCGCGAAGATCACGCTCTCCCTCTCCGACAAGGCCGCCACCACCGCCCGGACGGTGACCTGGAAGCTGACCGCCCCCGACGGCGTGTCCGTCTCGCCCGCCGAGGGCACCGCGACCGTCCCGGCCGGGGGCAGCGCATCGGCGACGGTCACCATCACGGCTGGGGAGAACGCGAGTGCCGGGGTGCGGTCCGTCGGGGTGGCGGGCGAGGGCGTGCTCGACCGTGCGCTCCCGGTCCAGGTCACCGACGGCACGGGCTCGCCGAGGGCGCTGACGGCCAACTTCAGCGGGGCGTCGGTCAGTTCCGTCGATCTGTCCTCGAAGAAGACCACGAACGTCGCCGTGGGCGCCAACCCGGGTGAGGTGGTGACGAGTGCGGACGGACGTACCGCCTACGCGGCCAACCAGGGCTCGAACACGGTCAGCGTGATCGATGTGGCGCAGGGGAAGGTGACCGCCACGGTCCCCGTAGGCAAGGTCCCCGCCGGGCTCGTGCTCACCCCGGACGGCCGCACCCTCTGGGTCGCCAACTACTCGGACGGCACGGTCCAGCCCGTCGACACGGCCTCCCTCGCCCCGGGAGCGCCCGTCCAGGTCGGCAACGGGCCCGAGAACCTGGCGATCACACCCGACGGCCGGACGCTCTACGTGCCCAACATCAAGGACAACACGGTCACGCCGGTCGACCTGACCACCCGGAAGGCTGCTGCCGCCGTCCCCGTCGGCCCGAGCCCGTTCAACATCGTGGCCGCGCCGGACGGGAAGACGGTGTACGTGTCCAACTCCGGTGGCTCGACGGTCACTCCGATCGACACGGCCACGAACGACACCGAGCCGACCTTCCTGGTCTCCGGCCAGGCCTACGGTCTCGCGCTGTCCCCGGACGGCCGGACCCTGTGGGTCAGCCCCAGCACCGGCGACACTGTGACGCCCGTCGACACGGTCACCGGCGCCCCCGGCGAGACGGTGGCGGTCGGCAGGTCCGCCTTCGACGTCGCCCTGGACTGGAACGGCGGCACGGCGTACGTCACCACCGCCGACGCGGGCGCCCTGGTCCCCGTCGACACGGAGTCGGGTGCCGTCGGGGCGCCGCTGACGACAGGCGCGTATCCGCTGGCCGTCGCGCTGACGCCCGTACCGGTGAAGTGAGATGGGAACGGCCGGGGCCCCTCAGCGGGGCCCCGGCCGTTCCGTACGGTGCGGTTCAGCTCGCGGTGCGGCGGATCCGGCCCGCGTACCTCTTCTCCAGCTCCAGGTTGCCCTCGAATCCGCCGGGCACGTTGGCCGAGACATAGACCGGAGGGCGTTCGCCGGTGGCGAGGAGGCGTCCGGCGGCCTCGGCGACGGTCATCTGGACCAGCATCACGCCGGTGAGCGTGGACAGGGCGCAGACCGAGCCGCCGCCGGGGAGTTCGAGCAGGGAGTCGCCGCGCGGGGCCGCGTTGTCGAGGACGACGTCGGCGATGTCGGCCAGCTTCCGCCCGCTGGGATGGGCGGCGGGGACGGCCCGGGTGTGAGTGAGGGAGGTGAGGGCCAGGACGCGGTGGCCGTGTTCCTTGGCGTGCAGGGCCAGCTCCACGATGACGTTGTTGACGCCGGAGTTGGAGATGACGACGAACAGGTCCTGGGGGTTCGGGGCGGCGAGGTCGTAGATCCGCTGGGCCACCCCGGCCTGCCGTTCGAGGAGCGGGTCGTCGAGGACGGCCGGGTCCTCGCCGCCGTAGAGGACGAGGTCGGCGATGCTCAGCCGGTTGGTGGGGACCAGTCCGCCGGCGCGGCCGGCCAGTTCGAGGACGAGGGCCTGCGAGTGGCCCGTGCCGAAGGCGTGGACTACGCCGTCCGCGCGGACGCACTCGGCGACCAGGTCGGCGGCGGCGGCCACCTCGTCGCGGGCGGACTCGATGACCTGGTGGAGGACGGCGAGGCTCTCCCGCGCGAACCCCTGGGCGCTCACAGACTCGACGGACACGCGACACACTCCCCACTGATGGATTGAACCACCCTACACTTCTCCATCGATGAATCTATAAACCATATCGGGTCCTGGTATTCAAGTCATGCGCGGAAGGGTGGCTGGTACCTTCTCCCCATGCCTCCCACGGACGTCACCACACTGATCCGCACCGAGCTGCCCCGGCTGGCGGGCTCCCTGCGGAAGGTCGGCGAGCTGATCCTGGAGGATCCGGCCGCCGTCACCCACTGCTCGGCCGCCGAGCTGGGCCGCCGCACCGGCACCTCCCAGGCGACCGTGACCCGCTTCTGCCGGGCCATCGGCCTCGACTCCTACCAGCACCTGCTGATCGAACTGGCCCAGGAGCGCGGCCGGGGCGAGGTGTCCGACTGGGGGACCGCCGAGATCGGCCCGGACATCTCGCCGGACGACAGCCTGGAGCGGGTCGTGCAGGTCGTCGGCACGGCGGACCTGCGGGCCATCCAGCAGACCATCGACCGGGTCGACCTCGACGCGCTCGAACGCGCGGCCCAGGCCCTGGCCCGTGCGCGGCGCATCGATGTCTACGGTGTCGGCGGCAGTGGCGCGGTGACCCAGGAGACGGAGACCCGGCTGTTCCGCATCGGCTGCTCGGTCCGCGCCTGGACCGAGGTGCACGCGGCCGCCACCTCGGCGGCCCTGCTCACCCCGGCGGACGTGGCCATCGGCATCTCCCACTCCGGGACGACCCGCGAGACCCTCGAACCGTTCGAGATGGCCAAGGAGCGCGGCGCCACCACCATCGCCCTGACCACCGACCCGCGCTCGCCGCTGTCCAGGTCCGCCGACATCCGGCTCATCCCGTCCTCGGCGGAGACCAGCTTCCGGGCCGAGAGCATCAGCAGCCGGCACTCCGTGCTGATGCTCGTGGACTGTCTCTACGTCCGGGTCGCCCAGCTCACCTACCAGCGGGCGAGCGCCTCGCTGGCGCTGACCGACCACATCACCCCGCAGCACGCGGTGAAGTCCCGCCGGACCAAGTGAATCCGGCCGAGGGTGCATGGATGAACCACCAAGTTGACGTGAAGGTGGTTGTTTGAATCATTCCTGCCGTGCAGGATGGGGCTCCCCCAGAGCACTCGTAGGAGCCCCATGCGTGTCACCTCTGCCGAGTCGACCGAGCTCTTCACCGGGACCACCGAGCAGCCGCGCCAAGTGGTGGCCGTCGAGCTGAGCCACGCCCCGGGCCGGACGGTCCGGCTCACCGTCGGGGGCCCGGGCCTCACCGGCACCGCGGAGACCACCGTCGGCGAGGACGGCACCGCACGCGCCGAGATACCCGTGACCGGCGAGGACCTGGTGCCCGGCGACCGCCGCGAGATCACCGTCACCGCCACGGACGGGGACGAAGTCACCACCCGCACCGGCGAGTTCACGGCGGCCGAACCCGGCTGGACCATGTTCATGGTCAGCCACTTCCACTACGACCCCGTCTGGTGGAACACCCAGGGCGCCTACACCGAGACCTGGGACGTCGCCGACGACCCGGCGAGCAGCGGACTGCCCGCCCGTACCTTCGACTCGCGCGGCCAGTCCGGCATGAGCCTGGTCCGGGCCCACTGCGACCTGGCCCGCCGCGACCCGGCGTACACCTTCGTGCTCGCCGAGGTCGACTATCTCAAGCCCTACTGGGACTCCTTCCCGGAGGAGCGCGCCTTCCTGCGGCAGCTGATCCGCACCGGCCGCGTCGAGATCATGGGCGGCACCTACAACGAGCCCAACACCAACCTCACCGGCGCCGAGGCGACCGTGCGCAACGCCCTGTACGGCGACGGCTTCCAGCGCGGGATCATCGGGGCCTCGCCCGAGACGGCCTGGCAGCTGGACGCCTTCGGGCACGACCCGCAGTTCCCGGGGCTGATGGCGGACGCGGGGATCAGCTCCAGTTCGTGGGCGCGCGGCCCGTTCCACCAGTGGGGGCCGACGCTGTCGGTGTTCGGCGAGGAGCCCAGGGACCCGGGCCGGATGCAGTTCCCGGCCGAGTTCGACTGGATCGCCCCCTCGGGGCGCGGCCTGCTCACCGCGTACATGGTCAACCACTACGGCGCCGGCTGGGCGATCGACAACGCGCCCACCCTGCCGGAGGCGAACGCCGCCGCGTACCAGCTGTTCCAGCGGCTCAAGCAGGTCGCGCTCACCCGCAACGTACTGCTGCCGGTGGGCGGGGACTACGCGCCGCCGTGCCGCTGGGTCATGGACATCCACCGCGACTGGAACGCGCGGTACGTGTGGCCGCGGTTCATCAGCGCGATCCCCCGGGACTTCTTCGCCGCCGTCCGCGCGGAACTGGAGGCGGAGGGCCGCAAGGCATCGCCCCAGACCCGGGACATGAACCCGGTCTACACGGGCAAGGACGTCTCCTACATCGACACCAAGCAGGCCCAGCGCCGCGGTGAGTCGCTGCTCGCCGACGCCGAGGCCTGGGCGACACTCGCCTCCCTCGTCACCGGGCACGCCTATCCGGACGCGGCCCTGGACAAGGCCTGGCGGCAGCTCGTCTACGGAGCCCACCACGACGCCATCACCGGCTCGGAGTCGGACCAGGTGTACATCGACCTGATGACCGGCTGGCGGGAGCTGCACGACCTGGCCGTGAGCGTGCACGCCGACGCGACCCAGGCCCTGGCCGACCAGGTCGCCCCCGGCGACGGTCCCGACCTGGTCGTCTTCAACTCCGCGACCTGGGCGCGGCGGGACGTGCTGACGGTCGACGACCCGGGGCTCGTGCCCCGGGGACTGCCCGCGGTCCGCGAGGACGGCCGCGTCCATGTCGTCGTCCCCGAAGTGCCCGGCATGGGCTACAAGACGCTCCCGCTCGCCGAGGGGACCGTCCCCGGATGGGAGCCCGCCGAGGGTCTCACCATCCGCAACGAGTTCTACGAGGTGACGGTCGACCCGGCGCGCGGCGGTGGCGTCTGCAGTCTGCGCGCACTGGCCGAGGGCGGCCGGGAGTTGCTGCGGCCCGGGGACATCGGCAACGAGATCGTCGTCCAGGAGGAGTACCCGAGGCATCCGCGCTTCGGCGAGGGCCCCTGGCACCTCACCCCGACCGGCACGACCGCCGCCCGCGGCCGGGACGTGACCGCCGAGGTGCGCGCCGAGCACTCCGCCGCCGGTTCCCGGATCACCGTCACCGCCGACCTCGGCCTCTTCCGCTGCACCCAGCGCCTGACGCTGTGGCAGGGCGTCGACCGGCTCGACGTCACCACGACCCTCGACGGGTACGACGGCGCCGACCGGCTGATCCGGGTGCGCTGGCCGTCGGACGTACGGGGCGGGCTGCCGGTGCACGAGGTCGCCGACGCGGTGATCGGGCGCGGGTTCGGGTTCGTCGAGGTGGACAGCGAGCGGTTCCCCTGGACGCTGGACAACCCGGCGAACACCTGGTTCGGCCTGGGCTCCACCGCCCGGGTCGCGGTGCACGACGACTCCGGCACGCTCCTCGGGCACCGCTCGATCGGCGTCGCCGAACTCGTCTACTCCGACTGGGACACGGCGGGCGATCTCGGTGCCCCGCTCGCGGCGGCCCTGGTCCGGGCCGGGGTCACGGCGACCTCGACCATCGCGGGCGGGCCCCGCTACGGCGACCTGGAGGTCGACTCCAACCTCCCCGACATCCGGATCGCCGTCGGCGGCCCCGACCGCAACCCCGTGGTCGCCGAGGCGCTCGGCTGGGACCCGGCGGCCGGACGGGAACTCGGGCGGCAGCTCGCCGACCGGGGCGTGGCCGCCGTCTGGGTCGCGCCGCGCGCCTCGCTGCGCGAGGAGTGGATCCCCGGGGCGGACCTGCGCGACCTGGAACGCCTGCCACTGCTCGTGGTGGCGGGCGCCCGCCCGGAGGACGACGCCAAGGCGGTCGACGCGCTCGTCGCCGACCTGGACGACTTCACGGTGACGGCCACGGCAGCGGGCGGCGGGGAGGCCCTGCCGCCCGGTGACGCCTGGGACGGTCGCGGCTTCGCGGTCCTCAACCGTGGCACGCCCGGCTGCGTCATCACCTCCTCCGGCGACCTCTACATGTCCCTGATGCGCTCCTGCACCGGCTGGCCGTCCGGCATCTGGATCGACCCGCCTCGCCGCACCGCCCCCGACGGCTCCGGCTTCCAGCTCCAGCGCTGGTCGCACACCTTCGAGTACGCCGTCGTCGCGGGCCCGGGCGACTGGCGCGAACTGCGCCTGCCCCAGGCCGGGCACGCGTACAACCGCCCGCTGACGGCACGGCTCCGGCGTTCCTCGGGCGCCCTCCCGAGGGAAGTCGCTCTGCTGGGCCTGGAATCCGACGGCGAGGTACTGCTCGACGCGTTCAAGCCGGCCGGCTCCCCGCTGGCCCGGGGTGGCGCGGCGCCCGTGGATCCGGGGCAGGGCGTCGTCGTTCGCGTGCACGAGGCCGACGGACGCCCGGCGCGGGCCCGGCTGTCCGGCCCCGTGGCCTGGTCGGCGGGCGCCCGCGCCGACGTCCTGGAGACGCCCGGGGAACCACTCGCCCCGGACGCGGACGGCGCCTTGGGAGTAGAGCTGTCCGGCTTCGAGGTCGCGACGATCCTGGCCACACCGGCCCATGCGCCGGACCTCGCACCCGGACCGGGCGCCGACGCCCACGAGCCCGCCCAGCCGGTCGCCACCCGTTACTGGCTCCACAACTCCGGCCCCGCCCCACGCGGCAACATGCCCGTCGCGGTCTACCTCTCCCCCACCGCCCTCACCGCCGACGCCCCGGTCACCGCGACCGTCCGGGTCTCCTCGGAACTCACCGACGCCCCGGTGTCGGGCACGGTGACCTTCGACGCCCCACCCGGCTGGACCACCGACCCCGCCGAACTCCCCTACGCCCTCGGCCCCGGCGGCTTCACCCTCACCGACATCACAGTGACACCGCCCCCGGACGCGGCCCCCGGCCGCCACTGGCTCGCCGCCCGGCTGTCGTACGGCGGCCAGACGTACGAGGACGTGGTGGCCCTGGACGTACCGGACGGGCACACCGGCCCGACCCTGGTGACGGATCTGGGAGTCGAGCGGGTGACCGTCCGCCGGGGAGAACGGGCCCGGGTCCCCGTGACCCTGCGGAACCCCACCCACGCCCCCGTCAACGGCACGATCTGGGCCGTGTCCTCCTGGGGCACGTGGCCCGGCGTCACCCCGGGCTGCCAGGGCTTCACGGTGCCCGGCGGGGAGCGGGGCGAGTCGGTCATCGAGGTGAACGGCGACGCGGTACCGCCCGGGTCGTACTGGCTGATGGCCAAGATCGCCTGGCACGGCTGCGTGGCGTACACGAAGGCCGTGGAGCTGGTGGTGACGCCATGACGTCTGAGCACGCGGCACGCGTCCGGGGCGAGGCGATCCCGAGGGAACGCGTGGCCGCCTTCTTGAGTGGGGGCGGTACCTCGCCCCCCAGGGGCGCGGGGAACTGCGCGACCAGCCACAACGACGCCGCACCCGCAAGACGACACCGCCAACAACGGCGCTGGGCAACCCAGGTGGTCATCGCGGACGAACTCGCCCGCCGCGCCTGCGCAGAACGAGGCCTCCCCCCACCCTCCGATCCTCTCCCGACGCACCCGCTGAACGTCCCCGAGCCCGACGTCGCCACCCTCGGCAGCATCATCGCCGCAGCCCTCACCCACTCCCCCGCCGCCCGAGCCCTGCTCACCGACCTGGAACGCGAGCAGGACATCCCCGAGTCGGCCGTACGGGACTACTACGACCGCAACCAGGACCGCTTCCTCACCCCCGACGCCCTAAGCCGCGGCGTAGACCCCTACACCGAACCCGCTCCCACGGACATCCATCCGTACCGGCACGTACGCCCCGGCATCGAACAAGAACTACGCCAAGCCGCAGCCCACCGCGCCTTCTTCACCTGGCTGGACGAGGCCCGCGCGGACGTCGAGTACGCCGAGGGCTACGAACACCCCGGCGACCCCACGCACCAGGACCACGAACACCGCCACTGAGCAAAACCATTGACCTCCGATGAATTCTGGTCCACATTTTCATCAATCGAAGTCCGACTTGGTGATTTGATCCAGCGACTCGATCCAGCGACGACTGGTCCCAGGAGGGCAGCAATGCGCGCAAGAAGACTCACCGGATCCCTGACCTGTCTGGTCGTCCTGACCCTGACGGCCGCCGGCTGCGGCCTGTCCGGCGGCGGTTCCGACGGCGGTGACGCCACGGCCGGCGGCTGCAAGGTCGACCAGGGCAACGTCGGTTCCGGCAAGCTCTCCGGCGAGGTCAAGGGAAAGATCACCTTCCAGACCACCAACCTGAAGAAGGACTTCGGGAAGTACTTCAACGGCGTCATCGACGCCTTCGAGCAGGCCCACCCCGGCGCCGAGGTCAACTGGATCGACGACCCGGGCGACGCCACCTTCACCCAGCGCCTGGTCGCCGACGCACAGGGCTGCACGCTCCCGGACGTGGTGAACATCAACGTCAACACGGCGGTGGCGCTGACGAAGAACGGCTATCTGCTGAACCTGGACGACAAGGCGCCGGACGCGGGCGAGCCGTTCGCCCCCGCTCTGTGGAAGTCCAGCATGTACGCCGACGCGGACGGCAAGAAGGTGCACAGCGTGCTGCCCTGGTACTCCGGCGGCATCGTGCAGACCTTCAACACCGACCTGATGAAGAAGGCCGGCCTGGACCCGGCCAAACCTCCGACGACCGTGCTCGGCCTGTTCGACGACGCGGAGAAGGTGGCCAAGGCCTCCGGCGGCAAGTACTACGCGTTCCTCGCCAACCCGCAGCTGCGCATCCCGGCCGACTGGCAGCAGATGGGCATAGAGATCCTCTCGGCCGACGGCAAGAAGTTCACCTTCGCCGACGACCCGAAGACCGCCCAGTGGGTCGAGGCCATGACCAAGCTCTACAAGGCCGGCGGCATGCCCAGGGACTCGCTGTCCTCCACGCAGGACCCGGCCAACGTCTACGGCCAGGGCAAGCTGGTCTACGGCCCGACGAACCCCAACTTCCTGCGGTTCATCCAGCAGAACAACCCGAGCGTCTACAAGAAGACCGGTGTCGGACGGTTCATGCTCGACGCCCTCGGCCACACCGTCGGCGCCCCGCAGTACGTCGGCGTGGCGTCCACCAGCAAGAAAGCCGCCACCGCGCTGGCCTTCGCGCGGTTCCTGACGAACGCCGAGAACCAGCTCGCCTGGGCCAAGGACCCGAACGTCGTCATCTTCCCCTCCACCACGGCCTCCCTGAACGACCCGTTCTTCCAGTCGGTCAAGGGCGACGACCCCTTCGCCGAGGCCCGCAAGATCGTCGCCAGTGACCGCAAGACCGCCACGGCCGACGAGATCGCCCTGACGCCCGGTGAGCTGAACGCCATCTCGGCCCAGATCCAGCTGGCCATGCAGGGCAAGAAGAGCGCCGAGGACGCTCTGAAGGACGCGCAGTCCAAGGCCGACCAGCTCATCGAGCAGGGCAGCTGAGGATGACGCAACCGACCGTCCACCAGGCGCCCGTCCCCGCTCCCCCGGGTGCGGGCGCCCGACGCCCCGGCGGCGCCTCCCCCTCCCGGCCGCCGGGGCCCCTGCGCCGCGCCCTCCGCTTCGTGACGCCCGGCCCGAGCGCCGACGCGGGGGGCGCGGCGCTGCACCGCCGCTGGTGGCTGCCCTGGCTGTGGATGACCCCGGCGATCATCGGCGCGACCGTGTTCGGGGTGTTCCCGTTCCTCAACACGGTCGTCGTCTCCTTCACCGACGCCAAGCCGCTCGGCGGGGCCTACAACCTCGTCGGGCTGGACAACTACCGCCGGATGCTGGGCGATCCGGACTTCTGGCTGGCCACCCGCAACAGCCTGCTGTACGCGCTGTTCGTCGTCCCGCTGATGGTGCTGCTGCCGCTGCTGCTCGCGATCCTGGTGGAGAAGAACCTGCCGGGCATCGGCTTCTTCCGCTCCGCCTTCTACACGCCGGTGCTCGCCTCCAGCGTGGTCGTGGGCCTGAGCTGGCAGTGGCTGCTGAGCGACCAGGGACTGGTCAACACCTGGCTGCAGAAGGGCCACATCGTCCGGGAGGCCATCCCGTTCCTGTCGGACTCGTGGCTGATCCTGCTGTCGGCGATGGGGCTGACGATCTGGAAGGGCCTCGGCTGGTACATGATCTTCTACCTGGCCGCCCTCGGGAACGTCCCCAAGGAACTGCACGAGGCGGCGGCCGTGGACGGCGCGGGCGTCGTGCGCCGCTTCTGGCACGTCACCGTGCCCGGCGTCCGCACCTCGATGATGCTGGTCGGCACCCTGACCGGCATCGGCTCGCTGCGGGTCTTCACCGAGATCTACATGCTGGGCGGCTCCACCGGCGGCCCCGGCGGCGCCGACCGCACACTGCCCTTCTACATCCGCGACGTCGGCCTCGACCCGCTCACCGGCAACGCCGGCTACGGCGCCGCCGTCAGCGTCGCCCTGTTCGCCCTGACCCTGGGCCTCACGCTGCTCGCCCAGCGTCTGACGAAGGAGGACGAGGGATGACGACCGCCGTCGACAAGCGCCGCAGCCGTGTGATGCCCCGCTGGCGGGACTACGGCCGGCCGCGCGAACTGGTCGTCCGCTATCTGCTGCTGGTGTTCGTCCTCTTCATCACCGTCGGCCCGCTGCTGTGGCAGCTGCTGTCGTCCCTCAAGGGCGCGGGCGAGGACGTCTTCGGCGCCGGTGCCTCGCTGATCCCCCACCACCCGACCCTGCGGGCCTACCGCGAGATCTTCGACCAGGTGCCGGTGTGGACGTACATCGGGAACAGCATGGTGATCGTCGCGCTGTCCGTCACCAGCCAGCTCGTCTTCTCCACCCTGGCCGGCTACATGCTCTCCAAGCCGGGCTGGAAGGGCCGCAAGCTGGTCTGGGTGGTGCTGATGGCGTCCATGATGTTCCCCTTCGAGTCGATCATGGTGTCGCTGTTCCTCAGCATCCGGGACATGGGCCTGGTCGACCATCTGGCGGGTGTCTGGCTGCCCGGCTTCGTCGCCGCGATCAACGTCCTCATCATGCGGGCCGCGTTCCTCGCCGTACCGCGTGAGATCGAGGACGCGGCGATGCTGGACGGGGCGGGCGAGTGGAAACGCTTCCGGTATCTGTATCTGCCCTCCGCCTACGGCGCGATCCTCGTCGTCACCATCAACACCTTCATCAGCGCCTGGGACGACTTCCTGTGGCCCCTGATCGTGCTGCGCTCGGAGGAGCAGTTCACCCTGACGCTGGGTCTGGCCCGGCTGCAGTCGTCGTCGTTCGGCTACGACCAGCGCATGGTGATGGCGGGGTCCGTCATCTCCGTGATCCCTGTGCTCGTGCTGTTCGTGATCACCCAGCGGTGGTTCTACAGGGGCGTCTCGTCCGGTGCCGTGAAGCTCTGACCGACCCGGAGCCCGACCGGTACGGCGGTCAGGGCCCGGCGCGCCGACTCCGCGACGCGGATCTCGACCGTGCCGGGCAGGACCGCCGTCTCCAGGTCGGCGCCCACTTGCGCCAGTTGTTCGGGCCCGAGGTCGAAGGCGACCGTACGGCACTCCCCGGGCTCCAGGTCGACGGCCTGGAAACCGCGGAGTTCCAGGGCGCGCGGCCAGACCGGCGTGACGAGGCGGCGCAGATACAACTGCGCGACGGTACGCCCGTGCCGTTCCCCGGTGTTGGTGACGTCGACCTCGACGGTCCGCCCCGACAGCCGTGGCGGTCCATAGGCGAAGCTCGTGTACGACAGCCCGTGCCCGAAGGAGTGGAGCGGTTCGGCGCTGTCGTCGGTGTAGCCGCCGTACTCGGTGTCCTTGTGGTTGTAGTAGACGGGCAGTTGGCCCGCCGAGCGGGGCATGGAGACGGGCAGTCGGCCCACGGGCTCGGCCAGCCCGAGCAGGACGTCCGCGATCGCCTCGCCGCCCCAGGGGCCGGGGTACCAGGCGGTGAGCAGCGCGGCGGCGCGTTCGGCTGCCTCGGGGACCGCGTGCGGGCGGCCCTGGACCAGGACGACGACGGTGGGTGTGCCGGTCGCCGTGACGGCGTCGAGCAGGGCGTGCTGGGCCGGGCCGAGCCGCAGCCCGGCCAGGTCGACGCCTTCTCCGCAGGTCATCTCGGACACGACGGTGCGCGCGGCGCCGTTGGCGTCGAACTCCGTGCCGGGCGTACGGGCGCTGCTGCCGCCCAGCACGAGCACGGCCAGATCGGACGCGGCGGCCTCGGCGATCGCCTCCGGGATGCCGGAGAGGTCGTCGCCGGTGAGGGCACAGCCCTTGGCGTGGCGTACGTCGATGCCGGTGCCCCGGAGTGCGTCGAGGACGCTGGTGCCGGTGCCGGGGCGTTGTGGAGCGGTGTAGTCGCCGAGTTGGTGGGCGACGGTGTCGGCGTGCGGCCCCAGGACGGCGACACGGCAGCCGGTCGCTACGGGCAGCACGCCCTGGTCGTTGTGGAGCAGGGTGACGGCGGCCCGGGCGAGGGCGGTGCTCAGCTCACGTCCGGCGGCGGGGTCCGGGAACGGGCCCGCGCTGTAGGGCTGTTCGAACAGCCCGAGCCGGAACTTGAGCCGCAGCACCCGCGCGACGGCCGTGTCCAGGGCCTCCTCGCTCACCAGCCCCCGCTCGACCGCCTCCGCCAGATGCGTGAAGCCCTCGTCCCACAGGCTCAGGTCGATCCCCGCGTCGAGCGCGAGAGCACCGGCCGACACCTTGTCGCCGGTGATACGGGCCAGCCGGTCCACGGCCAGTCCGTCCGCCATGACGAGCCCGTCGAAACCCCAGCGGTGGCGCAGCAGTCCGGTGAGCAGGGCGCGGTTGCCGCAGCAGGGCATCCCGTCGACCTCGTTGTAGGCGGCCATGACGGCGGCGGCTCCGGCCCGGACACCGGCGCGGGCAGCGGGGAGGTGGATCTCGTGCAGCTCCCGGAGACCGAGTTCGGACTCGGCGGAGTTGCGGCCGCCGACGGTGGCACCCTGCCCGGCGAAGTGCTTGAGGACGACGGGGGCCTTGTCCGGGGCGAAGAGCCCGTCCGGCTCACCGAGAGGCTCCCCCTGCATACCGCGGACGAGCGCCTCGGTGAGCCGGGCGGCCAGATACGGGTCCTCGCCGAAGCACTCCTCGGTCCGGCCCCAGCGCGGATCCCGGGCGATGTCCAGCGCCGAGACCAGGGCGACATGACCGCCGCGGGCCCGCAGTTCGGCGGCGGCGTGGGCGGCGGCCCGCTCGTAGAGCCCGGGGTCCCAGCCGGCGCCGACGGCGAGGTTGACGGGCAGGACCGTGCCGTCGAGGGCCATGTGCCCGTGCGGCACCTCCTCGACGAACAGGGCCGGGATGCCGAGCCGGCTGTGCTCGACGACGTGCCGCTGGACGAGGTGGGCCAGTTCGGCACCGGCCTCGGCGCCGGACCCGGTGGTGTGGTCGACACCCGACCAGGCGTCGGCGCGCAGCAGTCCGTACAGGGCCCCGAGTCCGGCGAAGCGCTCGGTCTCGGCGTGCAGGGCGTCGGTGAGTTCGAAGCCGCCGTCGGAGGTGCGGCGGTAGGCGTCCCACCCGTACATCCGCTGGTTGAGCTGGCCGGCCTTCTCGCGCGGGGTCATGCGCGCGAGCAGGTCGCGGACACGGTCGTCGAGTGGGGCGGTGGGGTCGCGGTAGCGGAGGGTGGTGACGGTCATGTGCGGCCCTCGTGGGCGAGCCGGGCCAGGGCGACGGCGCCGCGGCGGCCGTCGGGGACCCAGTCGAGGGTGAGGCCGAGGGTGCGGAGGCGGGCTTCCAGGCGGGCGGTCAGGGGCCCGTCGGGGCCGAGCAGTCCACCGGTGGCGACGACACGTTCCCCGGAGGCGGGCTCCAACGCCCTGACGGTCTCGGTGAGCTGGTCGGCCGCCTCGTCGAGGATGGCGAGGGCGACGGCGTCCCCGGCGGCCCGGACGACGAGGGGTGCGAGGCGCGCCAGGCGGACGGGCGGCTGAGCCATGACGGCCGGGAGCAGGTGCCCACGGTAGGCCTCGCGGTGGGGGCGGGACCAGGGGGTTTCGTCGTGGGGCGGGAGGCCGTGCCCGGCGGGGCCCGGGGAGTCGGCCCCGGCGCCTGTCTCGTACGGGGCGTCCTCTCCGAGCGGCCGGACCACGACACCGCCGGGCGGGGCGAGGGACGGCCCGCCCGGCAGCACCTCCTCCGGCACGCCCAGCTCCCTTCCCACCGCGGCCGCCAGTACCGTCGGGGCGCCCCTCCCGTCGGCCATCCGCAGGGCGGCCCGTACTGCGGCACGGCCGATCCAGAAGCCGCTGCCGTCGTCGCCGAGGAGCCAGCCGTCACCGTCCACGGTGGCGGTTGCGCGGCGTCCGGTGATGCGCATGGCGACCGCGCCGGTGCCGGCGACCAGGGCGAGGCCGTCGGCCGGGGCTCCCGGCGCGGAGGCGAAGGCGGCCTCGATGTCGCTGCGGACGAGGGGCGCCCCGGCGTCGATGCCGAGCCGGCGCAGGGCGGCTGCCAGGGCGGTCAGGGCGTTGTGCCGCCCCGGTTCGTCGGCGAAGGCGTCCGTGGCCCCCGCGAAACCGCCGGCCACGGCCACGACCCGGGCACGGAGGGCCTCGGGCACGGCCTGTCCGACGGCCTCGGCGAGATGCTCGGTGAGCCGCGGCACCGGGACGGTCAGGGCGTTGCCCGGCCCGGCGGCACCCTCGCCCAGCGGACGCCCGTCGGCGGCGGCCGCCAGGACCGCCCGGGTCCGCGTGCCGCCCGCGTCGAGACCGACCACCAGATCCCGGAACTCCTGGTTCAATTCATTACCCATCGCCGACTATGGTGATTGATGCATTCACCCAGAGCAAGGGATCTGGGTGCTCGACCCGAGGAGGATCCCATCCCCACGCTCCGCTTCGGCGTCAACTACACGCCCCGCCGCGGCTGGTTCCACGCCTGGCACGACTTCGACCCGGCGCACGCCCGCGAGGACCTGGACCAGATCGCCGCGCTCGGCCTCGACCACGTCCGGGTCTTCCACCTGTGGCCGCTCCTCCAGCCCAACCGCACGCTCATCCGCCCGGCGGCCGTGGACCAACTGGGCCACCTCGTCGACATCGCGGCCGAGGCCGGTCTCGACGTCCTGGTGGACGGTGTGCAGGGCCATCTGTCCAGCTTCGACTTCTATCCGGAGTGGACGCGAAGCTGGCACCACCGCAACGTCTTCACCGACCCGGAGGCCGTCGCCGCCCAGGCCGAGCTGATGCGGACCCTCGGCCGCGCCCTCGCCGGCCGCCCCAACCTCATCGGCCTGCAGCTGGGCAACGAGCTGAACAACCTGGTCGAGCACAACCCGGTGACCGCCGACGAGGTGGACCACTACCTCGACACCCTGCTGTCCGCCACCCGCGAGCACCTGCCCCCGGGCCGGCTCGCGACCCACTCCGCCTACGACGCGGCCTGGTACGGCGACGACCACCCCTTCACCCCCGAGGCCTCGGCCCGCAAGGGCGATGTCACCACCGTCCACCCCTGGGTGTTCTCCGGCGACTGCGCCCGCCGCTACGGCCCCCGTTCCCCTCAGGTGCTGCACCTCGCCGAGTACGGCACGGAACTCGCCAAGGCCTATACCGAGGACCCGGCCCGCCCGGTCTGGGTCCAGGAGACGGGCGCCCCGGAACCCCACATCCCGGCGGCCGACGCCCCGGACTTCGCGCGGGCGACCGTGCGGAACGCGGCCGGGTGCGAGGGACTGTGGGGCGTGACCTGGTGGTGCTCCCACGACGTGGACCGCTCCCTGGCCGACTACCCGGAACTGGAATACACCCTGGGCCTCTTCGACGCGCGGGGCGGCGCCAAGCCGATCGCGACGGCCCTGGCCGAGACCGTCGCCGAGGTACGCGCGGGGCACCACCCCTCCCGGCCCCGCGACACGGCCCTGGTCCTGGACTGCACGCCGTCCACCCGCTCCGTCTCCGGCCCGGGAGGCGCGTACTTCGACGCGTGGATGGCCCTGCGCGCCGACGGCGTCCGCCCGGCGGTGGTCCTGGCGGAGCGGGCGGACGACGCCGCGTACCTCACGGCGCGCGGCATCAAGGAGGTCGTCCGAGTGCCGTGAGCGCTCAGGCGCCGGCCAGCGCCTCGGCGAGGGCCCGCAGATTCACCCGCCCCCGCCCGTAGGAGCAGAGCGCGCCGCCCTCCGGCAGCCCGGTGTCGATCCGTACGGCGTCGGGCCGCCGGGCGAGCAGGGCGGCGCGCAGCCGCTCCTGCCAGGGGTGGAGCCCGGCGTCACAGGTGGCGACGGCCAGCGGCGCGTCACCGCAGGCGCGCAGGATCTCCGCCACGACGGCGTCCGGATCCGCCGGGTCTCCGGTGACCGCGGTGCCCGTGGCCGTGGGGTCGACGGCGCGCACCGCCGTCAGCAGGTCCTCGCCGCCCCAGTTGAGCGCGGGATGCGGCGGCGGGAACAGGTCGACGACGTGGGCGCCGCGCACGGCCGACGGCACCGGCCGGCCGCGGACAGCCCGGCGGGCGGCCTCGAGACCGGCCCCGGTGTCCCAGCCGTCGACCGCCCCGTCCGGAGCGGCGTACCGATCGGCCAGCCGCCGCACCCGCCCGGCGGCCTCCCGCACCCGCTCCTCGGACAGCACTCCGGAGCGCAGCGCGCCGAGCACCGCGTCCCGGCAGGCCAGAGTGATCTCCAGGTCCGGCACGGCCACGATGACCTGGTCGGCGCCGGCCGCGAGGGCGATCCGCGCCCCGGCGGCCTCGCCGTAGCGGTCGGCGATGGCCTTCATCTCCAGGGCGTCGCTGACCAGGACCCCGTCGAAGTCCAGCTCGTGGCGGAGCAGATCGCCCAGGATGCGGCGGCTCAGGGTGGCGGGCCGCTCGGGGTCCAGTGCCGGGTAGACGACATGAGCGCTCATGATCATCGGCACGCCCGCCTCGACGGCCGCGCGGAACGGCTCGAAGTCGGCCCGCAGTTCGTCGTACGACCGCGGATCGACGGCGATGCCGTGGTGGCTGTCGGTCTCGGTGCCGCCGTGCCCGGGGAAGTGCTTGGCGCAGGAGGCGACGCCGCGCCGCTCGGTGGCGGTGATCCAGGCCCGCAGATGCCGGGCGGCCAGGACGGGTTCGGCGCCGAAGGACCGGGTGCGCACGATCGGGTTGCGGGGGTGGTGCTGGAGGTCGGCGACGGGGGCGTAGGAGGCGGTGACGCCGAGTGTGGCGAGGTGCCCGGCGAGCGCGTCGGCGCAGCGGGCGGTGAGCGCCGGGTCGTCGGCGACACCGAGGGCGTAGGAGCCGGGGACGTCGGGCGCGCCCGCGCTCACCAGGTGGCCGATGCCGCCGCCCTCGTTGTCGATGGCCACGATCAGGTCGGGCCGCAGGGCCCGCAGGGTGTCGGTGAGCCGCCGCACCTGCTCCGCGTCGCGCACGTTGCGGGTGAACAGGATGACCCCGCCGAGACCGCGGTCGACGAGCCGCTTGAGGGTGTCGGGCACGGTCGTGGTGCCGGCGAAGCCGGCGACGAGGCAGCGGTGGGCGGCCTCGTCGAGGCCGGGATGCAGGTGCGCGGAGTGGCTCACCCCGGGAATCCTCTGGCTCGTTCAACCAAATGTCAACAGGGCGATGGATCGTCCATTCAGCGCGTCGGAACGGACCAGCCGAAACGTTCCCGAAGTTCGTCCGTCACCCACTCCCACCTCACCCGCACCGGCTAACCTCGTAGGTCACCGAAGGCGAACGGGGGATTGCCCATGGTGAACGCTGATCGCACGCCGCCGGACTGTCCCGGGGGGCATGACGGCATGCCGGAGCGTGGCGCCGGACTCCACCTCCAGGATCAGCTCGAGATCCTCATCCAGGACTTCCGCACGAGCACCGAGCCGCCGATGCCGGTGTTCGTCGTGCACGCCCAGGAGGGCGCGGACGACGACGCGGTGACCGGGCTGGTCCGGCAACTGCACGCGGGCCAGGAGGCACACGGCACGCGCTGCGCGGTGGCGCAGGACGCCTACGAGGGCGCCACGGAGGTGCGCAAGGCCGCGGCCATGGTGCGGGCACTGAGCAATCCGAGGAAGTGAGGCGGCCCGAAGGCGGTCTACCGGCGCTACGCCTTCCCGCGGCTGCGGCTGGTGCATGCCATCGACGACGCGGTCGCGGCCCTCGGCGACACCTGGCCGGCGCCCGAGCCGGGCAGCCCCGAGGCCGGTCAGGACCAGCGGCAACGGCTGCTGAACCAACTGGCCCAACAGCGCTGGCGGCCGAGGAACACCGCGCGCTGGCGCTCGGGGCTGCCGCAGTTCGACATGGCGCACATCCTCCCGGCGAGCCTCGTGACCGTGCTCGCCGCGCTCATGGCCCGCAGCGAGTGGTACGTGGCGGTGGGCGCCGGTCTCGTCTTCCTGCTGCTGCTGACCGTCCTCAACTACGCCCTGCCGGGGCGGGCGCCGATCTTCCTGTGGCTGCGCCGGGAGAGCCGCTGGTTCATGACGACGACCTTCCTCAGGGCGGCGGACCACGAGGATCCCACCGAGGTCTCGCTGCTGCGGCCGGTGCGGTCCTGGAAGGCGATCGCGGCCCGGGCGTACGACGTGGCCGAGGCACTCACCGCCGGCGGCGACTTCCACCTCCAGCTCTGCGTGCTGGCACTGCGGGAGGACCTGCGCGACAACCACCGCCGCTGGAGCTGGGACCTGCGCGGCTTCAAACGGCCGCGCCCGCCGATGCTGTTCCTGCCCCACGCGGACGCCCGCAACGGCGGCGTGGAACTGATCCGGGCCATCAGCGACGTCCGCAGCCGCCGCAGTGAACTCGACCCGCTGGTGGTGGTCGCCGCGGTGCACACGCGGGACGTGCCACGCCTGGAGCGCGGCGCGGTTCCGGCGACGCCCGACCCGGCCGCCGCACCGCCCAGGTTCAGCGAGCGGCTGCGCACCTGGCACCGGGAGTGGGCGCACAACCTGCGCGCCGAACAGTCACCCAGCCGGGAGCGGTCCGTCCTGCCCTGGGTGATGAAGGTGCCGCTGCCGCACGACCAGCTCGGTCCCGTCGAGGAACGCACCCGCCATCTGCGGGCCTCCACCCGGCCCACGCCCGCCCGGCTGGTGTGGGCCCTGCACACCCTGGTCCTGGTGATCGCCCTGCTGACCGCCGGGACCGTCATGCGGGCCGAGGCCCTGCACGACCGGTACTGCTCGGCGTCCGTGCTGACCGCCAACCGGGACACCCGGCGCGAGACGGCCCCCGGCGGCGGCACGGAATGCATCGGCATAGCGACGGACGGCGTCCGCTTCGCCGACTGGCTGCCCGCGCCCGACCCGGGCGACGAGCCCAAGGCCCTGACGGCCGGGGACGCCACGCCCTGGACGGTGGACGAGCTGGAGGACCGCATCGCCCGGAAGAACGCGGACGTCCTCGCCCACCACCCCGGCAAGTACGTCACCGTCGTCTACGCCGGGCCGCTGAGCGCCGACGCCTCGGACGGCTCCTCACTCGTGAAGGGCGCCGAGGAACTGGCGGGCGTGTACCTGGCCCAGGCCGTCATCAACAAGAACTCCAGCGTGAAACTGCGGGTCCTGCTCGCCAACGGCGGCGTGGACCTGGGCCACCAGGAGGAGATGGCCGAGGAGATCGCCGCGTACGCCGCCCACGACCCGACCGTGGTGGGGGTCGTGGGCACCGGCCGCGACCTGAAGTCGAGCAGGGCGACGACCCGCACGCTGATGGAGGCCGGCCTGCCGATCGTCTCCGGTACGAACTCCGCCACCTATCTGCCCCGCGAGTTCGCCAACTGGTTCAGCCTGGCCGCCACGGACCAGTGGCAGATCGAACAACTCGGCCTGGTCGCCGCCCAGTTGCGCACTCCGGAACGTCGGCAGTACGCCCTCGTCCTCGCCCGCGACACGGCGAAGACCGACGACCTGTACACCGACGAACAGGCCCGCTACGGCCAGGACATGCTGCGCCGGCAGGGCTTCACCCCGCTCGATCAGCGCCGCTACACCCTCAGCGGTGGCAAGCCGGAACTCCGCTCGCACGCCCAGGAGATCTGCCGGGGCGGCCGGGTCCCGTCGGTGATCTACTTCGCCGGCCGGGTGGAGGACATCGATCCCCTGATGACCCAGCTGGGCACCGAGCCGGGCTGCGCCGGAACGCCCCTGGCCATCCTCACCGGCGACGACCTGTCCAAGGCCGACTTCACCACCGGCGGACAGTCCGTCGCGCCGCAGGTCACGCTGTACCACGCGGCCCTGGCCGAGTTGCAGACGGCAAGCACCACGACCACCTTCTACCTGGACGCGGCCGCACACCTGCCGGGACTGCGGGGCGGGAACCTGCGCTACGACAGCCCCGCCCTGGCCAGCGGCCAGACCGCCCTGGCACACGACGCGACCCGCGCCCTGTACTGGGCGGCCACCCGGGACGACCGTCCCCAGAGCCGCGCCTCGACCTGGGTGAACCTGCGCAACGTCAAGATCGAGGGCATGGCCACCGGGACCATCGACTTCACCCGTGCCCCGCTGTACGGCGACCGCACCGGGCACAGCATCGTCCTCAAGGAGGTCCGCCGCGCCGGCGACGGCACCTCCGAGACCCGGGTGGTGTGCAGCCGCGCCGCCGGAGAGACGAAGCGGCTGACACAGAAAGAATGCCGGATCCGGCGCTGAGGGCTGTCTCAGTCCTCGGCGGCGGTCAGGCGCAGCGCGATGCTGTTGATGCAGTACCGCTGGTCCGTGGGCGTGGGGTACCCCTCACCCTCGAACACGTGCCCGAGGTGCGAGCCGCAGCGTGCACAGCGCACCTCGGTCCGCACCATGCCGTGGGCCCGGTCCTCGATCAGTTCCACCGCGTCGGTGTCCCTCGGGTCGAAGAAGGACGGCCAGCCGCAGTGGGACTCGAACTTCGTGTCCGAGGTGAACAGCTCCGCACCGCAGGCGCGGCAGGAGTAGACCCCCTGGGTCTTGGTGTCGGTGTACTCACCGGTGAAGGCGGGCTCCGTGGCCGCCTGGCGCAGTACCGCGTACTCGCCAGGGCTCAGCTCCGCGCGCCACTGCTCGTCCGGCTTCTCGACGTCGTACGGCATGAGCTTCCAGCCCCTCAGTTCGACAGACGGTCCAGGATCAGCGGGCCGAGGTCGGTGACGTCGCCCGCTCCCATGGTGAGAACGAGATCACCCGGCTTCGCCATTCCCGCGACCACCGAGGGGACGTCCGCCTTGTCGCGCACCGGCGTCACGTCCGCGCCCGCCGCCCGGGCCGCCTCGATGATCAGCTCGCTGGTCACACCGGGGATCGGGTCCTCACGGGCCGGGTAGATGTCCAGCACGACCGAGGCGTCCGCGAGGGTCAGGGACTGGCCCATCTCCTTGCCCAGCTCCTGGGTCCGCGAGAAGAGGTGCGGCTGGAAGACGACCAGGATCCGGGAGTCGCCCGCCGCCGCGCGCATAGCCTCCAGGTCGGCGGTCATCTCGGTGGGGTGGTGCGCGTAGGAGTCGATGACCTGGACGCCCGCAGCCTCGCCCTTCAGCTGGAGCCGCCGCTTCACGCCCGTGTAGGCGGCGATCGCCGGGGCCAGCTCGGCCGCCGGGATCCCGAGGGCGACACCCGCCGCCAGCGCGGCCACCGCGTTGTGCGCGTAGTGCCGGCCGGGGACGGAGACCGCGAAGGTCAGCGTCTCGCCGTCCAGCACCACGGTGACCTCGCTCTTCAGGCCCTGCGGCACGACCGACAGGATGCGCACCCCGGCGTCCTCGGACTCGCCGTACGTCACCACCCGCACGCCGCGCTCCGCGACCCGGCGGGTCAGCTCCCGGGAGCCCTCGTGGTCGGCCGCGATCACCAGCGTGCCGCCCTCGGTGATCCGGTCCACGAACGTCTCGAACGACTCGTAGATCTCGTCCATCGAGGCGTAGTTGGCGTGGTGGTCGAGCTCGACGTTGAGGACGATCGCGACCTCGGGCGCGTACTTGTGGAAGCTGCGGTCCGACTCGTCCGCCTCGGCGACGAAGATCTCGCCGTCGCCGTGCAGGGCGTTGGAGCCGGGCGCGTCCAGGTCCCCGCCGATCGCGTAGGACGGCGTCAGGCCCAGCTCGCTCAGCGACACCGCGAGCATCGAGGTCGTGGTCGTCTTGCCGTGCGTACCGGCGACCGCGATCGGCCGCAGGCCCTCCATCAGGGCGGCGAGCGCGTCGGAGCGGTGCACGACGGGGATGCCGAGCGCGGCCGCGCGGGCCAGCTCGGGGTTGTCCTGCCGGATCGCCGACGAGACGACCACACAGCTCGCGTCGTCGGCCAGGTGCTCCGTCGCGTGCCCGATGTGCACCGTCACACCCAGCGCCCGCAGCGCCTCGGCCGTCGCCGACTCCTTCGCGTCACTGCCCGCCACCACGGCCCCGCGCTGGGCGAGGATCTTCGCGATACCCGACATCCCGGCCCCACCGATCCCGATGAAGTGCGGTCGGTCCATGGCGGTGGGAAGGCCGGGTGCCATGCGTGTCTCCCTGGAGGTGTGCGGAACGTTCAGCGGCACAGCCTATGCCGAAGCGTTTGTCTTCGTTGACACCGCCGGCCGGCTACGCCTCACTGTGCGAGAACAGCTTCAGCACCGGCACCCCCACCTTGTGCCGGGCCCGCGACGCCCAGTCCCGGTGGAAGAACTCCTCCACGTAATGGGGGTCGGTCAGCACGATGACCTCGTCCGCGTCGACCTCCTCCACCAAGGACTTCAGCGCGTCCAGCGGATGATCCTCGATCAACCGCCCTTCCGCCCCGCTCCCGGACGCCCGCAGCGCCGCGAGGGACACCTCCAGCGCCCGCTGCCCGACGCTCAGCGCCTCCTCGCCCTCCGGGGTCTCCCCCTCGCGGACGGCGTCGTCGAGTTCGCCGAGCGCGACGTCGTCGATGGCCCGCAGCAGACGGTCCGCCTGCTCGCCGCGCGGCTGGAGCAGCACCTCGAAGGAGACCCGCTCCTCACCGTGCAAGGTGGTGACGAACTCCACGTCGGCGGACGTCAGGGCCTTCTCGATCATCAATACGCTTGTGAACACCAGGCGCCCCTTCTGATCCTTGCGGAAACCATCCTGCCCCGCGTTCGCACGGGAACTGCCGGATCCAGTGTGCCCTCCGGAATCCAAACAGAACGGCATATTCCGAACGTACTGACCGTCCGGCTTCCTGAGCGCCTCTACCCCGTGCCGCGAGGTTCAGTACGTCAGGACCGTCCGTACCTCGTGAACAGGAACCCGTCCTCCTCCAGCATCGACAGCAGCGAGAAGCGCCGCGGGACGGTGACGGCGGGCCCCCCGGAGATGCGCTGGGCGTCACCGGCGGTGAGCATCGGGGAGACGGTCAGACAGAGCTCGTCGAGCACTCCGGCCGCCACCAGCTGCCCCAGCAGCCGCGGACCGCCCTCGGTCAGCAGCCGGGTGTGGCCGAGACCGGCGAGGGCCTGGACGGCACGGGCGGGGTCCACGCCGATGCCGTCCCCGGCGGTCACCACCCGCGCGCCCGCCTTCTCGGCGGTGGCGACGCGGTCCGCGGCGGCCGCGGCTCCCGTGAGGACCAGGGTGGGCACCAGGGGCGAGGTGAACAGCGGGAGCGAGAAGTCCAGGTCGAGGCTGGCGGTGACGACCGCGATGGCGGGGGCGGGGGCCTGTCCGGCCGCCTCCCGCATCGCCGCGAACTCGGCACGCGCGCGGGCCGGCCGGTACCCCTCCTGGCGCACCGTCTCCGCGCCGACGACCACGACGTCCGCCAGCGCCCGCAGCGTGCCGAAGATCCGCATGTCGGTCGCGTTGGAGATGGGCTGCGAACGGCCGTCGTGCTGGGCGGCCCCGTCCAGCGTGGACACCATGTTGGCGCGCAGCCACGGCACCGGCCCCCCGGCCCCCGGCTCGGGATAGCGGTACGCGGCGGCCAGCTCTGCCAGGCCCCACTCCCGCCCGAGTCCCTCCTCACCGGCCGCGCCACCCGGGGCCGGAGCTGCTGTTTCATCGGTCACAGGGAACAGACGTCGCATGCCGTGCAGTGTTCCACGCGCCGTAGCATGGTGAACCGTGTCCTCCTCTCCCGCCCCCTCCGGTACCGGCCCGATAGCCGACGCGGCCCCGCTCTCCCTGTGTGCCCGTGAGCCGCACGTCCCCGCGGATCGGCTGGTCGCCGAGATGGTGCCGCCGCCGCGGTTCGACTCGGTGCGCTTCAGCACGTACATCCCGGACCCGAACCAGCCCAGCCAGACCGAGGCCGTCCAGGTCCTGGAGGGCTTCGCGGCGGGCCTCGACCGCGGAGCGGGCGGTTCCGGCAAGCGGCGGCTGTTCGGTTTCGGCAAGGCGCCGAAGAAGGCCCCGGCCGGCCCGCGCGGTGTCTACCTCGACGGCGGCTACGGCGTCGGCAAGACCCACCTGCTGGCCTCCCTGTGGCACGCCACCCCGGCCGAGCCCGAGCTCAAGGCGTTCGGCACCTTCGTGGAGCTGACCAACCTGGTCGGCGCCCTCGGGTTCCAGAAGACCGTCCAGACCCTGTCCGGCCACCGTCTGCTGTGCATCGACGAGTTCGAGCTCGACGACCCGGGCGACACCGTCCTGGTCTCCACCCTCCTCGGCAAGCTCGTCGACGCGGGCGTGGCGCTCGCCGCCACCTCCAACACGCTGCCCGGCAAGCTCGGTGAGGGCCGGTTCGCCTCGGCCGACTTCCTGCGGGAGATCCAGGGCCTGTCGGCCCACTTCCGCGCCCTGCGCATCGACGGCGAGGACTACCGCCACCGCGGTCTGCCCGAGGCGCCGCCGCCGTACACCGACGAACAGGTGACCGAGACCGCGCACGCCACCGAGGGCGCCTCACTCGACGCGTTCTCGCCCCTCCTGGAGCACCTCGCCCGGGTCCACCCCAGCCGGTACGGCGCGCTGACCGACGGAATCGGGGCGGTGTGCCTCACCGGCGTGCGGCCGGTTCCCGACCAGTCGACGGCCCTCAGGCTCGTCGTCCTCGCGGACCGGCTCTACGACCGCGAGGTGCCCGTGATGGCCTCGGGTCTGCCCTTCGACCAGCTCTTCAGCGAGGAGATGCTGAACGGCGGCTACCGCAAGAAGTACTTCCGGGCCATCTCCCGCCTCACCGCCCTGGCCCGCGACGCGGGCAAGCTGGCGAACTCCCGGTAACCACAACCCCAATACCGCACCAACTGCCGTGGGGCCAAGGGGTGGTTCAGGCCAACCCACCCACGGTTTTCAGGCTCTCTTCAGCTTGAAACGTTAAGTTAACCCTGCAAATGACTTTGCAGGGTTAACGTGTTTCTTGACCAGCCATTGACCAAGTGTTGGTCAGCGCTAGACGTGTGAATCACCTGAAGGGGGGCGCATGTACCGAGGTACGACGGCACGGACCGTGGTTTCGATCCTCGCCGCCGTCCTGCTCGCCCTTCAGTTCTTCGCACCGACGGCGTCCTTCGCATCCGCGCACACACCCCGTAAAGCCGAGGCCAAGGCTCAGCCCGGAACTGAACCCTCCGGCCTGTCCTCGCGACCCGGAACCAAGTCCGGGAAGGCACTGCGCGACGAGATCGCCGGCTGCCGCGCCGGACACCACGGGGACCCGACCGGTCCCCTGCGGACCCGCGACCGGTTCCACCACGCCGACTCCGCGCCCTGCGCGCCGGAGCGGCCCCTGCTGCGGCACATCCCGCCGACAGCACCGGACCAGGTCAGAGCCGGCGCCGCGCACCATCGCGCGTCGAGATCCTCGACGTCGCACACACCGGCAGCGCTTCAGGTCTTCCGCTGCTGAGGAACAGAGTCGTTCCGCCCCCCCCACCACCTCTGTCATGCCCGTCCGACGCGTCCCCATTGCGCGCCAGGAGGAGTCACCACACTCATGCAACCCCTCATCGACAACGCCCGCACGCACGGACAGCGCCCTGAGGAGTTCGCCCGCCTCGCCGAGGGCCAGTCCCCCGACGTCCTGTTCATCACCTGCTCCGACTCCAGGGTCGTCCCGGCCCTGATCACCGGCGCTCGGCCCGGCGAGCTCTTCGAGCTGCGCACCGCGGGCAACGTAGTTCCCCCCTACGCCTTCGGACACCCCACCTCCGAGGCGGCCACGATCGAGTACGCCGTGGAAGTCCTCGGCGTCAAGGAGATCGTGGTCTGCGGCCACTCGCACTGCGGCGCCGTCGGCGCGGTGGTGCGGGGCGACGACCTCACCGGCGTCCCCGCCGTGCGGGACTGGCTCGCGCACGCCTGCGACGAGCCCAAGTGCGCGGACCCGACCGACAAGACGGTCACCGAAGCCGTGCAGAACCACGTCCTGACCCAGGTGGAGCGGCTGCGCTCCTACCCGAGCGTGGAGAGCCGTCTGACGGACGGCCGGCTCCGGCTGCACGCCTGGTTCTACGAAGTGCACACCGGAACCGTGCGGGACCACCGCGCGGACACCGACTCCTTCGAGAAGCTGTGAGGGGCGCCATGACCAAGTTCCCTTACCTGAGGCAGGACTTCACCGCCTCCCTCGTCGTGTTCCTGGTCGCGCTCCCGCTGTGCGTGGGCGTGGCCGTCGCCTCCGGTGTCCCGGCCGAACTCGGCCTGATCACCGGCATCGTGGGCGGCCTCGTCACCGGATTCCTGCCGGGCAGCAGCCTCCAGGTGTCCGGGCCGGCCGCCGGTCTGACCGTGCTGGTCTACGAGGCGGTCGACACCTACGGGCTGCCCGCGCTCGGTGTGATCGTGCTGGCCGCCGGTCTGCTGCAGCTCATCATGGGCGCGCTGAAGCTCGGCCGCTGGTTCCGCGCGATATCCGTCTCGGTCGTCGAGGGCATGCTGGCCGGAATCGGTCTGGTGCTCATCGCCGGCCAGCTGTATGCGACGGCCGGACTGAAGGCGCCCGCCTCCGGTATCGACAAGATCCTGGGCCTGCCCGGGGCCGCGGCCGACGCGCTCGGCAGCACCAAGGCGCTCACCTCCCTCGCACTCGGCGCGGCCACCATCGCGGTGATGGTGCTGTGGAAGAAGCTGCCGAAGCAGGCGCAGGCCGTTCCGGGCGCGCTCGCCGCGGTGATCCTGGCGATCGCGGCCACCGCCGCGTTCAACCTGCCGGTCGCCACCGTCGAGGTGAAGGGTCTGCTGGACTCCATCCAGCCGCCCGGCCTCGACGCCTTCGGCAGCGTGGGGGTCGGCATCATCGGCACGATCATCGCCTTCACGCTGATCGCCTCCGCCGAGAGCCTCTTCAGCGCCGCCGCGGTGGACCGGCTGCACGACGGGCCGCGCACCCAGTACGACAAGGAGCTCATGGCGCAGGGCGCGGGCAACACGCTCTGCGGCGTGCTCGGCGCGCTGCCGATGACCGCGGTCATCGTCCGCAGCTCGGCCAACGTCAGCGCGGGCGCCAAGACCAAGGCGTCCCGGGTGATGCACGGCGTGTGGCTGCTCCTGTTCGCGGCGCTCCTGCCGGCCACGCTGGCCCTGATCCCGCTGCCCGCGCTCGCCGGCATCCTGGTCCACGCGGGCTTCAAGCTCATCCCGTTCCGCAAGATCGTGCCGCTGTGGCGTGAGCACCGGGGCGAGGCGGTCATCCTGGCCGTCACCGCCGTGTCGATCGTCGCGGTGAACATGTTCGAGGGTGTCCTGATCGGTCTGGCCCTGTCGGTCGTCAAGACCGCCTGGGAGGCCTCGCACATCAAGCTCGAGGTCATCGACAAGGGCGCCGGCCCCATCCAGGCGTACCTGTCGGGCAACGCGACGTTCCTGCGGCTGCCGAAGATCCTGGACAACCTGGAGAGCCTGCCGCAGGACCGCCCGGTCGAGCTGGACCTGTCGGGCCTGCACCACCTCGACCACGCCTGCCGTACGGCCCTGGAGAACTGGGCCGAGCGCCACAGCGCCACGGGCACGGAGCCGGTGAAGGTCACGGAGCCCGAGCTGGAGCCGGAGCAGTCGAAAGAGGGAGAGAAGGTGACGGTGGCCTAGCGGCCCGCCGCGACACCGACACCCCGGCCCGGGACGCGCCCTCCAGCGCGCCCCGGGCCGTTCGCATGCCGGTCGCGGGTCGTATGTCCGTCGCGGGCCTGAGGGCATGGCCCCGGACCCCAGTCCGGGCATATCGTTACATAAGCATATGAAATCGGACCTCTGGACGAGGAGGTCGGCATGGTCGAAGAGCTGATGGGGGCGGTGGCGGCGGTCTGCGCCGGTGGCCTCGTGTATCTGGCCGCGGCGGCGCGGATCGTCAAGCAGTACGAGCGCGGGCTCGTCTTCCGGCTCGGGCGCGTGCACGGGGACGTGCGGCGGCCCGGGTTCACCATGATCATTCCCGCGGTGGACCGGATGCGGAAGGTCAACCTGCAGATCGTGACGATGCCCATCCCCGCCCAGGAGGGCATCTCCCGGGACAACGTCACCGTGCGGGTCGACGCGGTGGTGTACTTCAAGGTCGTGGACCCGGCGGCCGCGATCGTCAACGTCGAGGACTACCGCTTCGCCGTCTCCCAGATGGCACAGACCTCCCTGCGCTCGATCATCGGCAAGAGCGAGCTGGACGATCTGCTGTCCAACCGGGAGAAGCTCAACCAGGGCCTGGAGCTGATGATCGACAGCCCGGCCGTGGAGTGGGGCGTGACCATCGACCGGGTGGAGATCAAGGACGTGTCCCTGCCGGACACGATGAAGCGCTCCATGGCCCGCCAGGCCGAGGCCGACCGTGAGCGGCGGGCCCGGCTGATCAACGCGGACGCCGAGTACCAGGCCTCGAAGAAGCTGGCCCAGGCCGCGCGCCAGATGGCCGACACGCCGTCCGCGCTCCAGCTCCGGCTGCTCCAGACCGTGATGGCCGTGGCGGCGGAGAAGAACTCCACGCTGGTGCTGCCCATCCCGGTGGAGCTGCTGCGGT
This sequence comes from Streptomyces sp. NPDC041940, assembly GCF_055589465.1. NCBI lineage: Bacteria > Bacillati > Actinomycetota > Actinomycetes > Kitasatosporales > Streptomycetaceae > Streptomyces > Streptomyces sp. NPDC041940. Next base: position 47,631 of record NZ_JBVJBP010000030.1, read on the forward strand.
TCCTGGAACGAGGCCACGAAGAGGGCCGGCAGACCCAGCCCCAGGCGGAGGCAGAGGCAGAGGTGGCAAAGGCACCCGAACAGGCACAGGCTTCCCTCGACCAGACACAGGCCTCCCTCGACGCGGCGGAGCACCCTCTCGACAAGACAGAACAGGCCATGGAAGAGCTGCGACGGGCGGTGGAGCAGTGACCCGCGCTACGCGCGTGGTTCACGCCGTCCGCACCAGGTGATAGACACAGCGGGATCACAGTTCCTGTCCGCCAGCAGGAAGGTTCCGCCATGACCAAAACCGGTCGTTTCACCACCACGCGTCGTCAGGTGCTCGCCGGAACGGGTGCCCTGGGCATCGGGATCGGATTCTCCGGTGCCCTGTCCGAACTCTTCACCGGCACCGCCGCCGCACAGGGCCTCGGCCATCACGGCTACGGCCCGCTCGTCCCCGATCCGAAAGGCCTGCTCGACCTCCCGGAAGGCTTCCGCTACCGGGTCCTCTCCCGCGAGGGAGACCGGCTCCGTTCGGGTGAGGGCAAGGTCCCCTCCAACCACGACGGCATGTCGGCCTTCGCGGGCAAGGGCGACCGGGTCCATCTGGTCCGCAATCACGAGAACCGCGCCGACGGCAGGATCCCGGTCCCCACGATCGAGGGCATCACGTACGACCCGGCCGGCAAGGGCGGCTGTACGGCCCTGACGCTGGACTCCCGCAACCACGTCCTGTCGGAGCGCGTCGCGATCGCCGGCACCGCCGTGAACTGCGCGGGCGGCCCCACCCCGTGGGGCACCTGGCTGACCTGCGAGGAGACCGAGGACAAGGCCGGCACCAACGGCTACACCAAGGACCACGGCTTCATCTTCGAGGTCGACCCGGTCGACCCGCGCCGCACCGGAGCCGTACCGCTGACCGCGATGGGCCGCTTCCAGCACGAGGCGATCGCCGTCGACCCCCGGCGGGGGGTGGTGTACGAGACGGAGGACGCCTTCGAGAAGCCCTTCGGCCTTTTCTACCGCTTCCTGCCGAAGAAGCCGCTGGGCGGCCGGGGTTCACTGCGCGCGGGCGGCCGGCTCCAGGCCATGCGGGTGCCCGGCGTGCCCGACCTGTCCACGATCCAGGACATCGGCGCCGAGTTCGACGGCATCGAGTGGGTGGACGTACCGGACCCGCTGGCCGGGCAGACCGCGATCCGGTTCCAGGACTTCGGCCGCGGGGGCATCACGCACGCGCAGAAGCTGGAGGGCTGCTACTGGGGCGGCCGGTCGGTGTACTTCGTGTCGTCCTTCGCCCGCCGCTCGGACGGTTCGGCGGCCGACCACTACGGGCAGATCTGGCGCTACGACCCCGAGCGCCGCAGGCTGACCCTGGTGATCGCCTTCGGCCCCGACACCGACATCCAGAAGCCGGGAGAGTCGCCGGACAACATCTGCCTGGCACCCAGCGGCGGCCTCATGGTCTGCGAGGACGGCAACGGCGCCCAGCACGTCTACGGCGTGACCCGGCGCGGCGAGGTGTACGCGATGGCCCGCGGCAGGCAGAACATCGGAACCCCCGAGGAGCCCGAGTGGGGTGAGTTCGCCGGTGTCACCTTCTCCCCCGACGGCGACACGATGTACGTCAACTGCTACACCCCCGGCACCACGTTCGCGGTGACGGGCCCCTGGCGCCGGTAGCCCCGGCCGCGCTCCCGACCGGGGCGCCGGGTGCGGAACCCGGCGCCCCGGCGCCCCGGCGGACGATCGGGAGAAGGTCAGGCGGCCAGCAGGGCGTCGATCTGACCGACGGCCTCCTTCAGGCCCTCCTCCATGCCCATGGTGACCAGCTGCTCCATCTGCTCACGGGAGTCGAAGAGGGAGCGCATCTCCATGCGGGTTCCGCCGCCGTGCTCGGTGAGGGCGACCCGCACGGAGATGGTCGGCATGTCGTCCTTGGGCTTGCCGTCGTCGTCGGCGAAGCCGTCGGTGAACTCCAGGGCCGTAGGCGCGGTGACGGACGTGATCCGCCACCAGCCGCGGTGCCGGTCACCCTCCGGGCCGGTCATGAAGTACGTGACCTCCCCGCCGGGGGTCAGGTCGTGCTGCTCGACGGTCGCCGGGTAGGTCGGCGGGCCCCACCAGCGCTCCAGCTGCCGGGGGTCGGCCCACAGCCGCCACACCCGCTCGACGGGGGCGGCGAAGTCGGCGACCAGGGTGAGGGTGAGGTGGTCGAGGTCCTTGTCGACACTGGTGACACTCATCTCTCGGGTCCTTCCGTAGCGTCGTTCTCTTCGGTTCCGGGGTCCTCGGCGAGCAGCCGGGCCATCCGGTCCACGCGCCCGCGCCATGCCGACTCGAGTTCGTCGAGGGCCTGGCGTGCGCGGCCCACCGCTTCGGGGTCCGTGCACACGAGCTGCTCCCGTCCGCTGCGCTGCTTGGTGACGAGACCCGCCCGCTCCAGCACGGCGACGTGCTTCTGCACGGCCGCGAAGCTCATCGGATAGGACTCGGCCAGCCGCGACACCGACAGCTCCCCGCGCACGCAGCGGCGCAGTATGTCCCGGCGCGTGGTGTCGGCCAGGGCGTGGAACAGCCGGTCCACCGTCTCGTCACCCAACTCATCTACAACCATTTGGTTGTACATTAGCTCCGCCGGTTCCTTCTGTAAAGCGACACGCCCGCCCACTGAAGCGGACCCTCGGGGGTACTCGGCGACCCATGAGCGAGAACCAGCAGGTCAGCAGCTCGTACTGGCTCGATACGGCACCGGACGGCCACCATCCGGCCCTGACGGAGGACCTGGACGTCGACGTGGCGGTGATCGGCGCCGGGATCGCCGGACTGTGCACGGCGTGGGAGCTGACCCGGGCCGGGCGGAGCGTGGCGGTGCTGGAGGCCGGGCGGGTCGCGGCCGGGGTCACCGGGCACACCACCGCCAAGGTCACCGCCCTGCACACGCTGGTCTACGACAAACTGCGGCGCACCCGTGGCCCCGAGGGCGCGCGGCTGTACGCCCGCTCCCAGTCCGAGGCGATCGAGCGCGCGGCCGGGATCGTCGGGGAGCTGGGCATCGACTGCGACTGGGAGACCCGGAGCGCCTACACGTACGCGTGCGACGCGGGCCGGGTGGACGAGCTGCGCGCCGAGGCACGGGCGGCAGCCGAGGCCGGGCTGGACGCCGAGTTCGTGACGGAGACCGGGTTGCCCTTCCCGGTGGCGGGCGCGGTCCGGGTCACCGGGCAGGCGCAGTTCCACCCGCGCAAGTACCTGCTGGCCCTCGCCTCTGACCTCGTCGGACGCGGTGGGCGGATCCACGAGGACACCGCCGTCCTCGGCCTGGACGAGGGCGAGCCGTGCCGGCTGTCGACCACGACCGGGGCGACGGTCAGGGCCCGGGACGTCGTCGTCGCGACGCACTACCCGATCTTCGACCGGGCCCTGCTGTTCGCCCGGCTGTCGGCGCGCCGCGAGCTGGTGGTGGCCGGGACGATCCCCGCCGACCAGGACCCGGACGGCATGTTCATCACGCCCGACGAGGGCATCCGCTCCGTGCGCACCGCACCCCACGAGGGCGACCGGCGGCTGCTCATCGTCACGGGCGAGCACTTCACGCCCGGCACCGGTGATCCACGGGCCCGCTTCGCACACCTCACCGCCTGGGCCACCGGCCACTTCCCGGACCTGGACGTCACCCACCGCTGGGCCACGCAGGACACCGACCCCACCGACACCGTTCCGCTGGTCGGCCCGCTGCACCCGGGTGCGCGGCACGCGTACGTGGCCACCGGCTTCGGCGGCTGGGGCATGAGCGGCGGCATGATGGCGGGCCGCCTGCTCACCGCGCAGATCACGGGCGAGGAGTGCGCGTGGAGCGGGCTGTACGACCCGCGGCGGCTGCGTCCGGCCGTGCGTGAGGCGCCGTCGTTCCTCAGGACGCAGGCGAAGGTCGCCGGGCACTTCGTGGGCGACCGGCTGCGGCCCGTGCCGCCCGTGGAGGCCCTGCCGCCGGGCGAGGGTGCCGTGGTCCGCGCCGACGGCCACCGCGTCGCGGTCTACCGGGACGACGACGGCTCCCTGCACGCGGTCTCCGCCCGCTGCACCCACCTGGGCTGCCTGGTCGCCTTCAACGGCGCGGAGCGTGCCTGGGAGTGCCCCTGCCACGGCTCCCGCTTCGACACCGACGGCAAGGTGATCCAGGGCCCGGCGACGAAGCCGCTGGAGCGGCGGGACATCTGACGCCCGGGTGACTCCCCCGGTCCGGCCGGCCTCACCCCCGTCTTCGAACACGGTCCCCGCACCCGCGGCCGGACCGTCGCCCTCACCTTCGACGCCGACATGACGAAACGGACCCGGACGTGGTCGCCCGGCAGGTGCTGGACGAGGTGCGGCCCGGGTCGGTGGTCGTCCTGCACTGCACCCGCAGCGCCGCCCCGGCGACCGAACGGGCCGTACGGACGATCGTGGGCCAGCCGCCCCTGACCGCCCTACCCTGGACGTATGAGCGAGGACGACTACTGCCTGATCGCCCCGGCCAGGCCACCCCGGGCGGAGGGACCCCCGTACGCCGAGTGCGTCCTGTGCCGGAGGCCCACGGAATACCCGGAGTCGTACAAGGGCATCACCCTCTGCCCCGTCTGCGAGTGGCAGGAGGCCCAGCGCACGGCCTGCTCGGGGTGACCTGCACGATCTTGCGGCTGGCACACTGGGCTTCGTGAGCGAAGACCCGACGCCCGTGAGCGACAGTCCCTTCCGATCAAAGCCCTCGGTGCGCGACACGGCGCCGCAGTTCGTGCTGCCGCTGGTCGTGCGGATCGAGCGGGCGGACCCGCCGGCGCGTACGGACGCGTTGGAGACGGCCGCGCGGGCGGTGCTGACGATTCTGGGCGACGAGCGGTCGGCCGGGGACGGTGAGTGGGCGCGGGCCATGCGGGACTGGCAGGACGCACGGATCCGCAAGGTGGTGCGGCGGGCGCGCGGCGCCGAGTGGCGGCGGGCCGAGGCGCTGCCCGGCATCACCGTCACCGGCAAGTCCGCCGAGGTACGGGTCTTCCCGCCGGTCCCGCTGGACGGCTGGCCCAAGGACCTGGCCCGGCTCCAGGTCTCCGGCACCGACCTGGACGACCCGGAGCCGCCGGTGGACCCGGACCCGGCCGCCCCCGTCCTGTGGGTGAACCCGGACCTCGGCATGACGGCCGGCAAGGCGATGGCCCAGGCGGGCCACGCCGCCCAACTGGCCTGGTGGGAGCTGACCGGCGAGGAGCGGGCCGCCTGGCACGACGCGGGCTTCCCGCTCGCCGTACGGACGGCCGCCCCGGCCCGCTGGCCGGAACTGACGAACAGCGGACTGCCGGTGGTCCGTGACGCGGGGTTCACGGAGATCGCCCCCGGCGAGACCTTCGCGGTGGAGGGGGTCGACCGTATCCGTGCCCTCGCCCGCGGGGGACGGCCGTAGGACGGCGCGTCAGGTCGTGATGGTGGCTACGGCGTCGACGCCGTAGGTGCGCGCGTAGCCGTTCTCGGTGCCGACGAGGAGGTCGACGACCTCGAACCAGCGGTCCCAGAAGGGGGTTTCCCGCAGGGCGTCGACGAGCAGCTGGTAGGCGTGGTGGTCGTCCGCCTCCCAGACCCAGACGTCGGTGACGCGCGCGGAGTAGAACTCCGTGTCGTAGAAGCGTGAGCGGACGCCTGTGGTCTTGGCCTTGATCACGGGGACGACCTCGGTGGCGAAGGCGTTCACCCGCTCCCGGGGGCTCAGGGCGAGCCATTCGGGTGTGGTCTTGACGAGCATGAAAGCCGTCACGGGCAGGGCGGTTTCCTCGGTGGGCATGGTGGCTCCTTCGGTGCGGGGCGAGTGGGGTCAGCTCTGGACGACGGGCTTGAGGGTCTCGGCGCACCACCGCGCGAACGTGGTGGGGGTCGCGGTGTCCGGGGTGCGGACGGCACCGGCGTCGAGGCCGTCGTCCTTGGCCCGCTTCATGTCGGCGACGCCCCGGACGAACGCCTCGTCGAGGCCGTGGCCGGCGAGGGTGGCCCGCAGGTCGTCGAGCGACTGGCGTTCGTAGCGCACGGGACGGCCCAGCTGCTCGCTCATGATGCGGGCGAGATCGTCGGGAGAGACGTCCTCGGGGCCGAGCACCGGGATGCTGTCCGTGCCGGTCCAGGAGCGGTCCAGCAGCAGGCGGGCGGCGACGGCGGCGATGTCGGCGACCGCGACGAAGGGGGCCTTGCGGTCGGCGGCGACGGTATCGGTGAAGACGCCCTTCTCGCGGATCGACTCCGCTTCCTCCAGGAGGTTCTCGAAGAACGACGGGTTGGCCAGGGCCCGGTAGGCGACGCCGGTGCCCGCGATGAGGTCGTCCATGGCCAGGGAGGCGGTGACGAGTCCGGCGCGGTCGGCGACCGGGGTGCCGCGGCCGAGCGCGGAGACGCCGACGACGTGGCCGACGCGGTGGGCGGCGAGCGCCTCCGTGGCGGGGAGGCTGAACCCGGAGTAGGCGTCGTGCGGGGGCAGGGACGAGTCCGGCGGGACGAGCCAGAAGACGGCGTCCGCGCCGTCGAAGGCCCGGTCGACGACCTCGGCGTCGCCGTGCGAGCCGGTGATCACCTCGACGCGGTCGCGCACGGTGCCGGGGAGCCGGGCGGGGTCGCGCACGACCACCCGCAGTTCCTCGCCCAGGGCTGGGGCGGAATCCAGGAGCAAGGGCAGCAGGTGGCGGCCGATGTTCCCGGTGGGAGCAGTGATGACGATCATGGAGAGCCTCACGGATCGGGTGCCGGATCGGTGATCCTCATCCTCCGGAGACCAACACCGTTGCCACAATGGGAACTTCAGCAAGGGATCATTGCCCGGAATGGAATTACTCTGGTGAACAGCCCGGACCCGGCCATCGACGCGAATCTCGCCGTGGCACTGCACGCCCTGCTCGACGAGCAGAGCGTCACCCGCGCCGCCGCCCGCCTGCACACCTCCCCCGCGGCCATGAGCCGCACCCTCGCCCGCCTCCGCCGTCTCCTCCAGGACCCCCTGCTGGTCCGGGCGGGGCAGGCCATGGTCCCCACCCCCCGAGCCCAGGCGCTGCGTGACGAGGCCGCCGCGGTGGTACACCGCCTCGGGGCACTGCTCGGCCCCGGCTCCGAGGCCGACCCCGCCACTCTGCGCGGCACCTTCTGCCTCCAGGCCTCCGACCTGGTCGCCGCGGCGCTGGCCCCCGGGCTGCTGCGCCTGGCCCGGGAGGAGGCACCGGGCATCTCGTTGCGGCTGCGGGCCGAGGAACTGGAGGCCGGGCCGGCCCTCCGCGACGGCCGGATCGACCTGGAGATCGGATCGATCGACCACGTCGATCCCGAGACCCGGGTCGAGGAACTCGTCACGCTGCGGATGGTCGCCGCGGTCCGGGACGGTCATCCCCTCGCCCGGGAGACCCTGACCCCGGACCGGCTCGCCGCCGCCGAGCACGTCGTGGTCAGCCGCCGCGGCCGGTTCACCGGGCCCCTCGACACCGCCCTGGCCGAGCGCAATCTCCGCCGCCGGGTCACCGCCGTCCTCCCCAGCCACCTGGCCGCGCTGCACCTCGCCGCCCGCAGTGACGTCGTCTGCCTCGTCCCCGCCGCGCTGCCCGGCGCCCCGCCGTCGCCCCTGACCGAGGCCGCCACCGCGCTCGGCCTCGGCCTGCTCGATGTCCCCGTGCCGCTGCCGCCCCTGGCCATCGGCATCGCCTGGCACCCCCGCCACGCCGCCGACCACGCGCACCGCTGGCTCCGCGACGCGGTCCGCCGGACCGTTCGCCCGGGTCCCTGACGGAGCCGCGGCTCCGCGTCCACCCGTTCGGCGCAGCCGCGGGCGCGCCGGTCGCGGGCGGGTGCTCCAGTGGGGTTACCAGACATCCGATCCAGGAGGCAGCCATGACCAGTGCCGCGCCCCCTCCCCCCGCTCCGCCCGCCCCCGACAACGCGCCCGGCGACCGGGGTGACGGCGACCCGTTGGCGGCCGGTGGCCTCACTCTCGGCGGCACCCTGATGGTCGTCTACGGCCTCTTCGCGGTGCTCCAGGGCATCGCCGCGATCGCGAACGACGAGGTGTACACGAGCTTCGGCGAGTACGTCTTCGCGTTCGACCTGACCGCGTGGGGCTGGATCCATCTGGTCGTCGGGGTGCTCGTGGTGGTGGCCGGGTTCGGTCTGTTCACCGGCGCCCTGTGGGCGCGGGTCGCCGGCGCCTGCGTGGTCGGGCTGGCACTGATCGCGAACTTCATCTGGCTGCCGTACCAGCCGTTCTGGTCGATCATCATGATCGTGACCGGTCTGTTCGTGCTGTGGTCGGTGTTCAACTACCGCGCCTCCCGCCCGGCGTAGCCGCCGTCCGGGTTCAGGAGGACGACGGCGGCGGACGCCGGTCGCGCTGGGCGACGACCATGTGCAGATGGCGCGTCAGCGCGGTGGCCGCCGCCGTGAGGAAGACGAACGTGTACACGATCTGGACGACCGCCACCATGCGGGCCTCCTGCCCGCTCGGGGTGATGTCGCCGTAGCCGACGGTCGCGAGCGTGACGACGGTGAAGTACAGCGCGTCGACCCGGGTGCGCAGGCCGGTGAACTGGCCCGGCTGCTGGGCGAGCGCGTAGTAGCCGGACGAGAAGACCAGCACGGCCAGGCACATCAGCAGCGAGATCACCAGGCCCGACCGGGTGTGCGGCTTCTCCAGCACGATGTCGCGCACCTGACGCAGCAGCAGCGCGGCCACCAGCCCCAGGCACAGGACGAACAGCGGCCAGCCCAGCCAGGGGCGGTCGGCGGCGAGGCCCTCCAGCGGGAGCAGGAAGTAGGCCGTGCCCCCGGCCAGGACCAGGGCCCCGGCACCGGCCCACAGCGACCGGACCACGGCCGGATGCCCCGGGTCCCGTCCGCGCTTTCGCGCGGGGTGGTGCGCCTGCTCGCTGCCGTCGCGCATACGTCCGGTCTACGACGCATCAGGGGGTGGCGCGAGCCCGGTGCCTCCGTCGGTGAACCTCAAATATTCCTCTGAAGCCGTCGGTGGCAGGGTTCGGGGCCGGGCGGCTGGGCCATACCCCCCTCACGTTCGAGGATCGGGCCGTGCGGAGGAGGGGGACGAATGGAGCGACTGGGGACAGGCATCGGGTGGCGGCCGGAGATCGCGGACGCCGTGGAGCGCATGCCGGGGATCGACTGGGTCGAGGCCGTGGCCGAGAACGTCTGTCCCGGGCACCTGCCCGAGTCGCTGGAGCGGCTGCGCGAGCGCGGCGTCACCGTGGTGCCGCACGGTGTCTCGCTGGGCCTCGGGGGCGCGGACCGGCCCGACGAGGACCGGCTGGCCGCGCTGGCCGAGCGGGTGGAGGCGCTCGGCTCGCCGCTGGTCACCGAGCACATCGCGTTCGTCCGGGCGGGCGGTGCGCTGACGGCGTCCCCGCGCCTGGAGGCGGGCCATCTGCTGCCCGTTCCCCGGACCCGGGACGCCCTCGACGTCCTCTGCGAGAACGTCCGCATCGCCCAGGAGTCGCTTCCGGTGCCGCTGGCCGTCGAGAACATCGCCGCGCTGATCTCCTGGCCGGGCGAGGAGATGACGGAGGGCCAGTTCCTGTACGACCTGGCCGACCGTACGGGGGTCCGTCTCCTCATCGACGTGGCCAACCTGCACACCAACCACGTCAACCGCGGCGAGGACCCGGCCAAGGCCCTCGCCGAGCTGCCCCTGGAGGCCATCGCCTACGTCCATGTCGCGGGCGGCTTCGAACGCGACGGCGTCTGGCACGACAGCCACGCCCACCCCGTCCCCCGGCCGGTCCTCGACATCCTGACCGACCTCGCCTCCCGCGTCTGTCCCCCGGGCGTCCTCCTGGAACGCGACGAGAACTTCCCGGAACCGGCGGAGCTGGAGCACGAACTGGGCTCGATCCGACGGGCACTGGAGACGGGCGCGGTCGAACGCGTGAAGACACGGCTCCTGGAAGCGGGCAGCGCGGCCACGCGCCGGGCGGGGGCGTTCGGACCCGGGAACGGCGAGGCGCTCGGGGCAGCGGACCCGTCCGGGCGGACCCGGGAGGCCCGGCGCGCGGAGGGCGAGCAGCTGGCGGGGGGCGACACCGAGGGGCCCGGCAACGAGCCCCAGGACGCCGAGGGCCGGCCGCGCGCCGACGCCGGACGACCCAGCGAAGAGACCCGGGCCACCGAAGACCAGCCGCACGCCGACGCCGGACGACCCAGCGAAGAGACCCGGGCCACCGACGGCCGGCTGCTCGCCGGTGCCGGGGTGCGGGGCCATGAGACCGGGGCGGTCGGGGCGACACGGGGCGCCTTCGACCTGCCCCACCCCGGTGCACGTGAGCGGGTGGGGCTGGCGCAGGCCGCGTTGCTGTCCGCGCTGGTCGCGGGGACGCCCGTGCCCGAGGGGTTCGACCGGGTACGGGTCGGCGTGCAGGCGCGGGCGCTCGCCGCGAAGCGGGCGGATGTCGTGGGGAAGGTCGCGCCCGAGCTGCCGGTGATCCTCGGAGCGGACTACCGCACCGCCTTCCTCGGCTACGCCCAGACCCACCCGATGACCGACGGCTACCGACGCGACGCCCTCACCTTCGCCGAGCACCTGCTGTCCGCCGGGCGGCCCGGGGACGCGCAGTCGCGGCGGGAACTACGGGAGTGGTGGCTGGAGCGGTCGGGGCCCGCGCCGCGTTCCCGGCGTCCGGTCCACCGACTCGCTCGCGCCACGCGCAGGGTCCTGCTGCGGCGTTGAGGAGAGCCCTCTACCTCTACCTCTTGGCAGCCTGCTTCTCCGGTACCGCGTCGCCCGCCGGAGCATCGCCCCGGCCATAGTGGTGCGTCGTGAACATGTAGAGCAGGCCGCTCCCCAGCACCACGCCGCCGCACAGCAGGACGATCCAGTTCTCCCACCAGGCCTTCTCCGGGCTACGGGCCCAGCAGATGTTGATGATGGCGAGGATGCCGTAGGCCAGCGCGGCGATGTTCACCGCGAGGCCCCAGCGGCCCAGGGTGAACTCCCCCGCCGGTTTCCAGCCCTTGAGCCGGGCTCGCAGCGCGGCCAGGACCACCATCTGGAACGAGCCGTAGATGCCGAGGATCGCGAAGGAGACGATGTTGGTGAGGGCGTCCTCGGAGAGCAGTGAGGCGAAGGCGATGATCAGCGGCACCGCCGCGGACACGAACAGCGCCCAGCTCGGCACCGCACGGGCGTGGACGAACCGCCGCAGCAGCCGGTGCCCGGCGATCATCTCGTCACGGGCGTAGGAGTAGATGAGCCGCCCGGCCGCGGCCTGGAGGCTGATCGTGCAGGACAGGAAGGAGATCAGCACCACGGCCATCACCATCCGCGCCCCGGTCTCACCCATCGCGTCGTACAGGATGTCCACCACCGGGTCGGCCTGCTCGCCCGAGATGATCGCGTTGAAGTCCGTGACCGACAGCAGCAGCGACATACAGGTGAACGTGGCCGCCGCCCCGCCGATGTAAATGGTGCGGCGCATCGCGCGGGGGATGACCCGGCCCGGGTGGGCGACCTCCTCGGCGGTGTCTCCGCACGCCTCGAAGCCGTAGTACTGGTAGAGGCCGATGATGCCGGCTGCCAGGAACGCCGGCAGGTAGGAGCCGTCTCCCTCGACGCCGTAGGTGTCGAAGATGACGCCGAGGCCTTGGTGGCGGTGGGTGGACAGCAGGTAGACGCCGACGACGAGGGCGCCGATGAGCTCGCCGGCGAAACCGATGAGCGCCGCCGTCGACAGTGCCTTGGTGCCCATGTAGTTGACGAGGATGGCGACGACGATGAGCACGGCGGTGCACAGCACGGTGGTGTGCACGGTGGCTCTGAAGCCGAAGAGGATGGCGATGTAGGGGCCGGCGCCGTACGCGACGGAGGTGATGGTCACCAGCAGCGCCCACATGTACACCCAGCCGGTCATCCACGCCCAGCGCTTGCCCCACAGCCGCCGGGCCCAGGGGTAGACGCCGCCTGCGATCGGGTACTGGGCGACGATCTCCCCGAAGATCAGCGCGACGAGGAACTGGCCGCAGCCGGCGACCAGGAACGCCCAGATCATCGGCGGTCCGCCGTCGGCGATCGCGATGCCGAAGAGGGTGTAGGTGCCCACCACCGGGGAGAGGTAGGTGAAGCCGAGGGCGAAGTTGGCCCAGGGGCTCATGTCCTTGCGGAACTCCGAGCCGGGCTCCCCTCCCGGGGTGCCGGCGGCCGGTGCGGGAGGCGGTGCGGCGGTCACTGTCCGGCCCTCCGCTCCGCGGCCGGGGTGCGGCCGCTGATCAGGTCGGCGGCGCGTTCGGCGGTGAGCAGGACGGTCACCATGGGGTTGATCGTGGGCATGGTCGGGAAGATCGACGCGTCGACGATCCGCACGCCCTCGAAGCCGCGCAGTCTCAACTCGGGGTCGCAGACGGCCAGCGGATCGTCCGGGGCGCCCATGCGGCAGGTGCCCGCGGGGTGGTAGACGGTGTGTGCCACGCGGCGGCCGTACTCCGACAGGTCGGCGTCGGAGACGACGTCCGGGCCGGGCGCGACCTCGCGGACGAGCCAGTCGCTCAGCGGGGCGGTGGCGGCGACCTCGCGGGCGATCTTCAGACCGTCCACGATGGTGCGCTCGTCGTGGCCCTCCGGGTCGGTGAAGTACCGGAAGTCCAGGGCGGGGTGCTCGGCGGGGTCGGCGCTGCGCAGCCACATGCGGCCGGTGGACCGGGCCCGGGGCACATTCGGCGTCATGCAGACGCCGTGCTGCGGCACGGGGTAGCCCAGGCGTTCGGTGTTGACGGTGAACGGCACCTGGTAGAAGTGGAACATCAGGTCGGGGCGCGGCCCGCTCTTGTCGCGGCGCAGGAACAGTCCGGCGTCGGAGTCCATCGCGGAGTTGGGCGGCAGCGGGCCGTCGGTCTCCCAGACGATCACGGACTCGGGGTGGTCGAGCAGGTTCTCGCCGACGCCGGGCAGGTCGGCCCGTACGTCGATGCCCAGCTTGCGCAGGTCGTCGGCCGGGCCGATGCCGGAGAGCATCAGCAGGCGGGGGGTGTCGACGGCTCCGGCGCAGAGCAGGAGTTCGCGTTCGGCGCGCACGGTGGCGGGTTGCCCGTCGGCGCCGCGGACGGCGACCCGGGTCAGCCGTCCCGCGTCGTCGGTGAGCAGCTGGTGCGCCCAGGTCTCCAGGAGGAGCGTGAGGTTGGGCCGGTCCATGATCGGGTGGAGGTAGGCGACGGACGCGGAGGAGCGCAGATTGCCCTCCGGCTCGTAGGCCAGCGAGAAGAAGCCGGTGCCGTCGGCGAAGGGTTCGGCGTTGAAGTCGTCGACGACGGGCACGCCGAGGGCGCGGGTGGCCGCGGTGACGAAGTCCTTGGCGATGGGATTGCGGTCGGCCTCGGCCACCGGGACGATCTGGGTGCGCAGCCGGTCCCGGTAGGGGAGGATCGTCGCCGGGTCCCAGCCGGGGCAGCCCCGGGCCACCCAGTCGTCGAGGTCCTGCGGCAGCGGCAGGAAGCTGATCAGGGTGTTGTGGGAGGAGCAGCCGCCGAGCACACGGGCCCGTGAGTGCAGGATGTGGGAGTTGCCGCGCGGCTGTTCGACGGTCTTGTAGCCGTAGTCGTACTCCGAGTCGAGCAGGTTGATCCAGTTGCGCAGGCGCAGGATGCGCTCGTCGCCGACATCGCTGGGGCCGCCCTCGATGACGCAGACGCGGCAGTCGGGGTCCTCGCTGAGCCGGGCGGCGAGCACGCAGCCGGCGGTGCCGCCGCCGACGATGACGTAGTCGTAGGCGGACTCGGCGCCGTGCGCGGTGGTGGGGGCCATGCGTGCCCTGCTTTCTTTGTCGTTCGGTGCGCCGCGGGCGGGCGGGCGCTGTGCTGCCGGAAGGTCAGCCCTTGAACCAGCCGGAGGGGGCGGGGGCGAGGTTCTGGTAGATGTGCTTGGCCTCCTGGTACTCGCGCAGCCCGGTGGGGCCGAGTTCGCGCCCGACGCCGGAGCGGCCGAAGCCGCCCCACTCGGCCTGCGGCACATAGGGGTGGAAGTCGTTGATCCACACGGTGCCGTGCCGCAGCCGCTGCGCCACGCGCTGGGCGCGGCTCGCGTCGGAGGTCCACACGCCGCCGGCCAGGCCGTAGCGGGTGTCGTTGGCGAGTTCCACGGCCTCGTCCTCGGTGCGGAAGCGCTCCACGGTGACGACCGGGCCGAAGACCTCCTCCTGGACGATGCGCATGGACCGGTCGCAGTCGGCGAAGATCGTCGGCAGCAGGAAGAAGCCGCGGCTCAGGGCGGGGTCGTCGGGGCGGGTGCCGCCGGTGACGAGCCGGGCGCCCTCTTCCCGGCCGATGGCGATGTAGCCCTCGACCTTCTCGCGGTGCTCGGCGGAGCTGAGCGGGCCGCTCTCGGTGCCCTCCTCCAGGCCGCTGCCGAGCCGGATCGCCCGTGCGCGCTCGGCGTAGGCCTCGACGAACCGGTCGTGCAGGGAGTCCTCGACGAGCAGGCGCGAACCGGCCGAGCAGACCTGCCCGGAGTGCAGGAACGCGGCGTCCAGCGCGTAGTCCACGGCGGCGTCGAAGTCGGCGTCCGCGAAGACGATGTTGGGGTTCTTGCCGCCCAGTTCCAGGGCGATGTTCCTCGGCCCCTCGGCGGCGCTGGCCATGATGGACCGTCCGGTGTTGAGGCCGCCGGTGAAGGACACCAGGTCGACGTCGGGGTGGCTGGTCAGGGCCGCTCCGACGGTCGCCCCGGAGCCCAGCACCAGGTTGGCGACGCCGGGCGGGGCGCCTGCCTCCTCGATGAGCCGGATCATGGCGATGGTGGTGAGCGGTGTGGTTTCGCTGGGCTTGAGGACGAAGGTGTTGCCCGCGGCCAGCGCCGGGGCCACCTTCCAGGAGGCCTGGAGCAGCGGGTAGTTCCAGGGGGCGATGAGCGCGCACACGCCGATCGGCTGGTACACGACGCGGCTGAGGACGTCCGGGCCGACGTCCACGACCCGGCCGCCGTCCTTGCCCGCGAGTTCGGCGAAGTAGCGGAAGGCGCCCGCCACATCCTCCACGTCGATACGGGCCTCGGTCAGCGTCTTCCCGGTGTCGAGCGTCTCGGTGCGGGCGATGTCCTCCCGGTCGCGCAGCAGCAGGTCGTGGACGCGCATCAGCAGGTCGGCGCGGCGGCGGGAGGGGGCGTTCGCCCAGTCCTCCTCGGCGAAGGCGCGCCGGGCGGCGCGTACGGCGCGGTCGACGTCACCGGCGTCGGCCTCGTCGACGGTGGTGACGACCGAGGCGTCGTAGGGGTTGACCACCTCCCGCCGTCCACCGGCCGTTGCCTGTGTCCACTCGCCGTCGATGTACAGCTCACCCACCGCGGGGCCTCCTTCGCATCCGGCCGGTGCCGATCGGCTCGACGGTCAGCAACATGGCCCATCGGGCGGTCGGCGGCCACGGGGCACACCGCCGCGACGGCGTCCGGGCGGCCCAGAGGACCCGGGTGGGCTAGTCGCCGGGCCCCGCGCGTGCGCGCCCGAGTGTGCCGGGACTAACACCCGGGTCGGGTCCGCCGGGGCCCGCGGGTCGGTATGGGCCCGTTTGCGCAGATAGGCCCCTCGACGCGCCTCCCCCAGTCGTCCCGCACTGTCCCCGATGCAACCATTCGCCCCTGTACGGCGGTTGGCGTAGACCCCGCCGTACCATGGCGATTCCGCACCCGAAGCGCACTAGCGTGCGGTGCCGTACCAGGAGGCACCACCATGCGACCCCGACCCCCCGTCAAGGGCCGAGGCATCGTCAGCGGCACGGGGCTCATCGTCACGTGCCTCGCGGCGACGCTCGCCGCGCTGGTCTTCTCGCTCTGGCCGTACCCCGGCCGGCCGGGGACGGCGCCGGACGTGCCGCGCGTGCAGACGCTGCGGACTAGCTACGGCCCGCTCTCCGCCCTCGACCAGGACTTCCTCGTCAAGGTGCGGCTGGCCGGGCTGTGGGAGCCGGCCGCGGGGCGGCAGGCGCGGACGAAGGGGACCACCCCGGCCGTACGGACGGCCGGCAGGCGACTCGTCGAGGGGCACCGGTTCCTGGACGAGCGGGTCCGCGGTGCCGCCGCCCAGCTGAACCTCACCCTGCCGGACGCGCCCGGGGACCAGCAGAAGCAGTGGCTGGCCACCCTGGACGAGGCGCGGGGCGCGGAGTACGACCGGCAGTTCGCCACCGTCCTGCGGCTGTCCCAGGGTCAGGTGTTCCCGGTCGTCGCCCAGGTCCGCGCGAGCACCCGCAACTCCCTGGTGCGCGCCCTCGCCGACGACGCCACCACGACGGTCCTCGACCACATCAAGGCCCTGGAGGCGACGGGCGACGTCGACTACGACACCGTGGCCCGCGACATGGCCACCGGCGGCACTCCCTCGCCCCCCGCTCCGGCCTCGGCCCCGTCCCAGTCGCTCCCGCCGCCCGCCTTCCGCCCGCCACCGGGGCAGTGAAACGGAACGTCACATACCGACAACACTCCATCCTGATGGTGAACGAGGCATGGTGCTTTCGGGACCGTGTCACATACAAACAACATATGCTCTGGGCTTTTCTCCTGCTGACGGCCTGGGCCGTGGCGGGCACGGCGTGCACACGGCTGTGCCTGGCCGCCGTGCGCGCCGCGGCCGGTGACACGGACACCGGCCGGGTCCATGAACTCACCCTGTACGAGGCCGCGTTCCTCTCCGGCGGCCCCCGGCGGGTCGCCGACGTGACCCTCGTCGCCATGGCACGTCAGCGGCGCCTGCTGCTGGCCCACACCGGCTGGGCGACCGTCGTCGATCCGCGCGGGCGGGACGCGATGGAGCGGTCGGTGATAGGGGCCATCGGCCCCGAGGGCCAGTCCCGGATCGCACCGGTGCGGGCCACCGCCGCCACGGCGGAGGCGGTGCGCGGGATCGCCGACGGGCTGGTGCGCGCGGGCCTGGCGGTGCCCGACAGCGCCCGTACGACGGTCGCGGCGGGAGTCCGGCAGGTGCGCGCGGCGGCGGTCGCCGTGCTCGGTCTCGGCGTCGCCGCGCTGCTGACGCCCGCCCCGCCGGACATGCCGCGCCACCTGGTCGCCCTGTGGTTCGCACTGCCGCTCGCACTGACCCTGAGCTGCCTCGCCGTCGCGCGAGTCGAGATCCACCCGTACTCGCGCTGGGCCTCCCCGGCGGGTCAGCGGCTGCTCGGCGCACTGGCCCGGAACGCGGACGGCGGCGCCGACGACCGTACGTACCTCACCTCCGTGGCCGTACGCGGGGTCCGCGCGATCGGCGAACCGGAGCTGCGCGCCGCCTTCGCGCACCGCGAGGCACACGACTGACGGACCGGGGGCGCACGGGAGCATTGACGCCGACACCGGCGGACGGTGCTTGCCTTCCTCAATCGCCGCACCAAACATCCCTTTTGTCGCCACCGTGCACCGAAGGGAAACGCGATGAGAGCCGCCCTCCTCTACTCGGCAGCGGGGTCCTTGCTGTTGAGCACCCTGACCGCGGCCCCGGGCATCGAGGGCCGGTCCGCCGCGCCCGAGTCGCACGGCACCGCGGTGGCCGCCGCGCGCGCGAAGGCGGCCGGTGTCCGGTTCGGGCCGTGCGACGACGCGCAGGACCTGCCGGGCGGCATGCGGTGCGGCACGGTGACCGTCCCGCTGGACTACGCGCAGCCGAACGGCCGACAGATCCGACTCGCCGTCAGCCGGACCCGGGCCACGCGGAAGGACCCGCACAACAGCAAGCGCGAGGTCCGCCGGCAGGGCGCCCTGGTCTACAACCCCGGCGGGCCCGGCGCCACCGGCCTGTACTTCCCGATCGTCGGGCTGCTCCCCGAGTGGAAGCGGCTCGCGGCCGCCTACGACCTCATCGGCTACGCCCCGCGCGGCGTCGGCCCTTCCGCGCCACTGTCCTGCCAGGACCCCGAGCGGTTCTTCAAAGCGCCCACCCAGGCGCAGACGCACCCCTCTCCGGCGTTCAAGAGGGAACGCATCGCGCAGGCGAAGGCGTACGCGCGCGGCTGCGCCGAGCGGGCCGGCAGCGCGCTGCGGCACTACCACTCGCTGAACAACGCCCGCGACCTGGACGTACTGCGCGCCGCGCTCGGCGAGACGCGGCTGACGTTCCTGGGCTCGTCGTACGGCACCTACCTCGGGGCCCTGTACGCGACGCTGTTCCCCGCGCACGTACGGCGGATGGTGTTCGACTCGGTCGTCGACCCCGACCCGGCGGAGATCTGGTACCGCAACAACCTCGCCCAGTCGGCGGCGTTCGAGGGCCGCTGGCGGGACTTCCGGAGGTGGGTCGCCCGGCACGACGGCGTGTACGGGCTGGGCAGGACCGCGCGGGAGGTACAGCGCCGCTACGAGCGTGCGAACGCGCGGCTGACCGCCGAGCCGGCCGGCGGGAAGGTCGGGCCGGGGCAGTTGCAGGAGGCGTTCCTACAGGCCGGGTACTACGACGACCAGTGGCCGCTCCTCGCGCACGCGCTCTCGGCGTATCTCAAGGGCGATCCCAAACCGCTGGTCGAGCAGGCGAGCCGGTATCCGGAAGCGGCCGCCGAGGCGGAGAACACCCACGCGGTGTACCTGGCCGTCGAGTGCAACGACGCCCCCTGGCCGACGGACTGGAGGGTGTGGGACCGGGACAACACCCGGCTCGCCCGGACGGCACCGTTCGAGACCTGGGACAACGTGTGGACGAACCTGCCCTGCGCCTACTGGCGGGGACCGCGGCAACGGCCGCTCGACGTCGGCACGGCGCCGGGCGAACTCCCGCCGACGCTGATCCTGGCCGCCGAGCGGGACGCCGCCACGCCCTACGACGGCGCCCTGGAACTCCGCCGCCGCCTCGCGGGCTCGGTCCTGGTGACGGAGCGGAACGCGGGCGCGCACGGCCTGGCGGGCGGTCCGAACGCCTGCGTCAACGGCCACCTGGAGGCGTACCTGCTGGAGGGCCGGCTGCCGGGGCGGAGCGCGCAGTGCGCACCGCACGCCGAACCCGAGCCGCGTGCGACGGCCCCGGAGAAGCCCGGGGCCGAGCGACGGCGCCGCTGATCAGGCCAGACCGGCGACCAGTTCGGCGACGTCCTTGCGGCGGCCCGTGAAGAACGGGACCTCCTCGCGGACGTGCATACGGGCCTCGGAGGCGCGCAGGTGACGCATGAGGTCGACGATGCGGTACAGCTCGTCGGCCTCGAAGGCGAGGAGCCACTCGTAGTCGCCGAGGGAGAACGAGGCGACGGTGTTGGCGCGCACGTCCGGGTAGCCGCGGGCCATCTTGCCGTGGTCGGCGAGCATGCGGCGGCGGTCCTCGTCGGGCAGCAGGTACCAGTCGTAGGAGCGCACGAAGGGGTAGACGCTCACGTAGTTCCGGGGCGTCTCGTCGGCGAGGAACGCCGGGATGTGCGCGCGGTTGAACTCGGCGGGGCGGTGCAGCGCCATGTTCGACCACACCGGTGTGAGCGCGCGGCCCAGCTTCGTGCGGCGGAAGAGGTTGTACGCCTCCTGCAGCGCGTCGCTGGTCTCCGCGTGCCACCAGATCATGACATCGGCGTCGGCGCGCAGGCCCGAGACGTCGTACGTGCCGCGGATCTTCACGTCCTTCGCGGCGAGCTGGTCGAACAGCTCCTGGACCTCGTCGGCGTACCCGGCGCGGTCCTCGGGGAGGACGTCCTTCAGCTTGAAGACGGACCAGAGCGTGTAGCGGATGACCTCGTTGAGGTCCTTGGCCAGCTTGCCCTTGTTCGGGATCCTGCCGGTCTCGGGGGTGGAGGCGTCGTTGCTCATGTCCTCATTCTCCTGCTCCGCCGTGCAGGCTCTGCACCGGGTGGGCGGTGAGCTCCTCCACACCTCGCAGGTCACCGTGGATCTGGTCGACGGCGGCATGGGCGCTCGCGATGCAGGCCGGGATGCCGACGCCGTCGTACGGGGCGCCGCACACGGCGAGCCCGGGCAGTCCGGCGATGTGCTCGCGGACGCGGGCCACGCGCGCGTGGTGGCCGACCGGGTACTGGGGCAGGCCGTCGTCCCAGCGGGTGACGCGGGTTTCGACGGGTGTCGCGTCCAGGCCGGTCGCCGCCTTCAGGTCGCGCCGGGAGACGGCCACGAGGTCGGTGTCGTCGCGCTGGAGGATCTCCGTCTCGCCGTACCGGCCGACGGAGGTGCGCAGGACGAGCAGGTCGGGGTTCTCGTCGTCGATCCAGCCCCATTTCCGTGAGGCGAAGGTCGATGCCTTGATGGTGTGCCCGTCGACCGGCGGCACCAGGAAGCCGCTGCCGTCGGGCAGGGCCGCCTCGGCGCGGCGGTAGGCGAGGGTGACCAGGGCCATGGAGGCGTACTCGACGGCTCCGAGTTCGGCGGCGGCCCCGGGGCTGTCGGTACGCAGAAGGGTGGCGGCGGCCGGGGCGGGGACGGCGACGACCACCGCGTCCGCGTGCCACACGTGCACACCGGAGACGACCCGCCACCCGCCGTCCGTCGGGGTGCGGCGCAGCTCCGTCACCGGCGTCCCGGTCAGGATCTCGCCCCCGCGGGCCCGGACCGACTCCGCCACCGCGAGGGGCAGGGTGCCCACTCCGCCCCGGAGGCCCATGAACACCGGGCCGGTCTGCTGGGCGGCGGCGGCCTTCGCCTGGATCTCGCGGACCCCCTCCGTCAGGGAGGTGTGGCCCCGGGCGGCCTCGAAGAGCTGGGGTACGGCCGAGCGCATCGAGATGCGGTACGCGTCGCCCGCGTACACGCCGCCCAGCAGGGGCTCCACCAGGCGGTCGACGACCTCGCGGCCCAGGCGCTCCGCCACGTACTCCCCGACCGCCACGTCGTCCCCGACCTCGGTGCGGGGCAGCTCGGCGTCGAGCTCGATGCGGGCGAGGCCCTCGTCGGACAGCAGGCCGGACAGGGCGGCGGCGGTGCCGGGGACGCCCATCACATGCCCCTTGGGCATCGGGCGCAGTGCGCCCCGGGTCCAGATCGAGGCCGTGGCGGTGGCCGGGGGCTGGAGGCGGTCGGTGAGGCCCACCTCGCGCGCGAGCGCCACCGCCTCGGGGCGGCGGGCCAGCATCGACTCGGCGCCCAGGTCCACGCGCGCGCCCGCGATCTCGCCGGGCAGCAGCTTCCCGCCGACCCGGTCGGAGGCCTCCAGCACGGTCACCCGCGCCCCGCGCTCCAGCAGCCGGTGTGCCGCGGCCAGGCCCGCGATGCCGGCCCCGATGACGATGACGTGTCCCGTGCCCGCACGGGCTTGACCTTCGCGCATGTATCCAGCCTCTCAGACCCCGCTGACAGTGCCGCCGTGCCCCGGTGTCCCGGACGAGTCCCGACCGTGACCGCATCGGAACCGTCCCGGACCAAACGTCCGGCGCCGCCCGGGCGTCGAAGAAGCGTCAGCGGAATCGAACCCCGGGGGAAGCCCACATGCGCACACGACGACCCGCACGCCACCCCGCCCCGGCTCTGGCCGCCGTCCTGCTGGCCGCGGCCCTCGCGCTCACCGGATGCAGCGGCGCGGGCGAGGACTCCGCCGGCAGCTCCGCCGACCGCGGAGTCGCCGCCCCGCAGGCCGACGGCAAGGCGGGCGACACGTCCGGCGCGAACGAGGCCGCGCCAGGCGCCGCGGGAAGCGGAGCCCGGGCGACCGCCCCGCCGAAGCTCACCGCGAACCACATCATCCGCACCGCCTCGCTGACCGTGCGGGTCAAGGACGTCCCGAAGGCCCTGGACGAGGCCCGCACCGGCACCGAGAACGCGGGCGGCTACGTCGGCAACGAGACCACCACCCGGGACGGGGAGGGACACGAGCGGACCCGGGTCGTGCTGCGTGTGCCCGTCGAGAAGTACGACGAGGTCCTCGCCGAGCTGGAGGGCGCCGGCAAGCTCCTCGACCGCAGCGCCAAGGCCGAGGACGTCACCGACCAGGTCGTGGACGTGGAGAGCCGGATCAAGTCGCAGCGCGCGAGCGTGGCCCGGATCCGCGAGCTGATGGACCAGGCCACCAAGCTGAGCGACGTGGTGACCCTGGAGGGCGAGCTGAGCACCCGTCAGGCCGACCTGGAGGCGCTGCTGGCCCGGCAGACGTCCCTGAAGGACCGCACGAGCCTGGCCACCATCACCCTCTCCCTGTCCGAGACCCCGGTGAAGAAGAAGGAGGCGAAGGACGACGACCCGGGCTTCGTGGACGCGCTCGCGGGCGGCTGGAACGCGTTCGTGACGATGCTGCGCTGGCTCGCGGTGGCCCTCGGCGCGGTCCTGCCGTTCGCCGCGGTCGCGGCCCTGATCACGCTGCTGTGGCTGCGTGTCGTCCGCCCCCGCCTCCCGCGCCGCCCGCGGCCCGCGTCGCCCGCGATCAGCGCGCTGGGCCCACTGCCGACGGCCCGCCCGGCCCCGGAGTCGGCGCAGCCGCGCACGCCCGGCGAGCAGGACTGAAATGCCCTGCTCCCGTAGCGTGTTCGCATGAGCATGAGCCGTACGCGGGGTACACGGGAGCGACTGGTCGTGATCGGCGGTGACGCCGCGGGGATGTCCGCGGCGTCACAGGCACGCCGGCTGAACAAGCCCGACGAACTGGAGATCGTGGCGTTCGAGCGCGGCAACTTCACGTCGTACTCGGCGTGCGGCATCCCCTACTGGGTGGGCGGCGACGTCCCGGACCGGGACCGGCTCATCGCCCGCACTCCCGAGGAGCACCGCGCGCGGGACATCGATCTGCGGCTGCGCACCGAGGTCACCGAGATCGACCCCGACGGGCAGCGGGTACGCGCGCGTGACGTCGGCTCCGGTGCCGAGTCCTGGACGTCGTACGACAAGCTCGTGATCGCGACCGGTGCCCGGCCGATCCGGCCCGACCTGCCCGGGATGGACGCGCCCGGGGTGCACGGGGTGCAGACGCTGGACGACGGCCAGGCGCTGCTGGACACGCTGGCACGCACGCGTGGCCGTCGCGCCGTGGTCGTGGGGGCCGGGTACATCGGCGTGGAGATGGCCGAGGCACTCATCAACCGCGGCTACGAGGTGACGGTCGTCAACCGCGGCAGCGAGCCCATGTCGACCCTCGACCCCGACATGGGCCGCCTGGTGCACGAGGCCATGGAGGGCCTGGGCATCAGGATGGTCAACGACGCCGAGGTCACCGGGATCCTGACCGGCGAGGACGGACGGGTACGCGCGGTGGCCACGAAGGACCGCGACTTCCCGGCGGACGTCGTCGTGCTCGGCATCGGCGTACGCCCCGAGACGACGCTCGCGAAGGCGGCGGGCCTCCCGCTCGGCACGCACCGGGGTCTGCTCACCGACCGCTCGATGCGAGTGCGCGGGTACGAGAACATCTGGGCCGGCGGCGACTGCGTCGAGGTCCTCGACCTGGTCTCCGGCCAGCAACGGCACATCCCGCTCGGCACCCACGCCAACAAGCACGGCCAGGTCATCGGCACCAACGCGGGCGGCGGCTACGCCACCTTCCCCGGCGTGGTCGGCACGGCCGTCAGCAAGGTCTGCGACCTGGAGATCGCGCGCACGGGACTGCGCGAGAAGGACGCCCACCGCGTGGGCCTGCGCTACGAGACGGTCACCATCGAGTCGACCAGCCGCGCCGGCTACTACCCGAACTCCTCGCCCATGACGGTCAAGATGCTCGCCGAACACCGCACGGGCCGCCTCCTCGGCGTCCAGATCGTGGGCAGGGAGGGCGCGGGCAAACGCGTCGACATCGCGGCGGTCGCCCTCACCGCGGGCATGACGGCGGAACAGATGACGACCCTGGACCTCGGCTACGCCCCACCCTTCTCCCCCGTCTGGGACCCGGTACTGGTAGCGGCCCGCAAGGCGGCGGCGAAAGTCCGCGAGACTTCATAGGGCGGCGGGGCAATGCCCTTCTGTTAAGGGGCGCGGGGAACTGCGCGAGCAACCACAGCGCGCCCGCACCCGGCGACGCACCCGCACCCCTACGGCGAACCCCTACGCGGTCCCGGCAGTCCCGTTGATCCGGTCAATGGCCTGCCTCGCCTGCTCCGCCGGCGGCCGGGACGGCAAGGACGACACCGACGCCGAAGCCGTCACCGCCGGCGGCTGCTCCCCCGCCGGCTTCGCATGCGCGGCGGCCCGCGACGAACGCAACCGGTGGCTCACCGCCTCCTCCAGCGTCACGGGCCGCCGCATCTGGGACGCCAGCCGCCCGGCCTCCTGGCCGAGGCGGGCCACGTCCTCCCAGGGCAGCCGCACCACCAGCGTGAGCTCCGCCTCGCCGTCGGGCAGGGCGTGCATCGCGGGAGTAACTCGGTCGTTCATCGCCTGTTCCTCACGTCGGCCCCGCGACCCGCCTTCCCCGCGCCGCGGGCGGTTGCCGACACATACGCACGTCCCGACGACAGCGTTCACCGCCGCACCGAATACCCCGTCAGCGTGCCGTGTGCGTGTGCACGTACTCCACGAGCCGCGTCAGCGCGTCCGGGTCGGTGGACGGCATGACGCCGTGGCCCAGGTTGAAGATGTGGCCCTCCAGGTCCGCCGCGCTGTCCAGGACCTCCCGGGTCTTCGCCTCGACGGCCTCCGTGGAGGCGAACAGCACGGTGGGGTCGAGGTTGCCCTGGAGCGCCTTGCCGGGGCCGACGCGGCGGACGGCCTCGTCGAGCGGGACGCGCCAGTCGACGCCGACGACGTCCGCGCCGGCCTCGCCCATGAGGCCCAGCAGTTCGCCGGTGCCGACGCCGAAGTGGATGCGCGGGACGCCGTAGCCGGCCACGGCGTCGAAGACCTTCGCCGAGGCGGGCAGCACCGAACGCCGGTAGTCGACGGGGGCCAGGGCGCCGGCCCAGGAGTCGAACAGCTGGACCGCGGAGGCGCCGGCCTCGATCTGCACCTTCAGGAAGGCGGTCGTGATGTCCGCGAGGCGGTCGAGCAGATCCGCCCACAGCTCGGGGTCGCCGTACATCATCGCCTTGGCGTTCTCGTACGTGCGGGACGGGCCGCCCTCGACGAGGTAGCTGGCGAGGGTGAACGGGGCGCCGGCGAAGCCGATGAGGGGCGTGGCGCCGAGCTCGCGCGTCAGCAGGCCGATGGCCTCGGTGACGTAGGAGACGTCCTCGGGGGTCAGGTCACGCAGCTGCGCGAGGTCAGCGCGGGTGCGGATCGGGCGCTCGACGACCGGGCCGACGCCGGGCTTGATGTCGAGGTCGACGCCGATGGCCTTGAGCGGTACGACGATGTCGCTGAAGTAGATCGCCGCGTCCACGTCGTGCCGGCGCACCGGCTGGAGCGTGATCTCGGTGACCAGCTCGGGCCGCATGCAGGACTCGAGCATCGGAATGCCCTCGCGCACCTTGCGGTACTCCGGCAGTGAGCGCCCGGCCTGCCGCATGAACCACACCGGAGTGTGCGGCACGGGCTCGCGCCGGCAGGCCTTGAGGAAGGCTGAGTCGTACGTGACGGACGGCTGCTGGGCCCGAGGGGCGTCGTTGGCACTCACGGGGCCAAGTTTCGCACGCCGTCAAGGAGCGCGATTCAGCCCCTGGAGAGGCGCGGGGTGTCTAGCCCGGCACCCGGGGCCCGGTCCCCGTAATCTTCCCGCATGGCTGCGGCTCAGGGACGACTGTCGGACGGCGCTGGCGGAATGGACGAGGCGAAGGACACCGAGAACGACCGGAGGGAGGCGGACACCGCCCCGCTGCCCTTCCGGTCCGCTGTCGACGCGCTCAGGACGGCGCGGCTGCGGCCCCAGATCGAGATCGAGCCGACGCGCCCGCCGCAGCGGCTCGCCCCCTACACCTACGCGCTGGAGGCGGCGGTCGTCGACGGCGACCAGGACCTGGCCGACGGCCGGCTGGTGCTGCTGCACGACCCGGCGGGGCACGAGGCCTGGCGGGGTACGTTCCGGCTGGTGACGCTGGTGCGCGCGGAGCTGGAGCCGGAGATGGCGGCGGACCCGCTGCTGCCGGAGGTGTGCTGGTCCTGGCTGACCGGTGCGCTCCAGGCGCGCGGGCTGGCGTGCGGGGAGCCGAGCGGCACCGTCACGCGCGCGAGTTCGCACTACTTCGGCGGTCTGTCCGCGCGCCCGGCCGCCTCGCAGATCGAGATCCGCGCGTCGTGGACGCCGCGCGAGGGCCTGGGCGGGGTTCCGGACACGGCCGGGCACCTGGCGGCCTGGTGCGATCTGCTCGCCCAGGTCGCGGGGCTGCCGCCGGCCGGTCCCGGCGACGCGTCGGTGGTGACCCTGCCGCAGCGGCGGGGGCCACAGTCCCGCTGACAGCACCTGTACCGCCCGTACCGCCCCCGCACTGATCGACCCTGTGCGGGGGCGGTCGACGTTTGTCCTGTCGACGATCACACCCGCGTCCCCCTCTTGGCCGAATCACTTTGTCGATACGGCCACTTTCGACCGCGTACCGACGCAGAGCGAAACCGTTCGACCTTCGAATGATCGACCGCGTGTCCGAATTGCACGGATTGTTATCACCGAATCGTGATCATTCTCTAAAGGCGGACGGGTTCGGTGCCGAAGACGACTGTGACCTTGAAAGCACGGTTCGTCCCGGCTTCATCCCCACGAGCCGGCCCCGTCCCGCACCCCAGGAGGCCTGGTGTCCGTTCTCCTCGAGCAGCCCGCAAGCCTGGTCGCCTACCGCCCGAACAAGCCGACCGCCATGGTGGTCGTGGCCGACCCGCGCGTCCGCTCCACCGTCACCCGCCACCTGTGGGCGCTCGGTGTGCGCGATGTCATCGAGGCCTCGTCCATCGCGGAGGCTCGTCCCCGCATCGGCAACCCCCGCGACATCTGCGTCGCCGACGTCCACCTGCCGGACGGCTCCGGCCTCACCCTGCTGTCGGAGACCCGCGCCGCGGGCTGGCCCAACGGCCTCGCCCTCTCCGCCGCCGACGACATCGCCGCCGTGCGCAACGCGCTCGCCGGCGGGGTGAAGGGGTACGTCGTCACCGGCACCCGCACCAACGTCGGGCTCCCCACCCGGCCGGGCGCCGCCCCCATCGGCGCCGCCGCCGCACGTCTGCACCGCCGCCCCCCGGGTGCCCCGAGCCACCCGGGCGGCTACCGCGAACTGTCCGGCCGTGAGGTCGAGGTGCTGCGCCTGGTCGCGGAGGGCCAGTCGAACAAGGCGATCGGCGTCTCGATGGGCCTGTCCGCACTGACCGTCAAGAGCCACCTCGCCCGCATCGCCCGCAAGCTCGGCACGGGCGACCGCGCCGGCATGGTGGCGGTGGCGCTGCGGACCGGGATCATCCACTGATCCGCTCCGTCCTGACCCTTTGTGATCATTCACTCACCTGAACGGGATCGACCGCCGGTCCCCATTCACCCCACGCGCGGCTCGCGAACCCCGTACTTCCCCGACGTGACTGGTTTGCGACCCTCGAGCGCCCGTCGACGGAACGTTCCGTCGGCGGGCGCTGTCCATACATGGATACCCTTGACATGTGACCGACGCCCACGACACCGCAGCAGACAGCTCACTGCGAACCACCGGAGGCGCCCCTCCGGACGACGGCGGATCTTCTGCTACGGAGGCGCCGACCCCCTTGCTGGAGCCGCGCGAGGGCATTCCGCCCGTGATCGCGGACGAGACCGCCCTGGCCCGGGTGATCGCCGCCTTCGAGGCGGGTACCGGCCCCGTCGCCGTCGACGCCGAGCGGGCGTCCGGCTACCGCTACGGCCAGCGCGCCTACCTGGTGCAGCTGCGCCGCGAGGGCGCCGGCTCGGCCCTGATCGACCCCGTGGCCTGCCCCGACCTGTCCGCCCTGGGCGACGCCCTCTCCGGCGTCGAGTGGGTGCTGCACGCCGCCACCCAGGACCTGCCCTGCCTGCGCGAGATAGGCATGGTGCCGACGCGGCTCTTCGACACCGAGCTGGCCGGGCGCCTCGCCGGATTCCCCCGGGTCGGCCTCGGCGCGATGGTCGAGGGCGTGCTCGGCTTCGTCCTGGAGAAGGGCCACTCCGCGGTCGACTGGTCCACCCGGCCGCTGCCCGAGCCCTGGCTGCGGTACGCGGCGCTGGACGTCGAGCTGCTCGTCGACCTGCGTGACGCGCTGGAGAAGGAGCTGGACCGGCAGGGCAAGCTGGAGTGGGCCCGCCAGGAGTTCGACGCGATCGCCTCGGCACCGCCGCCCGAGCCCCGCAAGGATCCCTGGCGGCGCACGTCCGGCATGCACAAGGTGCGCCGGCGGCGGCAGCTGGCCGTAGTGCGAGAGCTGTGGGAGACCCGGGACCGGATCGCGCAGCGGCGGGACGTCTCGCCCGGCAAGGTGCTCGGGGACGCGGCCATCGTGGAGGCCGCGCTGGCGGTTCCGGCCAACGTGCACGCGCTCGCCGCGCTGAACGGTTTCGGACACCGGACGGGCAAGCGGCAGCTGGAGCAGTGGCAGGCGGCCGTGGACCGGGCGAAGGCGCTGACCGAGGCGCAGTTGCCGCAGCCGGGGCAGCCGGTGGCGGGGCCGCCGCCGCCGCGGGCCTGGGCCGACAAGGACCCTGTCGCCGCGGCGAGGTTGTCGGCGGCCAGGGCCAAGATCTCGGCCCTGGCCGAGCAGGTCAACATGCCGCAGGAGAATCTGATCACGCCGGATACGGTGCGGCGGGTTTGCTGGGAGCCGCCGGGTGTGGTGGACGCGGAGTCTGTGGCGGCCGCGCTGGCAGGTCACGGTGCACGTCAGTGGCAGGTCGAGCAGGTGACGCCCGTGCTGGTGGAGGCGCTGGCCGTCAAGGAGGCCTAGCCGCCGTAGCGGTGTTCGTCGTACGGCGGCTGCGGGCCTGTTGTGGTTGTTCGCGCAGTTCCCCGCGCCCCTAGGGCCTGTCGTTTGGATCACGTCGCAGACGCGGGGCTTGGCACGCGCATCTGCCGCGTTGTCGTCGGTTGCCGACTCCCCCACGCTCGGCTGCGCTCGCGCGGGAGGTGCCCCCATCGCGTCGACGCCCTCCTCCGCCTTGCAGCTGCACGCACCAAGCCCCGCTCACCGGCGCCGAACAGCACGGTCGATTTCCTGCGACCTGATCCAAACGACAGGCCCTAGGTCACTTGGTCGCTCCCCTGGTGAAGCCGTTGTAGATGAACCGCTGCAGGAGCAGGAAGACGATCAGTGTCGGGGCGATGACCAGGATCGCGCCTGCCGAGATGGTCTCCCAGTGGGCGCCGAACGGGCCCTTGAAGCGGAACAGGGACGTCGAGATCACGCCAAGATCTTCGGAGGGCATGTAGAGGAAGGGGATGTAGAAGTCGTTGTAGACGTTGATCCCCTTCACGATCACGACCGTCGCGATCGCCGGTTTCAGGAGCGGGAAGATGATCTTCCGGTAGATCGTGAAGGCGTTGGCCCCGTCGAGGCGGGCCGACTCGTCGAGTGAGACCGGGATCGATCGCACGAACTGCAGGAAGATGTAGATCGAGACGATGTCCGTGCCCATGTAGAGCGCGATCGGCGCCCAGAGGCTGTCGAACATGCCGAAGCTGTTGACGATCTGGAAGGTGGCCACCTGGGTGGTCACCCCGGGGACGAGCGCGGCGACCAGGAACAGGGCCAGGACCAGCTTGCGGAAGCGGAACCGGAAGCGGTCGATGGCGTACGCCGTCATCGAACCGATCAGGATCGTGCCCCCGATGGCGACGACCAGGATGATCGCCGTGTTGGCGAACGCCGAGAGCATCCGGCCGTCCTGGAACGCCGTCACGTAGTTGGAGAAGTTGAGCGGGTCGTCGGGCAGCGTGAGGGCGCCGCTGTCGTCCGCCATCTCCCCGGAGGTCTTCAGCGAGGTCAGGAAGACCACGGCCAGCGGCAGGAACACCACCAGTGTCGCGAGGACCAGGGACAGATACACGAGGGCCCGGGCCACCCTGCGGCGCGTCATACGAGGTCCACCTTGTCGTCCGGGACGAGGCGCCGCTGCACCCAGGTCACCGCCAGGATGATCAGCAGCAGTACGACGGCCGCCGCCGAGGCGAGGCCCGTCTTGTTGAACTGGAAGGCCAGCTTCACGGTCTGGATCACGAAGGTCTCGGTGCCGGTCGCGCCGCCGGTCATGATGTACGGAATCTCGAAGACGGACAGCGACCCGGAGACGGACAGGATCACCGAGAGGCTCAGCACGGGCCGGATGCCCGGCGCGATGATGTGGCGGAACTGCTGCCAGCGGTTCGCCCCGTCGATCTCGGCCGCCTCGTACAGCTCCCCCGGGATGGACTGGATCGCCCCGAGGAAGAGGACGAAGTTCAGGCCCATGTAGCGCCAGACCGAGACGCCGGCGAGGGAGACGTTGGCCGAGGCGGGCGTACCGAGCCAGGCGCGGTCGCCGTCGTAGCCGACGAGGCCCAGGATCGCGTCCAGGGTGCCGCCGTCCTGGAAGAAGTACAGGAAGACGAAGCCGATGGCGACGCCGTTGATCAGGTACGGGAAGAAGAGCACGCCCTTGAAGAAGTTGCGGAAGCGGACGTTGAAGCTCAGGACGGTGGCGAAGTACAGCGCGGCGGCGATCTGTACCACGGACGCGGCGAGGTAGTACCCGCTGACGAAGAACACCTCGAACAGCTCGGAGCGGGTGAGGAGTTCGGCGTAGTTCCCGGCGCCCGTGTAGCGCAGCTCCGGGCTGACGCCGTCCCAGTCGGTGAAGCTGTACGCGACCATGTTGACGATCGGCGCGTAGGTGAACGTGATCAGCAGGACGAGCGGGGCGAGGAGGAACAGCCAGGGCGTCACGCCCCGCCACCGCCGGATGGGCCGGGCCATCAGGACCCCAGGTTCCGCTGCGCCTCGGTCCACTTGTCGCCGAGTCCGGCGAGGAAGTCGTCCAGGCCGCCCTTGCGCGCACCGCGGGCGAGATCGACGAGGTCCTGGCGGTAGTCGGGCTTGTAGATGCCGACCTCGGACCGGTTGTCGATGGACTTGACCTCGGCGCCCTTGGTGTCGTCGATGTCGAGGAGCTTCACGCCGGCCTCCTCGTAGGGCTTCAGCACGTCGGGCAGCGGGGCGTCCTTGAGAGGCGAGAGGGCGAGGTTGGCGTCCGCGTAGCCGGACTTGTCGGTGAACCAGTCGATCCAGGCGCGGGCGGCGGCCTTGTGGTCGGAGTTGACGTTGACGGCCTGCTGGTAGTCGGGGGACGTCACCGCGCAGAACGTGCCGTCCTTCTGGGCGGGGAAGGGCATGAAGCCGATGTCGGCGGGGTCGGTGCCGGCCTGCTTCGCCGCGTCCCGCATCTGCACGACCGCCCAGGAGCCGAGCCACATCGTGGCGATCTCGCCCTTGGCCAGCTTGGGCTTGGAGGCCTCCCAGTTGGTGGTCGTCGGGTCCTTCTCGACGAGACCCGACTTCACGATGTCGTACAGCAGCGTGTCGCCGACGCGCAGGTCGGCGCCGTCGGCCCACGGGTCGCCCTCGGCGAGGCGCGTGGTGGCCCCGGTGTCGCAGCCGACGGAGCCGTTGACACTCGTCCACTGGGTCAGCGGCCACATGTCCTTGAAGTTGGTGTAGTACGGGACCGCCTCGGACCTGTCCTTGATCGCCTTGAGGTCGTCGAGGAACTCGGCCGGGGTGGT
Organism: Streptomyces sp. NPDC041940; assembly: GCF_055589465.1. Taxonomy (NCBI): domain Bacteria; kingdom Bacillati; phylum Actinomycetota; class Actinomycetes; order Kitasatosporales; family Streptomycetaceae; genus Streptomyces; species Streptomyces sp. NPDC041940. Next base: position 79,085 of record NZ_JBVJBP010000030.1, read on the forward strand.
GGGCCAGTCGGTGACGCCGGCCGCGCTCCAGACCTTCTTGTTGTAGATGAAGCCGGGGACCACGCCGATCGGGCTCTGCCCGTAGACCTTGTCCTGGACGGTGGAGTAGTCGGTGAAGCGGTATTTCTTGCTCCGCTCGGCCCGGGTGCCCAGCGAGGCGAAGAACTTCGGGTAGTCCTTCTTCTCGATCACGGCCGGGATCATCAGGACGTCGCCGTAGTTCTCCGTGTTCATCCGGATCTTGACCTCGCCCTCGTAGTCGGTGAGGCCCTCGAACTCGACCTTCACCTTGGGATAGGTCTTGCTGAACTCGGCGGCGTACTTCTTCATCGTGCCGTCCTGCACGAGGTCGGTCCGGTGGGTGAGGACGGTGATGGTCCCGGTCACCTTGGCGGGATCGTCGGGTGCCTCGGCATCCGCGCCCTTGGAGGTGCCTCCGGTACCGGTGCAGCCCGAGGCGAGCAGGGCGGCGCCCACGGCGAGGGCGAGGACGGTACGGCGGTTCATGTGCATCAGCTCCGTTCGCGGAGAGGAACTCGGGACGGAAGAGCACGTGCGGTATGGCTGGTTCGGCACTCTGACAGCGCTTTCCTCAACCGGTAAAGTCCGATTCCCGCCAACGATGCGAAACCTGGACACGACTCTTCACTGGACCGGTTAAGGGAGTGCGCATGCTGGAGGCCACAGCGCTCGGCGACGGATGGATCCTGCGGCACGAGTCGGACAGGCTGCCGGCCTCCGTGCCGGGCTGTGTGCACACCGACCTGATGGCGGCCGGGGTGATCCCGGATCCGTTCCTGGGCCAGGGCGAGTCCGAGGTGGCGTGGGTGGGGCGCCGGGACTGGACGTACGAGCGGGAGCTCGGGGTCCCCGGCGCGCAGGAGCAGACCGACCTGGTCTTCGACGGGCTCGACACCATCGCCGAGATCTCCCTGGACGGGCGGCAGCTGGGCACGGTGCGGAACATGCACCGCTCGTACCGCTTCGATGTGACGGGGCTGTCCGGGCTGCTGTCCGTGCGGTTCGTCTCCGCCTACGCCGAGGCCGAGGCCGTGCGGGGACGGCTGGGTGAGCGGCCCGCCGCCTACGCCGAGCCCTACCAGTACGTCCGCAAGATGGCCTGCTCCTTCGGCTGGGACTGGGGGCCGACCCTGGTGACGGCCGGGATCTGGCGGCCGGTGCGCCTGGAGCACTGGTCGACGGCCCGGATCGCCCGGGTGCGTCCGCTGGTCACCGTCGAGGAGGGCGCGGGGGTCGTCGAACTGGCCGTCGACGTCGAGCGGACCCGGGTGGAAGCGCCGCTGGCCGTGGAGGCGACGGTGGGCGGGGTGCGGGCCCGCGCGGAGCTGGACGGGGCACACGGGGTGGTCCGGCTGCGGGTACCGGACGCTGAGCTGTGGTGGCCGCGCGGATATGGCGAACAGCCGCTGTACGACGTCGAGTTGAGGCTGCTGAGCGAGGGCGGCGCCCTGGACGTGTGGCGGCGGCGGATCGGCTTCCGGAGCGTGGAACTCGACCGGCGGCCCGACGCGCACGGCACCGGGTTCACCCTCGTCGTCAACGGCGAGCGGCTCTTCGCACGCGGCGTCAACTGGATCCCCGACGACGTCTTCCCCTCCCGCGTCACCCGCGAGCGCTACCGGCAGCGGCTGGAGCAGGCCGCCGCGGCGGGCGTGGACCTCGTACGGATCTGGGGCGGCGGGCTCTACGAGAGCGAGGACTTCTACGACGCCTGCGACGAACTCGGGCTGCTGGTCTGGCAGGACTTCCCGTTCGCGTGCGCGGCCTACCCGGAGGAGCAGCCGCTGCGCGGCGAGGTGGAGGCCGAGGCGCGGGAGAACGTCGTACGGCTGATGCCGCATCCGTCGCTGGTGCTGTGGAACGGCAACAACGAGAACCTGTGGGGCTTCAGGGACTGGGCGTGGGAGCCGAGGCTGGCCGGGGACTCCTGGGGCGAGGGCTACTACCTGGGCGTGCTGCCGCGGGTGGTGGCCGAGTTGGACCCGACCCGGCCGTACACGGCGGGCAGCCCCTGGTCGGGGTCCTGGCGGCACCATCCGAACGACCCGGCGCACGGCACGCACCACTCGTGGGAGGTGTGGAACCGCGAGGACTACGCCGACTACCGGCTGAGCGTGCCGCGGTTCGTCGCCGAGTTCGGCTGGCAGGCGCCGCCCGCGTACGCCACCCTGCGCCGGGCGCTGCCCGGGGAGACGCTCGCGCCGGACTCCCCCGGCATGCTGCAGCACCAGAAGGCCGACGACGGCAACGGCAAACTGGAACGGGGACTCGCCCGGCATTTCGCCGTGCCGGACGGGGATTTCGACCGCTGGCACTATCTGACGCAGGTCAACCAGGCGCGTGCGGTCGCCGCCGGGATCGAGCACTGGCGCTCGCACTGGCCGGTGTGCGCGGGCACGGTCGTCTGGCAGCTCAACGACTGCTGGCCGGTGACCTCGTGGGCGGCGATCGACGGGGACGGGCGCGAGAAGCCGCTGTACCACGAGCTGAAGCGGCTGTACGCGGACCGGTTGCTGACGCTCCGGGAGGAGGACGGCGGGCTGGTGCTGGCCGCCGTGAACCAGGGCGCGGAGGACTGGACCGGGACCCTGGCCCTGCGGCGGATGTCCGTCGAGGGCGAGGTACTGGGGCGGGCGGAGGTGGAACTCGCGGCCGGGCGGCGGTCCGTGGCCCGGGTCGGTGTCCCGCCCGAGCTGACGCCCGACGGGCCGAAGGAGTTCCTGGTCGCGGACGCGGACGGCCTGCGGGCGCTCCGTTTCCCGGTACCGGACCGCGAAGTCCCCTACCCCGCACCGCGGTTCGATGTCGCACTCGCGTCCGGCGGTATCACCGTGACCGCCCGCACCCTGGTCCGGGACCTGCTGCTCCAGGCCGACCGGCTGGATCCGGAGGCCCGGGCCGACCGGGGGCTGGTCACCCTGCTGCCGGGCGAAGAGGTGACCATCGGGGTGCGCGGCTGGAAGACTCCGGACGCTCTCCGTGCCCGTTCGGCCCTGTACTGCGTGGAGCCCACCCGATGACGGCGACGCCGGCCCCCCGCGTCACCATCAAGGACGTCGCCGCGCGTGCCGGTGTGTCCAAGGGTGCCGTGTCGCTCGCCTTCAACCACAAGCCGGGCCTGTCGGAGGCGACCCGGGACCGGATCTTCCGGGCGGCGCGGGAGTTGGGCTGGGCGCCGAACCTCACGGCGCGGACGCTGGCCGGTTCACGCGTGGACGTGGTGGGGCTCGCGGTGTGCAGGCCGGCCCGGATGCTGGGGCTGGAGCCCTGGTACATGGACTTCGTCTCGGGTGTCGAGAGCGTGCTGGCCGAGCACTCCTGCTCGCTGCTGCTGAGGCTCGTACGGAATCTGGACGAGGAGACCGGGGTCCAGGAGGCATGGTGGCGGGGGCGGCAGATCGGCGGTTCGATCCTCGTCGACTTCCGGGCCGACGATCCCCGGGTGGGCCTGGTGGAGCGGCTCGGGCTGCCGGTGGTCGCGGTCGGGCATCCCTCGCTGACCGGGGGCCTCACCTCGGTGTGGACGGACGACGCCACGGCCGTGACGGAGGCGGTGCGCTATCTGGCGGCGCTCGGGCACCGGCGGATCGCCCGGGTCGGCGGGGCGGCGGCCCTCGGGCACACGGCCATCCGGACGGCGGCGTTCGACGAGGCGGCGGGGGCGCTGGCGCTGGCCGGGGCGTGGCAGGTCGCGACGGACTTCTCGGGGGACGCGGGGGCGCGGGCGACGCGGTCCCTGCTGACGGCCGCGCCGCCGGACCGGCCGACGGCGATCGTGTACGACAACGACATCATGGCGGTGGCGGGGCTGTCGGTGGCGGCGGAGATGGGGCTGCGGGTGCCGGACGACGTGTCGCTGCTGGCGTGGGACGACTCGCAGCTGTGCCGGCTGACGCATCCGACGTTGTCCGCGATGAGTCATGACGTGCACGGGTTCGGGGCGGAGGTGGCTCGGACGCTGTTCTCCGTGATCACCGGGGGTGAGGGTGGGTCCCATCCTGTGCCGACACCGGTGCTGACGCCTCGGGGATCCACAGCGCCGCCTCGGTGAGCGCCGTACGGTTGTGCAGGCCGTGCCGGGTTGCTCGCGCAGTTCCCCGCGCCCCTGAAAAGCAGGGCGCTGCCCTCAGCGGGTGTGACCTTCACCGCTCCGCCTGTCAGGACTGTGCAGCTACGTTACCCATAAGTAGCATGGGCCTGAGCGCGCGCTCAGCGCATCTCGCAGCAGTAATGCAGTTCCGGACCCTGGAGGAGAGCCATCGTGCCTCGTACCGTCAGGGACGTCGTCTTCGTCGACGGCGTCCGCACCCCGTTCGGCAAGGCGGGACCGAAGGGCATCTACCACGAGACCCGTGCCGACGACCTCGTCGTGAAGGCGATCCGGGAGCTGCTGCGCCGCAACCCCGGTCTCGACCCGAAGAAGATCGACGAGGTCGCCATCGCCGCGACCACGCAGATCGGCGACCAGGGCCTGACCATCGGCCGTACGGCCGGGATCCTCGCCGGTCTCCCGCAGTCCGTTCCGGGTTACTCGATCGACCGCATGTGCGCCGGCGCCCTGACGGCCGTGACCGCGGTCGCCGGTTCCGTCGCCTTCGGCGCCTACGACGTCGCCATCGCCGGCGGTGTCGAGCACATGGGCCGCCACCCCATGGGCGAGGGCGTCGACCCGAACCCGCGGTTCGTGAGCGAGAAGCTGGTCGACGAGTCGGCCCTGTTCATGGGCATGACCGCGGAGAACCTGCACGACCGTTACCCGCAGATCACCAAGCAGCGCGCCGACGAGTACGCCGTGCGCTCCCAGGAGAAGGCCGCCAAGGCGTACGCCGACGGCAAGATCCAGGCCGACCTGGTTCCGGTCTCCGTACGCCGTACCTCCCCCGAGGCCGGCGAGACGGGCTGGGGCCTGGTCACCGCCGACGAGCCGATGCGCCCGGGCACGACCCTGGAGAACCTCTCCGGCCTGAAGACCCCGTTCCGTGTGCACGGCCGGGTCACCGCCGGTAACGCGGCCGGTCTGAACGACGGCGCCACCGCCTCGGTCATCGCCTCCGAGGAGTTCGCGCGGGAGAACGACCTTCCCGTCAAGATGCGTCTGGTCTCCTACTCCTTCGTGGGTGTCGAGCCGGAGGTCATGGGCTACGGCCCGATCCCGGCCACGGAGAAGGCGCTGGCCCAGGCCGGCCTGTCGATCTCCGACATCGGCCTGTTCGAGATCAACGAGGCCTTCGCCGTCCAGGTCCTGGCCTTCCTCGAGCACTACGGCATCGCCGACGACGACGCGCGCGTCAACCAGTACGGCGGCGCCATCGCGTTCGGCCACCCGCTGGCCTCCTCCGGCGTCCGGCTGATGACGCAGCTGGCCCGCCAGTTCGAGGAGCAGCCGCACGTCCGCTACGGCCTGACCACCATGTGCGTCGGCTTCGGCATGGGCGCGACGGTCATCTGGGAGAACCCGCACTTCGAGGGGGACAAGTGAGCACCACCGCCGAGCTTCTGAAGCAGGCTTCCGAGCTGTTCCCGGACGAGGTCGTCACGAGTGCGCACGTACGCCACTTCGACCTGCCGCTGACGCCATCCGAAAGCGGCTCCGCCGCGGGCGGCCGCTTCGCCCTGATCACCCTGGACAACGGCCACGACCACACCAAGCCGACCACCTTCGGCCCGGCCTCGCTGGCGAACCTGAACGCCGCGATCGACCAGGTCGAGAAGGAGGCGGCGGACGGCGAGATCATCGGCGTCGGTATCACCGGCAAGCCGTTCATCTTCGCGGTCGGCGCCGACCTCAAGGGCGTGGAGATCCTCAAGGAGTACGAGCACGCGCTCGCCATCGGCAAGGGCGGCCACGAGGTCTTCAAGCGGCTGTCCAAGCTGGCCGTGCCGACCTTCGCGTACTACAACGGCGCCGCGATGGGCGGCGGTGTCGAGGTCGGTCTGCACTGCACCTACCGCACCGTCTCGGCGGCCCTGCCGGCGTTCTCGCTCCCCGAGGTCTTCCTCGGTCTGGTCCCGGGCTGGGGCGGCTGCGCCCTGCTGCCGAACCTGATCGGCCCGGAGAAGGCCGTCTCGGTGATCATCGAGAACAGCCTCAACCAGAACAAGCAGCTCAAGGGCAAGCAGGTCTACGAGCTCGGGATCGCCGACGCGATCTTCGAGGGCGCGGACTTCCTGGAGCAGTCGCTGATCTGGACCGCGACGGTCCTCAAGGGCGAGATCCAGATCGAGCGCCCGGCGATCGACCGCGGCGAGGCCTGGGACCAGGCCGTCGCCAAGGGCCGCTTCATCGCGGACTCCAAGGTGCACGGCGCCGCCCCGGCCGCCTACCGCGCCCTGGACATCATCGCCGCCGCCAAGAACGGCGACCTCCAGCAGGGCTACGACGCCGAGGACAAGGCGCTCGCCGACCTGATCATGGGCGGTGAACTGCGCTCCGGCATCTACGCCTTCAACCTGGTGCAGAAGCGCGGCAAGCGCCCGGCCGGCGCCCCGGACAAGAACCTGGCCCGCCCGGTCACCAAGGTCGGCGTGGTCGGCGCGGGCCTGATGGCCAGCCAGCTCGCCCTCCTCTTCCTGCGCCGCCTGGAGGTGCCGGTCGTCCTGACCGACATCGACCAGGAGCGCGTCGACAAGGGTGTGGGCTATGTCCACGCCGAGATCGAGAAGCTGCTCGGCAAGGGCCGTATCAACCAGGACAAGGCCAACCGCCTCAAGGCACTGGTCTCCGGTGTGCTGGACAAGGCCGAGGGCTTCGCGGACGCGGACTTCATCATCGAGGCCGTGTTCGAGGAGATCGGCGTCAAGCAGCAGGTGTTCGCGGAGGTCGAGGCGGTCGCCCCGGCGCACGCGATCTTCGCGACGAACACCTCCTCCCTCTCCGTCTCGGAGATGGCGTCGAAGCTCAAGAACCCCGAGCGGGTCGTGGGCTTCCACTTCTTCAACCCGGTCGCGGTCCTCCCGCTCCTGGAGATCGTGCGCGGCGAGAAGACCGACGACGCCTCGCTGGCCACGGCGTTCGCCGTCGCCAAGAAGCTGAAGAAGACCGCGGTCCTCACCAAGGACGCCCCGGCGTTCGTCGTGAACCGCATCCTGACCCGCTTCATGGGCGAGATCCAGAACGTCATCGACGAGGGCACCCCGGTCGCGGTCGCCGAGAAGGCCGTCGAGCCGCTCGGTCTGCCGATGTCGCCGCTGGTCCTGCTGGAGCTGGTCGGCCCGGCGATCGGCCTGCACGTCTCGGAGACGCTCAACAGGGCGTTCCCGGACCGCTTCACGGTCTCCCCGAACCTCGCGGCCGTCGTCAAGGCCGGCAAGCGCGGCTTCTACGTCTACGACTCCGGCAAGCCGGAGCTGGACCCCGAGGTCGCCGCGCTCCTCAAGCAGGGCGACAGCGTCCTGACGGAGGAGCAGGTCCGCGAGCGCGTGCTCGACGCGGTCGCGCAGGAGATCGGCATCATGCTCGACGAGGGCGTCGTCGCCGAGGCCCAGGACATCGACCTGTGCCTCATCACGGGCGCCGGCTGGCCGTTCCACCTGGGCGGCATCACGCCGTACCTGGACCGTGAGGGCGTCTCCGAGCGGGTCAACGGCAAGCGGTTCCTCGCGCAGGGCGTGGCGTCGGTTCCGGCGTAACCGCCTGGTGAGATGAGTGAGGAGGGCCTCCGCGGTGTGCGGAGGCCCTCTTCGCATGTGGGTGGGTCCGCTCAGAGCTCCTGCCACGCGGTGAGCGCCAGCCCCGGTTCGTCCTTGCGGCGCGCGAGCAGGAGCTTCCCGGCCGACGGGGCGAGGCTGGCGGCGACGACCTCGTCCTCCTCGTCGAGCGCCACCGCCACCACGGCGTCGCAGGGCAGCTGAGGGCCGGACTCGGTCCACCAGGCACCGGCCGACTCCTGTTCGGTCGGATACGCGGCGAAGGCGACCCGGCCGCTCGCCGACCGCTGGGCGAGCACGGTGCAGTCGTGGCCGTCGATGTCACAGCGCACGGCGGACACCGGCCCGGGTCCCGCGGAGGCGATGAGCGTCACCGGCTTCTCCCCCGGCCGCCAGGCGCAGACGTCGCCCGAGGTGTCCGTGAAGAAGAGGGTGGTGTGCTCGGCGGACGTGGCCAGCGCCCGGAGCGTCCCCGGCCGGACGGGCACCTCGACGCCCTCCGTCCGCACCGGCGTCCTGCCGTGCTCCTCCTGCCGCCAGTGCAGCACCCCGCCGGGCACCGAGGCGTACACCTCCACCAGCCCCGACTCCCCCGTCACGGCGGCGAGTTCGCCCTCCACGTCATTCCCTTCGAGGTTCTGCCAGGGCCCCCAGCCGCCCTTCACCTTCTGGTTGCGCAGGCTCACCCCACCGCCCCGGTTACGGACGAAGACATAGCCACGCCCCGCCGAGTCGACGGCGACGGCAGGCGGGCCCGTCCGGTCGCCCTTCTTGTCCGGATGCCCGATCGATGCCCAGTCCAGGGGCGCGAGCCGGGGCCGGAAGTGCGTCGAATGCACGAGCCCCGACTCGCCGGGCACGGTGGGCCGCCAGGCGGCCAGATGGGTGTACCCGTCGGCACCCTGGCCGATCGCCGGGCCCGGGTGCAGCTTCTGGCCGCCGCCGACGGTGCGGGGAGCGTCCCAGGAGCCGGCGGGGCCACGTTCCGCACGGCACAGGACGGCGTCGCCGGAGGGCAGATAGACGGTGAGGCGGCCGTCACGGCCGCGGATGAGCCAGTCGCCGTTCACCAGTTCACTTTATGCGGGTGGGACGGCTCCGCGCGCGGCCCGCCCCCGCCTGGCCGACAACCGCCGTGCGACCCTGGCCGCATGAACGACAACGCGCCCCTCCTCGTCGTCGTCGACGCCGCGAACGTCGTCGGGTCGGTACCGGACGGCTGGTGGCGGGACCGACGGGGTGCCGCGGAGCGGCTGCGGGACCGGTTGGCGTCGGACGGAGTGCCGGGGGCCTCCGGGCCGGTGGAGATCCTGCTCGTGGTGGAGGGGGCGGCCCGGGGGGTGGAGTCGGTGCCGGGGGTGCGGGTGGAGTCGGCACCGGGCAGCGGTGACGATCACATCGTGGACGTGGTCGCGAGGGCGCCTGAGCGGTCCGTACTGGTCGTCACGGCGGACCGGGAGCTGCGGCGTCGGGTCGGGGAGCTGGGGGCGGAGGTGGCGGGTCCGCGGACGGTGCGGCCGTAGGAGCCCGGTGTAGCGGGGTGCCTCCCCCCGGCCCTCAAGGCCCTGGGGGAGGCACGATTACGATTGCCCGCAGCTCAGCACGGGAGGCGGCGGCTACGGCGTGTTCTCGGCCTGCGGTTCCTCTCCTGTCGCGAGGCGGCTGTGCGTGCGGCCGTAGAGGAAGTACACGATGAACCCGGCGGCCATCCAGAACCCGAACCGCACCCACGTCTCGGCGGGCAGGTTGATCATCAGCCACAGCGAGGCGCACACCGACAGGATCGGGATGACCGGCACCCACGGGGTCCGGAAGGCCCGCGGCAGGTCGGGGCGCGTCCTGCGGAGGATGATCACACCGATGGCGACGACCACGAAGGCGAACAGCGTGCCGATGTTCACCAGCGCGGCGAGTTCGGTCAGCGGCGTGAAGCCCGCCAGCACCGCGATGACCACGCCGAGCAGGATCGTCGGCCGGTGCGGGGTCTTGAACCGCGGGTGGACGTGCGAGAAGAACCGCGGCAGCAGCCCGTCGCGGCTCATCGCGAAGAACACCCGGGTCTGGCCGAGCAGCAGGATCATGCACACCGTCGTCAGGCCGACCGCGGCCCCGAAGCTGATGAAGCCCGCGAACCACGGATGCCCGGTCGCCTTGAACGCGTCGGCGAGCGGCGCGTCGACCGACAGTTCGCTGTAGTGCTGCATGCCGGTGACGACGATCGACACGAGGACGTACAGCGTCGTGCAGATCACGAGGGAGCCGAGGATGCCGCGCGGCATGTCGCGCTGCGGGTTCTTGGTCTCCTCCGCGGCCGTGGCCACGACGTCGAAGCCGATGAAGGCGAAGAACACGACCGAGGCGGCGGTGAAGATGCCCATCACGCCGAAGTTGGAGGGCGCCCAGCCGAACATGAGCTGGATCAGCGGGGAGTCGAGACTGGAGCCGGCCGGTACCGGCTTCTCCTCCGGGATGAACGGGTCGTAGTTGTCGCCGTTGATGAGGAACGCGCCCGCGATGATCACGACGAGGACGACCGTCACCTTGATGGCGACGACGACCGACGTGATCCGCGCGGACAGCTTCATGCCGATGACGAGGATGCCGGTGAGGACGAGGACGAGCGCGGCGGCGAGGATGTCGAAGCCGAAGGCGTCGGCGCCCTCCCGGCTGCCCAGGACCGTGGGCATCGTCCAGCCCGCGTTCTCCATCAGCGACTGGATGTAGCCCGACCAGCCGACGGCCACCACCGCCGTCCCGAGCGCGAACTCCAGAACCAGGTCCCAGCCGATGATCCAGGCGGGCAGTTCACCGATGGAGGCGTACGAGAACGTGTAGGCGGACCCGGCGACCGGGACCGTGGACGCGAACTCGGCGTAACAGAGTGCGGCCAGGGCGCAGGCGACGCCGGCCGCGACGAACGCCAGGGCCGTGGCGGGCCCGGCGTTGTCCTTGGCGACAGTGCCGGTGAGTACGAAGATGCCGGTGCCGATGATCACGCCGACGCCGAAGACGGTCAGATCCAGCGCGGACAAGGACTTCTTGAGCGCGTGCTCTGGCTCCTCGGTGTCGAGGATGGACTGCTCGACCTTCTTCGTCCGGAAGAGGGTGCTGCTCACGGGGTACCTCCCACGCTTGTCGTCCTCGACATGATCGAGAGGTGGCACCATCCGTATGCCCCGGCATGGGCGCATTCACGCCAATGGGCCGGTTGCACCACCCTCATGGTGGGGAAACCGGCCCATCCGAACCCGTTCGGCCGTGTCAGTCGCGCACGGACTCCACGGACTCCACGGCACCGCCCTCGTACCGCCCGTCCAGCTTGGCGACCAGCCCGGTCACCTGCCGGGCGATGTCCGGCGCGGTGAGGCCGATCTCGGCGAGGATCTCGGCACGCGTGGCGTGGTCGAGGAAGCGCGGCGGGATGCCGAAGTCACGCAGCGGCACATCCACTCCCGCGTCGCGCAGGGCCTGCGCGATCGCCGATCCCACACCCCCGACCCGGCTGTTGTCCTCGACGGTGACGACCACGCGGTGCCGCTCGGCGAGCGGGGCCATGGCCTCGTCGACGGGCTTGACCCAGCGCGGGTCGACGACGGTGGCGGAGATGCCCTGCTTGTCGAGGAGCGCGGCGATCTCCAGGCACATCGGGGCGAGGGCGCCGACGGAGACCAGCAGCACGTCCGGCCGGTCCGTGCCGGGCTCGCGCAGCACGTCCATGCCGCCCACGCGGCCGACGGCGGGCACGGCGGGGCCGACGGCGCCCTTGGAGAAGCGGACCACGGTCGGCGCGTCGTCGACCGCGACGGCCTCGCGCAGCTGCGCGCGGACCTGGTCGGCGTCACGCGGCGCGGCGAGCCGCAGCCCGGGCACGACCTGGAGGATCGACATGTCCCACATGCCGTTGTGGGAGGCCCCGTCGGTGCCGGTGACACCGGCCCGGTCCAGCACGAAGGTGACACCGCACTTGTGCAGGGCCACATCCATCAGCACCTGGTCGAAGGCGCGGTTGAGGAAGGTGGCGTACACCGCGAACACGGGGTGCACTCCGCCCGTCGCCAGGCCGGCCGCCGACACGGCGCCGTGCTGCTCGGCGATGCCGACGTCGTAGACCCGGTCGGGGAAGCGCTTGGCGAACTTCTCCAGGCCCACCGGCTGGAGCATCGCGGCCGTGATGGCGACGACGTCCTCGCGCTCCTTGCCGAGTTCGACCATCTCGTCGCCGAAGACGGAGGTCCAGTCGGCGCCGGAGCTCTTGATCGGCAGGCCGGTGTCGGGGTGGATCTTGCCGACGGCGTGGAAGCGGTCGGCCTCGTCCTGGAGGGCGGGCTGGTAGCCGCGGCCCTTCTCGGTGAGGCAGTGCACGATGACCGGGCCGCCGAACCGCTTGGCCTTGGCGAGCGCGGACTCCAGGGCATCGAGGTCGTGGCCGTCGATCGGGCCGACGTATTTCAGGCCGAGGTCCTCGAACATGCCCTGCGGGGCGATGAAGTCCTTCAGGCCCTTCTTGGCGCCGTGCAGGGTGTCGTAGAGCGCCTGGCCGACGACGGGGGTGCGCTCCAGGACCTCCTTGGTGCGGGCGAGGAAGCGCTCGTAGCCGTCCGTCGTCCGCAGTGTCGCGAGGTGGTTGGCGAGGCCGCCGATGGTCGGCGCGTAGGACCGCTCGTTGTCGTTGACGACGATGACGAGTGGGCGGTCCCTGGCGTCGGCGATGTTGTTCAGCGCCTCCCAGGCCATGCCGCCGGTCAGGGCGCCGTCACCGATCACGGCGACCACGTGGTCGCCGCGGTCCATGATCTGGTTGGCCTTGGCGATGCCGTCGGCCCAGCCGAGGACGGTCGAGGCGTGCGAGTTCTCGATGACGTCGTGCTCGGACTCGGCCTGCGAGGGGTAGCCGGACAGGCCGCCCTTCATCTTGAGCTTGGAGAAGTCCTGACGGCCGGTGAGCAGCTTGTGGACGTAGGACTGGTGGCCGGTGTCCCAGAGGACCTTGTCCCTGGGCGAGTCGAAGACCCGGTGCAGGGCGATGGTGAGCTCCACCACGCCGAGATTGGGGCCGAGGTGACCGCCGGTCTTGGAGACCGCTTCGACGAGGAAGCTCCGAATCTCCTCCGCCAGCTGGTTCAGCTCCTCCAGGTTGAGCCGGTCCAGATCGCGCGGTCCCCTGATACGGGTCAGCAGCGGCACCCGTGCCTCCTTGCAGTAGAGCTGATCGAGCTGTTGCCGGGCGTGTCGAGTCTAATGTTCCGCTCCTGGGGACTGCGCCGAGGCCTTGGGGCATACATCACGCTTTCGGCTGTACCCAAGTTGTGCCACACCTACGACACAACTGTGCCCGGCACCTCTCGATGCCGGGCACAGGGGGGCCGTCGGTGTTACGCGCGGCCCGCGGTCTTCTGCGTCCTGCGTGTCACCGCGTCGATCACGACCGTGGCCAAGAGCACACCACCGGTGATCATGTACTGCACCGGAGAGGCGATGCCCTCCAGGGCGAGCCCGTACTGGATCGAGACGATCACCAGCACGCCGAGCAGCGCGTTCCACGTCCGCCCGCGACCGCCGAACAGCGACGTACCGCCGATCACCGCGGCGGCGATCGCGTTCATCAGCAGGTCACCGCCGCCCGCGCCCTGGTTCGCCGCGGCGATCTTCGACGCGATGAACAGGCCGCCCACCGCGGCGAACGTCCCGGAGATCGCGAACACCGAGATCCGGACCAGCTCCACGTTGATGCCGGCCCGGCGCGACGCCTCGACGCTGCCGCCGAGCGCGAACACCTTCCGCCCGTACGCCGTGCGGCGCAGCACGAAGTCCGTGACCAGGAGCACCACGATGAAGATCACCACGGCCAGCGGCAGGCCCTTGTACTGGTTGAAGACGATCGCGACGGCGAAGGCGAGGACCGCGAGCAGTGCCGTCCGCACCACCGTCTCGCTCAGCGGCTGCGAGGGCACGCCGGCGGCCTCGCGCCGCCGGTTGCCGAGGAAGGAGCTGAGGAAGTACCCGGCGGTCACCACCGCGGCGAGACCGTAGGCGGCGGCCACGTCGGAGAAGTAGTAGCTGGTCAGCTGGGCCACGACCCCGTCCGGGTCGAGGTTGATCGTGCCGTTGTCGCCCAGGATCTGGAGCATGAAGCCGTTCCAGAACAGCAGGCCGGCCAGCGTGACGGCGAACGCGGGGACGCCGATCTTCGCGAAGAAGAAGCCGTGCAGCGCGCCGGCGACCGTGCCGGTGACGATGGCCAGCGCGAAGGCCAGCCATTCGTTCATGCCGTTGGTGACGTTGAGCACGGCGAAGCTCGCGCCCGCCACACCGCTGACCGAGCCGACCGACAGGTCGATCTCGCCGAGCAGCAGCACGAACACGATGCCGACGGCGATCATGCCGGTGCCGACCATGGCGACGGACATGTCGGACAGGTTGCCCGCGGTGAGGAAGTTGGAGTTCAGGCTCTGGAAGATGATCCAGATGATGGCCAGGCCGACGACCACCGGGATGGAACCCAGGTCACCGGACTTCATCTTCCGCTTGAACTCGGTGACGTAGCCCGCGAATCCCTGCTCGCGCACCAGCAGCCGGGGGTCGACGACCGTGACGGCGGCCTTGGCCGCCTCGGGGTTCGCCACGACGTGGTCTTCGGGGGCTCCCGGAGCCTCGGAGGTCTTGTCGATGCTCACTTGGAAACCTCCCCGTTCGTGCGCGCCGCACGGCGGGTCACGGCGTTGTCGGTGGCGCCGGTGATGGCGGAGATGATCTCTTCCTGCGAGGTCGACTTGACCTCGAAGATGCCGTTGTTGCGCCCGAGGCGCAGCACGGCGACCTTGTCGGCGACGGCCTTGACGTCGGCCATGTTGTGGCTGATGAGGATGACGGCGTGGCCGCGCTCGCGCAGCCGCTCGACGAGGTCGAGGACCTGGGCGGTCTGCTCGACGCCGAGGGCGGCGGTGGGCTCGTCGAGGATGACCAGCTTCGGCTCGCCGAGCATGGACCGGGCGATGGCCACGGTCTGGCGCTGGCCGCCGGAGAGCGAGGCGATCGGGATGCGCACGCTGGGGATGCGGATCGACAGCGTGTGGAGGAGCTCGCGGGAGCGGCGCTCCATCTCCACCTCGTCCAGGACGCCGCGCTTGCGGATCTCCCGGCCCAGGTAGAGGTTGCCGACGACGTCGATGTTGTCGCACAGCGCGAGGTCCTGGTAGACGGTCGCGATGCCCAGGTTCTGGGCGTCGTGCGGCTTGTTGATCTGGACGGACCTGCCGTCCCATTCGATGACGCCCTCATCGATGGGGTGCACGCCGGCGATCGTCTTGACCAGCGTGGACTTTCCGGCGCCGTTGTCGCCCACCAGGGCGACCACCTCACCGGCGTGGACCTCAAGCTCTACGTCGGTGAGCGCCTGTACGGCACCGAACCGCTTGGAGACCCCGCGCAACGCCAGCACGGGCGTAGCGGACACGTGAACCATCTCCTTCGCCGCCTGACCGGCGGGAGGTTGTGCAGAAAGTGTGGGAGGAGTGATCACTCCGGCGCCCCGCGTAGCTTGCGGGGCTGGTGTGCGGGGCGCCGGAGGAACTCGGGGTGGACTACTGGAGGCCGATCTTGTCGCACGCGGCCTTGTACTTGCCGGTGCAGATCTCGCTCACGGTGTAGATGCCGTCCTTGATGACGGTGTCCTTGATGTTGTCCTTCGTCAGCGAGACGACCGGGACGAGGACGGAGGGGACGGCCTTGGTGGTCGGGCTGTCGACCTTGTCCTTGGCGATGGAGTCGAGCGACTTGCCCTGGGCGAGCGCGACGGCCATCTCCGCGGCGACGTCGGCCTCCTGCGGGTAGGGCTTGTAGACGCTCATGTACTGCTCACCGGTCACGATGCGCTGCACGCCCGCGAGTTCGGCGTCCTGGCCGGTGACCGGGACGTCGGCGATGCCGGCGGCCTTCAGGGCCGTGATGATGCCGCCCGCCATGCCGTCGTTGGCGGAGTAGACGCCGACGATCTTGTCCTTGCCGAGGGCGGAGATGGCGCCCTCCATGTTGGAGTTGGCGTTCTCCGGCTTCCACTCCTTGGTGTCGTACTCGCGGCCGACCTTCACCTTGCCGTCGAGGACGGAGTGCGCGCCCTCCTTGAACAGGGCGGCGTTGGGGTCGGTGGCCGACCCGTTCATCATGACGATCTGGCCGTCCTTGGCCTTGGAGCCCAGGGCCTTCAGCAGGGCCTCGCCCTGGGTCTTGCCGACGGTGACGTTGTCGAACGAGGTGTAGGCGTCGATCGGGCCCTCGGCCAGGCGGTCGTAGGCGACGACGGGGATGCCGGCGTCCTTGGCCTTCTTCACCGAGCCGGCGATGGCCTTGGAGTCCACCGCGTCCACGATCAGCACGTCGACCTTGTTGGAGATCATCGTGTCGACCTGCTGGTTCTGCTTGGCCGCGTCCTGGTTGGCGTTGGCGTAGACGACCTCGCCCTTGTCGCTGGTGAGTTCCTTGACCTTCTTCTCGATGAGCACCCGGTCGAACTTCTCGTAGCGGGCGGTCGCGTTCTCCGGAAGGAGCAGGGCGACCTTGATGTCGTCGCCCTTCTTCGTGGACCCGGACCCACTGGAATCGGCGTTGTCGCCGGACTCCTTGGCGCTGCCACAGGCAGCAAGCGAAACGGCCATCGCACCGGCGGCGATCGCAACAGCGGCGCGACGCATACGCGTGTTCACTTCAGAAACCTCCCTGACGAGGCCGCGACATTGCGGCCGAGGTGGCTGGAAGTCAACTCGGCCACACGTGCGACGTCAAGAAGTAAATCCTTAACGAGATGGCAACGGTGCCATCCGTTCTCTAAGTGAAGGCGGGCGCGGCAGCCTGCAGGACCCCAGGGGCAGTTCCGTCCAAAAGCGTCGAATCACCCATCTCGCTGAGGGCGAGAGCGAGCGCTCCGAGGACCTCCGCACGGCCGCCGAGGGCGCCCGGGAGCACGGACAACTGCCGGGCGGCACTGGGGATCGCGTACCGTCCCACGGACTCCCGGATGGGCCCGAGCACCAGCTCACCGGCCTCGGCGAGATCACCGCCGAGGACCACGCGGCTCGGGTTCAGCAGATTGCAGAGGTTGGCCACGCCGCTGCCGATGTGGCGGCCGACGTCGGCGACCACCCGACGGCAGCCCGGGTCCCCGTCCCGTGCGAGCCTCACGACGCCTTCCATCGTCAGGTCGGTTCCGTGACTGGACTGCAGGAGCGGGAGCACGTAGCGCGCGGCCGCGAAGGTCTCCAGGCAGCCGCGGTTTCCGCAGCGGCAGACCGGGCCGGACTCGTCGAGAGTGATATGTCCGATCTCCCCGGCCGTACCGCCGGGACCGCGGTAGATCTTCCCCTCGATCACCAGACCGGCGCCGACACCGCTGGCGACCTTGATGTACGCCAGGTCGCGCACCCCGCGGCCACTGCCCCAGACCATCTCGCCGAGGGCCCCGAGGTTGGCGTCGTTGTCCACGTGCACCGGCACGCCGAGCCGCCCCCGCAGTTCCTCGGCGGGCTTGGTGCCGGTCCAGCCGGGCAGGATGGCGGTCGAGCCGAGGGTCCCCGACTCGACGTCGATGGGCCCGGGCACGCCGAGACCGACCCCGGCGATCTTGGACCGGTCGACCCCGGTGGCCTCGATCAGCCGGCTGACCAGTTGTTCCGCCCGGTCGAAGCCCTGCGTCGAGGAGGCGTCCACGTCCAGCGGCTCGGACTCCTCGGCGAGCACCTGGTGGGCGAGGTTCCCCACCGCGACGCGCAGGTGGGTGTGCCCGAAGTCGACTCCTATGACGATCCCGGCGTCCCCGCTGAGCGAGACGCTGCGGGCCCGGCGCCCGCCCGCGGAGGTGGGCGTGACCTCGACGGTGCCGCCGTCCTTCAACTCCCGGACGATGTTGGAGACCGTCGCCGCGGACAGGCCCGTCGTCCGCGCGATCTCGGCCTGGGTGAGGGAGCCCGCCAGACGCACGGCCCGTACGACCCGCTCCAGGTTGGCTCGGTGCAGCGACGACTGCGACCCCGGAGTCTCCACGACGACCTCCTGCGCGCGGGGCCGCTTCGATGAGACCCCGTCCATGTCCAACTAGTGAACTCTAAGCTGAGCTGTTCGGGTCGCCTCCCGTCAAGAGGTTGAACCGTTTCCGGGTCCATGGACACACGCCTGCACGCCGCCCCCGCAAACGGGAGCGGCGTGTACGCGAGCGAACGCGCAGGGTTATTTGAGGGCGCCGGCCGTCAGCCCCTGCACCACCTGCCGCTGGAAGACGATGTACGCGGCGAGCACCGGCAGCATCGCCATCACCAGGCCCGCGAAGAGACCCGACCAGTCGCCCTTGTAGCCCTGGCTGACCGCCAGCTGCACGAGGCCCTGGGTGAGGACGCGCTTGTCCGGGTCCGTGTTGAGGACCGTGGGAAGCATGTACTGGTTCCACTGGCCCAGGAAGTTGAAGATGCCGACGCTGACCAGGCCCGGCTTGGCCATGGGCAGCATGATCTGGAAGAACGTACGGCTGTGGGAGGCGCCGTCGACGAAGGCCGCCTCCGCGATGGACGTCGGCAGGGTCCGGAAGAACGCCGTCAGGAAGAACACCGTGAAGGGCAGCGAGTAGGCGATGTAGACCAGGATCAGCCCGTGGATGGTGTTCAGCAGGCCCATGTTGTTCACGACGTAGAAGAGCGGGACCAGCGCGAGCATGATCGGGAAGCTCATGCCGCCGATGAACAGGAAGTAGATGAAGCGGTTGCCCGGGAATTCGAAGCGGGCCAGGACGTAGGCCGCCATCGACCCGAGCACCAGGGTTCCGACGAGCGAACCACCCACCACCAGCACGGTGTTGAGGAAGTAGTCGCTCATGTTGGCCTCGGTCCACGCCCGCGACCAGTTGTCGAAGTGCAGCGTGTCCGGCAGCGACCAGGGCGAGGAGAAGATGGACCGGTCGTCCTTGAAGGACGTCATCACCGCCCACAGCAGCGGCATCACCACCATGAAGGCCCAGATGACGAGGACGCCGTGGGAGAAGACGTTGAGGACCGTGCCTTCCTTCCTCGCCTTCCGCGGCGGGCCCGGCGGGACGTCCTCCTTGGTGACGGGCGCGCCGGACTCGGCCGGGAGAGGAGCGGGGGTTTCGGTCGTCTTCATTGATCAGTACTCCAGCCGCTCGCGACGGCCCAGCCGCATCACCACGGCGGCGAAGGCCAGCGTGACGACGAGCAGGGCGACACCGATGGTGGTGGCGTAGGCGGCCTGCCCGTCACGGAACGCCTTCTGGTACACGTACAGGACCATGACGGTGGTCGAGTAGTCGGGACCGCCCGGCCCGGTCGTCATGATCTGCACGACCGCGAAGGACTCGGCGCCCAGGGCGAGGATGCCCATGTAGACCCAGCCGGACTGCACGGTGTCCCACAGCAGCGGCAGGGTGACGCGGAAGAAGGTCGTGGCGCGGCCCGCCCCGTCCAGCAGGGCCGCCTCGTACATCTCCGCCGGGATGGAGGCCATCCCGGCGGAGAAGAGCACCACGAAGAAGCCGACCGTGGACCAGACGAGCACCGCCATCACGGCCCACAGCGCGAGGTCGGGGTCGCCCAGCCACAGCGGCTGGACGTCGTCGAGACCGATCCCGCGCAGGATCGAGTTGATCGCACCGCTGTCCGGGTTGTACGCGAACGCGAACAGCAGCGCGACGATGGCGATGGACAGCACCTGCGGAAAGAAATAGACGATCTTGTAGAACGAGGAGCCCCGGACGCCGGTGACCACCGGTCCGTTTCTCCGTTTTCTGCCGCCCACATTGATCATGAAGGCGAAGAACAGCGCCAGGCTGATCGTCACGACCGGCAGCAGAAGCGCGAACAGCAGACTGTGCTGCAACGACTTCCAGAAGATCTCGTCGTCGAGCAGCCGGCTGTAGTTGTCGAAGCCGACCATCTTGAATTCGGGGCTCAGGCCGGTCCAGTCCGTGAACGAGTAGTAGATGGACTGGATGAACGGCCAGACCACGAAAAGCGCGTACAGGCCGAGGGGCAACGCGAGGAAGCCCACGATGAACCGGTACTTGCCGTGCTGCATCGCCACTCCGGTGCCGTTGCGGAAATGAGTTTCCGGTGCCGTTACTGGTGCTTGTAGTGCTTGATGGAGTCGTCCTTGGCGGCCTCGTCGGCGAAGCCCTGGATCTTCTTGATGGCCTCGGCCGGGGTGAGGCGGCCGGCCATCATCTCGCCCAGACCGGACACGCCGATCTTCTCCTTCTGCAACTGCACGTACCAGTCCTGGAGACGGGGATTCACCACGTTGTCGCCGGCCTTCTCCAGGGCCGCGACGCCCGACTTCAGGCCCGGGGTGAGGGCGATGCCGTCGGTGCCGCCGTTGTAGGCGGTCAGCGACTTCACCTTGCTCGTGAAGTTCTTCGAGGACGCCTCGCTGAGCATGATGCGCAGCTGCTCCATGCCGCCCTCGGCGTTCTTCGCCTTGGACGGGACGATGAAGGGCTCGCCTCCGGAGGCCCAGATGGTGCCGAAGGGCAGCTTGTCGGAGGAGTCGATTCCGGTGGGCGCCGAGACGGAGAGGGCGAAGTCCTTCGGGATGACGTTGGCGGACTCGTTCTCCACCCAGGAGCCGTTCGGGATGAACAGCGCCTTGCCCTGGGCCCAGGCGGTCTGCGACTGGATGTGGTCCAGACCGGGGGTGCCCTTGAGGACGTAGCCCTTCTTGAAGAGCTCGTAGTAGGCCTCGAAGCAGGCCTTGACAGCCGGGTGCTTCCAGGCGTTGGGCTCCAGGTTGTCGATGGCGTCCAGGACCTCGACGCCGCCGACCTTGCCGATCATCGGGTAGAGCGAGAAGGGGAGGTAGTACGGGTACTTGCCCGCGTACGTCCAGCCCGCCATGCCCTTCTTCTTGGCCTTCGCGCAGACCGCGAGCATCTGGTCCCAGGTCTCGGGGTACTGCTCGTCGAGCGAGTCCAGGGCCTTCTGCGAGTACCAGACGCCGTAGACCGTGTAGGCGTAGTAGAAGATCCAGACCTTCTCGCCGTCGAACTGGCCCATCTCGACGATGCCGGGGCGCAGCGTGTCGCGCACCTTCTTGCCCGGGTCGTCGTAGGAGGGCGCGTCCAGCAGCGGGGTGAGGTCGGTGAGCTGGTCCTTGCCGACCAGGACGCCCATGTCCATCTGCTCGGCGCCGGAGTTGTCGATGAGGTCCGGCGGGGTGCCCTGGTTGAAGCGGGGCTGGAGCGTGGACTGGATCTTCTGCGTGGCGGAGAACTTCACCTGCACCTTGGGGAAGTTCTTCTCGTAGATCTTCACCGCGTCCTCGGCGTACTCCTTGCCGAAGCCGCCGTCGAACAGGACGAATTCCATGCCCGCGGTGTCATTGACACCGAGCGGGTTCTTCGCGGTCTTCTTGCCGGCCTTGGCCTTGTCCCCGCTGTCGTCGCCGCCGCTGCTGGCGCAGGCGGACAGGAAGCTCATCGTCGGTACGGAGATCAGCCCGAGCGCGGCGGACCTCTTGATCAGATCACGGCGGCCGACACCCTCGGTGCCGTGGTTCTCGGCGGAAGTGGATCCCATGCTCAAGTCCTCGCCTTCTCCAGGACTCAGGCGGTGAACCGGATCCTCCCCGGCACCGCGATCGGGTCACGCTGGGTCGTGCAGGAAGTGCGGGTGATGACGTGCGGATGGTGTGAAGCGCCCGACAGGTATAGTCCACTTCCCGCCAGCGGATCAAGATCGAACACAAGGTTGGCCGCGGGTCTTATCCGAGTTGAGACCTCACGGAAAGCCGAGCGGTCCGTGTGCTCCTCGGCGGAAATATCCTGGCCGTCACCCCCGGATGCCACAACCAACACCCTTGACACTGCCTGACACTTGGGCAACTACTGGTCCTTGCGCATCGAAGCTGACAACGTTGTCCACTGCGCAGGGAGGGTACCCGTTGATGCAGCGGAAAGCTCGGCACAGATGGGGTTCGGCGGTCGTGTCGGCGACCGCCTTCACTTTGGCCCTGAGCTCACAGGGCGTTGCGGTCGCACTGCCCCAAGCCCCCGAGACCCCCGACCGGAGGTTCGCTTCCTCTTTCGAGCCGGACGACCCGGTTCCGGACTGGTTGAACACCGTCGACACCGCGCCCGACGGCAGCAAGCGTGCCTCGGGTGTCGACGGCGGCTACAGCAGCGGCATACCGGGCAATGTGACCGACCATGTCACCGACGTCCGGGCCGGCGGCGAGAACACGGGCGGGGGTGAGGTGAAGGAGAACCTCGTCGACGGCGAGCCGAGCACCAAGTGGCTCACCTTCGAGCCCACCGGCTGGGCCGAGTTCGACCTGGACAAACCAGTCAAACTGGTGCGTTACGCACTGACGTCGGCCAACGACCACGACGAGCGCGACCCGAAGGACTGGACCCTGAAGGGCTCCGCCGACGGCAAGGGCTGGAAGACCCTCGACACCCGCTCCGGCGAGTCCTTCTCCGAGCGGTTCCAGACGAAGACGTACGACATCGCGGAGCCCGCCGAGTACCGGCACTTCCGGCTCGACATCACCGGCAACAACGGCGGCGGCATCCTCCAGCTCGCCGACCTCCAGCTGTCCACGGGCGGCGGCGAGGGGCCCGTCCCGCAGGACATGCTCTCCCTCGTCGACCGCGGCCCGAGCGGCTCCCCCACCGCCAAGGCGGGCGCCGGGTTCACCGGGAAACGGGCCCTGCGCTACGCCGGCCGGCACACCGCCGAGGGCCAGGCCCACTCGTACAACAAGGTCTTCGACGTGAACGTGGCCGTCGGCCGGAACACGGAGCTGGCCTACCGGATCTTCCCGTCGATGGCGGACGGCGACCTCGACTACGACGCGACGCACGTCTCCGTCGACCTCGCCTTCACCGACGGCACCCAGCTGAGCGAGCTGCGCGCCACCGACCAGCACGGCTTCCCGCTGACGCCGCGGGGGCAGGGCGAGGCGAAGATCCTCTACGTCAACCAGTGGAACGACGTGGCCTCGCGGATCGGGTCGGTGGCGGCCGGGAAGACCGTGGACCGGATCCTGGTGGCGTACGACTCCCCGAAGGGCCCGGCGAAGTTCCGGGGCTGGCTCGACGACGTGACCCTCGACTCCGTCGCCCCCGAGCGCCCGAAGGCGCATCTGTCGGACTACGCGGTGACGACCCGCGGCACCAACTCCAGCGGCGGCTTCTCGCGGGGCAACAACTTCCCGGCGACGGCGGTGCCGCACGGCTTCAACTTCTGGACGCCGGTGACCAACGCGGGCTCGCTGAGCTGGTTGTACGACTACGCGCGATCCAACAACTCCGACAACCTGCCGACGATCCAGGCGTTCAGCGCGAGCCACGAGCCGAGCCCCTGGATGGGCGACCGGCAGACCTTCCAGGTGATGCCGTCCCTCGCCACCGGCACCCCTGACCTCGGCCGGGAGGCACGGGAGCTGGCCTTCCGGCACGAGAACGAGACCGCCCGGCCCTACTACTACGGGGTGCGGTTCGAGAACGGCCTGAAGGCCGAGATGGCGCCGACCGACCACGCGGCGGCCCTGCGCTTCACCTACCCCGGCGACGAGGCAAGCGTCCTCTTCGACAACGTCACCGACCAGGCGGGCCTGACCCTCGACAAGGAGAACGGGATCGTCACCGGCTACTCGGACGTGAAGTCCGGGCTGTCGACGGGGGCGACCCGGCTGTTCGTCTACGGCACGTTCGACAAGCCGGTGACCGAGGGCTCGTCGTCCGGCGTGAAGGGCCACCTGCGCTTCAAGGCCGACGACCGGACCGTCACCCTGCGCCTGGCGACCTCGCTGATCAGCGTCGACCAGGCGAAGGACAACCTCCGCCAGGAGATCCCGGACGGCACGTCCTTCGAGGCCGTGAAGAAGAGTGCCCAGCGGCAGTGGGACCGGCTGCTCGGCAAGGTGGAGGTCGAGGGCGCGACACCGGACCAGCTGACGACGCTGTACTCCAGCCTCTACCGGCTGTACCTGTACCCGAACTCCGGGTTCGAGAAGGTCGGCGGGAAGCACCAGTACGCCTCGCCCTTCTCCCCCATGCCGAACCCGGACACCCCGACCCACACCGGCGCGAAGATCGTCGACGGGAAGGTGTACGTCAACAACGGCTTCTGGGACACCTACCGCACGACCTGGCCGGCCTACTCCTTCCTCACGCCGAGCAGGGCGGGCGAGCTGGTCGACGGGTTCGTGCAGCAGTACAAGGACGGCGGCTGGACCTCGCGCTGGTCCTCCCCCGGCTACGCGGACCTCATGACGGGCACGTCCTCGGACGTGGCGTTCGCGGACGCGTACGTCAAGGGCGTCGACTTCGACGCGAAGGCGGCGTACGACGCGGCCGTGAAGAACGCGACGGTCGTCCCCCCGAACCCGGGCGTCGGCCGCAAGGGCATGACCACCTCCCCCTTCCTCGGCTACACCAGCACCGAGACGCACGAGGGCCTCTCGTGGGCGCTGGAGGGCTATCTCAACGACTACGGCATCTCCCGCATGGGCCGAAAGCTGTACGAGGAGACCGGCGAGCGGCGCTACAAGGAGGAGTCGGAGTACTTCCGGAACCGCGCCCAGGACTATGTGAACCTCTTCGACGCGAAGGCCGGCTTCTTCCAGGGCAAGGACGCCAAGGGCGACTGGCGGGTCGAGTCCTCGAAGTACGACCCGCGGGTCTGGGGCCACGACTACACCGAGACAAATGGGTACGGATACGCATTTACCGCCCCACAGGACAGCCGGGGTCTGGCGAATCTGTACGGCGGCAGGAAGGGGCTCGCCGACAAGCTCGACGACTACTTCTCCACGCCGGAGACGGCCTCCCCGGAGTTCGTCGGCTCCTACGGCGGTGTCATCCACGAGATGACCGAGGCGCGGGACGTGCGGATGGGCATGTACGGGCACTCCAACCAGGTCGCCCACCACGCGATCTACATGTACGACGCGGCCGGGCAGCCCTGGAAGGCGCAGAAGAACGTCCGCGAGGTGCTGTCGCGCCTGTACACGGGCAGTGAGATCGGCCAGGGCTACCACGGCGACGAGGACAACGGCGAGCAGTCGGCCTGGTACCTGTTCTCCGCACTCGGCTTCTACCCGCTGGTGATGGGCAGCGGCGAGTACGCGATCGGCTCACCGCTGTTCAGGAAGGCGACCGTGCATCTGGAGAACGGGCGCGAGCTGGTGGTGAAGGCGCCGCGGAACAGCGCGCGGAACGTGTACGTGCAGGGGCTGAAGGTCAACGGCCGGACCTGGACGAGCACCTCGCTCCCCCACTCCGTGGTCGCCAGGGGCGGTGTCCTGGAGTTCGAGATGGGCCCGCGGCCGTCGTCCTGGGGCACGGGCAAGCACGCCGCACCCGTGTCGATCACCCGGGACGACCAGGTGCCGACACCCCGCGCGGACGTACTGAAGGGCGAGGGCGCCCTGTTCGACGACACGTCGGCGACGGACACGGCGGTGACGTCCGTGGATCTGCCGGTCCCGGAGGGCGCCGAGGCGGTCCAGTACACCTTGACGTCGTCGTCGGACCGGGCGAAGGCGCCGACCGGCTGGACGCTCCAGGGCTCCTTGGACGGTGAGACCTGGCGGACGCTGGACCGGCGCTCCGACGAGTCCTTCGCCTGGGACAGGCAGACCCGCGCGTTCACGGTGAGGTCACCGGGTACGTACGAGAAATACCGCCTGGTCCTCGACGGCGAGGGCACCCTGGCGGAGGTCGAACTGCTCTCCTGAGCAATCGAGTTGGGGGTCTCATGCCGCTTCCCGTGCCCGTCCTGCCCGAGGGTGTCGACCCGGCCTGGCTGCCGCCCGCGGCCTTCCGGGCGATCGGCGGCCGGCGGACGCTGATCCGTGGGTCGGGCCCGCTGGTGGAGACGGTGCACGGGGAGGTGGCTCAGGCCTGCCGGCGGTTCGGGGGCCGGGTCGTGCGCGACGCCGAGCAGGAGGGCGGCGCGTACGACCTGGTCCTCGACCTCGGCGTGCATGACCTCGGTGACGAGGACTTCACGGTCGCCCGGGAGGCCGGTACGACGACCGTCACAGCCGTCGGCGGACGCGGGCTGCTCTACGGCCTCTTCCACGTCGTACGGCTCGGGGAAGCGGTGTTCACCGCCGAGCGGGCGCGGGAGACCCATCGCCCCGCCCTCGCCCTGCGCATGCTCGACCACTGGGACAACGTCGCCGTGCACCCGGTGATGGGCCAGGTGGAGCGCGGGTACGCGGGCGGCTCGCTGTTCTGGGAGGACGGGCGAGCGCGCGGGGACCTGGAGCGGATGCGGGCGTACGGCAGGCTGCTGGCGGCCTGCGGGATCAACGCCGTCGCCGTCAACAACGTCAATGTGCACGAGACCGAGGCACGTCTGCTGACCGACCGGATCGGCGAGGTCGCCGCGATCGCCGATGCGCTGCGGCCCTACGGGATCCGCACCCACCTGTCCGTGTCCTTCGCCGCGCCGGTGGTGCTCGGCGGGCTGCCCACGGCCGACCCGCTGGACGAGGCCGTGCGCGGCTGGTGGGCCGAGGCCACGGGGGCGGTGTACGAGGCGATCCCCGACTTCGGCGGGTACGTGGTGAAGGCCGACTCGGAGGGCCAGCCGGGGCCGTTCGCGTACGGCCGCAGCCACGCCGACGGGGCGAACCTGCTGGCGGCCGCGCTGGAGCCGTACGGCGGCACGGTGCACTGGAGGGCGTTCGTCTACGACCACTGCCAGGACTGGCGGGACCGGCGGACGGACCGGGCCCGGGCCGCTTACGACCACTTCGTGCCGCTGGACGGGGCGTTCGCCGACAACGCCGTGCTCCAGGTCAAGCACGGGCCGGTCGACTTCCAGGTGCGCGAGCCGGTCTCACCGCTGATCGGGGCGATGCCCGGCACCCGGCTGGCGGTGGAGCTGCAGATCACCCAGGAGTACACCGGGCAGCAACGGCATGTGTGCTGGCTGGGTCCGATGTGGAGCGAGGTGCTGCGCTTCCCGGCCGAACAGGGTTCTTCTGTCGGCGAGTTGGCGCGGGGCGGGCTGATCGCCGTGTCCAACGCCGGCGACGACCCGTTCTGGACCGGGCATCCCCTCGCCCAGGCGAACCTCTACACCTTCGGACGGCTGGCCTGGCGGCCGGACGCCGAGCCGGGCGAGGTGCTCGACGAGTGGATCGGGCTCACCTTCGGACCGGGGCCGGAGGCAGGGCTGCACGCCGTGCTCGACGGCTCGTGGCGGACGTACGAGAAGTACACCGCTCCCCTCGGCGTGGGCTTCATGGTGCAGCCGGGGCACCACTACGGGCCGAACGTGGACGGCTACGAGTACAGCCCCTGGGGGACCTACCACTTCGCCGACCGGGACGGCATCGGGGTGGACCGCAGCGTGGCGACCGGCACCGGGTACGCCGGGCAGTACGCCAAGCCGTGGGCCGAGCTGTACGAGTCGCCGGACACCTGCCCCGACGAGCTGTTGCTGTTCTTCCACCACGTGGCGTACGGGCACACCCTGCACAGCGGCAAGACGGTGATCCAGCACATCTACGACACGCACTTCGAGGGCGTGGCGGACGTCGAGGAGGCCCGGGAGGTGTGGGCCTCGCTGGCCGGGCTGGTGGATCCCGTGCGCCACGCGCGGGTGGCGGAGCGGTACGAGGAGCAGCTCCGCAGTGCCCGCGAGTGGCGCGACCAGATCAACAGCTATTTCCTGCGCAAGTCCGGGGTGCCGGACGGGCGGGGGCGGCGCATTTACTGAAAGGCGAACTCACTGAAGGATCGCCACACCCAGGGGATCGAGGACCAGGGGTTCGCCCTGGTCCACGCGCTTGCCGGTGAGCAGGTCGGTGGCGGTGGTGTGGGCGGTGAGACGGGCGGGCTCGGGGGCGTGGTTGAGGAGGAAGAGCAGGCGGGTGCCGTCGGGGGTGACACGGGTGGCCGTCTCGACCGCCGGGTGGCCGGCGTAGGGGCTGAGCAGGTCGTGGCGGGTCAGGATCCGGCGGACGATCTCGTCGACGCCCGGCTGGTCGAGGGCGGTGGCGACGTACCAGCCCTCGCCGTCGCCGTAGGGGTGGCGGGTGACCGCGGGGGTGCCCGCGTAGAAGTCGGTGCCGTAGGTGGCGACCGGTTCGGCGCCGCGCGGCCGCACGATCTCGAAGACGAGCCGTGCCTCGGCCGACAGCTCGGGGACGGGCTGGACGAACTCCGCTGGCCGGGCGTCCCATTCGTCGACGCGGACGCCCATGAGGGGCGCGAGCGGGCCGGGGACGTCGGTGAGGAACGCGCGGTCGTGTTCGTCGACGCGGCCGGAGAGGAAGGTGGTCAGGACGGTGCCGCCGCGTGCGGCCACGGCTTCGAGGCGGGCCGCCAGGTCGCCCTTGATCATGTACAGCGCGGGCGCGAGCACCACGTCGTAGGGCGTGAGGTCGGCCGTCTGCGGGATCACGTCCACGTCGGCGCCGGCCTCGCGGGCCGCCCGGTAGTAGGCGTGGACCACGTCCGGGTACTTGACCAGCCGGGACGGGCCGTCTGAGATCTCCAGGGCCCACCAGCTGTCCCAGTCGAAGAGGAGGGCGATGCGGGCCGGGGTGCGGGCGCCCAGTGTCCGGCCGCCCAGGGACTCCAGCTCCGCTCCCAGTTCGGAGACTTCGCGGAAGACGCGGGTGTCGTCGCGGCCCGCGTGGCCGATGACCGCCCCGTGGTACTTCTCGCAGGCACCGCGTGAGGCGCGCATCTGGAAGTAGAGGGCGGCGTCCGCGCCATGGGCGAGGGCCTGGAAGGTGGCGAGGCGGAGCTCACCGGGACGCCGCAGCGGGTTGACGTCACGGCAGGCGGTGGTGGAGGGCGTGTGCTCCATCAGCCAGAAGGGGGCACCGTCCTTCAGGCCGCGCATCAGGTCGTGGGCGAGGGCGGGCCGGGTCGGCGGGGCGTCGAGGGGCGGGTAGCTGTCCCAGGACGCGAAGTCGAGGTGGGGCGCCCAGCGGTGGTAGTCGAGGGGGCGAAAGGTGCCCATGAAGTTGGTGGTGACGGGCGTGTCGGGGTCGTGGGCGCGGATCACCTCCTTCTCGGCGAGGAAGCAGCCGAGGAGGGCGTCGGTGGTGAAGCGGAAGTAGTCGAGGGTGATGCCCTGGAACGCGGTGTGGTCGGGGCCGCGCCAGTGCTCGGTGAGGGCGTTGGGCGGCTCGATCTCGTCCCAGTCGGTGTAGCGGTGCGACCAGAAGGTGGTCCACCAGGCGTCGTTGAGGGCGTCGAGGGTGCCGTGCCGGTCGCGGAGCCACTCCCGGAACGCCTCGGCGCACAGGTCGCAGTAACAGACCCCGCCGTACTCGTTGTTGATGTGCCAGGCGAGCAGGGCCGGGTGGTGCGCGTACCGTTCGGCGAGGCGGGCGGCCATCGAGGTGGCGTGCTCGCGGTACGCCGGTGAGCTGGGGCAGAAGTTGTGGCGCTGGCCGTAGCGGTGGCGGCGGCCCTCGAAGTCGGTGCGGTTGACCTCCGGGTGCCGCTTGGCGAGCCAGGGCGGGAGGGCGGCGGTGCCGGTGGCCAGACAGATCTGCCGGCCCTCGGCGGCGGCCCGGTCCAGGATGCGGTCCAGGACCGTGAAGTCGTAGCTGTCCGGGGCCGGTTGGGTGAGGGACCAGGTGAAGACGCCGACGGTGAGCGTGTCGATGCCGGCCCGGGTGAACAGGCGGTGGTCGTCGTCCTGGACGTCCTCGGGCCACTGCTCGGGGTTGTAGTCGCCGCCGTACGGGATCTTCGGGGTGCGGGGCGCGGTCATGCCGTGAACTCCTCCTGGGTCTCGGTGATCACCGTGCGGCTGCCGTGCAGCAGGGACAGCAGCAGCGGGGCGGCCAGCAGGGCGGGCAGGGCCTCGGTCAGCAGGGCGGTCAGCGCGGCCGTCAGGATCAGCAGGGAGGCGGCGGCGAGGGTGGCGCGGCCGTGCCGGAGCAGGAAGTACCCGGCGAGGCGGGCGGTGTCCCGGGCGCGGAAGGCGAAGAGCGAGGTGAGGACGAGGGCGTGCGCGCCCCAGAGGAGGGCGCCCGCTCCGATCGCCGCGAGCAGCAGCGCCCACCAGCCGGGCAGGCCGGTGGCGGAGAAGTGGGTGAGGGTGAAGGCGATGACCGTCAGCCAGGCCAGCAGGGGCGTCCACAGCTTCAGGGCCGGTACGGCGTTGAGCCGCAAGCCGCGCAGGTAGGCGCGGGCCGGGTGCAGTGCGGTGAGGTCGCGGCTGCGGTGGTGGAGGGCGTAGAGCGCGGCGGACAGGGCCGGTCCGAGGGGCAGCAGGCACAGGGCCGCGAGCGGGAGGTTGGCCGGGTCGGGGCCGAGCAGGAGCAGGCCTGCCAGGCCCGGTGAGGCGGTGAGGAGCAGCAGCGCCTCGACGGTCAGGACGGTGTGGATCAGGGCGGAGGCACGGGAGAGGGCGCCGGTGCCGAAGTCGGAGGTGCGGACGGTGCTCATGCCGTCACCTCCCGGCCGGGCAGGCGCCGCTCGGCTCATCGGGGACGCGGAGGATCACCCGTTCTCCTTCCTGAACCGCTCGTACGCCTTGTTGTGCAGGTCGACGAGCTGCTGCATGTTCTTCGACTTCAGCTCGGAGAGGTAGGCGTCCCACTGGGACAGCGGGCGCTTGCCGAGGACGAACTGGAGGGTGTTCTGGATGACGGTGTCCTTGAGGGGGGTGTCCCAGAGGGTCGCCTGTTCCTGCTCGAAGGACTGGAGCGGGTGGGCCGGGTCGATGGGCAGTTGCTCGCGCTGCGCCATGGCGTCCTGGAACTTCTTCTCGTCCGGGCTGAACGAGGAGGAGACCAGGTCCCAGCTGCCGCCGTAGGTGAAGACGCCGTTGAAGAAGCCGTAGTCCTTCTGGAGGTCCTTCGGAGCGTCCGGGTCGGAGCCCATGAGGGAGATGCCGGGCTTCAGCTCGTAGCCGCCGCCGGAGCCGGTGTAGGTGACGCCCTCGACGCCCCACTTGCAGAACTTCTGGCCCTCGTCCGAGTACCAGAGCCAGTCGAGGAACTGCATCATCGCGACGAAGCTGTCGCTCTTGAGGGCCTTGCTGGAGACCATGACGCCGTTCTCCAGACGACTGCCGCCCAGCACCACGGGACCGGCGGGCCCGAGGGGCACCGGCACCATCTCGATCTTCGCGCCCTTGACCTGCTTCTCCAGGTTGTAGCGGTAGTTCTGCACAAGCACCTGGGGATTGGCGCTCATCGCGAAGCACTTCTCGGCGAGGAGCTTCTGCTCGGCCTGGTCGTCGGTCTGGCTGAAGCTCTCGGGGTCCATGAGCTTCTCGGCGACAAGCTTGCGCAGGTACTCGACCATCTGACGGTAGGAGTCCTGGGCGCCGGTGAAGACGTACTTCCCG
This sequence comes from Streptomyces sp. NPDC041940, assembly GCF_055589465.1. Classification (NCBI taxonomy): domain Bacteria; kingdom Bacillati; phylum Actinomycetota; class Actinomycetes; order Kitasatosporales; family Streptomycetaceae; genus Streptomyces; species Streptomyces sp. NPDC041940. Next base: position 110,083 of record NZ_JBVJBP010000030.1, read on the forward strand.
GCCTTGTGGTCGAAGCTGATGTTGTCGTACGTCCAACCGGCTTTGACACCGAACGCCTGGCCGAGATACATGAATAGCGCTCCGCACGGGAACGGGGTGTTGGTGCTCCAGCGGTCGGAGAAGGGGTACTTGCCGGGGTACTCCTCCTTGAGCGCCTTGAGGACGTCGTACACCTCGTCCCAGCTGGTGGGCAGGGTCAGCCCGTGCTTGTCGAGGACGTCCGTGCGGAAGGACAGCGAGTAGCCCGACTTGGCCTTCTCGTGCAGGCCGGGCAGCAGGTAGTACTTGCCGTCGGACTGGCGGATGGAGTCAAGTTCGGGCTCCAGCTTCCACTTGCGCACCTTGTCACGGAAGTTGGGCATCAGCTTCACGTACTCGCTGACCGCGAGGATCGCGCCCGAGGAGACGAAGGCGACCTCCGAGGGGTGGTACGTCTTCGGGATCAGGAACGGGGCGTCCCCGGCCCCGATGAGGACGCTGCGCTTCTTCTCGTAGTCGGCCAGCGGGACGTCGACCGGCTTGAGGGTGACCCCGGTGCGCTTGGTGAGCTCCTTCCAGAACAGCCAGCCGTCCTTCATCGGGTAGACGGGGTTGTTGTTGTGCAGCATCGAGAAGGACAGCGGCTTGGCCGCCTTGAACTGCTGCCCGGCCCGGTAGTTCTTCATCGCGCCGTTCTGCTTCTTGGACAGGTCCTTGGAGTCGCCCCCGTCCTCGCCGCTGCCGCAGCCGGTGACCGTGGCAAGGCCTATGAAACCGGCGGCGGCGAGTATCTGGCGCCGCGAGAGCTGTCCTGCGTTGTTCACGGGAATCCCCTTGTTCCGTCGGTCAGTCGAGGAGAGGTGCGGCGGTCAGCCCTTGACCGCGCCGAGCATCACGCCCGAGACGAAGTAGCGCTGGACGAACGGGTACACGCAGAGGATCGGCAGGGCGGTGAGGACGATGGTCACCGACTGGATGTTCGCGGCGACCTGGCTGAGCTGCTCGGTGCCCGCGCCCGCGTTGCCGCCGCCCGTGGCGCCCTGGATCAGGTTGCGGAGGTAGACCGTGACCGGCATCAGATCGGTCCGGTCCATATAGAGGAACGCGCTGAACCAGGAGTTCCAGAAGGACACCGAGTAGAAGAGCACCATCGTCGCGACGACCGCCTTGGACAGCGGCAGGACGATCCTGAGCAGGATGCCGTACGTGCTCAGGCCGTCGATCTGCGCGGCCTCCTCCAGCTCGGTCGGCAGATTCTCGAAGAAGGCCTTCATCACCAGCAGGTTGAAGACGCTGATCGCGTTCGGCAGGGCGATCGCCCAGACACTGTTCTTCAGGCCGAGGCTGGTGACCAGGATGTAGTTCGGGATCAGACCGCCGGTGAAGAACATCGTGAACACGGCGACACCGACGAGCACGCCCCGGCCCTTGAGGTTCTTCTTCGACAGCACATAGGCGTAACACGTCGTCAGCACCATGGCCACGGCCGTCGCGACGACCGTGTACAGCACGGTGTTCCCGTAGTTCCGCCAGAACATCTCGTCCCGGAACACGATCTTGTACGTGGTGAGGTTGAACCCCTTGGGCAGCAGGGTCACCTCACCGGCCCGGATCTGCCGCTCCCCGCTGAAGGACCGCGCGAGGATGTTGGTGAAGGGATACAGCGTCACCAGCACGACCAGGGTGAGGACCACTCCGTTGACACCCTGGAAGACCCGGTAGGAACGACTCGGCTTCACCACAGGCTCGTCCCCACTGTCCGACGCGAGAGCTGGTTGGCGGAGGTGATGAGGACCAGGCCGATGATCGCCTCGAACAGCCCGATGGCGGCGGCGTAACTGAAGCTGTTGGACTCCACGCCGGCCCGGTAGACATACGTCGAGATCACGTCGGCCGTCGGATACGTCAGCGGGTTGTACAGCAGCAGCACCTTCTCGAAGCCGACCACCATGAACGTGCCGATGTTGAGGATCAGCAGCGTGACCATGGTGGGCCGGATGCCGGGCAGGGTGACGTGCCAGATCTGCTGCCAGCGGTTGGCACCGTCGATGCGCGCCGCCTCGTACAGGTCCTCGTCGATCGTGGTGAGCGCGGCGAGGTAGAGGATCGTGCCCCAGCCGGCGGTCTGCCAGATCTCCGAGCCGACGTAGATGGTGCGGAACCACTCGGGTTCCTGGATGAAGCGGACCGGTTCGTGCCCGAGCCAGCCGAGGACGTGGTTGACGGGGCCGTCACTGGCGAGCATCTGCATCGTGATGCCCGCGACGATCACGATCGACAGGAAGTGCGGAAGGTACGACACCGACTGCACGAACCGCTTCAGGGAGCGCCGGCGCACCTCGTTGAGCAGCAGCGCCAGCACGATCGGGACCGGGAAGCAGAACAGCAGCGTGAGCCCGCCCATCCACAGCGTGTTCCGGAACACCTGCCAGAAGGTGGGGTCGCTGAGGAACATCTCCACATAGCGCAGCCCCACCCACTCCTCGCCGAAGATCGACCCTCCGGGCTCGAAGCGGCGGAAGGCGATCACGTTGCCGATCATCGGCAGATAGCGGAAGACCAGGAAGAACAGCAGCGGCAGGATCGCCAGCGAGTACAACTGCCAGTCACGGCGCAGCGCCCGCCGCCAGCCGGTCCGGGCGGAAACCCGGGTGCCGCGTCGGGGTGCGGCCCGTGCCGGAGGCGGGTCCTGGGTGCCCGGCGGGGCCGACGTGGTGGACGTGCTCATTGCTCGGGCCTCCCGTGGGCAAGGGACGCGGAACCGAAACTTTCGAGCTCTTACCGGTAACTTCGCGGCAACCTAAGGGCAGCAGAAAGCGCTGTCAATGGGTGCTGCGGCAGTCGGGCGGGACGTCTGTGCCGCGTTGGAGTCGCGTCGAACCTGGGTAGACCCCGGACATCTGCCGCCCTTGGTCCGTCGCAAGTTTCTGGATGACCACCGACTCCTGCGAGGTGCCGCTGTGCCCGCGTTCGACCTGCCGCTGACGGAACTGGAGCGCCACCGCCCGGACTTGGCGGAGCCCGCCGACTTCGACGCGTTCTGGCTGAGCACGCTGAAGGAGGCCGGGCAGACGGATCCGCTGGTGTCTATGCGGCCGGTGGAGACGGGCCTCCGGCTGACACGGACCTGGGACGTGACGTTCCGGGGCTTCGCGGGCGACCCGGTGCGGGCGTGGTTCAGCCGCCCCGCCGGAGTCGACGAACCCCTGCCCGCCGTGGTCGAGTTCGCCGGGTACGGGCGCGGGCGCGGGCTTCCGCACGAGCGTCTGACGTGGGTCAACGCGGGGTACGCGCATCTGCTCATGGACAACCGCGGCCAGGGCGACCAGTACGGCTGCGGTGGCGACACCCCGGATCCGCACGCCGCGGCACCGGGCGGGCCCGGGCCTGCCGTGCGCGGGCTGCTCGCCCCCGAGGACTATCACTACCGGCGCCTGATCACCGACGCGGTGCGGGCGGTCTCGACGGTCCGGGTGCTGCCCGGCGTAGACGCCGCGCGGATCGTCGCGGCCGGCAACAGCCAGGGAGGCGGGGTGGCGTTGGCAGTCGCGGGGCTCGTCCCCGACCTGGCGGCGTTGCTGGTCACGGCGCCCCTGCTGTGCGGGATCCGACGGGCGCTGGACCTCACGGACGCGGGGCCGTACGGGGAGATCGCCGCGTATCTGTCCGTCCATCGGGGCGCCGAACGCGAGGCCTATCGCACGCTGTCGCACATGGAGGGCACCTCCTTCGCCCGCCGGGCCTCGGCTGCCGCCCATTTTGGGGTGGGGTTGCGGGATGTGGTGTGTCCGCCTAGTGGGGTGTATGGGGCGTTCAATGTCTATGGGGAGTTGGCGGGGGCGGGGGCGGGGTCAGGCCCTGTGAAGGAGATCCATTCCTATCCGTTCAACGGGCATGAGGGTGGGGATGCGGTGCAGGTGCGGCGTCAACTGGGGTGGGTGGCGGGGGTGGTTGGGGGTGGTGCGTCGTAGGGTGCGATGCCGGTTCAGAGGCACCTTGAGACTTGGCCGACGCAACAAGTAGAGCTCGCTCACGGTGCAGTGAGTCAGCCCGGCCCCCGGTCCACAAACAACCATCCGAGCACGACCCGGTCTGGGGGTGCGGGTGCTGCGGCCCTCACGGGGCCTACCTGCTACCTGTCAACAGATGGAGCCACGGGCCAAGACCCGTGCGCCTGTCAAGGCCCCCGGGCTTCTCCAGGCAGCCGTCTACTTTTGGCGTGTCGCTACGGCCCCAAGCGCTGGACGCGCCGAGCCAGGAGGCCTCGGCGCGCACGCGCTGATGCCCGGACAGCGCCTTGGGCTCCTGAGGTAAGGCAGAGGATGGCTGTCGCCGACACCCGCCTTAGACGTCATTTCAGTTGGTGAGTCGGCGGTGACATATGAGGGTCGCTGCGATGGCGGTGAAGGCGAGGAAGTGTTCGGGCTTGCGTTCGTAGCGGCGGTGAAGTCGGCGGCA
>NZ_JBVJBP010000031.1:0-61021 GCF_055589465.1 Streptomyces sp. NPDC041940
CCCCCCCCCCCCCCCCCCCCCCCCCCCCCCCCCCCCCCCCCCCCCCCCCCCCCCCCCCCCCCCCCCCCCCCCCCCCCCCCCCCCCCCCCCCCGGCGCGTGCTCAGGAGCTGTTGGCGCTCGACGGGCCGAAGAACTCGATCTCCGCGATGGCGACCTGCTTCTCCGCCGAGATGCCGTGGGCGGACTCGATGGTGAAGCGGACGGCGGTGACCTCGCCCACGCGGAAGGCGCGCCGCTGGGGACCCGCGCCCTGGTCGAGAGTGATCTGACGGGTCGTCTTCTTGCCGTCGGCCCCCGTGATCGTGACCTCCAGGCGGTGCGGGAGCGCCGACTCGCGGAGCTTGTCGGGGCGGATGGAGACGCCCGGCGTGATGATCAGGTCCAGGAGCCGGGTCGGCCGGTCGAAACGGGCCTCCACCCACTGGCCCTTGCCCGACTCGGCGACGCCCGGGCCCCACCAGGTGTCGTTGAGCTTGTCGAAGGCCAGGTCCGGCTTGTGGCCCGGGAAGTAGCGGGACGCGGCGTAGCGGTCCGGGGACACCTCGGCTCGCTTGGTGAAGTGGTCGCGGGTGGCCTGGATGCCCTGGGGGATGTTGATCACCAGCAAGATCAGCAGGGACAGCACGATCACGATGCCCAGCCAGGACAGGACACGGTCGAAGGTACGGCGCAGCCGGGGGCGGTCGCCCGCCCACGGGGACTCCTGGCTGCCGAACGGGCCGAACCGCCGCCACCACGGGAGCCGGATCTGGCCGGCCGGGCCGTCGCCGGCCATGGGCATCGCGCACCGGGCGCAGAAGTGCCGCTCGGGCCGGTTGCGGGTGGCACACCAGGGGCAGGGGGCGCCGCCGTCCGTGCCGTGTTCCTGGCCCGGGGCGCGTACGGCCTGAGGGCGCTGCGGTTCGGGGCGGCCGGGCAGGACCGGGGTGACGGAGGGGTGCGGTTCGGGCCGGGGCTCGGGGTCGCCGACCGGGATGAGGAGGCTGCGGGCGCGGTCGGTCATGCCGTGCGTGTCGCCGTCGGCGGGATGCGGGGTCCCGGTAGCCGGGGGTACGGGTTCGGTGGGGGCGGTGTCCTCCGAGGGCCGGGGCGCCGGGGAGGCGGTGCCGGGGGCGGCGGTGGTGTCGCGGTGAGAGGAGGTTCCGGGGCCGGCGGTCGTGTCCGGGTGCGCGGTGGTGCCGGGGCGAGCATGGGTTTCGGGGCTGACCGCGGCGTGGGGCGTGCCGGTGTGGTCGCCGTGCCGGAAGGAGCCCGCGCCGGGGGCGGCCTCGCCGGTGTCGAGGCCGGGTGCGCCGGACGCGGTGGAGGCCGTACGGGTGGCGCCCTGGTGCGTCGCCGTGCCGGTGCCGAGCCGCTCGCGGGGTGTGCGGGCCAGGCCCGTCCCGCCGTCCGGCCGGGCGAATGCGTCCCAGCCGGGCTCGGGCGAGGACGACGCGGGGGCGCCGCCCGGCTCACCGTCGGGCCTCGCGTGGCCGGTGGGCCTTGAGGTCCTGGAGCCTCCGGTGGGCTCCCCGGCAGGCTCGGAGGCCCGGCCCGGGCCGGCAGGCTGGGACGCCGAGGCCGGTTCCGAGGGCCGGGAGGACTCGGACGGCCCGGACGCCCCCGCGCGGGAGCCGGAGCCGCCTGCCGGGCGGTCCGTCCAGCTCAGTACCGCCCCGCAGGCGTCGCAGAAGGACTGGCCCGGTTCCGCGCGGGTACCGCAGTCGGCGCAGTTCTGGGGCGTTGTCATGTCTCCCGGGTCCTTTCGGCGGGGGCGCCGGCGGTCACCTGGACCGTGTACGGCATATGAGCGGGGCGGGCGGCGGAGACGAGGGTCTCCAGGCGGTAGTGGTCCGCGGGGGTCGGGGCGGGAAGTCGCAGGTGGACGTGCAGACGGGGGCGGGGCGCGCCGGGGAACGGGCCGAGCGGCCGGGCGCTCCACGCGGCGCCGCCGCTCTCGGTGATCTCGGGCTCCACGCCGAACGCGAGCCGGACCGCCTCGGACAGCCCGCGCCGGGTGCCGCGGATGCGGTGCAGATACGCGGCGGCGGCCACGGCCGCCCGCAGACGGGCTTCGGGTTCGTCGCCCGACGTCTCGGCGCCGACCCAACTCCCCAGCCACTGGGTGAAGTCGAGCGGGGTGAGGGACGGGCGGAAGTACGTGTCGAGACAGTCCAGCACGCCCAGGATCGGGGCGATCACGTCGTCGAGCCCGGCGACGAACCGCTGCGCGAGGTCGTCGTCGGCGAAGACGGCCGGCAGCATCGTGCCGATCGGCGCGGAGGATCCGAGGCCGTCGATCGAGCCCCTCATCAGGAACCGTCTCCGATCACCCGGACGCGGTGGTCGAACGAGAACACCAGCGACGGCGCGGACAGATCGATCCGGTTCACGGGCTCGCCGCGTTTGCCGGTGAGCGGGTCCGCGGGGTGCAGGACCACCTCGTCGACCAGCTCCACCCCCGGTACGCGCTGCAGCACCGCGAACACCTCCCCGGCCTGCACGGGCCGCCCGAACGGCCAGCCGGTGCCGTCCGTGCCGCCGGTCAGCGGATCGAGGTGCCGGTAGAGGGCGTCGTGCGCCTCCCGGCGCACCCGGTCGGTGTCGACACCCCGGAAGGCATGCACCGTGGCCACCACGGTGACGCCCTGGTAGTACGGCGGGCCCACCGCCAACCGGGTCCCGATCAGGCGCCGTTCGTCCAGATGCCGGGTGATGCGGTCCAGCAGCGCGTCACCGGGCACGAGTTGCTCGAAGCGCAGCCGGCCGCCGGGGTCCGGCACGGCCTGCGGCACGACCAGCACCCGTACCGCGTAGGCCCCGTGCTCGCCCTCCTCGCCCTCCAGGCAGGTGATGCGAGCCGTCTCCGGGGCGGCGCGGCGGGCCAGTTCCTCGTAGTCGCGCAGCGTCACGGCACGCTCCTGGGCGCGCAGGGTGATCGGGGCCCGGACCTTCGCCTCCTGAACCGTCTCCCCGTCCACACCTCCGCGCGCGGCCTCGCGGTTGACGACCTCGGAGATGTACGGGATGGAGGTGCGCAGGACCTGCACGGCACCGCGCGCCACGTTGCCCGCGCGCCCGCCGCCCGTGCGGTAGCGGCGGGCCCGGACGGGGGCGCCCTTGGGGGCGACCATCCCGTACTGCCGCAGGGACCCGTCGGGTTCGCGCACGGCCGGGCCGAAGGCGATCTCGCCGGTCGTGGCGTCGAGGGTGATGTGCCGGTCCTGCGGCCCGGAGCCCGCGAAGTTCGGCACGACCCGCCAGTCCGTCCAGCCGTCGTGCTCGGCGGTCTGCAGCAGCACCGGCGGGTCGTCGCCGACCACGGGCGCGTGCACCAGGCGCAGTCGCTGACCCGGCAGCCCGGTGGACTCGCCGAGCGCCTCGTCGTACACCGTCTCGGCGTGCACGGCGGCGGTCGTGCCGCCGATCGTGAAGGCCTCGGCGGCCCGCACGGTGGGCGAGGTGGTGTAGAAGGGCTGGTTCGGCCGGGGGTCGGTGACCCGGCAGCGCAGCCAGCCGGCCTCCTGGCCGGCGTTGCGGGACAGCACATGCCCGCCGGGGATGTGCAGGACGACCTCGCCGGGCCGGTTCAGGCCGCCCGTGCCGTCCCGGTCGACCTCACAGGTCTGCCAGCCGTCCGCGGTCCACGCCTCCCACACCAGCGGCGGCTGGCGCGGGTCCACGCCGACACCGTCCACCCGGCTGTCCAGGTCCAGGGCGATGGCGCAGTGCGGGACCGCGGCGGTCAGGCCGAAGAGCACGGCATCACCGGGGCCGGGCGACTCGGCGAAGCACAGCAGGTCCTTGTCCTCCTCGGCGAGGTCGGAGGTCCGGTCGACCATCGGCTCACCCCGGTGCTGCACCAGCAGATGACGCAACGCGCAGGGCACCACCGTCAGTTCACGCTCGGTGCCGAAGACCACCGCCTCCTCGCTCTCGGTGCGCAGTGTGGCGATCTCCGTGCCCACCGGCACCCACACCGCCTCCTCCTGCGGAGCCGACAGCCAGAACGTCACCTCGGTGCGGGCCGCGGACGGCGGGAACAGGGTGATCCCGACGAGGTCCAGGAACGCCAGGTGGTTCTTCTCCGGGACCCGGTTGAGCCGGTAGACGATCTGGTCGGCCATGTGGGCGACCGTCTCGACGAGGGTGACGCCGGGGTCGGAGACGTTGTGGTCCGTCCACTCCGGGGCGCGCTGCTGGATGTAGCGCTTGGCGTCGTCGACGAACTGCTGGAAGCGGCGGTCGTCGAGGTTGGGGGAGGGCAGTGCCATCAGCGGTCGCTTTCGGGGGCGTCGGGCTCGTCGTGGGACGGAATGACGTAGAAGGGGAAGACCAGGCTGCGCGGGTTGTTGGTGCCGCGGATCGAGTACCGGACGTCGATGTAGAGGACGCTCTGGTCGGTGCCGGTGGTGACCTCGACGTCGTCGACCTCGATGCGCGGCTCCCAGCGGTCCAGGCTGGCGTACACCTCGTGCTGGATACGGCCCGCGGTCTGCTCGTTGACCGGCGCGAACACCAGGTCGTGGATCGCGCAGCCGAAGTCCGGCCGCATCGGCCGCTCGCCCGGAGCGGTCGACAGGACCAGCCGGATCGCCTCCTCGATCTCCCGCTCCCCGCTGACCAGCGCGATCCCGCCGGTCGGCCCGATGCGCAGCGGGAACGACCAGCCGGAGCCGACGAACTGCTCGGCCATCAGAACCACACCCTGTCTTCTCTGGAAACGGTCACGGGATCGGCATCGGCACGGGAATGGTGGTGACGCCGAACACCTTCGAACCGATGAGGGTGGTCGGGGACTTGATCGTCGTGTTCGCGAGCGAGTTGATCTGCACGGTGCCGACGCCGGTGAGGTTCGCGACGCCCTTCGCGTCCAGGTTCAGGGCGCCCAGCGCGTTCACGCTGATCGCTCCGGCGGCCCGCATGTTGACCACCCCGCCGCCCTGGATGGTGAGCGGACCGCCGCTCTTGAGGGTCAGGCTGCGCCGGGCGCTGAGCAGGAGATCGGCGCCGGCCTCCACCGACACCGACCGGCTGCCCTTGATGGTGACCGAACCCTTGCTGTCCACGATGATCTCGGTCTTCGTCCGGTCCAGGTTGATGACCAGCTGCTTGTCGCCGGAGGCCAGCCGGACACCCTGTTTGCGCAGGCCGGTCTTCTGGCTGAGCAGGTCCATCCGGTTGCCGTCCCGGTCCGAGACGGTGTGCCGGCTCGCCTTCTTGCGCACGGTGTCGTGCAGCGGCACGTCGTTCACGGGCGTCGGCTTGTCCTTGCCGTTGTAGAGGCCGCCGATGACGAAGGGATGGTCGAGGGCTCCCCGGTCGAACGCGACGAGGACCTCGTCGTTGACGTCCATGGGGAAGATGCCGCCGCCGCCGAGGCCGCCCCACTGCACGGTCCGCGTCCAGTCGCTGACATAGCTGTCGTCCAGCCAGGGGAACTGCAACCGGACCCGCCCCTGCTTGAGCGGGTCGTTGACATCGGTGACCAGGGCGTTGGCCACGCTCGGCAGCCGTGGCGCGCTCTCGGCGCCGCCGGAGGCGAGCCCGTACAGCGACCGCCACTGCCGCCCGCTGACCGTCACCCACGCCTCGTAGTGCTTGCCGTCGCCGAAGACATGCCGCACGGACGTGGCCGTGTACTTGCCCTCGAAGGGCTCCCCGACGTCCGACAGCGTCACCGGAACTCCCGGGCGCAGCTTGGGATTTCCGCGCGCGACGACCTCCATCTCGGCGAACGAGGAGGTGAGGTCGTCGGCGAGGGCGTCGGCGGCGAACTTCACCTCGTTCTGCCGGTCGTACGGCGTGCTCGTCTCGACCAGCTTGGCCGGCTTGAACTTGCCGACCGCCACGCCGGGTGTCGTGCCGATGCCGATGCCCGGGTTGTCGGTGGCGGGCGCGGTCGCCGTCAGCTTCTTCTTCGTCGTGACGTCCCAGCCCCGCGACTCGACCTTGCCGACCTGGTCGGCGGCGGTGACCGCGGACCGCAGCCGCAGGATGTCCCGCCCGGCCTGGAGCACGAACGGGCTCTTGTCGCCGTCGGTCCCCGGCGAGGGCGCCCCGGACGACGGCTTCGGCTTCACGAACTGGAACTTGCCGTCCGCGTCGACGGACATCACCATCTCGTTCTCGTCGGCGAGCCGGGCGAGGAAGTCCCAGTCGGTGACGTTCGACTGGGAGATGAACTCGTACACCGTCTTCGTCGACTGCACGCGCCCCACCGGCACCCCGCCCTGCGCGGCGAGCTTGCGCGCGATGTCCGACGCGCTCTGGTTGCGGTAGGCGGCCACCCGGCGGCGGCGCAGCAGACGGTGCCCGACGTCGTAGCCCCGGATCACGGTGAACGTGCCCGTGCCGTCGTAGTCGGCCTCCAGACCGGTGACCTCGCCGGTCAGCAGCGGGTCGGCGGCGCCCTGGCCGTCGGACACCGGCGCGATGACCACCGGCGTGCCGAAGGTGACCTTCAGATCGCGCAGGAGGATCCGGTACGGGTCCCGGAACGTCAGCCGGAACGCGGCCGGCACCCCGGCGCCCTGGTCGACGTAGCTGTCGACCAGCGCCCGGGCGAACTCGGGCGGGAGCTTGGCGCCCCCGAGCTTCACCTCGACGACGTTGGAGAACGCGGACTGCACCATTACGGACGTACCTCCTCGGCGGCGGGCAGCACCAGTTCCGCACCGGCCGGCAGCCGGGACGGGTCGTCGATGCCGTTGGCCTCGGCGATCGAGCGCCAGGCGGCGGCGTTGCCGTACTCCCGCCAGGCCAGCGACTGCAGCGAGTCGCCCGCCACGACGCGGTGCACGCGCTGCGCGGTGAGCGCGCCCGAGGTCGGGTTCTGCCTCTTGGTCTTGCTGGGGATCTCGTGCAACTGGAGCCGGCAGGTGGCGCGGATGGGCACGCCCGTCGTGCCGAAGAGGGAGTACGTCGCCTCCACCGAACTCACGTACGCCGTGAACCGGGCCGTCGAGAACGACCCCCACTGGAACACCACCCAGGGCGGCGACGGCTGCTTCGCGGCGATGCTGGCGTTCGTCACCTCGCAGCAGGCGAGCAGCGACTCCACCTTCTTCAGCACGGTGTTGCCGGTCGGCCTGGCGGAGGAGTCGAGGAAGATCTCCACGCCCATCTCCCGCGCCTCGGCGCCCATGAACTCCGGCAGGGCGCCGTCGCGTTCGATCTGCGCGGGCGTCGACTTCCACTGGGCGCGGCGGGTCAGGGACAGCTGCGCGGGATTGAAGTCGAAGCCGAAGGTCTTGATGATCCCGCCGGGCGTGGTGCTCTTGCCGACGGGCGGTTCGTGGATCGCGAGCGTCGCCCTGACGAGGCTCTTTCCGGCGCCCCTGCTGCTGGTTCGTGCCATGTCTCTGTGCCGCCCTTCAGTCCGTGAACCCGTGGTGGGCGATCTCCAGGACCTCGGTCGCCACGGCCGGGTTGGCGGGGTCCAGGCTGGGACCGGTCCAGCTCACCGGCAGTACCTCGATCAGCCCCCAGCGGGCCACCTCCGAGCCGTCCGCGCGCAGCGCCGCGATCTGGGCGGTGGGCCGCTTGATCCCCGTCTGCACGGACGAGATCCACTTGGCCACCTTCGTGGTGTCCGGGGTGAGGGGCCGGGTCAGCCGGATGGTGGAGAAGGTGACACGGGTGGGCAGCTGCCAGACGAACCCGTTGTTGCCGCCCTCCTGGCGCTGCTCGACCTCCACCTGGGACGACAGCCCTTCGCATCCGTTGAAGTAGCCGAGGCTCTCACCGTCGATGCTGAGGGTGAACCAGATGGTGGAGCCCGGGTCCTGGCGGGACATCGAGGGCCTTTCTGTTCTGTATCAGTGGCGGGGGTCGCGGAGTCTGCCGATCCGCTCGCGGTCCATGCGGAGTTCTGTGCGGATCAGCCGGGTGATGCGGCCGATGAGGCGGTGGACCAGTTCGTCGAGCTGGAAGTCGGTGAGCTCACGGGGGTCGAAGCCGCCGTTCGGGATCTCTGTGTAGGCGGGTGGGGGCGGTTGGTTCGCGGACCCGGATGTGGACGCGGACGTGGATGTGGACGCGGTTGTGGATGCGGATTCCGCGTACGGGGGTGGGGGGCTGTGGGGTGGCGAGGTCCGGGGCGTGAGGGAGTTGGCGATGGTCGCGGCCGCGGCGGCTGCGAGGGCGCCGGTGGTGTTCTTGGGGGCGTTCTTGGTGGTGGTCTTCGGCTTCTTCCAGAAGCGCTGGACCACGGGGAGGGGGGAGGTGGGGGTGTGCGTCCGGGTGGCCGGGGGTGTGGGTGGCGCCGGTGGTTGTGGTGCTGTGTTTACGGGGGCGCCCAGTGCGGGGCGGTTGGGCGTGGTGGGTGTGCCGGGGAGGGGCGGTGCCGGCTGCTGGGGTGAGGCGGTGGGCTGTGGCTGTGGGGTGATCGGGGCGCCGAGGCCGAGGTGGGGGGTACGGCGTGTGGTGGGCGGTTGTGCGGGGCCGGGTGTGGTGGGGCGGTTGGGTGACGGGGTGGTGGGAGGGAGGACCGCTCGCTGAACGGTGCGCGCTGATGGCGGTGGAGTGACTGTTGCTTTGGCAGCGGGTGCGGGTGCGGGTGCGGGTGCTGAGGGCGGGGTGCTGTGGGGTGGCTGTCGCTGTGGTTCGGGGCTCGTGGGTGCCGGGGCAGGCCTGTCGGCGGGGGAGTTGGTCCGGCTGTCGTTGGCCGGTGCTGGTGTGGTGTTGCCGGGGCGGGGCGTGGCGCCGTGGCTGACCTGTGGGCGTGGCGGTGGGGTGGCGGTGCCCGTCGGTGGTGTGGGGGTGGTGGGTGCCGTGTGGCTGTGCCGGCCGGGGCCTGGGGTGGTCTGTTGGCGTTGGACCGTCGGGGCCGGGCTGGTGTCGGTGTGGGTGCGGGCGGGCGTGTGGGGCGGTGGGGTGGAGGTGCCTGCCGTGGGTGTGGGTGTGCTGCGGTGGGGGGCGGTGGCGCCTGTGGGTGTCGTGGTGCTGTTGCCGGGCTGCGGGCGTGTGGGTGGGGTGGGGGTGCCCGTCGGCGGTGTGGGCGCGGTGGGTGACGTCGTAGCAGCGGTGCCCGCCTGCGTGCGTCGTGGTGCTTGGGCGGGGGTGGGCGGGGTGTGAACCGGTCCCGTGCCCGTGCCGGTGGGTGACGGCTGGGGGCGGGTAGGGGTGGCCGGTCGTCGCTGGACGGTCGGAGTCGGCGCGGCCGCGGTGGCCGCCGTGCTCTGTGCGGACTTGCCCGGCAGCGACGGAGCGCGGGTGGGCCGTTGCGCCCCGGCCGGTCCTGACGGCGGCGTCACCGCACCCGGCCGGGGCACGGCCCCCTTCGGCTGCGTGGGTGCTGCCTCCGCGGCCGGGCTGTTCGTCGTACGGTTCGTGACGGCCGGGGCCGACGGGAGGTCCTCGCCTCGGCCGGTGGTGGCTGGGGTGTTGCCGTGGCCTGTATCGGCAGGGCTGGTTACCGCGCGCCGCACCGAGGTCGGGGCTGTGGGCGCGGGTGCATCAACTGCCGCCCTGCTGCTGCTCGCTGACGTCCCTGATGTGGTCTCCGCCGCTGTGCCGGCCTTGGGCCTCGCGGTCCGCTGTGCCGTCGGGAGCGTACGTCGCTGTACGGGTGCCGCTCCTGCCTGTGTCCTCGTCAGGGAGCTCGGCCGGGGCGGCCGGCTTGCCGGAACGGGCGTCACGTGGAGGCCGGGAACGGGGAGCGGTGCGGTGACCTGCTCCCGGACGGGCGGCGGTATCGGGGACACCACGGGAACTGCCGGAGCGGTCGTAGTGACGGGAGTGGTCGAACGGGCGGTCGCAGCACGGGCCGATGCCGCCGGCACCGATCCGCCACCCTGCGGTGCGGAGCCGCCCGTACCCAGCCGTTGGACCGCGCGCGTGTGTGCCCCAGCAGGCCTCGCGACCCCGCCGGCGACCGCGCTCGCGGCAGACCTCGGGGTCACGCCGGCGTCCGCCCCGCCTCCGACACGCTCCGAGCCCCCGGGCACCTTCGTCGAGTCCCCGGCACCCGTCGATGCCCGGGGAGTCTCCGAAGCCTGGGGAACCTTTGAGCCCGTGGCGTCCTTCGAGGCCCCGGGTGCTCCTGAGGTCCCGGGCGTCCCTGAGGTTCCAGGCGCCCCTGAGGTTCCGGGTACTCCTGAGGTTCCGGGCGCCCCTGAGGTTCCGGGTACTCCTGAGGTTCCGGGCGCCCTTGAGGTCCTGGGTGCTCCTGAGGCTCCGGGGGTTTTCGAGGCCCGGGGAGTTGTTGAGCCGGTGGCACCCTTCGAAGCTCCGGGTGTCCTTGAGGTCCCGGGGATCTCTGAGGCTTCGGCGCCCGCCCTTGAGGCTCCGGGGGTCTTCGTGGCTTGGGGAGTTGTTGAGCCGGTGGCACCCTTCGAAGCTCCGGGTGTCCTTGAGGTCCCGGGGATCTCTGAGGCTTCGGCGCCCCTTGAGGCTCCGGGAGTCTCCGAAGCCCGGGGAGCCCGCGAGCCCCCGCGCCACTTCGAGCCCCTGGTCACCCTCGAAGCCCCGGGAACCACAGAGCCCCGGGAAGCCCCCGAAACACCGGACCCCTCCGAGTTCGACGGCACCCCCGAGCCCTCCGAAACTCCGGCAGCACTCCCAGCCCTGGCGGCACTGCCGCTGCCACGGGCCCCAGCCCCAGCCCTGGACCCAGCACCGGCCCCAGCCCCAGCCCTGGACCCAGCACCGGCCCCAGCACCCGCACCGGGCTCAGCACCGGCCCCGGGCTCAGCACCGACACCGGCCCCAGCACCGGCCCCGGGCTCAGCACCAACACCGACACCGGCCCCGGCCTCGGCCCCAGCACCGGCCCCGCCACCATCCCCAGCCCCGAACCCCGTAGACCCCACCCCCCGCGCCGGAATCTCCCGCAACGGCACCGCCGGTGCCCGTTGCACCACCGGACCCGGGCCGGGCAACGGCAAGGCTCCTGTGGGGCGTTCGAGGCCGAAGACCGGGCGGCCCGAGGTCGGGTGGGAGAGGTCGCCGAGGAGGGTGCGGGACTGTCCGTTCAGGACCGCGGGCGACGCGGTGCCCGCGAACGACGGGTTCTGCCAGGTCGGCAGGCGCCCGCCGAACCCCGTGTCCGCGACCCCGGCCTCCCGGCCGGAGTCCAGGGTCCGCTGGATCGACGGCAGCCTCGACCAGGCGGCGCTCACCACGGGGCCGGCACCGGTGTCCGCACCCGCATCCGCACCCGTACGCGCGGAAGCCGCGTCGGCCGGTGCCGCCCCGCCGGGCGCCTCGGCGGCAGCGACCCGGTCGCCTCCGTCCGGCCCGTCGTTCCGCCGTCCCCGCAACCGGTCCAGGAACCCCATGCCTCAGTCCTCCGCCCCGGCCCGCGTGACCAGGGACGCGATCTCGGCCGTGTAGCGGCGGCGATCGCGGTGTTCCAGGTCCAGGATCTCGTCCATGCTCCAGTGGAAGTGGTAGGCGACGTACGCGATCTCCTCGTGCAGCCGGTCGGTCGCGTACGTCACGATTCCCCCAGGCGGCTCCCGCCGAGTTCCACCTCGAAGGGCTCCGCGCAGTGCGGGCACTCCACGGCCGCGCGGGTGTGGCCCTCCGCGTTGATCTGGCGGTAGAAGTCCTGCAGGAAGGCGAGGTCCGAGGCGAACATGTTCTCCACGGTCCCGTCGTGCACATGCGGCAGCGTGCCGAGCCGGGTGATCACCCGGCCCAGCAGCACCACCGACAGGAACGCCGGGTTCTCCTGCACCCGCACGTCCCGCAGCGGCACGAGTTCGTCCCGGGCCGTCGACAGGCGCATCACGCCGTCGCGGTGGACGGTGCCCGCCTCGTCGACGTACCCGCGCGGCAGCTGGAAGGGGAACTCGGTGCGCAGTTCGTACTGTTGCTGCTGCGGCGCGTCCTGCTCCGGGACCGGGGCGACGGGCGGGGCCTGCGTCGGCCCCGGCCCCACCGTCCCCGCCGCGTCGGCGCCCGGGTGCGTCACCGCGCCGCCGGCCCTGGCAGCCGTACGCCGCATTACTCGATGTCCAGTTCTTCGAACACGATGGTGACGGTCTCAGTGAGCGCGGACGCCTCGCCCGCCTTCACGGTGCTCGTGTCGATCTTGCTGCACCACGCGTTGCGCATGTTGTAGCGCTTCACCGGGTTGCTCTGGTAATCCATCATGATGATGGACGCGTTCTTGCGGGCCGTGCTCATCTGGCCGGTGATCGACTGGTTGATCCACTCGGTGAACGCGGCCGACTGGGTCATACCGCGGACGACCGTGCAGGTCCCGTTCTTCTTCACGCCCGGCAGGTTCACGACCTTGTTCTGGCCGTTCTGGGTGTTCTGCTGGTACGTGATGACGTCCTGCTCCATGGACAGGCCGCTGACCTCGGCGAGGTACTCGACCATGACGCCGTCGATCTGCAGCCCGAAATTATGTGAGGTGAGGGAGTCACCCGGCGAAAGGCTCATGTGCTGTTCGCAGTCCTTCTAGGGGGTCTTGGTGGATGGCGGGTGTGCGGCCGGGGCTTACTCCTCCAGCTCCCCGCCGCCGCTGGAGAACTGGGCCAGCCTGAAGATCACGAACTCGGCGGGCTTCACCGGGGCGATGCCGATCTCGCAGACCACGCGGCCGACGTCGACCGACTCCGGCGGGTTCGTCTCCTCGTCGCACTTGACGTAGTACGCCTCCTCGGGACGCTGGCCGAACAGGGCGCCGTCGCGCCACTCGTTGACCAGGAACGCCGAGATGTTGCGCCGGATCCGGGCCCACAGGTTGTGGTCGTTCGGCTCGAACACCACCCACTGGGTGCCGATCAGGATCGACTCCTCCAGGTAGTTGAAGTACCGGCGGATGTTGAGGTAGCGCCAGGCCGGGTCGGAGGAGAGGGTGCGGGCTCCCCAGACGCGGATGCCGCGGCCGGGGAAGGCGCGGATGCAGTTGACGCCGATCGGGTTGAGCAGGTCCTGCTCGCCGCGGGTGATCTGGAGTTCGAGGTCGACGGCGCCGCGGACGACCTCGTTGGCGGGGGCCTTGTGGACGCCGCGCTCGGCGTCGTTGCGGGCCCAGATGCCGGCGACGTGGCCGCTCGGCGGCACCAGCCGGGCGTGGCCGGTGGCCGGGTCGAAGGTCTTGATCCAGGGGTAGTACAGGGCCGCGTACTTGGAGTCGTAGCCGGCGGTCTCCTGGCGCCAGACCCGGATCTGGCGGGCGTTCATGCCCGGCGGCGGGTCGATCACGGCGACCCGGTCGCCCATCAGCTCGCAGTGCGCGATCAGCCCGAGCTGGACCGCCTTGACGGCCTCCAGGTCGATCGCGCCGCGCTGGTAGGCGGCCATCAGGTCGGGGACGGCCACCATGGAGACCTCGTCCACGGCCTCCAGGCCGCCGAAGCCGGTGCGGTCGGCGGAGTCACCGAGGTACTGGGCCGGGCCCGGGTGCGCGGCGTCCGGGTGGTTGTCGGAAGCGGCGGTGGGCGCGGGCGCGGGTGCCGGGGCGGCGAGGGCCACCGTCTGGTTGTCCGGGCGGGCCAGCTGCGCGGTCGGCGCGGCCTCGGTGACGGTGATGAGCTTGGAGCGCTCCTTGACCTGCGTGACGACGTAGTTGCGGCCGCCCTTCTTCGCGGTCACGTCGAAGGTCTCGACCGGCTTGTCGCCGTCCTTGACGATGAGCTTGAACCGCTCGGCGGGGCCCTCGCCCTCGGGGTCCGCGACCTCCACGCTCAGGTCGCCCTGCGCCACGGCGGTGACGGCGAAGGTGCCGAGCTGCTTGGGCTCGCCCGCGGGCAGCGCGGCCGGGGCGTTGCCGGAACGGCCGGTGACGGCGGCGGGGCCCTGGCCGGCCTCGGCGGGAGCGCCTTCGGAGGAGCCTCCCACGCGGACGACGTACGCGGCGGAACCGCCGTTGTTGAAGAAGCCGTAGACGGAGTGCGCGAGGTAGTACCCGTCGGTGAACTCACCGAAGGCCGCCACGTACTGCGTCCAGTTGGTGACCAGTGTCGGCTCGTTCAGCGGTCCGGTCGGCGCGAGTCCGACGAAGGCCGCCACCGACGTCCCCACCCCCTCGATCGGGCGCGAGCCGCTGGCCACCTCCTCGACGTAGACGCCGGGCGACAGGTAGGACGGCATGCTCTGCTCTCCTCGGGGTACGAGACACGAACAGCTCTCACCCTCGCGCGCGCCGGACCGGCGGGGAAACGTCCTCCGGTGCCGAAGCGGGGGCAATCCGGTTGCCCGCAAGGGCACTTCCGGCGGTGCCCCGGCCCTCGCCGCGCGGTCCCTGCCCTCACCTCTGCCCCCGGGGCCCTCCCGTGCCACGCCCACGGCGGGTGAAACTGACGGGTCAGCCGTCCGGCGACGAGTCGAGTGTCGAGGAGAACGCCGTGCACGCACACGGAACAGGGGGCAGGCAGGCCGCCGATCGGGACGACCGCCGCGCGACCGCGCCCGGCGTGCCGGCGCACCCGATGCTGGCGCTCCAGCGCATGGCCGGCAACGCGGCCGTGGCCCGGACCGTGGCGGAGGAGCGGCACGAGCACGACGCGCACTGCGGGCACACGCCCTCCGTGCAGCGCCGCGCCCTGGTGCACGACGTGCTGAACACCCCGGGCCAGCGCATGGACTCCGGGCTGCAGACCGAGATGGAGGCCCGTTTCGGCGGCGCCGACTTCAGCGGTGTACGCGTGCACAAGGGGCCGCTGGCCCGGGAGTCGGCGGCGGAGCTGGGCGCGAAGGCGTACACCTCCGGGCCCCATATCGTCGAGGGCGGGCCGCTGACCAAGGAGGACTGGGCGCACGAACTCACCCACTTCCAGGACCAGCTGGCCGGGCCCGTCCCCGGTACGGACAACGGCGCCGGCGTCAGGATGTCCGACGTCGGCGACTCGGGCGAGCGGCACGCGGTGGACAACGCCCGGCGGGTGATGAACGGGCCGGTGCCGGCGGTCCGGCCGACCCCGGCCAAGGACACGGCGGGGCCGGTCGCGAGCGCACCGGCCGCGGCGGCGGTCCAGCGGACCGTGTGGACGTTCGACCAGGGCGCCAGCGTCCAGGACGAACGCGAACGGCCGCACTACCGGTGGCGTGGCGAGGGCGGCTCCGGCGCCCTCAAGACCTCGGCCGAGCTGGGCCTCGACCCCGGGCGGAAGCCCCGCCCGGGTGACACGTACGACGACGAGAGCGAGCAGCTCCACAGCAGCGAGAACGTCGCGTTCTCCACCAAGGGCCGGATCTCCGAGAAGGATCTCGTCCGGCGCAGGACAGAGACCAGCCGCGCGGTGGCCGAGGCCAAGCACCGCATCGCCTCCGCGCTGAAGATGCTCAAAGACGCCAATGGCGCGCCCGCGGGCCCGCTGCTGGCGGGGCTGCAGTCGGGCTTTCCCGTGTTCCGGACCGCCCCTCCCGGGCAGCTCGCGCCGTTCCTGCCCCGGATCGCCGAGATCGTCCAGCGCATCCACGACGGCCTGAACGCGCAGGGCGCGCAGATCGCCCTGGTCGGCAGCGGGGTGCCGGGCGTGCCGCACAACGCCACCGCCTGGGTCGACGGGAACCTGTCGGAGAACATGGCGGGTCTGATGGGCCTCGGCCACGACAAGATGAGCGAGGAACTGCCGCCCCTGATGGAGCGCTCGGGGCCGCTCCACCTGCTGCAGCCCGGCCAGATCGCCTGGTACATCGTCCACGAGGCCACGCACCGGTTCGCCGGCACGCTCGACTTCCAGTACAGCCCGTACTTCGAGGAGATGTCCGAGGACAACTCCATGGCCGCCGCCGACCCGGAGGTGGTGGAGGCGATGGAGCCCTCGATCCTCGACCGGCGCAAGGTGCGCGACCCGAAGGAGTTCAACGGCAAGGACGAACCGACCTTCCTGCCCAAGCAGGCCAACTGGTACGCCCTCGGCCGGCGCGCCCTCATGAACGCCGACTCCTACGCCCAGTTCGTCCTGACGGCGACCGGAGCGCCGACGCCCCGGACCTGACGGCCCGCACCATGGCCCGTTCGGCCCTCTCATCCTGCCCTTTAGCCTCCTGACGTGCCGTGGGCACCCCGGCTAGCGTCGCGACGTGAGCCTGTGGACATCTCTGGAACCCGCCTCCGCGACCGTCGACCCGGGCAGCAGCACGCGCGTGCGCCTGCGCCTGCGCAACACCGGTGACGTCGTCGACGAGTACCGCTTCGAACCGGTCGGCCCCGTCGCCCCCTGGACGACCGTGGAGCCGGCGTCCCTGCGCCTCTACCCCGGCACGACCGGCACGGTGGAGCTGACGTTCGCGCCGCCGCGTACGCCGGACGCCACGGCGGGCCCGAACCCGTACGCGGTGCGGATCACGCCGACCGAGCATCCCGAGGCGACGACCGTCCCCGAGGGCAACCTGACCATCACGCCGTTCACCGAGGTGCGGGCGGAGCTGGTGCCGCCCACGGTCAAGGGGCGGTTCCGGGGGCGGCCCCGGCTCGCCGTCGACAACGTGGGCAACACCAAGCTGACCGCGTCCCTGAGCGGCAGCGACAACGGCGACGAGCTGTCGTACGACATCCACCCGGCCAACGTGCAGATCGAGCCGGGCCGGGCGGCGTTCGTCAAGACCACGCTCAAGCCCAAGAACATCATCTGGTTCGGGTCGAAGGAACAGCGGCCCTACACCCTCGCGGTGCAGCGGTCCGGGGCCACGGCGATGCCCGTGGAGGGGACGTTCGTCCAGCGCGGTTTCCTGCCGGGCTGGCTGGCGACCCTCTTCGGGATCCTGTTCGCCCTCGCGTTCACCTTCCTCATGCTGTGGCTCACCTACAAGCCCTCGGTCACCACCAAGGCCGACGCGTCGCCCGTCGGCGCCGGCGCCACCCTCGCGCCGTCCCCGACCCCCACCCCGGCCCTGACCTCGGCGCCGCCCCCGTCGCCGACGCCCGAGGAGCAGGAGTCGCAGGCCGGTGCGGGGGAGGGCGGCGGTGGGGGTGCCGCACCGCCGCCGCCCGCCAAGAAGAAGCCGAAGCCCGTGGTGCCGGCGATGAACGTCCTGCTGTACAACCCCACCACCAAGAAGTGCGCGTCCGCCGTCGAGAACAAGGCCGACGCGCCGGTCAAGCAGTTCACCTGCGACGAGACCGGGCAGGACAACCAGCGGTGGAACCTCGAGGTGAAGTACGAGAACAAGGGGCCGGGCGGGCACGCGCTCTTCCAGATCCGCAACGTCAAGGACCAGCTCTGCGTGGACCTGCCGTACTACGGGGCGGCGCCCGTACCGTCCGGGATCACCGAGTACACCTGCGACGGCACGATGAAGGACAACCAGCTCTGGTGGATCGACAAGCAGGAGAGCGGGGCCTACTGGATCCGCAACTACGCCAGCAACAACAAGTGCCTGGACGTGTCCGGCTACAGCACCGGCGGTGACGACAGCGGCCTCACCCTGTTCCACTGCTCCAACACGGACGACCAGGAGTGGAAGATCGTCCAACCCGCTGACGGCTGACGGCCCGGCCGGCCGCTACCAGGTGCCTTCCCCCGGCACCAGGCGGCCGGCCTTGCGGTACTCGCGGCGGGCGCCCTCCAGGAGGTCGTCCGCCGTCACCGTGTCCCCGCGCCCGGCCGCCAGGTACGCGGCGGTCACCACCGCGCTGCGGATGGAGCCGCCCGCCAGTTCGAAGCCGCTCGCCACCGCGTCGAGTTCGATGCCGTCGGCGCTGGGGACATGCGACAGGCTGTGCCGCCACAGCGCGAGGCGCTGTCCGGCGTCCGGGAACGGGAAGTCGACGATCAGGTCCAGGCGCCGGGTGAACGCCTCGTCGATGTTGGCGCGCAGGTTGGTGGTGAGGAGTGCGATGCCGTCGAAGGACTCCAGCCGCTGGAGCAGGTAGGCGCTCTCCAGGTTGGCGTACCGGTCGTGCGCGTCCTTCACCTCGGACCGCTTGCCGAAGACGGCGTCGGCCTCGTCGAAGAGGAGCACCGCGTCGGTGCGGTCGGCCTCGGTGAAGATGCGTTCCAGGTTCTTCTCGGTCTCGCCGACGTACTTGTCGACGACGGACGACAGCTGGACGACGTAGAGATCGAGCCCGAGGTCGGCCGCGACGACCTCCGCCGAGAGGGTCTTGCCGGTGCCGGACTCGCCCGCGAACAGGCCGAGGACGCCCCGGCCCCGGCCGCCGCCCGCGCTGAGCCGCCAGTCGCCGAGGACCCGGTCGCGGTGGCGGGCGCGCAGGGCGAGTTCCCGCAGCTGGGTCAGGGGCCCGTCCGGCAGGACGAGGTCGCGCCAGTCCACGTCGGGCCGGATCCGGCGGGCGTGCTGCTCCAGGCCGGAGGCGGACTGCTGCCGGGCGGCGAGGCGCAGATGGGCGGGGGAGAGCGGGGTCCCGTCGAAGTCGGCGAGGCCCCGGGCCGCGCGGGCGGCACGGGCGATGTGCTCACCGGCGAGGTGGTACGGGGCGACGGTGGCGGCCAGGTCGAAGCCGGGTTCTCCGCCGAGGGCGGCCGACCAGGCGTCCACCGCGCCCGCGCGCCGTGCGGGTGCCTCCAGGACGAGGGGGTCCTGGTCGCACCACTGGGGGTCGTACGGGCGGGACCCGGTCACCAGCACCGGCACGTCGACCGCCGCGGCCAACTCCCGGAACAACGAAGCCGGTTGCTCCGGCAGCCCCGTGACGACGACCGCGCGGTCACTCAGCCGGGCCTCCCGCAGCAGGTCCGGGACACGGTCCTCGGGCCCCGTGAACCGCACGGCCGCGACGCCCGCGGCGCGCAGGGCGGCGTCCACACAGGGGAGCCCGTCGCCCTCACGGCGCTCGCGCAGATACACGGTGAGCGGCGTCCCGGAAACCAGCCGGGCGGCCAGCCGCCGGGCGATCCGGTCGGCCTCACCGTCCGGGGCGGGGCCCCGGGGGTTTGCGCGGGGGGCAGGCGCGCCGTGGTCGGGGGCTCGGTGGTCGGCGCCGGGGGGCGGTGCGTCTTGGCCGGTGTGGTCGGTACCGGGGGCGCGTGTGTCGTGGTCAAGTCCCCGGTGGTCGGCGTCGGCGGGCGATGCGCCTTGGCCGGTGCGGGCCGCGCCGGGCGGTCGGGCGTCGCCGTCAGGTCCCCGGAGGTCGGTGCCGGGGGCCCGGGCGTCCCGGTCGGGAGCCCGGAGGTCCGTGCGGGCAGCAGGTGCGTCCTGGCCCGGCCCTCGGAGGTCCGCACCCGGCTCCGGGGCGGGCAGCGCGTGCAGATGACCGGTGAGTGACGCGTCGGGGGTGTCGTCGCCGAGGAGGTGGGCCACGAGGCGGTCCGGTACGCGCAGGGCGCGGCTGAGGAAGGGGCGTTCGGGGTCCTCCACGGTGAGGAGCCCGAGCACGGACAGGGGGGCCGCGGGATGCAGGCGGGCCCGGCCCTCGGCCAGATGGACGGGGATCCCGCACAGGTCCAGGGCAAGCGCGACGGTGGCCCGCCGGCGGCTGACGTCGTCGTTGAGGTAGCCGTACAGCGGCTCGAAGCCGCGGTCCAGGTCGGGGGCGAGGGCGATGAGGAGCAGCGCGGTGTCGAGCTCGGTGAGGCCGAACCGGGCGGAGAGGCCGGCCAGACGGTCGCCGGGCGGCCCGCCGGTGCCGGGACAGGTGAGGGGCAACGGCTCCGCCGGGCGCAGCAGATGCCGTACGGCCTCCTCGGACAGGTACAGGCCGCGCAGCGGGTCGCCGGCCGTGGGGTCGTCGGCGGACCGGTGCTCCACCAGCAGGGCGACCCGGTCCCGCAGCTCGGCGAGGCGGGCGAGAAGCGCGGTGGCGGGGGTATCGGTGCCGGACGTCCGCGTGGTCATGTCCTGCGGTCCAGCCCCCGGCCCCGGCGGGCCGTCCTGCGAGCCTCCCGGGCCTCCTGCGCCGCCGCCACCTGCCGTGCGCTGTGCGCGCGTTCCTCCGACTTCGGCGGTGCGCCGTCGTCCACGGTGCGGACACGGACCGCGACGCCCTCGGTGACGGGCGGACCGGCGTCGTACTCGGGGTAGGCCGGGAAGGGAGCGGTGATCACGAGGTCGAGGGACGGCTTGAGTTCGCCGCCGAGCGCGGACCAGATCTCCGCGAGGGAACGCGACTCCGTCTGGGTGCCGGCCACGGACATCGGGATCGTCATGCCCAACGCGCCGAGGGAACCCGGAAGTTCGGAGGGGCCGATCAGCTCGCGCGGGATCAGCGTGGCCAGCACCGCGGACAGCAGCCGGTGTTCGTCCTGGGGCTGCTTCGTCCACGCCGTCACCAGGTACGACAGCCGGAACCAGCGGGGCGGCTGCCGGTGCTTGACGACGATGTCCCGCTCGTCGTGGATCGGGACATGGCCCCGCTGACGGCGGGCGACGTCCTCCCGGATGTCGTACAGATAGGCGTTGATCGTGGGCGCGTTGCGGCGGGCGGCCCAGTCACGCGTCGGCGCGTCGAGCGCGACGTCGATGCCGGAACCGGCCAGTGCGCCGCCGCTGAGCAGGTTCTTGAGAACCTCGTCCACTTCGTGGATCACCGATGTGCTCCCGTTCCCGCCCTGCCGTGCTGTGCGCCGCCGTATCCGATCCTGCCCTCCGCACCGCCCCGGCCCGCAGGGACGCCCGGGACGGCCACGGGGCAGAAAGCGCTGCCCGTGGGGGCGACTTCGGATGCCCGTTCGGTCAGATGTAGCCTTCCCGCAGGGCATGGGCCACGGCGTGGGCCCGGTTACGCAGGTGCAGTCGGGTGGTCAGCCCGTGCATCACGTTCTTGACGGTGCGTTCGGAGTAGGACAGCTTGCTGGCGATCTCACCGGTGTCGAGTCCCTCGGACACCAGCCGCAGTACGTCCACCTCACGGGGTGTCATCCCCGAGGCCGGAGCGCCGGTACGGCCGGCGGCGCCGCGATGCAGGGTGCCCACCTGGTTGATCAGCCGGCCGAGCAGATCGGCGGGCAGGTCGCCGTCGCCCCGGGCGGCCGCGACCACGGCCTGCACCAGCCGCGTCGCGGTGGCCTCGCGGCGCCACACGATGGCACCGACCCCGCACTCGATCACGTCCAGCAGCTCCGTCTCCCGCAGCGCGGACACCACGAGCACCGCCCGCGCGCCCTCGCTGCGCACCAGCCGGCGCAGCCGGGTCAGGGCCGTGTCGTCGAGGACGTCGTCGATGAGCAGGGCCACCGTGCCGGGGCCCGACTCGGTCTCGTCCCGCAGGTCGATCTCCGGGAACCGGCGCAGCTGGCTGAGCGCTCCCTCGCGCGATATCGGGTCCGTGGCGTGCACCGCCACGGGTATCCGGGACGCGGAGTCGGCCGTGCCGGGGCGTGTGGTCCGCGATGAGCTGAGCAACCGTTTCCCCTATGTCCACGTACGCGCCACCCCGGTGGGCTCGGTGACGCATGTGCACTCCTCACCCTTCTGGGGCGGACGGTCCGGCCGCAATCGTGGATCACCACGAGACGCACCACGAGATCGGCCCCGCGCCGACCACGAGACCGCCGACGGCCGCGCAACGGCCGTGCGGTGACGGCCCGTCCGGTTCCACCGGGGCCGGAACTCGCCGCCGTGTCACTTGTCACGGCACCAGCCCCGGGCGCGGGCCGTCCTCGACGGGGAAAGACGCCACGTCCGACCAGGGAGGCAGGAATGCCCGATCCTCAGCCCGAGCAGCTGCGGCGTGCGCGGCCTGCCGAACACCGGGAGGCCGCCGCCCTGCTGACGGCCGGCCTCGCACGCGCCCGGTCCGGAACGGGCGGCCTCGTGCTGGTGCGCGGAGCGACCGGCACCGGCCGGACCAGCGTCCTGGAGGCAGCCGCGGAGGCCGCCACCGCACAAGGCGTGCGGGTGATGCGTGCCCGCTGCTCGCCGGGATATGCGGCGGGGCCCTTCGCCGCCGTGCTCCAGCTCCTCGGACCCGTACCGGGCTCGGATCAGTGCGACCCGGCAGGCGACGAACGCGAGCAGGGCGCCGTGTTCCGGCACGCGCTGCGCTCGTACGCCGGTGAGTCCCCGCTGCTGCTCGCCGTGGACGACGTCCACCTCGCCGACGGCCCCTCGTACCGCTGGCTGGTGGAGGCCGCCCGGCACGTGGACCGATTACCTCTGCCGGTCCTGCTGGCCGTCACCGAACGCGGCCAGTACGACGTCGATCCGCCGTCCCCGGGCTTCACCCACACCCTCTCTCCGGCCCTCGTCGACACCCACACCCTGTCCCCGCTCACCCCTGACTCGGCGGCCGGCCTGGTGCGTGCGGAGCACCCGGACGCCCCCACGGCATGGGTCGAGAGCTGCGTCCGGGCCGGCGCGGGCAGCCCCCTGCTGCTGAAGGCCCTCCTGGACGACCTTGGCGCCCGCGCCGGGTACGCGACCGACGCCCCGCTCCCGTACCCCGGCCTTCCCGAGACCTCCGCCGCCCTGTACCAGGGCTCCTATGTGGCCGCCGTGCGCTGGTGGCTGGACAGTGCCGGGAACGGCACGGCCGAGGTGGCCCGGGCTCTCGCCGTGCTCGAC
Organism: Streptomyces sp. NPDC041940; assembly: GCF_055589465.1. NCBI lineage: Bacteria > Bacillati > Actinomycetota > Actinomycetes > Kitasatosporales > Streptomycetaceae > Streptomyces > Streptomyces sp. NPDC041940. The sequence continues at coordinate 22,349 of NZ_JBVJBP010000031.1, forward strand.
GAGGGAAGGGAGCGGGCCGGAGGGGGAGCGGGCGGGGGCGAGGCGCCGGCCGCTCTGCTCGGAGAGCTCGCCGGTGCCGATCCGGCCCGGGTGGCGGGCTGGCTCACCGCGATGACCGGGCTCGGCCTGCTGCGCCCGGGCCCGGACGGCCTGCCCCGCTACGCCCATCCGCTGCTGAGGGACGCCGTACTCACCGGCGTCCCCGCGGCCCGGCGGCACGCGGTGCACCGGACCACCGCCGAGGCGCTGCTGCGGCGCGGAGCCCCCACCGCGGCGGTGGCACGGCACCTGCTGCGGTCCGGCCCCGTGGGCGCCTCCTGGGCCCCGGCCGTGCTGCGGGACGCCGCCTCCCTCGCGCTGCGCGACGGCCGCTCCGACGACGCCGTCGCGTTCCTGCGCAGAGCCCTGGAGGAGCCGCTGCCCGACGACCACCGGCAGCGGGTGCTGACCGAGCTGGGCTCCCTGGAGTGCGCGGGCCGGGACTCCTCGGCCGGCATCCCCCGGCTCACCGAGGCACTGGGGCTGCACGGCACACCGCAGGACCGGGTGCGTGCCGCCGTGGCCCTGGGCACCGCGCTGGCCGGACGCGGCCGGGCCCGCGCCGCCGTGGAGGTACTGCGCACGGTGGACGGCCAGCTCACCGGAGACCCCGACCTCGGCGGCGCCCTGCAGACCGCGTCCGCCCTGCTGTCCGACCAGGACCAGACGGTCCGCAGCGACGTGTACCGCCGGCTGTCCGAGACCGCCGAGCGCTCACCGGAACTCGTGGGCCCGGCGACCCGGGCGCTGCTCGTCCGGTACGCGGCCAGCGCCGCGCTGGCCTCGGCGGACGACGCGATGCGGCAGGTGCGCGCCCTGCTCGCCGAACCGGCCCACCCGCTGACCGAGCCCTTCCTGCTCGGCACGTCCGCCGCCGTCGCCCAGTGGGCCGACGAACTCGACGAGGCCGACCGCCTCGTGGACCGCGGCCTGGCCGGACAACGACCCGACCTGCTGCACCCCATGCACGCGGCGCTGCTCAACACGCGGGCCGACATCGCCGCCGCGCGCGGCCAGTACACCCTGCTGCCCGCCGAACCCCCCACCCACTCCCAGGGCCCCTCCAACGTGCACGCCACCACCCTGATCGCACTCGTGGAGACCGGCCGCACCACGGAGGCCCGGCGCCTCGCGGACGGCTTCGACCTGCGCGAGGCGCCCGACAACTGGGAGCTGAACCGCTTCCTGTACGCGCGGGGCGTGCAGCGCGCCGACGCGGGCGACACGGCCGGGGCCCTGCACGACTTCCTGGAGTGCGGCCGCCGCCAGACCGCCCGCGAGGTGGTCAGCCCGGTCGTCACCCCGTGGCGCTCCGCCGCCGCCGAATGCCGACTGGCCCTCGGCAGCCCCCAGGAGGCGCTCGCCCTGGCCGAGGAGGAGTTGCGCCTGGCCCGGGTGTGGGGCACGCCCCGCACGGTCGGCCGCGCCCTCAGGGTGCTCGGCACGGTCACCGGCGGCCGCCGGGGCCTGCGCCTGGCCGAGGAGGCCGTGGCCCTCCTCACGGACGCCCCCGCCGCCACGGAGGGCGAGCTGGTGGCCGCGCTCCTCGCGCAGGGCCGGCAGCTGACCGCCGCCGGTGAACGTGCCCGCGCCCGGGGCTGTCTGCGGAGCGCCGCGGAACGTGCCGAGCGCCTGGGCGCGGTGCGGCTGCGGACCCTGGCGGAGGAGGCCCTGCGCGAGGGCGGGGCCCGCCGCGCCGCCACCGCCCGCACCGGCTCCGGCGCCCTCACCGGGAGCGAGCTGCGCATCGCCCGGCTGGCGGCCGGCGGCCGTACGAACGCCGAGATCGCCGGTCTCCTCCACCTCGCCCGGCGCACCGTGGAGACCCATCTGACCAGCACGTACAAGAAGCTGGGCATACGGCGGAGAGGTGAGCTGGGGCGGGCGCTGAACGGGAACTGAGAAAAGTGTTATCGCCGTTCCTCCACGTCGTCTCCAGTGTGTGATCGCCGACATGGCGACGTGCCCCGGGCCGCACAAGAGTGTGCGTGCGGAACATCAGTGAACCGGACATCAGCGATCCCAGGCGTCGAGAGGCCACCGTGGACAGTCAGCACTGGCGCGCCACCGTCACGGCGGCGCGGGACGGCGACCGGCAGGCGCTGGACGAGCTGGTCGCGGGCTGGCTGCCGCTGGTCTACAACATCGTGGGCCGGGCCCTGAACGGCCACGCCGACGTCGACGACGTCGTCCAGGAGACCATGCTGCGCGCGGTCGACAACCTCGGCTCCCTGCGCGACCCGGACAGCTTCCGGTCCTGGCTGGTGGCGATCGCCATGCGGCAGATACGGGACCGCGCGCGCCGCAGGACCCCGGACCGGCTGGAGGAGACGGCGTCCTGCGACTTCGCCGAACTGACCGTGCTGCGGCTCCAGTTGGAAGGCCAGCGGCGCGAGGTCGCCGAGGCGGCGCGCTGGCTCGACGACGAGGACCGTCACCTGCTGTCGCTGTGGTGGCTGGAGGTCGCGGGCGAACTGACCCGGCGCGAACTGGCCGCCGCCGTCGGCATCACCCGGCAGCACGCCGCCGTGCGCGTCCAGCGGATGAAGGAGCGCCTGGAGACCTCGCGCGGCATCGTCCGTGCCCTGGACGGGGCCTGCGCCGACCTGCGCGAGCTGACCGGCCGCTGGAACGGCCGGCCGGACTCGGTGTGGCGCAAACGGCTGGCCCGGCACATCCGCGGCTGCGGCTACTGCGGCGGCACCCCCGAGTCCGTCGTACCGGCGGAACGCCTCCTGGTCGGCATCGCGCTCGTCCCGCTGCCCGTCGGGTTCACCCTGTCGCTCGCCTTCGGCGGCAAGACGGCCGTGGCGGTCGGCTCGGTCGGCTCGGCCGGCTGGTCCGCCAAGCTGCTCGGCGCCCTCACCAAGCCGGCCGTCGCGATGACCGCCGGCGCGACCCTCGTCGCGGGCGGCGCCTACGTCGTCACCCAGCCGCCGGACGCCCCGCCGCCCCGGGCCGCGGTCACCCCCACGGCGACGGCCACCACGTCCGGACCCGAGCCCCCGCCGTCCTCCGACCCGCCCGCCCCGAAGCCCTCGCCGAAGCCCTCACCGACGAAGAAGGCCGACCTCTACGGCACGGTCGTCGACGCCGTCGACCGCGCCCCCGATCCGAACGCCCGGCCCGCCGCCCTGCCGCGCCGCCCCGAGGCCGACATCACCAGCACCGGTGGCCCGAAGGCCGTCATGCAGCACCGGGGCGACAGCGTGACGCTGAGCGGCCGGGGCTATGTCCTGGTCCGCTGGCAGATCTCGCCCAAGTCCCGGCCCGGCGCGCTGGTCATGCCTTCCTGGACCGGTCTGAAGGGCAAGCTCTTCCACGTGGCGTCCGGCGGCTGGCGCCGGATGGACGACCCGCTGCCCGGCGCCCCGGACGGCTACGCGACCGGCATGGGCGGGCCCGCCATCGGCTACGCCGAACTGCCGTCAGGCACCCAGCAGATGTGGCAGAACGAGTACTTCTGGGTCGACGGCACCGTCACCCTCACCCAGAACGAACGGGGCTGCGACTACGGCCTGACCGTCTTCCCGTCGAACCGGCGGGCCGTGGAGGAGGACATCAACGCGGGCCCCGACCGGGGCGCCCTGCGCTACGGCCTCGTCCGCGACACCGGCACGGACAGCGCGCCGGTGCCGCAGTACGTCACCCGGTCGACCCCGGCCGATCCGGCGACGGTGCCGCAGCGCTCGCGCGTGTAGCGCACAGCACGTCGACACGGTTGGTCGTGATCGAGTCCACCCCGGCCTTCAGGAGCCGTCGCATGGAGCGGCGGGTGTCGGGGGTCCACACGGACAGCAGATACCCGTCGCGGCGCACCCGCTCGGCGAGGGGCCGGTCCACCAGCGAGAAACGGTAGTTGAGCCAGCGCGGGCGGATCGCCTCCAGCAGGACAGGCCGGGGCGGGGCCAGGGTCGTCCAGGTGAGGGCGATCTCCGCGTCCGGGTCCGCCGCGCGCACGGCGAGCATGGCGTCGGCGCCCGCGCAGTAATACACGCGGTCCGCCGCCCCGGCCTCCCCTACGGCGTCCATGACCCGGCGCACCGCCCGCACGCCGGGCGAACCGGGCAGGTCGATCATCACCCGGTGCCCGTCGGTCGCGGCCAGCGCCTCCGCCAGGGACGGCACCCCGCCGCCGGTCAGCCCGCGCACCTCCTCCCAGGACAGCGCGCGCACCGGCCGCTCCTGCTCCCAGAGCCGCTTCAGAGTGTCGTCGTGCAGCAGCACCGGCACGCCGTCCCGGGTCAGGCGTACGTCGATCTCCACCGCGTCCGCGCCCCGGTGCAGCGCGGAGCGCAGCGAGGCCACGGTGTTCTCGCGGTGCCGGTAGGGGTCGCCGCGGTGGCCGACGGCGAGGGGAACGGAGGTCACCGGTCGAGCCACCCCGCGGTGTACGTGTCGATCTCGCCCTTGATCCTGGCCTTGCCCGCCGCGTCCAGGAAGGACACGTCGACGGCGTTCTTCGCCAGCTCGGCCAGGCCCCGCTCGTCGAGGCCGAGCAGCCGGGCGGCCACCGCGTACTCGTTGTCGAGGTCGGTGCCGAACATCGGCGGGTCGTCGGAGTTGATCGTGACGACGACCCCGGCCTCGACGAACTCCTTGAGGGGGTGCTCGTCGAGGGTGCGGACCGCGCGCGTGGCGATGTTGGAGGTCGGGCACACCTCCAGCGCGATCCGGTGCTCGGCGAGGTGCGCGAGGAGCTTCGGGTCCTGTGCGGAGCTGGTGCCGTGGCCTATGCGCTCGGCCCGCAGATGTGTGAGGGCGTCCCACACCGTCTCCGGGCCCGTGGTCTCGCCCGCGTGCGGTACGGAGTGCAGCCCGGCCGCGATCGCCCGGTCGAAGTACGGCTTGAACTGCGGACGCGGCACGCCGACTTCGGGCCCGCCCAGGCCGAAGGAGACCAGGCCCTCCGGGCGCAGCCGGTCGTCGGTGGCGAGCCGGGCCGTCTCCTCGGCGGCCTCCAGACCGGCCTCGCCGGGGATGTCGAAGCACCAGCGCAGCACGGTCCCGAACTCGGACTCGGCGGCCTTGCGGGCCTCCTCGATCGCCTCCATGAAGGCACGCTCGTCGATGCCGCGGCGGGTGGAGGAGAACGGCGTGATGGTCAGCTCGGCGTACCGCACCTGCTGCCGGGCCAGGTCACGGGCCACCTCGTAGGTGAGCAGCCGGACGTCCTCCGGGGTGCGGATCAGATCGACGACCGACAGGTACACCTCGATGAAATGGGCGAAGTCGGTGAAGGTGAAGTAGTCGACCAGGGCCGCGGGGTCGGTCGGCACCTTGGAGTCGGGATGCCGGGCGGCCAGCTCGGACACGATCCGGGGAGAGGCGGAACCCACGTGGTGCACATGCAGTTCGGCCTTGGGCAGTTCCGCGATGAACGCCGCGAGATCGCGCGGGGCGTGGGGGTCGACGAGATGCTGGGTCAAGGTTCCTCCCCGGAACGGCGCCCCGGCCGGCACGAGGCGGGCGGGGCGCGGGTGATCGGCTGATCAATGACTCAAGCCTCATCGTAGGCGGTGCGACAACGCAGCCCTCAGGGGCGCGGGGAACTGCGCGACCAGCCCCGACGCACCCGCACGACGGCACGCACCGAACCGCCCCGTAGCATGACGACACGAACGATCCCGGGGGGATACAAGATGACGGACGCGACGCAGCCGGACGGAAACAGCCACGACCCGTGGGCGCCGCCGGAGCACAAGACCTCACTCGACAAGAACCAGACGCCACCGCCGCCGTCCGTGCACGACCAGGCCACGGTCACCTCGATGCCGGGCTTCACCCCGCCCACCGGCACGCCGCAGTACGACACCTCCGGCACCGGCGCCGTACCTCCACCGCCCGCCGCCCCCACCGCCCCCGGCGGCTACGGCTACCCCGGCTACCCCCAGACGGGCTCCGGTTACCCCCAGACGGGCTCCGGTTACCCGCAAAGCGGCGGCTACGGCTGGCCCGGCATGCCCCCGGCCCCCCAGAACGGCATGGGCATAGCGGCGATGGTGCTCGGCATCGTCTCCTGCACCCTCTTCTGCCTCTACGGCGTGGTCTCCCTCGTCACCGGCATCCTCGCCGTGGTCTTCGGCATCAAGGGCCGCAAGCGCGCCGAGGCCGGAGTCGCCACCAACCACGGCCAGGCCCAGGCGGGCCTGATCATGGGCATCATCGGGATCATCCTCGGCATCACCGTGATCGTGCTGATCGCCGTCGGCATCACGGCCGCGATCAACAGCGACACCTCGTCCGACGACGACCCGTACTACGGCGCCCGCGGTCCCGTGGCCACCGCCCCGTCCCACCGCTGAAACACCCGTCCTCCCCGGCGGACTTGGCCACTACGATGCCTTGGTCTGACAACGAGGGGAGAACGTCCATGTCCAACACCAACCCCACCCCCGGTGGGTTCGGTCCGCCGTCCCAGCCGCCGCAGCCCCCGCAGCAGCCGGCCCCCGGCTACGGCTACCCGCAGCAGTCCGGCCCGGGCTACGGCTACCCCCAGGGCAGCCCCGGCTACCCGGCCGCGCCGCCCGCCGCCTACCCGCAGGCGCCCGGCTACGCGATGCCCGCGCAGCCGAGCAACGGCATGGGAACCACCGGACTGGTGCTGGGCATCATCGGCGTGGTGTGCAGCCTGACCTTCTTCCTGTGGTTCTTCGGCGTGATCCTGGGCATCCTGGGCATCATCTTCGGCGCCATCGGCCGTGGCAAGGCGACCCGTGGCGAGGCCACCAACAAGGGCGCGGCGACCGCCGGCCTGGTCTGCGGCATCATCGCGACCGTGATCCTGCCGCTGCTGGGCTTCCTGCTCTTCGCCAGCATCATGGGCGGGCTCGGCGCCGCGAGCTGACGCCGCCGCTCACAGGGGGCCGGTCCCATGGACCGGCCCCTCACTCATGCCCCGCGCAGCCGCTCCCGCGCCGCCATCAGCGCGAACCCCAGCAGGTTCGGCCCCCGCCACCGCTCCGGATCCGACGCCGCCTCGTCGTCCGCGGCCAGCCCGATGCCCCACACCCGGTCCACGGGGCTGGCCTCGACCAGCACCCTTTCGCCGGTGCTCAGCAGGAACTCCCGCAGCCTCGGATGCGCGGCGAACTTGTGGACGCTGCCGTCCACGACGATCCGGAACCGCTCCCGCTCCCATATCGCCTCGTCGAAGCCGCGCACCAGCCGCCCGGCCTTCTTCGCCCCGGCGGGATGCCCGGCGGCCAGCACGGCACGCTCCGCCGCCGCGTCCCCGAACAGCCGGGCCTTGCCCGCCATCATCCAGTGCTCGGCCGTCGCGTACTCCACGCCGGCCACCGTGAACGGCGCGGGCCACCACTGGCTCAGACAACTCGGTCCGACACGGCCGTCCGGCCGCGGCCGGTGCCCCCAGAAATGCAGATACTTGATCCTCGCCCCGCCCTGGGACGCCCTGATCAGGGCCTCCCGGGAATCGACCGCCCCCGTGATCTTCTCCATGCACGCGAGTCTGACAGGCACCACTGACACACCGTCCTGCCTTTTCGCGGCGGACTCGACACCTGGTCGACAGATTCCGTCGCGTAACCAAAAGTCAACAACGGAATCCCTTGTTGGTGTGTCATTGCTCTGCCAGGATCGGCACTCAAATCGAGCCTGAGCCACGCCGGCCCCCACCAGGGGACACGGAGGAGAGCCACATGCACAACCCGGGCAACGCCACCCCGGACCGATTTCCGGCCGCGGAGCGCTTCGCGGAGGGCGCGCAGTTCATCGCGGGCCGTCTGACCAGGGGCACCTCCGGCCGTACCCACGCGGTCGTCGACCCGGCGTCGGGCGAGGAGGTCCTGCGCTACGAACTGGCCGGCACGGCCGACGTCGACCGGGCCGTCGCCGCCGCCCGCGAGGCCTTCCCCGGCTGGGCGGGGACCACGCCCGGCGAGCGTTCCGACGCCCTGCACCGGTTCGCCGCCGTCCTGGCCGACCGGGCCGAGGACTTCGCCCGCGCCGAGTCGCTGCAGTGCGGCAAGCCGCTGAAGCTGTCCCGCGAGTTCGACGTCCCGGGGTCCATCGACAACACCGCCTTCTTCGCCGGTGCCGCGCGGCATCTCCAGGGACAGTCGGCCGGTGAGTACTCCGGCGACCACACCTCGTACGTCCGGCGTGAGCCCATCGGCGTGGTCGGGTCGATCGCGCCCTGGAACTATCCCCTCCAGATGGCCGCCTGGAAGGTCCTCCCGGCGATCGCGGCGGGCAACACCATCGTCCTGAAGCCCGCCGAGCTCACCCCGCTGACCTCGCTGCTCTTCGCCCAGGCGGCGACGGACGCCGGGATCCCGGACGGTGTCGTCAACATCGTCACCGGCACCGGCAAGGAGGCCGGTGAGCATCTCGTCGGCCACCCCGACGTGGCCATGACCTCCTTCACCGGCTCCACCGCCGTCGGCAAGCGCGTCGCGGAGATCGCCACCGCCACCGTCAAGCGCCTCCATCTGGAGCTCGGCGGCAAGGCGCCCTTCGTGGTCTTCGACGACGCCGACCCGGAGGCCGCCGCCCACGGCGCGGTCGCGGGCGCCCTTATCAACACCGGGCAGGACTGCACGGCCGCCACGCGCGCGTATGTGCAGCGGCCGCTGTACGAGGCCTTCGTGGAGCGGACCGCCGCGCTCATGGAGACCGTCCGGCTCGGCGACCCGTTCGCCGCCGGCACCGACCTCGGGCCGCTGATCTCGCACGCCCAGCGGGACCGGGTCGCCGGTTTCGTCGACCGGGCGCGTGCCTACGCGCGCGTGGTGACCGGCGGAGAGGCACCGGAAGGCGAGCTGGCCAAGGGCGCCTACTACCGGCCCACCCTCATCGCCGACGCCGCCCAGGACAGTGAGGTCGTCCAGTCGGAGATCTTCGGGCCGGTCCTGGTGGTGCTGCCCTTCGACACCGACGACGAGGGCATCGCGCTCGCCAACGACACGCCCTACGGGCTCGCCGCCTCCGCCTGGAGCCGGGACGTGTACCGGGCCAACCGGGCCACGCGCGAGATCAAGGCGGGCTGCGTCTGGGTCAACGACCACATCCCGATCATCAGCGAGATGCCGCACGGCGGTCACAAGGCCTCCGGCTACGGCAAGGACATGTCCGCGTACTCGTTCGAGGAGTACACCCAGATCAAGCACGTCATGTTCGACAACACCGCGGTGGCCGCGAAGGACTGGCACCGCACCGTCTTCGGGGACCGATAGCAGGACGTCAGGCCGCCCGACCCGCGGCCGCCCACCCTCCGAAAGGGCACCACGCGCATGGAGCAGTACGAGCCCGACCGCCTGTCCCCGGCCCAAGTGGCCGCCATGCGGCGCAGCTTCAGGAACGGCAGGGCCGCCCTCACCCGGCGGTCCCTGCTCCGCGCCTCCGCCGGCGGGGCGCTCGCGGCCGGCGGACTCGGGACCCTGAGCGCCTGCGGCATCCCGGCGGCGGGCCAGTCCCAGGGCGGCGTCTCGGCCGAGGACCACTCGGCGAAGGAGAAGACGGTCGCCTTCTCCAACTGGACCGAGTACATGGACGTCGACGACAGCGGCAAGCACCACCCGACGCTGGAGCAGTTCACGAAACGCACCGGCGTCAAGGTCAAGTACACCGAGGACATCAACGACAACAACGAGTTCTTCGGCAAGATCAAGCCGCAGCTCGCCGCGGGCCAGGACACCGGCCGGGACCTGATCGTCCTCACCGACTGGCTGGCCGGACGGCTCATCCGCCTCGGCTGGGTGCAGAAGCTCGACCCGAGCAATCTGCCGCACGCCTACGCCAACCTGTCGGCCCAGTTCCGCAGCCCCGACTGGGACCCGGGCCGCGCCTACTCGTACGTCTGGCAGGGCATCTCCACCGTCATCGCGTACAACAAGAAGGCCCTCGACGGCGTCGAGGTGAAGTCACTCTCCGACCTGCTGGACAACCCCAGGCTCAAGGGGCGCGTCGGCTTCCTCTCGGAGATGCGCGACAGCATCGGAATGACGCTCCTCGACATGGGCAAGGACCCGGCGAAGTTCACCGCCGACGACTACGACGCGGCCATAGCCCGGCTCCAGAAGGCCGTCGACAAGGGCCAGATCCGCCGCTTCACCGGCAACGACTACACCTCGGACCTGACCAGCGGCGACTTCGCCGCCTGCGTCGCCTGGGCCGGGGACGTCGTCCAGCTCAAGGCGGACAGCCCCGACATCGACTTCCTCGTCCCGGACAGCGGCTACATGACGTCGACCGACAACCTGCTGATCCCCAACAAGGCCCGGCACAAGACGAACGCCGAGCGGCTCATCGACTTCTACTACGAGCCGAAGCCGGCCGCCGAACTCGCCGCGTACATCAACTATGTGTGCCCCGTCGACGGGGTGAAGGCCGAGCTGGAGAAGATCGACAAGGACGCGGCGAACAACCCGCTGATCATCCCCGACAAGGCCATGGCCGCGAAGTCCCACGCCTTCCGCTCGCTGAGCTCGAAGGAAGAGACCGAGTTCGAAGCGAAGTTCGCGAAGCTGACGGGGGCGTGACCTCGATGACGACCAAGACGACCCAGGCAGACCCCACCGGCGACGTCCGCCTCAAGGGCATAGCCAAGACCTACGGCGCCTTCACCGCCGTCCACCCGCTCGACCTGACCGTGCCGCAGGGCTCCTTCTTCGCCCTGCTCGGCGCCTCCGGCTGTGGCAAGACCACCACCCTGCGCATGATCGCCGGCCTGGAGGAACCTTCCGCCGGGACCGTGTCGCTGGGCGACCAGGACGTGACCGCCCTCCCGCCGTACAAGCGGCCGGTGAACACGGTCTTCCAGTCGTACGCCCTCTTCCCGCACCTCGACATCTTCGAGAACGTCGCCTTCGGTCTGCGCCGGCGCGGCATCAAGTCGGTGAAGAAGCAGGTCGGCGAGATGCTCGACCTCGTGCAGCTCGGCGAGCAGGCCCGCAAGAAGCCGCACCAGCTCTCCGGCGGCCAGCAGCAGCGCGTCGCCGTGGCCCGCGCGCTGATCAACCACCCCAAGGTGCTCCTGCTCGACGAGCCGCTCGGCGCCCTCGACCTCAAACTGCGCCGCCAGATGCAGCTGGAGCTCAAGCGCATCCAGACCGAGGTCGGCATCACCTTCGTCCACGTCACGCACGACCAGGAGGAGGCCATGACCATGGCCGACACGGTCGCCGTGATGAACGCGGGCCGCGTGGAACAGCTGGGCGCGCCCACCGACCTCTACGAGAACCCGCGCACCACGTTCGTCGCCAACTTCCTCGGCACCTCGAACTTCATCGAGGCCGAGGTCGACTCCAGGAGCGGCGACGAGATCGTGCTGAAGGCGGGCGGCGGCAAGCTCGTCCTGCCCGAGGCGCGATGTTCGGTGCCTGCGAGCACCGGCGGCAAGGTGCTGGTCGGGGTCCGACCGGAGAAGATATCCCTCACCCACGCGGACGACGCCGGCGAGATACCGGAGGGCCGCAACCGCATCACGGGCCGGATCGCCGACTCCAGCTTCATCGGCGTCTCGACGCAGTACGTGGTCGACAGCCCGGTCTGTTCCGACTTCGAGGTCTACGCCCAGAACATCGACCGCGACCCCCGCCTGGTGCCCGGCGCCGAGGTCGTCCTGCACTGGAACCCGGCCCACACCTTCGGTCTGGACGCCGACCAGGACGCCGACGCCGGAGTGGAAGAGGCGGCCTGATGTCCACACTCACCGAGGCGCCACCGCCCCTCGCACCGGAAGCCCCCGAGCCGAAACCCCCGAAGCGCAGAGGCCGCTGGACCCCGTACTGGCTGCTGCTGCCCGGCATCCTCTGGCTGGTGGTCTTCTTCGCGCTGCCGATGATCTACCAGGCCTCCACGTCCGTACAGACGGGCTCCCTGGAGGAGGGCTACAAGGTCACCTGGCACTTCGCCACGTACTGGGACGCGCTGTCCGCGTACTGGCCGCAGTTCATCAGGTCCGTGCTCTACGCCGGCACCGCCACGATCCTGTGCCTGCTGCTCGGCTACCCGCTCGCGTATCTGATCGCCTTCCGCGCGGGCCGCTGGCGGAACCTGATCATGATCCTGGTGATCGCGCCGTTCTTCACCAGCTTCCTGATCCGCACCCTCGCCTGGAAGACGATCCTCGCGGACGGCGGCCCGCTGGTCGGCGCGCTCGACACGCTGCACGTCCTGGACGTCACCAACTGGCTCGGCTGGACCGCCGGCGACCGCGTCCTGGCCACGCCGCTCGCCGTGGTCTGCGGTCTGACGTACAACTTCCTGCCGTTCATGATCCTGCCGCTCTACAGCTCGCTGGAGCGCATCGACGGCCGGCTGCACGAGGCCGCGGGCGATCTGTACGCCCGGCCCTCGACGACCTTCCGCAAGGTCACCTTCCCGCTGTCGATGCCGGGTGTCGTCTCCGGCACGCTGCTCACCTTCATCCCGGCGACCGGCGACTACGTCAACGCCGACCTCCTCGGCTCCACGGACACCCGCATGGTCGGAAACGTCATCCAGACGCAGTTCCTGAGAGTGCTGGACTATCCGACGGCGGCCGCGCTCTCCTTCATTCTCATGGCGGCCATTCTGCTCATGGTCACCCTCTACCTCCGAAGGTCCGGGACGGAGGATCTGGTCTAAATGCCCTTCGTCAACTGGCTCAAGAGAAATCTCGTCGTCATCGCGGGACTGCTGACACTCGGCTATCTCCTGCTGCCGAACATCATCGTGACGGTGTTCTCCTTCAACAAACCGAAGGGGCGCTTCAACTACGAATGGCAGCGGTTCTCGCTGGACGCCTGGAAGGACCCGTGCGGGGTCTCCGACCTGTGCGGCTCGCTGTCGCTCAGTCTGCAGATCGCCGTCTGGGCGACGCTCGGTGCCACCCTTCTCGGCACTCTGATCGCCTTCGCGCTGGTCCGCTACCGGTTCCGCGCCCGCTCCGCCGTGAACTCGCTGATCTTCCTGCCGATGGCGATGCCCGAGGTCGTCATGGCCGCCTCGCTGCTCACCCTGTTCCTCAACATGGGCGCCCAGCTGGGCTTCTGGACGATCCTCATCGCGCACATCATGTTCTGCCTGAGTTTCGTGGTCACGGCCGTCAAGGCGCGCGTGATGTCGATGGACCCCAAACTGGAGGAGGCGGCACGGGACCTCTACGCGGGCCCGTTCCAGACCTTCGTCCGGGTCACCCTGCCGATCGCGGCTCCGGGTATCGCCGCGGGCGCGCTGCTCGCCTTCGCGCTGTCCTTCGACGATTTCATCATCACCAATTTCAACGCGGGCTCCACCGTCACCTTCCCCATGTTCGTCTGGGGCTCGGCGCAGCGCGGAACGCCCGTTCAGATCAATGTCATCGGCACGGCCATGTTCATCGTCGCCGTACTGTTCGTCCTGGTTTCCATGGCGGTCGGAAACCGCCGGAACAAGCAAAAGGCATAGCCGTAGGGAGTTGAAATCATGGCCCCGAGCGCCATGAATCAGTGGACTCGTTCACTCTCCGATGTCCAGCCGGTCCCGTACTGGCTGGACGACCCCGGCCGGCCCCGTCCGGAACCCGCCCTCACCACCTCCGAGACCTGCGACCTGCTGGTCGTCGGCGGCGGCTACAGCGGACTGTGGACGGCGCTGATCGCCAAGGAACGCGACCCGGCACGTGACGTGGTGCTGGTGGAGGGCCGCGAGACGGGCTGGGCCGCCTCCGGCCGCAACGGCGGATTCTGCGCCGCCTCCCTCACCCACGGCCTGCCCAACGGCCTCGCCCGCTGGCCCGACGAGATCCACACGCTCCAGGAGCTCGGCACCCGCAACCTCGACGCGATCGAGGCGGCCGTCGCCCGGCACTCCATCGACTGCGACTTCGAGCGCACCGGCGAGATCGACGTCGCGACGGAGCCCTACCAGGCGCAGGAACTGCGCGAGTGGTACGAGGAGACGTCCCGCCGGGGGCTGGCCGAGGGCGTCGAGTACCTGGACGCCGACGCCGTACGGGAGCAGGTGGACTCACCCACCTTCCAGGCGGGCCTGTGGGACCGCAGGGGCGTGGCGATGCTGCACCCGGCGAAGCTCGCCTGGGGCCTGAAGCGGGCGTGCGTGGAGCTGGGCGTGCGGGTCTACGAGCACACCCCCGCCCTGACCCTGAAGCCGTACGGCCCCGGCATGGCGGTCCGCACCCCGTACGGCCGGATCCGCGCCCGCCAGGTCGCCCTCGGCACGAACATCTTCCCGAACCTGGTCAGACGCGTCCGCTCGTACACCGTCCCGGTCTACGACTACGCCCTGATGACCGAGCCGCTCACCGCCGCCCAACTGGCGTCGATCGGCTGGAAGAACCGCCAGGGACTCGGCGACAGCGCCAACCAGTTCCACTACTTCCGCCTCTCCGCCGACAACCGGATCCTGTGGGGCGGCTACGACGCGATCTACCCCTACGGCGGCCGCGTCCGCGCCGAGTACGACGACCGCCCCGAGACCTACGCCAAGCTCGCCGGGCACTTCTTCACCTGCTTCCCGCAACTGGAGGGCATCCGCTTCAGCCACGCCTGGGGCGGCGCGATCGACACCTGCTCCCGCTTCTCGGCGTTCTTCGGCACCGCCCACCAGAAGAAGGTCGCCTACGCGGCGGGCTACACCGGCCTGGGCGTCGGCTCCACCCGCTTCGGCGCCGAGGTGATGCTGGACCTGCTGTCCGGTGAGCCCACGGAACGCACGGAACTGGAAATGGTCCGCAAGAAGCCCCTCCCCTTCCCCCCGGAGCCCTTCGCCTGGACGGGCATCGCCCTCACCAAGTGGTCCCTGGCCCGCGCGGACGCCCAGGGCGGCCGCCGCAACCTGTGGCTGCGCACGATGGACCGGCTGGGGCTGGGCTTCGACAGCTGATCGAGCGGGCTGATCGAATGAGATGTGAGCCGGTTCACTCCAACGAGGTGCCGGAACCCGCGTAATGACCGTACGGAGACCCCTTCTCCCTCGTGACGCCCTCGGGACGCGCCGCGCGTCCGCGAGATTCACGAGCTTCACGAGAGAACAGGGGGTCTCCTCATGACCGGTGCGAAGACGGCGGTCGAGTGGCTCGCATCCGCCGCACCCGACCCCGAGGCCTGCCGCTGGGAGTGGGAGCGCAACCCGCTCGGGGTCGCGCTGCTGCCGGCCGGCGGCGCCTGGGACGTGCTCATCCTGCCCGGCGAACTCGGCTACGCCACGCTCGACGTGCTCAGCCGCGTGCTCGACCGGCCGGGGCCCGTGCTCGTCGACTTCGGGGACGAGCGCATCGGGTTCTTCGTGCCGCCGGGCACCGCGGCTCGCTGGCTCGGCACGGGCATCAGGACGGCGGGCGCCGGCACCTGGATCGTCGTGCCGTACCCGGGCCGTTCCTCACCCGGCGGCGTCCGCTGGCTGGTCCCGCCGGACGGCTCGGGCATGCTGACGGACCCGACGCTGCTGGAACTGGCGATGCACGAGGCGGCGGCCTGGCTGGCCACGCAACGGGACGACTAGAGCTTGGGCCTGGGGCCGGGACTCACCGCGGCTGCCCGGCCGTTCCTCGCCTGAGAAGCAGCCACAGCGAGGAGAGCAGCACCGCGCACAGGCACCAGCTGGCCGCCACGTCCAGTGGCCAGTGGTAGCCGCGGCGGACCAGGCCGTAGCTCGCGCCGAGTACGAGGGCGACGCAGACGGCGACCAGGGCGCCGCGGGCGAGGGGAGCGCGGAGCCGGGGGAGCAGGAGCAGGGTCGAGCAGCCGTAGGCGATGGCGGCCGTGGCGGTGTGGCCGGAGGGGTAGTAGCCGGTGCCGGGCGGCACGGCCGGGGTGCCCGGGCGGTCCGTGAGGTCCTTCAGCGGGATGATCAGCGCCGGGACCAGTGCCATGAGGAGGGCCGCGGCGGTGACCGGCAGCCACCAGCGTTCCGTACGGCGGGTTCGCAGGGCGACGTATCCGAGGGCGACGGCGAGGACCGGGACCGCGACCTGGACATTGCCTAGGTCGGCGAGGAGTTCGGAGTAGCGGTCCGGGTGGACCAGTTCGCGGCTGGCGCGTTCGTCGAGGCGGATGAGCGGGCCGTCGGCGACGACCTGCCAGGTGATCAGGACGAAGAGCAGAGCCGGGAGGCTGAGCAGGAGGGCCAGGACGCGCGAGTATGTCGCGGTGGGCTCGTCGCGAACCTGGTTCCCGGAGATCGGCATGGGACACAGCTTGGCACGGGCACGGATGTTCCTTGTCCACCCCGCGCGACCCCCGTGGAGGATCACGTGAACCAGCCGGAGAGCGACGACGGCCTCTTCGACCACTGTCCGTGGCTCTACGCCGAGCAGGCGTCGCCGGCGCAGCGCGCGGCACAGGAGCAGCGCCGGAAACGGCTCCTCGCGGGGGCCGGTGAGGTACGGCTGGGCGAGGGCTGCTTCGTCGCGGAGACGGCCGCCGTGTACCCCGAGCACCTGGACCTGGGCGACCGCTCGTACATCGCGGCCCACGCGTACGTCACCGGCGACATACGCACCGGCGCCGACTGCACGATCAACCCCTTCACCGTGGTGCGCGGCACCGTCACCCTCGGGGACGGCGTACGCGTCGGCGCCCACAGCTCGTTGCTCGGCTTCAACCACGGGACCGCGCCCGGCCTGCCGGTCCACCGGCAGCCGGTCACCAGCCGAGGGATCACGATCGGCGACGACGTGTGGATCGGCTCGCACGTGGTCGTCCTGGACGGCGTCACCATCGGCGACCACTGCGTCATCGGCGCCGGCGCGGTCGTCACCAAGAACCTGCCCGCCTGGACAATGGCGGCCGGCAACCCGGCCCGCCACATCAGGGACCGCCGAGAACCGCGCGAAACGGGGCCTGGCGGTGGGGCAGAGGGGAGCGCGGCGCCCGGCGGTGCCGCAGCGGTACCTGCGGTGCCGGGCGGCGCGGTTGGGGGAGGTGTGGTGCCGGGCGGCGTGGCAGGGGAAAGTGTGGTGCCGGGCGGTGCGGTACGGGAAGGTGCGGTGCTGGGCAGCGCGGCGCAGGACAGGGCTGTGCCCGGCGGTGCGGTACCGCGCGGTGGGGATCAGCGGCCCGCCGACGACGTGCTCGGTCACGCTCCCCGGGCCCCGCACGGAGTGGCACCCCGCCCCGCCGGCACCCCCGCCCTCGTCGAGGCGCTCTCGGGCTTCGCCGGGGCCGCCCGTGCGCAGGCGGTCGAGGTGCTGGACCGCTGCTGGCGGCCGGACACCCTCCGGTTCGCCGACCGGCCCGGCGCCGAGCCCACCGTGCGGGCGCAGTGCGACGCCGTCGAGATCGCCGACCTCCTCCTCGGGGACGCGCCGCCCCAGCTGCCCGCCGCCGAGCACGTGGCACGACTGCGCGGCCTCCAGGACCCGGCCACCGGCCTGATACCCGAGTACGGCGCACCACCGCCACTCCCCGGCCCGGCCGGAGTGCCGGACGACGGGCCCCCGGCCTATCACGTGCTGTGCGTGGGGTACGCGCTGGACCTGCTCGGCAGTTCCTTCGCCCACCCCGTCCACGCGGTCCGCCGCACCACCGCGGAGCAGCTGGTCCCCCACCTGGCCCAACTGCCCTGGCACGACCGTGCCTGGCACGCCGGCGCGTGGGTCGACTCCTGGGCCACCGCCGCGCACTGGAACCTGCGCCTCGGCGTGGAAGCGGCCGCGCCCGGGGCGCTGGAGGCGCTGTTCGGCCGGCTGCACACCCGGGTCGACCGCCGTACCGGCATGTGGGGTTCGCCCACACCGCGGGACGGACACCTCCAGCCGGTCAACGGCTACTACCGGCTCACCCGCGGCTCCTTCGCCCAGTTCGGCCTGCCCGTGCCGTACGCGGAGCGCGTGATCGACACGGTCCTCGCCCACGCACGCGACCCCCGCCACTTCGCGCCCGGCCGCGAGAACGCCTGCAACATCCTGGACGTCATCCACCCCCTGTGGCTCTGTGCCCGGCAGACCACCCACCGCTCCGAAGAGGCCCGCTCCTGGGCGGCGGCCCAGCTCACCGCCGCCCTGCGCCGCTGGCATCCCGGCCAGGGCTTCGCCTTCGGCCCGGCCCCCGACGGCACCGGCCCGGGCCGCGACCCCGGCCTCCAGGGCACGGAGATGTGGCTCGCGATCATCTGGCTGCTCGCGGATGTCGTCGGTGTCGCCGACGCCCTGGGCTACCGCCCGCGTGGCATCCACCGCCGGGAGCCCGCTCTGCCCGGCTGACTGTCAGTGCCGGGTGCCAGACTCCCGGCATGACCGAACCCGGCCCGAAAGCCGACCTGCTCCGCTACCTCCAGGACGCCCGCGACGCCCTGCTCTGGAAGCTCGAAGGGCTCTCCGAGTACGACATCCGCCGCCCGCTCACACCGACCGGGACCAACCTGCTGGGCCTCGTCAAGCACGTCGCCGGGGTGGAGCTGGGGTACTTCGGCGACACGTTCGGGCGGCCGTACTTCGTCGAGGAACCGCCCCCGAGCTGGTGGTACACCCAGGACGCCGAACCCAACGCGGACATGTGGGCCACCGCGGACGAGTCGCGCGAGCAGATCGCCGGGCTCTACCGCACCGCCTGGGAGCACGCGAACCGCACGATCGGGACGCTGGCACTGGACGCGACCGGTCACGTCCCGTGGTGGCCCGAGGAGCGTCGGAAGGTGACGCTGCACCACATCCTGGTGAGAGTGATCGCCGACACGCAGCGGCACGCGGGCCATGCCGACATCGTGCGCGAACTCATCGACGGCAGTGTCGGGCTGACGAAGAGCGGCGACAACATGCCGGAAGGCGATCAGGAGTGGTGGGAGAAGCACCGGCGTCGACTGGAGCGCGTGGCGCGGGAGGCCGGTGACAGCTGATCGAGAGCCGATGGACGGCTGGAGGTCGGCCGCCCCGGAACAGGGGGGGTGGTTCCGAGGCGGCCGTCCGGACCGGAACGTCGCGCGCCCCGGGGGGTTTGGGGCGGGCGACCGTCCGATCGGTGAGGAGATCCAGAGCCACAGGCTCCGGTTGTGTGCGCGAGGGCACGACCAGGTCGAAGCTGGGGAGGCCCCGGCCTGATGTCACCCACAGTCCCCTGTGGGCGGGGGTGTATCTCTCATCTGGTTAGAACCTACGACAGGGGCAGGGCGGAGGACAGGCCGTAGGGCCGCCTGTCATCCACCTCGCACACCTTCTTCACACGCTCTGCCGCTCGCCGCCCCGGGAGCGGAACCCGGACGGCTCACCTGCCCCGGCGGCGGCTCAGATGCGCAACTGCCGTGTCAGATACGGGCGAAGGCCTGCTCGATGATGTCGAGACCCTCGTTCAGCAGGTCCTCGCCGATCACCAGCGGGGGCAGGAAGCGGAGCACGTTGCCGTAGGTGCCACAGGTCAGGACCAGCAGGCCCTCCGCGTGGCACGCCTTGGCGAGCGCGGCGGTCGCCTCCGGGTTCGGCTCCTTCGTGGCACGGTCCTTGACCAGCTCGATGGCGATCATGGCGCCGCGCCCGCGGATGTCGCCGACGATGTCGAACTTCTCGGCCATCGAGGTGAGGCGGGCCTTCATGACCGCCTCGATGTCCTTCGCCTTGGCGTTGAGGTCGAGCTCCCTCATCGTCTCGATGGAGCCGAGCGCACCGGCGCACGCGACGGGGTTGCCGCCGTAGGTGCCGCCCAGGCCGCCCGCGTGCGCGGCGTCCATGATCTCGGCGCGGCCGGTCACGGCGGCCAGCGGCAGACCGCCGGCGATGCCCTTCGCGGTGGTGATCAGGTCCGGGACGATCCCCTCGTCCTCACACGCGAACCACTGCCCGGTGCGGCAGAAGCCGGACTGGATCTCGTCGGCGACGAAGACGATGCCGTTGTCCGAGGCGAACTTGCTGATCGCCGGCAGGAAGCCCTTGGCCGGCTCGATGAAACCGCCCTCGCCGAGCACCGGCTCGATGATGACAGCGGCCACGTTCTCCGCGCCGACCTGCTTGCTGATCTGGTCGATGGCCTGCGCGGCGGCCTCGGGGCCCGCGTTCTCCGCGCCGGTCGGCCAGCGGTAGCCGTACGCCACCGGCACCCGGTAGACCTCGGGCGCGAACGGTCCGAAGCCGTGCTTGTACGGCATGTTCTTCGAGGTCAGCGCCATGGTCAGGTTGGTACGCCCGTGGTACCCGTGGTCGAACACGACGACGGCCTGGCGCTTGGTGTGGGCGCGGGCGATCTTGACGGCGTTCTCGACGGCCTCGGCGCCGGAGTTGAACAGGGCGCTCTTCTTGGCGTGGTCACCGGGGGTCAGCTCGGCGAGCGCCTCGGCGACCTCGACGTACCCCTCGTACGGCGTGACCATGAAACAGGTGTGGGTGAAGTCGGCGAGCTGGGCGGAGGCCCGGCGGACGACGGCCTCGGCGGAGGCGCCGACGGACGTCACGGCGATGCCCGAGCCGAAGTCGATGAGCCGGTTGCCGTCGACGTCCTCGATGATCCCGCCGCCGGCACGCGCCGTGAACACGGGCAGTACGGAGCCCACGCCCTGCGCGACCGCGGCGGTGCGGCGGGCCTGCAGTTCCTGCGACTTCGGACCGGGGATGGCGGTGACGACGCGGCGCTCCTGCGGAAGTGAGGTCATGCGGGGCTCCTGGGGTGGTGCGGACGGTGTGCTGCGGACGCTTGGCTTCTTTTCTCGCAGGCTAGGGCGGGTAAAGGAGGGTGGGCATGCTCCATGTGGGCGTTGTCGCAGGGGCGGCTTGTCCGGGGTGGACATGGCGCTCTGGTGGGCTGCTGCCCACGACCCGGCCGTGTAAGCGGTGAACTCCCCAGGGGAGGGCGTTAGATTGGCTCGCTGATGGTGGACGGAGCGGCTGGTCAGGGGGAAAGGGCGATGGACAGCGACGGGACGCAGGAGGCGCGGGGTACGCATGCGAGTCCCGTACCGCGTCCGGCGGGGGCGACGGAGGTGCCCTCGGCGCCACCGAACGGCCTCGGCGAGCCACCGGGCGGCCGGAGCGGGCCCCCGGAGGGACCGGCCGTGCCGCCCCGGCCCACGCGGGCTCCCGGGACCCCGCCGGTGCCCGACGGCTCGTCCTTCATGACCTGGCTGCGCACGCCCCGGCCCGACGCGGCGCCGGGCGTCTGGCGGTTCGGACACCGGCCGCGGCCCGCGGAGGAGCCCGAGGAGATCCCCGACCGGCAGTTGCTGAGCGGGGCGCTGATCGCCTTCCTGGTGGGGTGGCTGATCTGGTCGCTGCTGCAGAACGGGTACCTCGGCACCTGGTGGTGGGTGCCGTTCGACCTGATCGTTCCCGATGCCTGGCGCGGCGGCGACAGCGATCTCGGCGAGACCGGCACGTTCATCGTGTACCAGGGGTACGAGCTGCTCGTCGCCCTGGGGATCATGGTCGGGGTGGCCCGGCTCGGCCGCTGGGGAGAGGTGTGGCGCCGCTTCGTAGTCCCCCGCTTCCGCCGGCCGGAACCCCAGACGGCCCACCGGGACCCTCAGGACGATCCGGCCCAGTGGAACGAGCTCCGCGCCGCCGGAGCCGTCGACGCCGCCGAGCGGCTCGCCGCCGAGGCCCGCTCCGGGCTCATGCGGGACGTCGACCACGCCCGGATCCTCCGTGCCTGGCAGGGCGTGCGCACCGGACGGCACAGCCTCGCCACCTTCAGCTCCACCGTCCTGCGGGACGGCGCGGCAGCCTGCCTCCATCCCTCCGGGGAGCGCGACCTGCCGGCGCGCCTCGCCCGGCACGACCTCGTCACCGGCCAGGTGCGGCTGGGGACCACCGTCGACGACACCCGCAACCCGTACGCCTACCGGGGCGCGGGGCTCGGTCTGGGGCCCGATCTGCTCGGCACCTCGCTCGTGGCCGTCGGCCCCGCCGGGTCCGGCAAGACCGGTACCGTCGTCCGTCCGCTCGCCGAGTCGCTGTGTCTGCACGCGCTGGCCGGGCGGGCCGCCGTGGTCGTGGTCGGCGGGGCGGGCGCGGGGCTCGGGCCGGCCGACGCGTACGACGTCGTCGTAAGGATCGGGAACCAGGACTCCGAGTACGACCTCGACCTGTACGGCGGGACCGCCGACCCGGACGAGGCCGCCGCCGTGCTCGCCGAGGCACTCGTCGGGGACCTCGCCGATCCGCACCCGGGCAGTGACACCCGGCGCTCCACGACCGTGCTCGCCCAGCTGCTCGGACCGTTCCGTGCCGTGCACGGGCGTTTTCCCTCCGTACCGGAGCTGCGCCAGCTCCTGGACGGGGCGCCCGGGCCGTTCGCCGCGCTGCGGCAGGGGCTGCAGGACTCCGGGCAGGAGTCGCTGCTGCGGGAGCTGGACGCCAGGGAGCGGCAGATGGGGCAGCCCGGAGATGTCGGCGGGGTGCTCGCGGACCGGGTCGCGCTGCTGGACCGGCCCGCCTTCGCCTCGTTCTTCGACACGTCCGGGGCCACCAGGCCCTTCACCCTCAAGGCCCTCGACCACCCCGTGCGGGTGCGGATCGACCTGCCCGAGCGCGGGCACGCCGACGCCTCCCGGATGCTGGCGCGGCTGGTGCTCGCGCAGTTCTCGGCGAGTGTCGCGGTGCGCGAGGACCGGTCGCTGTTCGCCTGCCTGGTGCTGGACGACGCGACCGGTGTGGTGACGCCGGAGGCCGTGCGCGGCATCCAGCGGCTGCGCTCCGGCAACGCCGGTGTCGTGCTCACCCTGCGGACGCTGGACGACGTGGCCCGGCCGCTGCGCGGACCGCTGCTCGGGGCCACCGGCTGCCGGATGGCGCTGTCGGGGCTGACGCCCTGGGACGGGCAGGACTTCGCCGAGGTGTGGGGCAAGGAGTGGATCGAGGCCCGGGACGTCACCGACCGGCAGATCATCGCCGAGACCCCGGCGGGCAAGGCCGTGCACATGCTGCGCCGGGTCATCACCGGCAAGGCGCCGACCGCGCGGGCGGTGACCGTGCGGCAGGTCGAGCGGGAGCGCTGGTCCGCGTCCGAGCTGGCGCACGGCGTACCGGCGGGGCACGCGGTGCTGTCGCTGACCGATGTGAAGGGCGAGCACGCGCCGCCGCTGCTGGTCGACCTGCGGGGCTGACGTCTGCCGGCACCGGCGCGGTACGCGGGGACCGTACGGTGAGGCAGAATCGTCACAGGTCGTTCATACGTGAAGGCCAAAAGAGCACAAAGATCACACAGCACCACACAGCCCTGACGCAGACATGAAGGCCTCATGCCCCCGACGCTCGCCTCGCTCGTCCACCACTCCGCGCTGAAACTGACCGTGCGGGCGGGCGAAGACCGCCTCGACGTGCCGGTGCGCTGGGCACACGTCAGCGAGCTGGCCGACCCCGTGCCCTATATGGAGGGCGGGGAACTGCTGCTGATGACCGCGCTCAAGCTGGACGCCGAGGACCCGGAGGCCATGCGCCGGTACGTGCGGCGGCTGGCCGGGGCCGGAGTGGTCGGGCTCGGCTTCGCCATAGGCGTCAACTACGACGAGACGCCCAAGGCGCTCGTCGACGCGGCCGGGGAAGAGGGTCTGCCGCTGCTGGAGGTGCCGCGCCGCACCCCCTTCCTCGCCATCAGCAAGGCCGTGTCCGCCGCGATCGCCGCCGACCAGTACCGGTCCGTCACGGCCGGGTTCGCCGCCCAGCGCGAGCTGACCAAGCAGGCGCAGACCGGCGGTCCTGAGGGGCTGCTGGCCGCGCTTGCCTCGCAGGTCGACGGCTGGGCGGCGCTGTACGACGCCTCGGGCGCCGTCGTCGCCACGGCACCGGAGTGGGCCGGCCGGCGGGCCGCGCGGCTCACCGGCGACATCGAGCGGCTGCGGGAGCGGCCCGCGCCCGCCTCCTCGGTGGTCGGCGGGCCGGAGAACGAGGACCGGGTCGAACTGCACACCATCGGCACGGGCCGGCGCCCGCGCGCGGCCCTCGCGGTCGGCACGGCCGCCGCCCTCGGCACCGCCGAGCGCTACGCCGTCCACTCGGCCATAGCGCTGCTGACCCTGACCACGGAACGCTCCCGGTCCCTCCAGGCCGCCGAGCAGCGCGTCGGCGCGGCGGTGCTGCGCATGCTGCTGGCCGGGGAGCCGGACCACGCGCGCACGGTCGCCGGGAGCCTGTACGGCGGACTGCTGGACGCACCGTTCCGGATGCTGGTCGCGGAGCGGGTGCCGGTGTCGGCGTCGGCCGCGCTGACCCGTGCGGAGACCCGGGCGGGCGGATCGGCCGTCGACCGGCCCTCCGCCGCCGCGCTCGCGGCGGCCGACACCGGCGGCGACCCCCTCGCGGCGCTCGCCGACGTCATGGAGTCCGCGGCGGCCCGGGCCGGCGAGGCCGTCTTGGTGGTGCCCGAGGGGGAGCGGCTGGTGGTGCTGGCCGCGGACCGCGGTGCCGCCGCCGCGGCCTGCGGGGAGTACGCGGCAGCCCTGGAGGCGGCCCGGGCGGGCGTACGCGAGAAGGCGCCCGGCGGGGAGGAGGCCGAGCTGGTCGTGGGCCTGTCGGCACCGGCCGGGCCCATCGCCGCCTCCGCCGCGTACAAGCAGGCCGGGCAGGCCCTGTCGGTGGCCCGGCGGCGCGGGCGGGTCCTGGTGGAGCACGAGCAGATGGCGGCCGGATCCGTGCTGCCGCTGCTGGCGGACGACGCGGTGCGGGCCTTCGCCGACGGGATGCTGCGGCCGCTGTACGAGCACGACGCCACGGGCCGCGGCGACCTCGTCGCCTCCCTGCGCGCCTGGCTGTCCCGGCACGGCCAGTGGGACGCGGCGGCGGCCGACCTCGGCGTCCACCGGCACACCCTGCGCTACCGCATGCGCCGCGTCGAGGAGATCCTCGGCCGCTCCCTGGACGACCCGGACGCCCGGATGGAGCTCTGGCTGGCCCTCAAGGCGACCACCACGGAACCGGCCCCGCCCGCCAAACCGTAGCGTTCACGGCCGGTACTGCTACACCTTGGATAAACGCCCTTCGGCCACCCCGCCCCTACCGTGGGTACCCGCAGTACAGGACCACCCCCGACGTCGAAGGGCCGGAACCCGGACATGACTTCCACCCACGCCTTCTGGCTCGCCGGCCGTCAGGCCACCGGCGAGGACACCTTCGACGTCAGCTCCCCGTGGGACGGGCGGCTCGTCGGCAAGGTGAGCGTGCCGACGGACGCGCAGGTCGAGGAGGCCGTGGCCGCCGCGTACGCCGTGCGGGACGAGTTCGCCGCCACCCCCGCCCACGTACGGGCCGCCGCCCTCGACCACGTCAGCAAGCGTCTCGTCGAGCGCACCGAGGAGATCGCGCGGCTGATCTCCGCCGAGAACGGCAAGCCCCTGAAGTGGGCGCGCGGCGAGGTCGGACGGGCCGTGTCCGTCTTCCGGTTCGCCGCAGAGGAGGCCCGGCGCTTCAACGGCGGTGAGGCCCAGCGTCTCGACACCGACCTCGGCGGCCAGGGCCGGCTCGCCCTCACCCGCCGCTTCCCGAAGGGCGTCGTGCTCGGCATCGCGCCCTTCAACTTCCCGCTCAACCTCTGCGCCCACAAGATCGCCCCGGCCATCGCCGCCGGTGCGCCGATCATCCTCAAGCCGGCCCCGGCCACCCCGCTGTCCGGCCTGATCATCGGCGACCTGCTCGCCGAGACCGAGCTGCCGGCGGGCTCCTGGAGCGTCCTGCCCGTCGCCAACGACAAGATGCCGGCCCTCGTGCGGGACGAGCGCCTGCCCGTCATCTCGTTCACCGGCTCCGAGAAGGTCGGCTACGCGATCATGGAGTCGGTGCCGCGCAAGCACTGCACCCTGGAGCTGGGCGGCAACGGCGCGGCCGTCGTCCTCGCCGACTGGGCGAGCGACGAGGACCTGGACCGGGCGGCGCAGCGCATCGCCACCTTCTCCAACTACCAGGGCGGCCAGTCCTGCATCTCCGTCCAGCGCGTCATCGCCGACGCCTCGGTCTACGACCGGCTCCTGCCGCGCGTCGTCGCCGCCGTCGAGGCCCAGGTCACCGGCGACCCGGGTGACGACGCCACCGACGTCGGCCCGCTGGTCAGCGAGGACGCCGCCCGGCGCGTCGAGACGTGGGTCCAGGAGGCCGTTGACGCCGGTGCCGCGCTGCTCACCGGCGGCAAGCGGGACGGCGCCTCGTACGCGCCGACCGTCCTGGCCGACGTACCGGCGGACACCACGATCTCCTGCGAGGAGGTCTTCGGACCGGTCCTCACCGTGCAGAAGGTGAACGGCGAGGCCGAGGCCTTCGCCGCCGTCAACGACTCCAAGTACGGCCTCCAGGCGGGCGTCTTCACGCACGACCTCCAGACCGCCTTCCGTGCCCACCGGGCCCTGGAGGTCGGCGGAGTCGTCGTCGGCGACGTGCCGTCCTACCGTGCCGACCAGATGCCGTACGGCGGCGTCAAGCAGTCCGGCGTGGGCCGCGAGGGCGTGCGGTTCGCCATGGAGGACTACACCTACGAGCGCGTGCTGGTCCTGACGGGGATCGACCTCTAGCCCCGACCGC
The DNA here is from genome assembly GCF_055589465.1 of Streptomyces sp. NPDC041940. Classification (NCBI taxonomy): domain Bacteria; kingdom Bacillati; phylum Actinomycetota; class Actinomycetes; order Kitasatosporales; family Streptomycetaceae; genus Streptomyces; species Streptomyces sp. NPDC041940. Next base: position 48,756 of record NZ_JBVJBP010000031.1, read on the forward strand.
TCTAGCACATGGGAACCATTTTCATATAGGCTCGGCGAAGAGGCCCGGCACCGATGCCTTCCGGTGTCGGGCCCCTTCTGTGCGCCGGCCTGCTCCGGACCCTCAACCGGAGAAGCCGACGTGCGCGAGCCGCAGCGGGCCGCGCAGCCTGAGGTGGACGTCGTGCACGCCCGCGGCGGCGACGGACGCGCCGAGCGGGACGTAGTCGTACGGGCCCGATGTGGGGCCGGCGGTTGACAGCACCGCGAGCGCCGGGCCGCCGTCGAGGGACACCTCGACCGTGCCCTCGCCGGCCACCTCCACCGTCACCTCGGTGATGCCGCGCCCGAAGTCGCAGTCGCGGTAGACCAGTTCACCCGCGGACCCGCCCACCGGCGTCACCGCGTCGCCCGACACCTTCGTCCGGTCGACGATCTCGATGCCGCTCTGCTCGTCGAAACCGGCCACGGCCAGCCCGCCCGCGACGACCGCGCGCGGCAGGGTGGGCTCGCCCTCCAGCGTGACGGTCGTCCGCAGCCGGACGTCCTCGCTGGAGGCCCCGGCCAGCAGCTCGTACGCGCCCGGCTCCACGCGCCACCGGTCCTGCGCGACGTCCCAGAACGCGAAGGCGGTCAGCGGAACTTCGAAGCTCAGCTCGGCCGCGGCGCCGGGGGCGAGAGAGACGCGCCGGTGGTCCAGCAGCTCGCGGCGCGGACGCGGCACGCACGGGTCGACGGCCCGCGTGTAGAGCTGGGCGACCTCGTCGGCGGCGACGTCACCGGTGTTCGTGACGGAGAACGAGACGTGCAGCATGCCGTCCCCGACCCGGGCCGTCAGGCCGTCGTACGCGAACGACGAGTACGACAGGCCGTGCCCGAACGGGAACAGGGGCGTGCCCTCGAAGTACAGGTACGTCTGGCGGGAGCCGATCACGTCGTAGTCGAGGAGGCCGGGCAGAGCGGCGTCGTCGGCGTACCAGGTCTGCGGCAGGCGGCCGGCCGGGGAGACGTCGCCCGCCAGCACACGGGCCAGGGCGGTGCCGGCCGCCTGGCCGCCGTGCGCGGTCCACAGCACGGCCGGGAGACCGGCCGGGTCGACGGCGTACGGGTAGGCGGAGACCAGGGCCAGTACGGTCGCCGGGTTCGCCGCGCGGGCGGCCCGCAGCAGCCGCTCCTGGTGCTCCGGCAGACGCAGGGTCGTACGGTCCTCGGTCTCACGGCCGTTGATGTGCGGGTCGTTGCCCGCGACCACCACGACCACGTCGGCCGCCGCGGCGGCCCGCGCCACCGCGTCCTCGCCGCGCTCGGCGACAACCAGCTCGAACACCTCGGGATCTTCCTCGGCAACCTTCACGCCGTCGGCGGAGACACACACGTGGCGACCCGTCCCCACGTGCTTCAGGAGGTGCCCGCTCTCGTGCGGTTCCAGGCGGAACGTCTCCTGGACGATCCAGCCGCCCGGCTGGTCGGCGGAGGCGCGGACCCGGCCGTCCTCGGCGACCGAGAGATAGCGGCCGTCGGGCGCGCGCAGCGTCAGGACGCCCGCACCCCAGTCGGCCAGCGCCAGTTCGGTGCCGGTCGCGTCGGTGGTCAGCGGGGGCAGGTCGGTGCGGCCCGCGAGCAGCGCCGGGTCGAGCGCTCCCTCGGCACCGCGCACCTCGTCGGCGGCGTCCTCCGCAACCGGCACGTGCAGGAACGTGCCCGCGGAGGTCTTCAGCCGGACCCGGTCCACCCCCTCCGCGAACTCCACCCGCTCTGCGCCGAACCGCTCGTACAGCCCCTCCAGCGGGGTCGAGCGGTGGATCAGCGTGCCGCTGTACCAGTCGAGCTTGCACTCGTCGGCGAGCAGGCCGGCCACGGCGATCCGGGTGTCCGGGGCGAGCGGCAGCACCCCGTCGTTCTTCAGCAGCACGACCGCCTGCTCGGCCGCCTCCCGGGCGAGGGCGCGGTGCCCCGGGGAGTCGAACTCGCTGGTGGCGTGGTGCGGGTCGTACTCCGGGTCGAACTCGCCGAGGCGGAAGCGGACCGAGAGCTGGCGGCGGACCGCACGGTCGAGGTCGGCCTCGGTCAGCAGACCGCGCTCCAGGGCACCGCGCAGTCGCCCGGTCATCTGCGAGGAGTCCGTGCCGTGGTCGGTGAAGCTGTCGACGCCCGCCACCAGGGAGGCGGCGGTGGCCTCCTCATGGGTGTCGAAGTAGTGCTCGGAGTCGACCAGATTGCTCGGCGCGCCCGCGTCCGAGCAGACCAGCAGCTCCTCGTCGGTCCAGGACCGCAGCTGCTCGCCGAGGTGGGGGGAGACGTGGTTCGGCCGGCCGTTGACCAGGTTGTACGCGGGCATCACGCCGGCCACCGCACCCGCCTCCACGGTCTCGCGGAAGGCCCGCAGGTCGTACTCGTGCAGCACGCGCGGACGCACCGAACTCGACGTCGTCGACCGGTCCGTCTCGTTGTTGTGGGCGAGCCAGTGCTTCAGCACGGGCGCGGTGCGCCAGTAGGTGGGGTGGTCGCCGCGCAGCCCGTGCGTGTAGGCGGTGGCGATCGCCGAGGTGAGCTTCGGGTCCTCCGAGTAGCCCTCCTCGTTGCGGCCCCACAGCGGGTGGCGCAGCAGGTTGACCGTCGGGGCCCACACGTTGAGCCCGACCCGGTCGTCCTTGGCGCGCATCGCGCGGACCTCCTTGGACACCGCGTCGCCGACCCGCCGCACCAGCTCCGGGTTCCAGGTGGCGCCGAGACCGACCGCCTGCGGGAACACCGTCGCCGGGCCCATCCACGCCACGCCGTGCAGGGCCTCCTGGCCGGTGCGGAAGGCGGCGATGCCGAGGCGCCCGACGGCGGGTGCGTACTGGTGCAGGAAGGCGGTCTTCTCCTCCCGGGTGAGCCGCGACAGGAGGTCGTCGATCCGCTTCGCGAACGGCAGGCGCGGATCGCGGAACGGCGGCGTGGGCGGCGTGTGTGCGGTCACGTGGGATTCCCTTTGCGATGGAGCGGCGAGACGCTTTCGAAGCGCTTCGATGCTGGTTCGACGTGGGGGTGGGTGTCAAGACACCTCGGCGCAACAACTCCGACCCTGCGGCGCGATTCCAAGCGCCATTCGTGTCAGATCGCGATCGTGCACACCTCGGGAGAATCTTGGAATCGCCCCTTGTGCACCCCTGGGTGTTCACTTAATCTCGCAGCAACATCGAAGCGCTTCGACTGTGAAGTCCGCCACCCGGTGGTGCGCATTCCTCGTCACTCGTCGGAGTATCGCTTCGGCTCAGCCAGTTCCACTCGAGACACCGCAGCCGACGGCCCTCCGCCGGGTGTCCTGGTGTGCCATGAAGGGTTGACGCAATGACGCCGAACGCCGCCTCCGCCTCCTCCGGACCGAGCCGGAGATCCTTCCTCGCCTCCACTGCGGTCGCCACCGCGGCCGTGGCGGGCGGGATGCCGTTGCTCGCCGCCTGCGGCGGTTCGGACGGCGGATCGCGGGACGGCACCACGTCGGGGAAGACGGCGAAGAAGCTGCTGCCGGCGTACGTCGCCAGCAACGTGGTGACGCCGGACATCCCGTCCAAGCACGGCTCGGCGATGGGCTTCACGAGCAAGCTCGCCCTGTCCGACCTCAAGGCCTCGGTGCCGAAGAAGCTCGGCAAGGGCAGCGCCATCAAGATCATGTCGCCGTTCTGGGGCACCCCGCCGAAGGGCGACAACGCCTACTACCAGGCGATGAACGACCTGATCGGCGTCGACATCTCCTGGCAGAACCAGGACGGCATGACCTACGACGAGAAGCTCGGCGCGGTCCTCGCCTCCAGCGAGGTGCCGGACGTCGTGGTCATCCCCAGCTGGAACATGGGCGGCAAGATACCCAGCGCCATCATTTCCAAGTTCGCCGACCTCGGCCCCTACCTGTCCGGGGACGCGGTCAAGAAGTACCCGAACCTCGCCGCCATTCCGAGCGGCGCCTGGCAGTACTCCATCTTCGGCGGCAAGCTGCGCGGTCTGCCCCAGCCCGCCCCCTCCGTCACCGGCATCGTGCCCTTCTACCGCGAGGACGTCTTCGACAAGGAGGGCTACGACCTCCCGAAGTCCCCGGACGAGTTCCTCGCGCTCGCCAAGGAGATCAGCCGGCCCAAGGCCAAGGTATGGGCCTGCGACGACATGAAGTGGTCCGCCTTCAACTTCTTCGGTGTGCTCTCCGGCAGCGAGAAGCCGCTCGGCTGGAACCTGACCGACGGAAAGATGATCTACCGGGTCGAGACCGCGGAGTACCTCGAGGCGCTGGAGTGGACACGCAAGCTGTACTCGGCGGGTGTGGTCCACCCTGACGCGAAGGCGGTCCAGGGCACCGCGGGTGACCGGTTCACGGCCGGCCAGGTCCTGATGTACAACGACAACATCACGTCCTGGTGGGGCAAGATGGCCGAGCAGGCGGGCCAGAAGACCGACTTCCGCATCTCCGGCATGGACATCTTCGGCGCCGACGGCGGCGACCCCACGCTGTGGGCCGGTTCCCCCGCGGGCATCTTCGCCTTCGTCAACAAGAAGGCGTCCAAGGCCGTCGTCGAGGACATCCTGGCCGCCGCCAATGTCACCGCCGCCCCGTACGGCACCAAGGAGTACATGCTCACCAACTACGGGGTAGAGGGCACGCACTACACCGTCGAGGACGGGGTGCCCACCAAGAACGACAAGGGCAACCAGGAGGTCGTGAACGCCTACGTGATGCTCGCGAGCCCCGCCCCGACCATCGCGCACCCGGACTTCCCGGACATCGCGAAGAAGCAGGTGGAGTGGCAGCAGCGGATGGGCGCCTTCACCAAGAAGTCCACCTTCTGGGGCATGCAGATCACCGAGCCCGCCCGCTACACCAACCTCTCCAATGACTTCGAGCAGTTGGAGGACGACGTCGTCCGCGGCCGCAAGAAGATCAGCGATGTGCAGCAGGCCGTCGCCGAATGGAAGAAGCAGGGCGGCGACAAGCTGCGGGACTGGTACCAGAAGCTGCACGACACCAACGGTTCCGCACAGTGACCAGGCGCTGAGGCAAGGAGTAGGCCGTGTCCCACAGCACGGTGCCTCGCAGCAGGGCCGAGGCGAAGACGAGTGAGGAAGCCCGCGGGGGGACGGACGTCCCCACCGGGGAGCGGCCGGGGAAGAAACTCTCCGGCAAGGTCAGCCTGAGGCTGCGGCTGCGCCGCGACCGCACCCTGATCCTGATGACCCTGCCGGCCATCGCGCTGGTCCTGGTCTTCAACTACATACCGATCCTGGGCAACGCCGTCGCCTTCCAGGAGTACGACCCGTACGTCAGCGACAACGGCTTCGTCGCGATGCTGGAGAGCCCCTGGGTGGGCCTGGAGCAGTTCGAGCGGATCTTCGCGGACTCGGCGTTCTGGGACGCCGTGCAGAACACCCTCGTGCTGTTCAGCCTCCAGCTGGTGCTGTTCTTCCCGATCCCGATCGTGCTCGCGCTGCTCATCAACAGCGTGATCAGGCCCCGGGTGCGGGCGGTGTCGCAGGCGATCCTCTACCTGCCGCACTTCTTCTCCTGGGTGCTGGTCATCACCGTCTTCCAGCAGATCTTCGGCGGCGCCGGCATCATCGCGCAGACCCTGCGCGAGCACGGCTACGAGGGCTTCGACCTCATGACCGACCCCGGGATCTTCAAGTTCCTGGTGACGGCGGAGGGCGTCTGGAAGGACGCCGGCTGGGGCATCATCGTCTTCCTCGCCGCGCTCGCCTCCGTGAGCCCCGACCTCTACGAGGCGGCGGCCATGGACGGGGCCGGGCGCTGGCGCCGCATGTGGCACGTCACGCTGCCCGCGCTGCGGCCCGTGATCGCCCTGCTGCTGGTGCTGCGGGTCGGTGACGCGCTCACCGTCGGCTTCGAGCAGATCCTGCTGCAACGCGACGCGGTGGGACCGGGCGCGTCGGAAGTCCTCGACACCTATGTGTGGTGGAACGGCGTCCGCAACCAGGACTTCAGCTACGCGGCGGCCGCGGGGCTCGTCAAGGGCCTGGTGAGCGTGGCACTCGTCCTGGCCGCGAACAAGGTGGCCCACTTCATGGGCGAGCAGGGGGTGTACAAGAAGTGACCACCGTCATGGACAAGGCCGCCGTCGAGGAGGCGGCGCGCGCACCGCGCTGGTGGGAGGCCCCGCCGAGACCCGTCTGGGACGACGAGCCGGGCAAGGCCGGGATCGCCGGCAAGGGCATCGTCCTGGCCGGTGCCTGCCTCGCCGTCCTGTTCCCGCTGTGGATCGTCGTCGTCACCAGCCTCTCCTCGAAGCGGACCATCACCGAGGCCGGCGGACTGGTGATGATCCCGAAGGACATCACCTTCATCGCCTACCAGGAGCTGCTGAGCGGCGGGCAGGTGACCCGGGCCGCGATCGTCAGCGTGTGCGTCACGCTGGTCGGCACGGTGTTCTCCATGACGGTGTCGGTGCTGGCCGCCTACGGCTTGTCCCGCAGCGGTTCGCTCGGGCATCGCTGGCTGCTGATGACGCTGCTCGCGACGATGTTCTTCGGGGCCGGGCTCATTCCGACGTATCTGCTGGTGCAGTCGCTCGGACTGACGGACACGTATCTCGCGCTGATCCTGCCGAGTGCGGTCAGTGTCTTCAACATCCTGGTGCTGCGCGGGTTCTTCATGGGGATCTCGTCGGAACTCGTCGACAGTGCGCGGATCGACGGGGCGGGGGACTGGCGGATTCTCTGGCAGATCGTGATGCCGCTGTCCCGGGCCGTCATCGCGGTGATCACGTTGTTCTACGCGGTCGGTTACTGGAGTGCCTGGTTCAACGCGTCGATCTATCTGAGCAACCAGGACATGATGCCGTTGCAGAACGTCATGATCCAGCTGGTGCAGAAGCAGGAGGCGCCGGTGGGGGTGAGTCAGGCGATCAAGACCGGGCAGATTTCCGCGCTGGCGATTCAGATGGCCGTGATGGTGATGGCGTTGCTGCCGGTTGCTGTGATCTCGCCGTTCGTCCAGAAGCATTTCAAGAAGGGCATGCTCACGGGCGCGGTCAAGGGCTGACCGCAGGGCTTGTCCGCAGTTCGTTGTCCGCGGCTGCGTCGTGGTTGTTCGCGCAGTTCCCCGCGCCCCTGAAAAAGGGCATCTCCCTTCCCCGTCTTTGCAAGAACCGAGGTACGCCATGCCCACATTCCACCTCAGCAGACGTTCCGTGCTGGCCGGGACCGCTGCCGTCGCCGCGGTCGTCTCCCTTCCGTTGATTCAGGGGCGGGCGGAAGCCGGTACGCCCGCGAAGGGCGGATACCGCTGGCGCAACGTCGTCCAGGGCGGCACCGGATTCGTCACCGGCGTGCTGTTCCACCCCTCCGTCCGCGGCCTCGCCTACGCCCGTACCGACATCGGCGGCGCCTACCGCTGGGACGACCGCACCGACCGGTGGATCCCGCTGACCGACCACATCGGCTGGGACGACTGGAACCTGCTCGGTGTGGAGGCCATGGCGGTCGACCCGGCCCACCCGAACCGGCTGTACCTCGCCCTCGGCACATACGCGCAGTCCTGGGCCGGCAACGGGGCCGTGCTGCGGTCCGAGGACCGCGGTGCCACCTGGAAGCGCACCGACCTGACCGTGAAGCTCGGGGCCAACGAGGACGGGCGTGGCTGCGGGGAGCGGCTGCTCGTGGACCCGAGGGACAGCGACACCCTATGGCTCGGCACCCGGCACGACGGACTGCTCAAGTCGACCGACCGGGGTGCGACGTTCAAGGCCGTGAGCTTCCCGGCGGCCCCCAGCGCCACCGGCCAGGGCGTCACGCTCCTGGTCGCCGCCGGCCGCACCCTCTATGCCGGCTGGGGCGACTCCGACGGCACGGCCGGCAAGCCCGGCCTCTACCGCACGTCCGACGGCACGACCTGGGAGGCCGTCCCGAAGCAGCCCACCGGCCCCGCCGCCAAGGTGCCGGTCCGGGCCGCCTACGACCGGCACACGCGCGAGCTGTACGTGACGTACGCCAACGCGCCCGGCCCCAACGGTCAGTCCGACGGCAGCGTGCACAAGCTGCGGACGACGGACGGGAAGTGGACCGAGGTCACTCCGGTGAAGCCCGGCGGGCCGACGGAGGATGGCGGGACCGACTCCTTCGGGTACGGCGGTGCCGCGGTCGACGCCCGCAGGCCCGGCACCGTCGTCGTCTCCACCAACAACCGCTGGGCGCTGGTCGACACCCTGTACCGGACCACCGACGGCGGCCGCACGTGGAAGTCCCTGAAGGACAAGGCTGTCCTCGACGTCTCCGAGACGCCGTATCTGACGTTCGGGGCCGACAAGCCCAAGTTCGGGTGGTGGATCCAGGCGGTCGCCCTTGACCCGTACGACTCCGGGCACGTCGTGTACGGCACCGGCGCGACCCTCTACGGCACCCGCGATCTCAAGCGCTGGGCGCCGCAGATCCGCGGCCTGGAGGAGGCGTCCGTCCGCCAGCTGCTCTCGCCTCCGTCCGGGGAGGCGCACCTGATCAGCGGGTGCGGGGACATCGGTGTGATGTACCACGAGCGGCTCACGGCATCGCCGAAGCGCGGCATGGCGTCGAACCCGGTGTTCGGCACCTCGACCGGCCTCGCGCAGGCCGCGGCCAAGCCGTCGTACGTGGTCAGGGCCGGGTGGGGCGACCATGGCAACGGCGCCCAATCGAACGACGGCGGCAAGACCTGGGCGCCCTTCGAGGCCCAGCCGCCCATGGCCAGGAGCGCGCCGGGGCCGATCGCCACCAACAGCGACGGCAGCGTGCTGCTGTGGTCCTTCGGCACGGCCAACCCGGGATACCGCTCGGCGGACAACGGCGCCACCTGGACCGAGGCCACCTCCTTCCCCAAGGGCGCCGTCCCGCTCGCCGATCCGGTCGACTCCAAGCGCTTCTACGCCTTCGACACCACCACCGGCACGCTGTTCGCCAGCACCGACGGCGGCCTCACCTTCTCGGCCCGGGCCACCGGCCTGACGTCGGGCGACACCGAGTTCCAGCTGGCCGTGACGCCCGGCCGCTCCGGCGACCTGTGGCTGAGCCTGAAGTGGAACGGCCTCTACCGCTCCACCGACGGGGGCGTCACCTTCGCCAAGGTCGGCAGCTGCTGGGCCTCGTACACCCTCGGCTTCGGCAAGGCCGCCGAGGGCGCCTCCTACCCGGCCCTCTACATGGTCGGCTCCACCGAGAGCAGCACCGCCGTCCACCGCTCCGACGACGAGGCGAAGACCTGGACCCGGATCAACGACGACCGGCACCAGTGGGGCTGGACCGGCGCGGCCGTCACCGGTGACCCGCGTGTGTACGGCCGGGTCTACATCGCCACCAACGGACGCGGTGTGCAGTACGGGGAGCCCGCCTGATGGCCGAGCGACAAGGGCCCGCCCTGAGCGACGCCACCCGGGGCCGGCTCCTCTTCGGCGGCGACTACAACCCGGAGCAGTGGCCGGAGGAGACCTGGCACGAGGACGTCCGGCTGATGAAGGCCGCAGGCGTCAACTCCGTCACCCTCGGCGTGTTCTCCTGGTCGAAGCTGGAACCGGAGCCCGGGGCACGGGAGTTCGGCTGGCTGGACACCCTGATGGACCTGATGCACGAGAACGGCGTCGGGGTCGTCCTCGCCACCCCCACCTCCTCGCCCCCGCCCTGGATGGGCCGGCTGCACCCCGACACCCTGCCCGTCACCGAGGACGGCCGCACCGAGTGGTGGGGCGGCCGCCAGCACTTCTCGCACTCCAGCGCCACCTACCGGCGCTGTGCCGCCGCCATCACCGAGGACCTGGCCGCCCGCTACGGCGGCCACCCGGCCCTGACGATGTGGCACATCAACAACGAGTACTGCACCTTCGACTACGGCGACGAGGCCGCCGCCTCCTTCCGGAGGTGGCTGCGCGAGAGGTACCGCACGCTCGACGCCCTCAACGAGGCCTGGGGCACCGCCTTCTGGAGCCAGGGCTACGACACCTGGGACGGCATCCTGCCGCCCCGTCTGCCCCACTACATGCGCAACCCCGGCCAGGTCCTGGACTTCCGGCGCTTCACCTCCGACATGCTCCTGGAGTGTTACGTCGCCGAGCGGGACATCGTCCGGCGCCACACCCCGCACCTGCCGGTCACCAGCAACTTCATGCCGCTGTGGTTCGGCCAGGACGCCTGGCGCTGGGCGGGGGAGGAGGACGTCGTCTCCGTCGACCTCTACCCCGACCCGCGCGATCCGCTCGGCGCCCAGAACGGCGCCCTGGTGCAGGACATGACCCGCTCCCAGGCACGCGGGCCGTGGATGCTCATGGAACAGGCGGCCGGGCCGGTCAACTGGCGGGGCGTGAACCACCCGAAGCCCCGGGGCCTCAACCGGCTGTGGTCCCTGCAGGCCGTGGCCCGGGGCGCCGACGCCGTCTGCTACTTCCAGTGGCGGCAGTCCCGGCAGGGCGCCGAGAAGTTCCACTCCGGCATGGTCAGCCACGCAGGGGAGGACGGCCGTACGTACCAGGAGGTCAAGCGGCTCGGGGCGGACCTGGCGAGGATCGCCCCCGAGGTGACCGGCCGGCACATCACCGCGAACGTCGCCGTCCTGCACGACTGGAACGCCTGGTGGGCCGGTTCCCAGGACGGCCGCCTGTCCTCCCAGGTGGACTACCCGGACGTGCTGCGCGCCTGGCACCGGGCCCTGTGGCAGGCCCACCTCACCACCGACTTCGCGCACCCCGAGCACGATCTGACGCCGTACTCGATGGTCGTCGTGCCCCAGCTGTACGCGCTCACCGACGCGGCGATCGACAACCTCCTCGCCTACGCCCGCGGCGGTGGCACCCTGGTCTGCGGATTCCTGACCGGCGTCGCGGACGAGGACGACCGGGTGCGTCCCGGCGGCATGGACGCCCGGCTCCGGGAGCTGTTCGGGATCCGCACGCTGCACGAGTGGTGGCCGCTGGACGCGGGGGAGACCGTCGCCTGCGAGGGCTTCCGGGGCACGCTGTGGTCCGAGGAGATCGAGCCCGCCGACCCCGACGACACGACCCGCTACAAGGGCGGCGAACTGGACGGCATGCCCGCCGTCCTGCGCAAGGACCGCGCCTGGTACCTCTCCACGCTCCCGGAACCGGACGCGCTGCGCGACCTGCTGGCCCGGATCGCCGACGGCGCGGGCGTCCGGCCCGTGCTCGACGGCCTTCCCGAGCAGGTGGAGGCCGTACGCCGGGGCGAGCTGCTGTTCCTGCTCAACCACGGCCGCGAGCCGGTGACCGTCGAGGTCCCCGGCACCCACCACGACCTGCTGACCGGCACGGCCGTCACCGACCGGATCACCCTCGGCCGCTACGAGGCGGCGGTACTCCGGCGATGACCGAACCGCCCCCGCCCCCGCCCCCGCCCACGGCACCTGGCAGCCGCACCCGGCCGGGCCGCACCCACCGCGTCCTCACCCTGAGGGCGCGGTAGCTCCTACCCCATCCCCCCACCCCTGGAAGGGACCCCATGGCATCACGCACCCTCGGCAGGGTCACCAAGGCCCTGCTCGCCCCGGCCCTGGCACTCGGCGCGACCATCGCCCTCGCCTCCGCGCCCGCCTCCGCCGCCGTCTGGAACTCCTGCGACCAGTGGGGCAACACGAGCCTGAACGGCTACACGCTCTACAACAACATCTGGGGCGGCGGCGCCGGCGCCCAGTGCATCTGGGCCAACTCCGGCACCAACTGGGGCGTCAACGCCAACCACCCCAACACCGGAGGCATCAAGTCCTACCCGAACGCCAAGAAGGTGGTGAACAAGTCCATCACCTCGCTCGGGTCGCTCAACAGCAGCTACAACGTCACCGTCCCGTCGTCGGGCTCGTACAACACCTCGTACGACGTCTGGGACACGGACCACGACTACGAGATCATGCTCTGGGTCAACTACAACGGGGCCGTCGGCGCGCTCGGCAGCTACCAGGAGCGCGTCTCGGTCGGCGGCCACACCTGGGACGTCTACAAGGGCCGGGCCCAGCGGTCCGACGGTACGTACTGGGACGTCTTCTCGTTCCTGCGCACCTCCGACTCGACCTCGGGGTCCGTGCAGATCCTGCCCGTCCTGAAGTGGATCAAGGACACCAAGCGGTGGATGGGCAACGAGACCATCGGTGACGTCCAGTTCGGCTTCGAGATCACCTCGTCGTCCGGCGGCCTGGACTTCCGCGCCAACAGCATGAGCATCACCAGCAGCTGACCCGGAACGGGCCGGGGGGGGGGGGGGGGGGGGGGGGGGGGGGGGGGGGGGGGGGGGGGGGGGGGGGGGGGGGGGGGGGGGGGGGGGGGGGGGGGGGGGCGA
>NZ_JBVJBP010000031.1:61030-69233 GCF_055589465.1 Streptomyces sp. NPDC041940
AGCCCACCCCCCACCCCCCCCCCCCCCCCCCCCCCCCCCCCCCCCCCCCCCCCCCCCCCCCCCCCCCCCCCGGCCCCGGCCTTCCGCCTGCGGCGGCTACTCCGCCACCGGCAGCCGCGCCCCGTCCCGCAGGAACAGCGGGATCCGGTCCAGCGGGGCGTCGACCGTCACGGACCGGCCGCCCTCGTACGTCGCACCCGTCCACGCGTCCGTCCAGACGGCCCCCGCGGGCAGATACGCCGTGCGGGCGGTGGCACCGGCGGTCAGCACCGGGGCGACCAGCAGGTCCGGGCCGAAGAGGTAGGAGTCGTCCACCGACCAGGCGGCCTGGTCGTCCGGGAACTCCAGGAACAGCGGCCGCATCACCGGCAGGCCCTCCTCGTGGGCCGCCCGCATCACGTCCAGCACATACGGCTTCAGCCGCTCGCGCAGCCGCAGGTACTTCTCCAGGACGGCCCCGGCCTCCTCGCCGTACGACCACACCTCGTTCGGGCCGCCCGTCATCTCCGGGCCCAGCGGCATGCCCGGGTCGCGGAAGCCGTGCAGGCGCATCAGCGGGGACAGCGCGCCGAACTGGAACCAGCGGACCATCACCTCCCGGTACGCCGGGTCGTCCGGGTCGCCCCCGTGGAAGCCGCCGATGTCGGTGTTCCACCACGGGATGCCCGACAGGGCCGTGTTGAGACCGGCCGCGATCTGGCGGCGCAGGGTCGGGAAGTCGGTGCCGATGTCACCCGACCACAGGGCGGCCCCGTAGCGCTGACTGCCCGCCCACGCCGAGCGGTTGAGGGTGACGATCTCCTCCTCGCCGGTCGCGAGCAGGCCCTCGTAGAAGGTCCGGGCGTTCTCGGCCGGGTAGGCGTTGCCGACCTCCAGGCCCGGGCCCGCCCAGTAGCGCAGGTTCTCCTGGAAGCCCGGCTTCAGCTCCGGCTCGCAGGCGTCCAGCCAGAACGCCGTGATGCCGTACGGGTCGAGGTAGTTCTCCTTCACCTTCGACCACACGAACTCCCGGGCGTCCGGGTTGGTGGCGTCGTAGAAGGCCACCTGGACCGTGGAGGCGACCTCCTTGTCGGGCCAGTCGGCGTGGGCCATCGGGCCGTACTGGGTGCCGATGAAGTACCCGCGCTGCTCCATGACCGGGTGGTTCTCGCTCAGCGGCGACACCGAGGGCCAGACGCTCACCACGAGCTTGATGCCGAGTTCTTCCAGCTCGCGCACCATGGCGGCCGGGTCAGGCCACTCCTCGAGGTCGAACTTCCAGTCGCCGAGGTGTGTCCAGTGGAAGAAGTCGCAGACGATCGCGGAGACGGGCAGACCACGCTGCTTGTACTCGCGGGCCACCGCCATGAGTTCGTCCTGGGTGCGGTAGCGCAGCTTGCACTGCCAGAAGCCCGCCGCCCACTCCGGCAGCATCGGGCTGCGGCCGGTCACCGCGCTGTAGCGGCTCTGGGCACCGGACGGGTCGCCCGCCGTGATCCAGTAGTCGATCTGCCGTGCCGAGTCGGCGACCCACCGGGTGCCGTTGTGTGCCAGCTCCACCCGCCCGATCGCCGGGTTGTTCCACAGCAGCGTGTAGCCCCGGCTGGAGGTCAGCACCGGGATGCCGACCTCGGCGTTGCGCTGGACCAGGTCCAGCACCAGGCCCTTCTGGTCGAGGCGCCCGTGCTGGTGCTGGCCGAGGCCGAACAGCTTCTCGTCGTCGTAGGCGGCGAAGCGCTGCTCCAGGCGGTGGTGGCCGTTGCCGACGGCCGTGTAGAGGCGGGAGCCGGGCCACCAGAAGTGCGCGCGGTCCTCGGCGAGCAGCTCGGCGGAGTCCTCCGTCCGCAGGAAGCGGACCAGGCCCTCGGCGTTCACCTCGACGGTGAGCGCGCCGACGGTCAGCTGTCCGTGACCGTCCTCGATCTTCACCGTGGAGGGCGTCGCGGGGGCCTCGTCGAGCAGCGCGCCCGGCAGCCCTTCGAGGACCGGGCCGCCGAGCCGGGCACGCACCCGGACCGCGTCCGGACCCCACGGCTCGATCCGTACGGTCTCCTGGCGGCCGCTCCACTCCAGCGCGCCGTCCCGCTCGCGGAACGTGCCGACGGTGGGGGAGGACTGCGCCAGGCTCACCTGGGGCTGGGTTTCAGCAGGCTGATTCACGGGGCGGGCTCCTGTGCGGAAGCAGACATGGGGGTGCCCTGGAAGGGGCGCTGTGCAAAGGAACGGGAAGACTACAGACGGCTGGGCGCCGGTCCCGTGCTCGTCCGTACCGTCAGCTCGGGCGCGATCAGCACGACCTCGTCGCTGCCGCGCCCCTCGAGCTTGGCGACCAGGTGGTCCACGGCGTGCCGGCCCATCTCCTGCGCGGGGATGGCGACCGACGTGAGCCGCACGGAGGCCTGCGTCGCGACCTGGTAGGGACAGATCGCGACCACCGACACGTCCTCCGGCACGGCCCGGCCCTGCTGCCGCAGCAGCGCGAGCAGCGGCTCGACCGCCGACTCGTTCTGCACGATGATCCCGGAGGTGTCCGGGCGTTCGTCGAGGATCCGGGCGAGGGTCACGGCCATCGCGTCGTACCCGCCCTCGCACGGCCGGTGCAGCAGCCGCACCCCCAGTTCCCGGGCACGGCTCCGCAGCCCGTCGAGGGTGCGCTCGGCGAAGCCGGTGTGCCGCTCGTAGACGGCCGGGGCCTCGCCGATGACGGCGATGTCCTGGTGCCCCTGCTTCGCCAGGTGCTCCACACACAGCGCGCCCGTCGCCCGGAAGTCCAGATCGACGCAGGTCAGACCGGAGGTGTCGGCGGGCAGCCCGATGAGCACGGACGGCTGGTCCGTCGCACGCAGCAACGGCAGCCGTTCGTCGTCCAGCTCGACGTCCATCAGGATCATTCCGTCGGCGAGCCCGCTCCCGGCGACGCGGCGCACCGCGTCGGGGCCCTCCTCACCGGTGAGCAGCAGCACGTCGTACCCGTGCGTGCGGGCGGAGGTCGCCACCGCGATGGCGATCTCCATCATCACGGGGACGTACATGTCCGTGCGGAGCGGGATCATCAGCGCGATGATGTTCGACTTGCTGCTGGCCAGGGCGCGGGCCCCGGCGTTCGGGTGGTACCCGAGCTCGCGGATGCTCCGCTCGACCCGCTGCCGGGTGTTGACGGAGATGGACCGCTTGCCGCTGAGGACATAGCTCACCGTGCTCGCCGAGACTCCGGCGTGCTGGGCGACCTCGGCGAGGGTGACCATCCGGCTCTCCAAGCTTGTGAAGCGCTTCGACAATGCGCGTTGCTTATATGGGCGGGTGAGGGTGGTTCGACAGTAGCTCCAGCAGGAGTACGTGTCCATAGAATGTCGAAGCGCTTCGATACCGATTTCTCAAGCAGGGGCGACCCTGCGCACAGCCTAGGCCGAACGGACGCGCGGGGACTGGTGGGAGCGTCCGGTTTCGGGTACCAACGATCCAGTAGCACTGGTCGGTAACGTACAGTCCTCAATAACCCTAGTTGCGGCGAGGTGCCCCTCATGTCCGCTTCCACCCCTCCCTCTTCCCGTCCCGCCGTCACCGAGCGGGAGGCCCGTGAGGTGGCGGAGGCCGCCCGGGAACAGCACTGGCGCAAGCCCAGCTTCGCCAAGGAGCTGTTCCTCGGCCGCTTCCGGCTCGACCTCATCCACCCCCACCCCGTCCCCGGCGACGAGGCGGCCCAGCGCGGCGAGGAGTTCCTCGCCAAGCTCCGCGACTTCGTCGAGACGAAGGTCGACGCGGCCGTCATCGAGCGCGACGCCCTGATCCCCGACGAGGTGATCGACGGCCTGAAGGAGCTCGGCGCCTTCGGCATGAAGATCGACACCAAGTACGGCGGTCTCGGCCTCACGCAGGTCTACTACAACAAGGCCCTCTCCCTGGCCGGCTCCGCCAGCCCCGCGATCGGCGTGCTGCTCTCCGCGCACCAGTCGATCGGCGTGCCGCAGCCCCTGAAGCTGTTCGGGACGCAGGAGCAGAAGGAGCGCTTCCTGCCGCGCTGCGCCCGCACCGACATCAGCGCCTTCCTGCTCACCGAACCCGACGTCGGCTCCGACCCGGCCCGCCTCGCCACCACCGCGGTGCCCGACGGGGACGACTACGTCCTCGACGGCGTCAAGCTGTGGACCACCAACGGCGTGGTCGCCGACCTGCTGGTCGTCATGGCCCGGGTGCCGAAGAGCGAGGGCCGTCGCGGCGGCATCACCGCCTTCGTCGTGGAGACGAACTCGCCGGGCGTCACGGTCGAGAACCGCAACGCCTTCATGGGCCTGCGCGGCATCGAGAACGGCGTCACCCGCTTCCACCAGGTCCGCGTCCCCGCCGCCAACCGCGTCGGCGAGGAGGGACAGGGCCTGAAGATCGCCCTGACCACACTCAACACCGGGCGGCTCTCCCTGCCGGCCTCCTGTGTCGCGGCCGGCAAGTGGTGCCTGAAGATCGCCCGCGAGTGGTCGGCGGTCCGCGAGCAGTGGGGCAAGCCCGTCGCGCACCACGAGGCGGTCGGCTCCAAGATCTCCTTCATCGCGGCCACCACCTTCGCCCTGGAGGCCGTGACGGACCTGGCCTCGCAGATGGCCGACGAGGACCGCAACGACATCCGCATCGAAGGCGCCCTCGCCAAGCTGTACGCCTCCGAGATGGCCTGGACGATGGCCGACGAACTCGTCCAGATCCGCGGCGGGCGCGGCTTCGAGACGGCCGAGTCCCTCCGGGCCCGCGGCGAGCGCGGCGTCCCCGCCGAGCAGCTCCTGCGCGACCTGCGCATCAACCGCATCTTCGAGGGCTCCACGGAGATCATGCACCTGCTGATCGCCCGTGAGGCCGTCGACGCCCACCTCTCCGTCGCCGGCGACCTCATCGACCCCGAGAAGTCCCTGGGCGACAAGGCGAAGGCGGGCGCGAACGCGGGCGCCTTCTACGCCAAGTGGCTCCCCAGGCTGGTCGCCGGAGCGGGCCAGCTCCCCACCTCCTACGGCGACTTCAAACACGGTGTCGACCTCTCCGGGCACCTGCGCTACGTCGAGCGCACCTCCCGCAAGCTCGCCCGCTCCACCTTCTACGCCATGTCCCGCTGGCAGGGCCGGATGGAGTCCAAGCAGGGCTTCCTCGGCCGGATCGTCGACATCGGCGCCGAACTGTTCGCCATGAGCGCGGCCTGCGTGCGCGCCGAACTCCTGCGCAGCCAGGGCCAGAACGGCCGAGAGGCCTACCAGCTCGCCGACGTCTTCTGCCGCCAGGCCCGCATCCGGATCGAAGAGCTCTTCAACCGCCTGTGGACCAACACCGACGACCTCGACCGCAAGGTCGTCAAGGGCGTCCTCTCCGGCACGTACGAGTGGCTGGAGCAGGGCATCATCGACCCGTCGGACGACGGCCCCTGGATCGCGGACGCGACGCCGGGCCCGAGCCAGAAAGAGAACCTGCACCGTCCGATCCGGTAACCGGGCCCTCCCAGGGGCGCGAGCTGTCCGGGCGCGCGCCCCTGGGAGGGGGATGCGCTGTCCTCACACGCCACCCTTACGGCAACAATGGAGGGATGAGCGACAGTCCAGCCCCCCTCGCCGATCCCCACCTGGTCTACGACCCCGTAGCGGGCGACGGCCCGAAGGACGTGGTGATCCTCGGCTCCACCGGGTCCATCGGCACGCAGGCCATCGACCTCGTGCTGCGCAACCCCGACCGCTTCCGGGTCACCGGCCTGTCCGCCAACGGCGGCCGGGTCGCCCTGCTCGCCGAGCAGGCGTACCGGCTGCGGGTGCCCACGGTCGCGGTCGCGCGCGAGGACGTCGTACCGGCCCTGCGCGAGGCGCTCTCCGCGCAGTACGGCACCGGCGAGCCGCTCCCCGAGATCCTCGCGGGACCGGACGCGGCCACGCGCCTGGCGGCATCCGACTGCCACACCGTCCTGAACGGCATCACCGGCTCCATCGGCCTCGCCCCGACCCTGGCCGCCCTGGAGGCGGGCCGCACCCTCGCGCTCGCCAACAAGGAGTCGCTCATCGTGGGCGGCCCGCTGGTCAAGGCCCTCGCCAAGCCCGGCCAGATCATCCCGGTCGACTCCGAGCACGCCGCCCTCTTCCAGGCCCTGGCCGCCGGCACCCGCGCCGACGTCCGCAAGCTGGTCGTCACGGCCTCCGGCGGCCCCTTCCGCGGCCGTACGAAGCGGGAACTGGCGAACGTCACCGTCGAGGACGCCCTCGCCCACCCCACCTGGGCGATGGGCCCGGTCATCACGATCAACTCCGCGACCCTCGTCAACAAGGGCCTGGAGGTCATCGAGGCGCACCTCCTCTACGACATTCCCTTCGACCGCATTGAGGTCGTCGTGCATCCGCAGTCGTATGTCCACTCGATGGTTGAGTTCACGGATGGATCGACACTGGCCCAGGCGACCCCGCCCGACATGCGCGGGCCCATCGCCATCGGCATCGGCTGGCCCGAGCGCGTCCCCGACGCGGCCCCCACCTTCGACTGGAGCAAGGCCTCGACCTGGGAGTTCTTCCCGCTCGACAACGAGGCCTTCCCGTCGGTGAACCTCGCGCGGCACGTCGGCGAACTCGCGGGCACCGCCCCCGCGGTGTTCAATGCGGCCAACGAGGAGTGCGTGGAGGCGTTCCGCCAGGGCGCGCTGCCCTTCAACGGCATCATGGAGACCGTGACCCGGGTCGTCGAGGAGCACGGCACCCCGCGTGCGGGAACCTCGCTCACCGTGTCGGACGTCCTCGAAGCGGAGACCTGGGCGCGGACCCGGGCCCGGGAACTGGCGGCACAGACGGCGGAGGCCCGTGCATGACGACCCTGATGTTCATCCTCGGCATAGTGATCTTCGTGGTCGGCCTGCTGTTCTCGATCGCGTGGCACGAGCTGGGGCACCTGTCGACCGCCAAGCTGTTCGGCATCCGCGTGCCGCAGTACATGGTCGGTTTCGGCCCGACGCTCTTCTCGCGCAAGAAGGGCGAGACCGAGTACGGGATCAAGGCCATCCCGTTCGGCGGCTACATCCGCATGATCGGCATGTTCCCGCCCGGCCCCGACGGCCGGCTGACGGCGCGCTCCACCTCCCCGTGGCGCGGCATGATCGAGGACGCCCGTAGCGCCGCCTACGAGGAGCTCCGGCCGGGCGACGAGAACCGCCTGTTCTACACGCGCAAGCCCTGGAAGCGCGTGATCGTGATGTTCGCGGGCCCCTTCATGAACCTGGTCCTCGCGGTGGCGCTGTTCCTCGGCATCCTGATGGGCTTCGGCATCGCCCAGCAGACGAACACCGTCAGCTCCGTCTCCCAGTGCGTCATCGCCCAGAGCGAGAACCGCGACAAGTGCGAGAAGGGCGACCCGGCCAGCCCGGCCGCCGCCGCCGGCCTGAAGGCGGGCGACAAGATCGTCTCCTTCAACGGCGTCAGGACCGACGACTGGGACAAGCTGTCCGACCTGATCCGCGCCACCCCCGGCCAGGAGGTGCCGATCGTCGTCGACCGCAAGGGCCAGGACGTCACCCTGCAGGCGAAGATCGCCACCAATCAGGTCGCCAAGAAGGACTCCGGCGGCCAGATCGTCGAGGGCCAGTACGTGCAGGCCGGCTTCCTCGGCTTCAGCGCGGCCACCGGCGTGGTCAAGCAGGACTTCGGCGAGTCCGTGAGCTGGATGGGAGACCGGATGGGCGACGCCGTCGACTCCCTCGCCGCCCTCCCCGGCAAGATCCCGGCCCTGTGGAACGCGGCCTTCGACGGCGCGCCCCGTGAGGCCGACTCCCCGATGGGCGTGGTCGGCGCGGCCCGCGTCGGCGGCGAGATCTTCACCCTGGACATCCCGCCGACCCAGCAGCTGGCCATGGCCCTCATGCTGGTCGCCGGCTTCAACCTCTCCCTGTTCCTGTTCAACATGCTCCCGCTGCTGCCGCTCGACGGCGGCCATGTCGCGGGCGCGCTGTGGGAGTCGCTGCGCCGCAACACCGCCAAGGTGCTGCGCCGGCCGGACCCGGGCCCCTTCGACGTGGCGAAGCTCATGCCGGTCGCCTACGTGGTCGCCGGGATCTTCGTCTGCTTCACGATCCTGGTTCTGATCGCGGACGTCGTTAACCCGGTGAGAATCTCCTAGTCATACGCGGTTCGGAGGCGGGGGGGGGGGGGGGGGGGGGGGTGGGGGGGGAGGGGGGGGGGGGGGGGCGGGTGGGGGGGGGGGGGGTGTGGGAGCGTGGGTGTCCACC
>NZ_JBVJBP010000031.1:69241-104985 GCF_055589465.1 Streptomyces sp. NPDC041940
CGAAGCCTGGAGCCCGCCGTTTCACGGGACCGGACCTTGATCCACGACTTGGGGTTGCACAGCAGATGACTGCGATTTCTCTCGGCATGCCGTCCGTACCGACCAAGCTCGCCGAGCGCCGGAAGAGCCGCCAGATCCAGGTCGGGGCCGTGGCGGTCGGCGGGGACGCCCCCGTCTCGGTGCAGTCGATGACGACGACGCGTACGTCCGACATCGGCTCCACCCTCCAGCAGATCGCCGAGCTGACCGCCTCCGGCTGTCAGATCGTCCGCGTCGCCTGCCCGACGCAGGACGACGCCGACGCCCTGTCGACCATCGCCCGCAAGTCGCAGCTCCCGGTCATCGCCGACATCCACTTCCAGCCGAAGTACGTCTTCGCCGCGATCGAGGCCGGCTGCGCGGCCGTCCGCGTCAACCCGGGCAACATCAAGCAGTTCGACGACAAGGTCAAGGAGATCGCCAAGGCGGCCCGGGACCACGGCACCCCGATCCGCATCGGGGTCAACGCGGGCTCCCTCGACCGGCGCCTGCTCCAGAAGTACGGCAAAGCGACCCCCGAGGCCCTGGTCGAGTCGGCCCTGTGGGAGGCGTCCCTCTTCGAGGAGCACGGCTTCCGCGACATCAAGATCTCCGTCAAGCACAACGACCCGGTCGTGATGATCGAGGCCTACAAGCAGCTCGCCGCCCAGTGCGACTACCCGCTGCACCTCGGCGTCACCGAGGCGGGCCCGGCCTTCCAGGGCACGATCAAGTCGGCGGTCGCCTTCGGCGCCCTGCTCTCGCAGGGCATCGGCGACACGATCCGCGTCTCCCTCTCCGCGCCCCCCGTGGAGGAGGTCAAGGTCGGCAACCAGATCCTGGAGTCCCTGAACCTCAAGCAGCGCGGCCTGGAGATCGTCTCCTGCCCCTCCTGCGGCCGTGCCCAGGTCGACGTCTACAAGCTGGCCGAAGAGGTCACGGCCGGCCTGACCGGCATGGAGGTCCCCCTCCGCGTCGCCGTCATGGGCTGCGTCGTCAACGGCCCCGGCGAGGCCCGCGAGGCCGACCTCGGCGTCGCCTCCGGCAACGGCAAGGGCCAGATCTTCGTCAAGGGCGAGGTCATCAAGACCGTCCCGGAGTCCAAGATCGTCGAGACGCTCATCGAAGAGGCCATGAAGATCGCCGAGCAGATGGAAGCGGACGGTGTCGCCTCGGGCGAGCCGTCGGTGGCGGTAGCGGGCTGAGCCTCTCCGGGTCGGCGACAGGGTTGCGATCTTGGGGGCGCGGGGCTGTTGTCGATATGCGGCTCCGCCGCGTGGGCGCGAGCAACCACACACGACCCGCACCCGCCGGCAAACCGTCCCTCCCGAGCTCGAAGGCGCCCCACCCAAGCAGCGCAGCTATAGTGCGGGGACCAGCAACCCCCAGGAGTGTGTGAGGCCCCGCACTTGTTGACGCAGACCACCTCACGGGTCCTCGAACCGAGCGACCTGGACGCCGCGCTCGCCGTACTCGACCGTGAGCCGGTCGCGAACGCCTTCGTGACGTCCCGGGTGCAGATCGCCGGCCTCGACCCGTGGCGGCTCGGCGGCGAGATGTGGGGCTGGTACGAGGACGGCATGCTGACGTCCCTGTGCTACGCGGGCGCCAACCTCGTCCCGATCTGCGCCGGTCCGCGCGCCGTGCGCGCCTTCGCCGACCGGGCCCGCCGGGCCGGCCGCCGCTGCTCCTCCATCGTCGGGCCCGCGGGGTCCACCGCCGACCTGTGGCGGCTGCTGGAACCCCAGTGGGGCCCGGCCCGCGACGTGCGCCGCCGGCAGCCGCTCATGGTGACCGACAGCCTGCCGGCCGGCATCGCCCCGGACCCCTACGTCCGCCGCGTCCGCAAGGACGAGATGGAAGCGCTCATGCCGGCCTGCGTGGCGATGTTCACCGAGGAGGTCGGGGTCTCCCCGCTCGCCGGCGACGGGGGCCTCCTCTACCAGGCCCGCGTCGCCGAACTCGTCGGCTCCGGCCGCGCGTTCGCCCGCTTCGACGCGGACGGCAAGGTCGTCTTCAAGGCAGAGATCGGCGCCGCGACGGACCGCGCCTGCCAGATCCAGGGCGTGTGGGTGGCCCCCGAGTACCGGGGCACGGGCCTGGCGGCCCCCGGCATGGCAGCCGTGCTGCGCTACGCCCTGGCCGACGTCGCCCCGGTGGTCAGCCTCTACGTGAACGACTTCAACACGGCGGCCAGAAGGACGTACCAGAGGGTCGGCTTCCAGGAAGTGGGAGCCTTCATGAGCGTCCTGTTCTGAAGCGCCCCGAAAGGGGCGCGGGGAACTGCGCGACCAGCCAAAGACGGCCTGCACCCGGCTGACAACCGAAGCCCCCCTGTAGGCTCCCCGCCATGGACCTCGTGATCGGCCCACTAGACCTCCCCGCCCACGTCGACGAGGCCCTGGCCGTCCAAGCCGTGGCCTTCGGCCTCGGCGCCGACGAAGTCGCAGTCCGCCGCCAGATCGTCCTGCGCCACATGACCTACCCGGGGGCAAGGGCCCTCGGCGCGAAAGCCGACGGCACCCTCGTAGGTTTCGTCTACGGCATGCCCAACGACCGCACCCACTGGTGGTCCACCGTCGTGGAGCCCTACCTCAGAGCCAACCACCACGACCACTGGCTCGACGACTCCTTCGTGATCACCGAACTGCACGTCCACCCGGCCCACCAGAGCCGCGGCATCGGACGCACCCTGATCACCACCATCACCGACGGCGCCGCCGAACCCCGCTCGATCCTCTCCGCGATCGACACCGAGAGCCCCGCCCGCGCCCTCTACCGTTCCCTCGGCTACCAGGACCTCGCCCGCCAGGTTCTCTTCCCCAGCGCCCCCAAGCCGTACGCCGTGATGGGAGCCCCGCTGCCCCTGCGCCGCGGTTAACGGATTTCCACCCCCGCGCGCCCCCGGATAACCTCCTGCCATCACCTACACGCAGCAGGAGCAGAGGAACCATGGCGAACGTACCGGTCCAGCGCATGTCCCAGTTGATGGCGAAGACGTTGCGCGACGACCCGGCGGACGCCGAGGTCCTCAGCCACAAGCTCCTCGTCCGCGCCGGGTACGTGCGCCGTACCGCCGCCGGCATCTGGAGCTGGCTGCCGCTCGGCAAGCGGGTTCTCTCCAACGTGGAGCGCATCGTCCGCGAGGAGATGGACGCGATCGGCGCCCAGGAGGTGCTGCTCCCCGCCATCCTGCCGCGTGAGCCGTACGAGGCCACCGGCCGCTGGGAGGAGTACGGCCCCGAGCTGTTCCGTCTCCAGGACCGCAGGGGCGGCGACTACCTCCTCGGCCCCACCCACGAGGAGATCTTCACCCTGCTGGTGAAGGACCAGGCGTCCTCCTACAAGGACCTGCCGGTGGTCCTCTACCAGATCCAGAACAAGTACCGCGACGAGGCCCGCCCCCGCGCGGGCATCCTGCGCGGCCGCGAGTTCCTGATGAAGGACTCCTACTCCTTCGACACCGAGGACGAGGGCCTCGCCAAGTCCTACGCCCTGCACCGCGAGGCCTACCAGAAGATCTTCGCGCGCCTCGGCCTCGACTACCGCATCTGCGCCGCCACCGCCGGCGCCATGGGCGGCTCCAAGTCCGAGGAGTTCCTCGCCCCGGCCGAGGCCGGCGAGGACACCTTCGCCGACTGCCCGAACTGCGACTTCGCCGCCAACACCGAGGCGATCACGTACGAGTTGAAGCCCGTCGACGCCTCCGGTGTCCCGGCCGCCGAGGACATCCCGACCCCCGACACCCCGACCATCGAGACCCTGGCCGCCTCCCTCGGCGTCCCGGCCTCCGCCACGCTGAAGAACCTCCTGGTCAAGGTCGACGGCGAGATCGTCGCCGTCGGCGTCCCCGGTGACCGCGAGGTCGACATGGACAAGGTCGAGGCGCACTTCGCCCCGGCCACCGTCGAACTGGTCACCGAGACGGACTTCGCGGCCCGCCCCGACCTGGTGCGCGGCTACGTCGGACCGCGGGGCCTGGAGAAGGTCACCTACATCGCCGACCCGCGCGTGGCACCCGGAACCGCCTGGATCACCGGCGCCAACAAGGCCGGCACGCACACGAAGAACGTCGTCGCGGGCCGCGACTTCGAGGTCGGCGAGTACGTCGACGTCGTGGTCGTGCAGGAGGGCGACCCCTGCCCGAAGTGCGGCACCGGCCTGGTCCTCGACCGCGCCATCGAGATCGGCCACATCTTCCAGCTGGGCCGCAAGTACACCGACGCCCTCAAGCTCGACGTACTCGGCCAGAACGGCAAGCCGGTCCGCGTCACCATGGGCTCCTACGGCGTCGGCGTCTCCCGCGCGGTCGCCGCCCTCGCCGAGCAGAGCGCCGACGACAAGGGCCTGTGCTGGCCCCAGGAGGTCGCCCCGGCCGACGTCCACGTGGTCGCCGCCGGCAAGGCCCTGCAGACCGAACTGGCCCTCGACATCTCCGAGAAGCTGGCGAAGGCCGGGGTCCGCGTCCTGGTCGACGACCGCGCCGGTGTCTCCCCGGGCGTCAAGTTCACCGACTCCGAGCTGATCGGCGTACCGCAGATCCTGGTGGCCGGCCGACGCGCCGGCGACGGCGTCGTGGAGCTGAAGGACCGCCGCACCGGCGAGCGCGAGGAGCTGACGGTCGAGGAGGCCATCGCCCGGCTCACCGCCTGAGCGTGCGCGCCCTGTGGGCGCTCCGGTCCTCCGGAGCGCTCACAGCCAGGCCGCGAACTCCAGCAGCAGTTCCGCGTCCCGGGGCCGCCCGACCCGCCCCGCCCGCACACCGGACTCCACGGCCCGGAACAGCGTCCACCCGCGCAGCCGCTCCAGGTCCACGTCCAGAGACTCCGCCAGCCGCTTGATCCGGCGGCGGGTCGTGGCCGCGCCGGACGGCTGGGCGATCAGGTCCTCGACGCGGTCGCGCACCAGCCGGGCCAGATCGAAGGCGCACTCGCCGACCACCGGGTCGGGGCCCACGGCCAGCCACGGCATCCGCTCCCCGGCGAGCACCTTGCTCTGCCGGAACGTGCCGTGCAGCAACCGGTGTTCGGGCGGCGCGGCCAGCAGCTCCGCGCGCGCCGCGAGCGCCAGGTCGACCAGCGGGGCCACCTCGGGATCGGCCTGCGCCCGCGCCCGCATCGCCTCGGCCTGCCGCCCGGTCCGCTCCGCCACGGTCTCGAAGGGGAAGCCGGCGGGCGGCTCCACCCACAGCCGCCGCAGCGTCCCCGCCGCCTCCAGCAGCGCCTTCGCCTCCGGCAGCGACCGCACCGACACATCAGGATGCAGCCGCTCCAGCAGCAGCACGCCCTCGGCCACGAAGGAATCGAGCAGTTGTACGGCACCCCGCCCGCCCCAGTGGGCGAGCGCGGCCCGCTCCGCCTCCGGGCGGGCCCGGCCCGGTGCCAGCTTGAGCACGGCGGGCGTCGCGTCGGCCGTCCGCACCAGGACGACCAGGCTGCTGCGCCCGCCGGGCACCTGCACCCGTTCCACGGTCAACTCGCGTAGAGCGACGGCCCGCCGCGCCGCCTCGGGCAGCTTCTCCAGCCAGTCGTCACCGTCCGGTGCCGTCTCACCGATCGCCCTGACCAGGCGGTTCGGCGGTTCGAAAACCATGCGCGAGTCGTTCCCTTCGTGCTGTCCGCGGTGCGTGCCCTACGAGGTCACGCCGTGGGCGCGGCCGCGGGCGGAGCCGTGTCCGCCCGCTCGGCGAGCCCAGGGAAGGCTACGCTCTCGCCCCGCCACCGCACCGCGCGCACCGCGGCCTCCCGCAGCGCCTCGGCCGCCAGGACCCGCCGCCCGCCGCCTGCCGCGCGCACCAGGTCGGAGTAGACCCCGGCCACCCGGTCCTCCAGCTCGGCGGCGAGCCGCACGGCGGCCCCGGCGTCCGACACCGGGAACGGCAGCGCGTACCCGGCGGCCGCGGCCGCCGGCCTGCCACCCAGGTCCTTCACCTCGCGCGCCAGCGCATCCCTGCGCGCCCGGTGCGCGTCGTACGCCGTCCGTGCCTCAACGCGCTGCCCGTCGCCGATCCGCCCGCCGACGACGCCGTAGCCGTACACCGCCGCGTGCTCGGCGGCCAGCGCCGCCTGGAGGGCCCGCAGCTCCTGGTCCTTCGCGTCGCTCACGCGTCCCCCTCCGTCAGCAGATACACGTGCGCCGCCCCGGCGGCCGCCACCGAGGCCAGCAGCCGCGCCAGCTCGCCCTCCACCCCGACCAGCGCCTTGGCCCGCCGGTCGGCGAGCTCCCGCTCCGCGGCGGCGAGCACGCCGAGCGCGTCCCGGTCGTTGTCCGGCACAGGGGCGGCCGAGGGGGACGATGAGGCGGAGGAGGCAGAAGGGGAGACGGAAGGGGAGACGGAAGGGGAGACAGCCGCCTTCCGGCCGCCGCCGAACGCCCGCGTGTGCCGTACGACCTCCTCCCGCAGCGGCCGCAGCCACTCCGCGAGCCCCGGCCGGGCGGCGATCACCGCGTCGTACCGCTCGACCAGTTCCTCGCTGTCCCGGGCCGCACGCGCGCGTGCCCGGCGGTCGGCGGCCGACGGGCCGTCGCCCGGGTCACCGGAGTCCTCGTCACCGGCGGTGCAGCCCGCCAGGGCGAGGGCCGTCGAGCCGACGGCGAGCAGACTCCTTCTTCGCGGCCCCGAGCGGGCGCGCGGCGATGGGGGAAACGGCACTTCAGACGTCCTCGGGGGCTCGTACGAGAAAGAAGCGACTGGCAGGGCTGCACGCCCGTGATCACGGTACCCGGGCCTTCGCCCGGGACCACTCAGCGGCACCGTTCGTCACCGGGTGGACGGCAACACTCCCTGCGACCGGATACCCTTTGACCAGACACGCGCCCCATCCCACAACAGCACACGCGGCCGAGGAGTCACCCGGATGAGCACCACCCAGAGCGAGAGGCTGCGAGAACTACTGGAACCGCTCGTCAGCTCTCAGGGCCTGGACCTCGAAGAGATCGAAGTGGACTCCGTCGGACGCAAGCGTGTGCTGCGCGTGGTCGTCGACTCGGACACGGGCGCCGACCTGGACCAGATCGCCGATGTGAGCCGCGCGCTCTCGGCGAAGCTCGACGAGTCGGACGCGATGGGCGAGGGGGAGTACACCCTCGAGGTCGGTACCCCGGGCGCGGAGCGCCTCCTCACGGAGCACCGGCACTACGTGCGCGCCATAGACCGCCTGGTGAAGTTCCAGCTCGCCGAGGGCGGCGAGCTGGTCGCCCGGATCCTGAAGGTCGACGACGACGGTGTCGACACCGAGATCCCCGGAGTCAAGGGCCGCAAGCCCACCGCCCGCAGACTCGCCTTCGACGACATCGTCCGGGCGCGTGTCCAGGTCGAGTTCAGCCGCAAGGACAACAAGAAGGAAGAGGAGGCGTAGCCGTGGACATCGACATGAGCGCCCTGCGGGGCTTGGTTCGGGAGAAGGAGATCTCCTTCGACCTGCTGGTCGAGGCGATCGAGTCGGCCCTCCTCATCGCCTACCACCGCACCGAGGGAAGCCGCCGTCACGCGCGCGTGGAGCTCAACCGGCAGAGCGGCCATGTGACCGTGTGGGCGAAGGAGGACCCCGACGACCTCGAGGAGGGCCAGGAGGCCCGCGAGTTCGACGACACCCCCACGGGCTTCGGCCGTATCGCCGCCACCACGGCCAAGCAGGTCATCCTGCAGCGCCTGCGCGACGCCGAGGACGACGCGACGCTCGGTGAGTACGCCGGCCGCGAGGGCGACATCGTCACCGGCGTGGTCCAGCAGGGCCGCGACCCGAAGAACGTGCTCGTCGACATCGGCAAGCTCGAGGCCATCCTGCCGGTGCAGGAGCAGGTGCCGGGGGAGTCCTACCAGCACGGCATGCGCCTGCGGTCGTACGTCGTCCGGGTGGCCAAGGGCGTACGCGGCCCGTCCGTGACGCTGTCCCGTACGCACCCCAATCTGGTGAAGAAGCTGTTCGCCCTTGAGGTGCCGGAGATCGCCGACGGGTCCGTGGAGATCTCCGCGATCGCCCGCGAGGCCGGTCACCGGACGAAGATCGCCGTCCGCTCCACCCGCTCCGGCCTGAACGCCAAGGGCGCCTGCATCGGCCCCATGGGCGGCCGGGTGCGCAATGTGATGGGCGAGCTGAACGGCGAGAAGATCGACATCGTCGACTGGTCGGAGGACCCGGCCGAGATGGTGGCGAACGCGCTGTCCCCGGCCCGCGTCTCCAAGGTGGAGATCGTGGACATGGCGACCCGGTCCGCCCGGGTGACCGTGCCCGACTACCAGCTCTCCCTGGCCATCGGCAAGGAAGGGCAGAACGCCCGGCTCGCGGCCCGGCTGACCGGCTGGCGGATCGACATCCGCCCCGACACGGAACCGGCCGACGACGGCTCCGGGGAATAGCTCCGGGGAATAGATCCAAGCCGCGAGTCGTTCAGATCACGACAGGTTCATGCGCGGCAACTGTTCGAATCCTGCCCCAAAGGGGTGAGGAGCGTACGGGGAGGTAGACTTAACGGTGTCTGGCCGGACGCGCGTCCGCGCATGCCCTGAACGCACTTGTGTGGGGTGTCGGGAGCGAGCGGCCAAGGCCGATCTGTTGCGGATCGTGTTGATCGAGGACGCATGCGCCCCTGATCCTCGCGGTACGCTGCCCGGCCGGGGTGCGTACGTACACCCCGCCCAGATCTGTCTCGACCAGGCGGTACGCCGACGGGCGTTCACGAGGGCACTGCGCGCCCCGGGACCGCTCGACACAAAGGCGTTGCGCCGATACGTCGAGCAGACAACAGTTGCCGACCAGGCAACACGGTAAGAAGACGTGTCGCACGGAACACCGTGCGGCTTGGTACCTCGCGAGTCGAAAGCAGGTCGAGATTGCGATGAGCACTCGATGAGTACGCGATGAGTACGCCCATGAACTAGCGACGGTCCGGACGTAACCCGGACCTCAAAGGAGCGAAGTGGCTAAGGTCCGGGTCTACGAACTCGCCAAGGAGTTCGGTGTCGAGAGCAAGGTCGTCATGGCCAAGCTCCAGGAACTCGGTGAATTCGTCCGTTCGGCGTCTTCGACGATCGAAGCGCCTGTCGTACGCAAACTGACTGACGCCTTCCAGGGCGGCGGCAACGGCAAGTCCGCCGGGAAGCCCGCAGCCCCCAAGAAGGCCGCCCCCCGTCCCGCCGCGCCCTCTCCGGCGCAGGCGGCACGTCCGGCTGCCCCGAAGCCGCCGGCAGCACCCAAGCCCGCCGCGGCCCAGGAGCCGTCGGCCCCCGCAGCCTCGTCGGCCCCCGCGCCGACCCCGGGTCCGCGTCCGACGCCGGGCCCCAAGCCCGCGCCGCGTCCGGCCCCGGCCGCGCCCGAGTTCACGGCGCCGCCCGCGGCGGCTCCGTCCCCGGCCGCGCCGAAGCCCGCAGGCGGGCGCCCCGGCGCCCCCAAGCCCGGTGGTGGCCGCCCCTCCGGCGGTCCCGGCCAGGGCCAGGGCGGCCAGGGCCGTCCCGGTGGCGAGCGTGAGCGTGGCCCGCGTCCCGGTGCTCCGGCGCCGCGTCAGGGCGGTTCCCGTCCGGCCGGTCCGCGTCCGGGCAACAACCCCTTCACCTCCGGTGGCTCCACCGGCATGGCGCGCCCGCAGGCGCCCCGTCCGCAGGGCGGCCGTCCCGGCCCCGGCGGCCAGGGTGGCGGTCCCCGTCCCCAGGCGCCCGGCGCCCAGGGCGGCGGCGGCCCGCGTCCGCAGGCTCCGGGCGGTAACCGTCCGAGCCCGGGCTCGATGCCGCGTCCGCAGGGTGGCGGCCCGCGTCCCGGCGGTGGCTCCGCCGGTCCTCGTCCGAACCCCGGCATGATGCCGCAGCGTCCCGCTGCAGGCCCGCGTCCCGGCGGCGGTGGCCCCGGCGGCCGCGGTCCCGGTGGCGGCGGTCGTCCCGGTGGCGGCGGCGGTCGTCCGGGTGGCGGCGGCTTCGCCGGTCGTCCGGGTGGCGGCGGCGGCTTCGCCGGTCGCCCGGGTGGTCCCGGTGGCGGTGGCGGCGGTTTCGCCGGTCGTCCGGGTGGTCCCGGCGGCGGCGGTCGTCCCGGCTTCGGTGGTCGTCCCGGCGGTCCCGGTGGCCGTGGTGGCACGCAGGGTGCCTTCGGTCGTCCGGGCGGTCCCGCCCGTCGCGGCCGCAAGTCGAAGCGGCAGAGGCGCCAGGAGTACGAGGCCATGCAGGCCCCGTCGGTCGGCGGTGTGATGCTGCCTCGCGGCAACGGCGAGACCGTTCGCCTGTCGCGCGGTGCTTCCCTCACCGACTTCGCGGAGAAGATCAACGCCAACCCGGCGTCGCTCGTCGCGGTCATGATGAACCTCGGCGAGATGGTCACGGCCACGCAGTCCGTCTCCGACGAGACGCTCCAGCTCCTCGCCGGCGAGATGAACTACACGGTTCAGATCGTCAGCCCGGAGGAGGAGGACCGCGAGCTCCTCGAGTCCTTCGACATCGAGTTCGGCGAGGACGAGGGCGACGAGGAGGACCTGATGGTCCGCCCGCCCGTCGTCACCGTCATGGGTCACGTCGACCACGGTAAGACCCGGCTCCTCGACGCCATCCGCAAGACGAACGTCATCGCGGGCGAGGCCGGCGGCATCACCCAGCACATCGGTGCCTACCAGGTCGCGACCGAGGTCAACGAGGAAGAGCGCAAGATCACCTTCATCGACACCCCGGGTCACGAGGCGTTCACCGCCATGCGTGCCCGTGGTGCGAGGTCGACCGACATCGCGATCCTGGTCGTCGCGGCCAACGACGGCGTCATGCCGCAGACGGTCGAGGCGCTCAACCACGCGAAGGCGGCCGAGGTCCCGATCGTCGTCGCGGTCAACAAGATCGACGTCGAGGGCGCGGACCCGACCAAGGTGCGCGGTCAGCTGACCGAGTACGGCCTCGTGGCCGAGGAGTACGGCGGCGAGACGATGTTCGTCGACATCTCCGCCAAGCAGGGTCTGCACATCGACTCCCTGCTGGAGGCCGTGGTCCTCACGGCCGACGCCTCGCTCGACCTGCGGGCCAACCCGAACCAGGACGCGCAGGGCATCTCGATCGAGTCCCGTCTCGACCGCGGCCGCGGTGCCGTGTCGACGGTCCTCGTCCAGCGAGGCACGCTGCGGGTCGGCGACACCATGGTGGTCGGCGACGCGTACGGCCGAGTCCGGGCGATGCACGACGACAACGGCAACAGCGTTGCCGAGGCCGGTCCCTCGACGCCGGTTCAGGTCCTGGGCCTGACCAACGTCCCGGGTGCGGGCGACAACTTCCTGGTGGTCGACGAGGACCGTACGGCCCGTCAGATCGCCGAGAAGCGCGCCGCCCGCGAGCGGAACGCCGCGTTCGCCAAGCGCACGCGCCGTGTCTCGCTGGAGGACCTGGACAAGGTGCTCAAGGCCGGCGAGGTCCAGCAGCTGAACCTGATCATCAAGGGTGACGCTTCTGGTTCGGTCGAGGCGCTGGAGTCCTCCCTGCTCCAGCTGGACGTCGGCGAAGAGGTCGACATCCGGGTCCTGCACCGCGGCGTCGGTGCGGTCACGGAGTCCGACATCGACCTGGCGATGGGCTCGGACGCGATCGTCATCGGCTTCAACGTCCGCGCTGCCGGGCGTGCCCAGCAGATGGCGGAGCGCGAGGGCGTGGACGTCCGCTACTACTCGGTCATCTACCAGGCGATCGAGGAGATCGAGGCGGCCCTCAAGGGCATGCTCAAGCCGGAGTACGAAGAGGTCGAGCTCGGTACGGCGGAGATCCGCGAGGTCTTCAAGTCGTCCAAGCTGGGCAACATCGCGGGTGTTCTCATCCGCTCCGGCGAGGTCAAGCGGAACACCAAGGCCCGCCTGCTGCGCGATGGCAAGGTCATCGCGGAGAGCCTCAACATCGAGGGCCTGCGTCGCTTCAAGGACGACGTCACCGAGATCCGCGAAGGGTTCGAGGGCGGTATCAACCTCGGCAACTTCAACGACATCAAGGTCGACGACGTCATCGCGACGTACGAGATGCGCGAGAAGCCGCGGGTGTGACCCACGGTTCCCACCAACCGGCCGACGCGGCACACGCCGCGTCGGCCGGCTGGCCGTTGGCCTACCGGTCGGCATGCCCAGGCACGCGGACCGGAATGCTGAGGCACACGGACATGAGTACTGAGGCACGCTGACCAGCGTGCCGAGGTACCCGGACCGGGATGCCGAGGCATGCGGAGCGGGTGCTCGGCGAACTGGTCGGGTGCTGAGGTGTGCTGGTCGGTGTGCTGAGGCGCGTCGGCCGGTGTGCTGAGGCGCGCAGGGCGGTTGCTGAGGCGGCCGGTCGGTGTGCTGAGGTGTGCTGGTCGGTGTGCTGTGGCGCGCAGGGCGGGCGCTGAGATGCGCAGGGCGGTTGCTGAGACGAGCTGGTCGGGGTGCTGAGGTGCGTCGGTCGGGGGTGTCGAGGTGAGTCGGTCTGTGTGCTTGGGGCGGAGCCCCGTGAGGGGTGCAGGGGACGTAGTCCCCGCCGGGTCCGGGGCGGAGCCCTGGGCAGCACTTCGAACCCAC
This sequence comes from Streptomyces sp. NPDC041940, assembly GCF_055589465.1. NCBI lineage: Bacteria > Bacillati > Actinomycetota > Actinomycetes > Kitasatosporales > Streptomycetaceae > Streptomyces > Streptomyces sp. NPDC041940. Next base: position 81,755 of record NZ_JBVJBP010000031.1, read on the forward strand.
CGCGTCGGGTGGCGGGCGGGCGAAGGGCCGGGGTCTGGGGCGGAGCCCCAGGGGGCCGGGCCTTCTGGCCGACCGTGTCGGGCGGGTGGGCGGGCAAAGGAAAACCCCGTCGAGCCACCGGCAGGTTCGCGGTACCGTTCTTGATGTCCCTGCCACCCAAAACCGCAGGGCCATCGATCCCGTACCGGCGGGTCATCCGGATACACATGTACGTGGGGACTCTGTCCTTCGACCTGCTCCTCGGCGACGTCAGGTCGCTGAAGGAGAAGCGCTCCGTCGTCCGCCCCATCGTCGCCGAGCTCCAGCGCAAGTACGCGGTGAGCGCGGCCGAGGTGGACCATATGGACCTCCACCGCAGGGCCGTCGTAGGCCTCGCGTTGGTGTCCGGCGACGCGGGGCACCTGAGCGAGGTACTCGACCGGTGCGAACGGCTGGTCGCCGCCCGCCCCGAGGTGGAACTGCTGTCCGTCAGGCGGCGCTTCCACGGCGAAGACGACTGACGAACCAGAGAACGACCCAGACAGGAAAGAACGGGAGACGGACCAGTGGCCGACAACGCGCGGGCTAAAAGGCTGGCGGACCTCATCCGAGAGGTGGTGGCCCAGAAGCTGCAGCGCGGGATCAAGGACCCGCGGCTCGGCTCGCACGTCACCATCACGGACACCCGGGTCACGGGTGACCTGCGGGAGGCGACCGTCTTCTACACCGTGTACGGGGACGACGAGGAGCGCAACGAGGCCGCAGCCGGCCTGGAGAGCGCCAAGGGCATCCTGCGCTCCGAGGTGGGCCGGGCCGCCGGCGTGAAGTTCACGCCGACCCTGACCTTCGTCATGGACGCCCTCCCCGACACGGCCCGGAACATCGAGGACCTCCTCGACAAGGCGCGCCAGTCCGACGAGAAGGTACGCGAGGCCTCCGCCGGCGCGAAGTACGCCGGTGAAGCCGACCCGTACCGCAAGCCGGACGAGGACGACGAGACGGACGACACCGCCGAATGACCCAGAAGCACACCACGCCCGACGGCCTCGTCATCGTCGACAAGCCGTCGGGCTTCACTTCGCACGACGTCGTCGCCAAGATGCGCGGCATCGCCAGAACACGACGCGTCGGGCACGCCGGCACCCTCGACCCGATGGCGACGGGCGTCCTCGTCCTCGGCGTCGAGAGGGCGACCAAGCTCCTCGGCCACCTCGCGCTGACCGAGAAGGAGTACCTGGGCACCATCCGGCTCGGGCAGAACACCCTCACGGACGACGCCGAGGGGGAGCTCACCTCCTCCGCCGACGCCTCCAAGGTCACCCGCGACGCCATCGACGCCGGTGTCGCCAAGCTGAGCGGCGACATCATGCAGGTGCCGTCCAAGGTCAGCGCCATCAAGATCAACGGGGTGCGGTCCTACAAGCGGGCCAGGGAGGGCGAGGAGTTCGACATCCCGGCCCGGCCCGTCACGGTCTCCTCCTTCGGCGTGTACGACGTCAGGGAGGCCGTCGCCGAGGACGGCACGCCCGTACTCGACCTGGTCGTGTCGGTCGTCTGCTCCTCCGGTACGTACATCCGGGCCCTGGCCCGCGACCTGGGCGCCGACCTCGGTGTCGGCGGTCATCTCACCGCCCTGCGCCGTACCCGTGTCGGCCCCTACAAGCTGGACGCGGCCCGTACGCTCGATCAGCACCAGCAGGAGCTGACCGTGATGCCGATCGCCGAGGCCGCGACGGCCGCCTTCCCGCGCTGGGACGTCGACGCCCGGCGGGCCAAGCTGCTCACCAACGGCGTACGGCTGGAGATGCCCGACGAGTACGCGGGCTCCGGCCCCGTCGCGGTCTTCGACCCGGAGGGCGGCTTCCTCGCCCTCGTCGAGGAGCAGCGGGGCAAGGCCAAGAGCCTGGCCGTATTCGGCTGACGGGCGGACCGGGCGGACCGGTGTCCGCCCGTGGAGCGGCGACCACGGGGTACCTCCACTGCCGCCGCTCCACGGTCCCCCCTCGGTTCCCCCACCCCTAGGGTGTATCCAGCAGTCCCCGTCGGTTCACCCGTCCGTGCGGGCGCTCGGAGTGAACGGGGGGAGCGGAAGGGGGCGCTTTCGCCGAGCGGCCTGTCCCGCTGATCATCTCGCCCCTACCGTCGAACACGCGAGGGCACGGGTGTACGGCGGGGAGGCTCGACGATGGCGTCGGATCAGGCAACGGCGGCAGCGGAGCGGACGGGCCGGGCCCCCGAAGAAGCCCTCGTCCGTATCCACGACCTCACCGGCCGCCCCCGCGGCACCGGTTTCCTGGCCGACCACCACGGCACGCTCGTCACCAGCCACGAGGCCGTCGACGGACTGCCCCGGCTCGTCCTGTGCGGGGCCGGGGACCGCCGCCGTGTCGTGACCGCCGACGCGGTCACCCCGCTGCCCGCCCTGGGCCTGGCCCTCGTACACACCGACGGCCTCGATGTGCCGCCGCTGCCGGTCACCGTGCGGGACGGGACCCGGACCGGCACGTACGTACGGATCGCCGCCGGCGGCTGGCGCGAGGCACGTGTCCTGGGCTCGGCGGCCGCGACGTACACGGCCGTGAACCAGGTCCACCGCCTCGACGCGCTGGAGCTGGCGGTCGGCACGGCAGGGCGGGACGCACTGCGGCCGGCCGGCGGAGCGGCCGGCGGCCCGGTGCTCGACGCCGCGACCGGTGCCGTCGTCGGCGTGCTCGGTACGGCGCTCAGCTCCGACCACGGCGACCTCGGGTTCGCCGTGCCGCTGCGCCCCCGGGTCCCCGGAGCGGCGGGCCCCCTCGCCGCACTGCTCGCCGAGAACGCGGCGACGGTCCCCGCGTACGGCGCCGACCTCAACCTGGCCGGAGTGCTGGAGCTGACCGGCACATCGGTGGCCCAGGACGGCCCTGCCTGCCTTCCGGAACCGGTCGAACGGGCCGCTGTGACGGCCGAGTTCAGCGCCTTCACCGAAGGCCCGGCCGCCGTCCTCGGCCTCGTCGGGCCGCCGGGCAGCGGCCGTACGACGGAACTCGCGGCGCTCGCGGCCCGCCGGGAGCGCGGCGGGCACCCCACGCTGTGGCTGCGCGGGTCCGAACTGCGGGACGACGACGCCTCGGTGGCGGACGCGGCGAGCCGGGCACTGGACCGGGCCGCCCTGGCCGTGGCGGCCGACCGCGCCCCCTTCCCCGCCGACCTGGGCGACACCACGCCCGAGCGCCTCGTCGGCCTCGCCCGCTCGTTCGGCCGCCCGCTGCTGCTGCTCCTGGACGCTCCGGAGGAGATGCCGCCGGCCCTGGCCCGCCGTCTGGCCGCCTGGACGGACGGGACGGTGCGGTGGCTGCGGGAGACGGGAGTGCGGCTGGTGGTGGCGTGCCGGGCGGAGTACTGGGAGGGGGCGCCGTTCCCGGCCGGGGTACTGCACGGGCCGGCCGGTGCGAAGGCGCGGCCCGCGTGTGTACGCCTGGGCGATCTCACCGCGGACGAGGCCCGGGAGGCCCGCCTGCGGCACGGCATCCCGGAGGGCGCCCTCGCCGACACCGACGCCCGGCATCCCCTGGCCCTCCGGCTGCTCGCCGAGATCCGCACCGCCCTCGCCGCCGACGCCCCCGACGCGCCCGCCGCCACCCTCGACCGGCACGACGTCTTCGCGGCCTACCTGGACCTGATGTCCCTGCGCGTCGCCGCCCGCCTGGCCGCCGCGAACGGCCTGTCCGGCACCGCCGTACGCCGGCTGGCAGCCAAGGTCGCCGGGCAGGTGCACGAGGCCGCACGGCGCGGCCTCGGCCCCGGGCAGGGGGATGTGGACCGGGAGGCCTTCGAGGCGGTGTTCCCGTGGGGGCCCGCCCCCGTGCGGCTCGGCGGCGGCACCGGCTGGGGGCAGGCCGTCCTCGCCGAGGGCCTGCTCGTGCCCGCCGGGCCCGGCTACCGCTTCGCCCACGAGGAACTCGCCGACTGGCTCCAGGGCATCCACCTCGACCTCGACGAGGCCCTGCAGGCCCTCGTCCACCGCCGCGAGGAACCGCGGCCCGACGCCGTGCCGCACCATCGCATCGGGCCCGTGATCCAGGCCCTGCTGTTCCTCGCCCGCCAGCACGGCACCGCTCGGGCGGCCTCCCGGCTGGCTGACCTGGTGCACGCGCTGGACGCCGACCCGCGGTCCTGGTGGGCCGCCCGGCTGCTCGCCGGAACCCTGTCGGCGGTGCCCGACGCGACGCCGTACACCGAGGTGCTGCGGCTGCTCGCCGACCGGATCGTGGCCTGGCGGCGGCAGGAGCGGCCCGTGCCGGAGGAGGTCGGGCCCGCCTTCTGGACCGGCTTGCGGCTGCCGCGGGACGTGCGCCTCGGGCTGCTGCGACGGCTGGTCCACGCCGACGGCCCGCCGTGCGAGGCCGGTCCCCGATTCCTCGACGCCGCGGCGCGGCTGCTCACCGCCGACCCCACGGGCGTGCAACCGCTGCTCGCCGACTGGTTCGAGGACGAGCGACCGCTGCCCGCCACTCCGCACGCGACCGTGGCCACGGCCGCCCAGGCGCTGCTGCACACCCACCGCGGGCGGGCCCTGGACGAGCTGGCGGACGTGCTCGTCGAGCGCGCGCACCCGCGGGCCGACGAACTGCTCGCCGTGCTGGCCGAGGAGGAACCGTCGGCGATCTGCCGGGCCGTGGACCGCTGGGCGCTCGACGAGCGGCCCGCGCGCCGGGAAGCCGCGGTGGCGCACGGACTCCGTGTCGCACCGCATGTGAGTACAGGAGATGACCGCGCCCTCCTGCGTTACGCGGCCCTCGCCCTGCTCGCCCGCCCCGCAGGCCACGCCCTGCACGGGAGCGCACTCGCCCTTCTCGTCCAGGACCCGCACACCCGGGCCAAGTACCTCCCCCGGGCGCTGGAGTGCTTCGCGGCGGGCGACCCGCGCTTCCCTCAGGACGTACCGGCCCGCGCCCTCCTGGCCCACCCCGAGCCGGTCCTCGGCGCCTTCGCGGAGCGGCTGCGGCGGCCGGACGCGGAGGAGGCACTGCGGGCGCTCGCCGACGCCACCCCGCCCGGCCTGGCCCGGCGGGTCGCCGCACTGGCCCGGGAAGCGGCCGAACTGCGGCCGGAACTCGCCGGGCAGCTGGCCGCATACGTCGACCAGCGGCTCGACCGGGGCCCTGATGCCCGGGCCGTGCTGCTGCCCCTGGTCACGGGCCTGCTGGACGGTGGGACGGTACGGCTGCGGTGCGCCCTCGCCGCCGTCCTCACGCCGCCCGGCATCCCCGCCTCCCGCCCGCTGCGCCGCGAACTGCGCGATGCGCTCCTGGCCCGCGAGCACGACACCGACGTGCTGGACGCGCTGCTCCAGGCCGCCGCCCGGAACAGCGGCGACGACCTGCGCGACCTCGTCCACCGCGTCGGCCTGCTCCTCGTGCGCACCCCGGAGGGCGCCGGCCGCTTCGACCGTGCCCTGGTCGATCTGGGCCGGCACGTGCCCGGCTTCGCCGCCCGCGCGGCCGGCTGGCTGGCCGACGCGCCCGAGGAGTGGGCGGCGGTGGTCGGCCCCAGCTCGCACCGGATGATCGAGAACCTGGCGGGCGTACGCGTCCCCGCCTGACCATGCCGATGCGGGCCGGAGGCAAGCGGCATGGCACCCTTAGACCTGCGCACGAGGCAACCACGGACAACCACGGACACGGTTCGACGAGCTTTCGACAAGGAGCAGGCACAGTGCAGCGCTGGCGTGGCTTGGAGGACATCCCCCAGGACTGGGGGCGCAGCGTCGTCACCATCGGCTCCTACGACGGAGTCCACCGCGGACACCAGCTGATCATCCGGCATGCCGTGAACCGCGCCCGGGAGCTGGGGGTGCCCGCCGTCGTCGTCACCTTCGACCCGCACCCCAGCGAGGTCGTCCGGCCCGGCAGCCACCCTCCGCTGCTCGCCCCGCACCACCGCCGCGCCGAACTCATGGCCGACCTGGGCGTGGACGCGGTGCTCATCCTGCCCTTCACGACCGAGTTCTCGAAGCTCTCCCCGGCGGACTTCGTCGTCAAGGTGCTCGTCGACAAGCTGCACGCCAAGGCCGTCGTCGAGGGCCCCAACTTCCGCTTCGGGCACAAGGCCGCCGGCAACGTGGAGTTCCTGGCCACGCAGGGCAAGACCTACGACTTCGAGGTCGAGGTCGTCGACCTGTACGTGACCGGTGAGGCGGGCGGCGGGGAGCCGTTCTCCTCCACGCTGACGCGGCGGTTGGTCGGCGAGGGCGATGTCGAGGGCGCGGGGGAGATCCTGGGGCGTCCGCACCGGGTCGAGGGTGTTGTCGTCCGAGGTGCCCAGCGTGGGCGCGAGCTGGGCTTCCCGACGGCCAACGTCGAGACGCTGCCGCACACGGCCATCCCGGCCGACGGCGTGTATGCCGGGTGGCTGCACGCGCAGGGCGAAGTGATGCCGGCCGCGATTTCCGTCGGAACGAATCCGCAGTTCGAGGGGACCGAGCGGACGGTGGAGGCGTACGCCATCGACCGGGTCGGGCTGGATCTGTACGGGTTGCATGTCGCCGTTGATTTTCTGGCGTTCGTGCGGGGGCAGGCCAAGTTCGAGACGCTTGACGCGTTGCTGGAGCAGATGGGGCAGGACGTCAAGAAGTGCAGGGAGTTGGTGGCGGCGGAGGGGGCTGCCTAGTCCTCTTGAGTGTCGGCTGCGGGTGCGCTGTGGCTTGTCGCGCAGTTCCCCGCGCCCCTTCTAGGGCGATTTCGCAACTGCCCAGTGGCAGGCCACCTGGGAGTCTCCGCTCCCGTGCAGCACCTCCAAGTCCTGGCCCCTGCACGCGTCCGCCACGCCTGCTGCCTCCGCCTCGCCGCTCGACAGGATCTGGCAGCGGGCGTGGAAGCGGCAGCCGTTCGGTACACGTGACGGGTCCGGGGGCTCGCCGGTGAGGATCACCGGGGCGCCCGGGGCCTCCGGGAGTACGGACAGCAGGGCCTGGGTGTACGGATGCCGGGGTGCGGTCAGCACCTGTTCCACCGCTCCCGTCTCCACGATCCGGCCCAGATACATCACGGCGACCCGGTCGGCGATGTTCCACGCCAGTCCCAGGTCGTGCGTGACGACCAGCGCGGACAGGCCGAGCTCGGTGCGCAGCCGCAGCAGCAGGGCGAGGATCTCGCCGCGCACGGAGGCGTCCAGGGACGCCACCGGTTCGTCGGCGACGAGGAGTTCGGGTTCCAGGACGAGCGCGCCCGCGATGACGACCCGCTGGCGCTGCCCGCCGGACAGTTCGTGCGGATAGCGCAGGAAGAAGCGCTCGGGGGGCCGTAGCCCGGCCCGGGAGAGGGCCTCGGCGACCGCGGTCCGCTCGTCGCCGCCGTAGCCGTGGATGCGCAGCCCCTCGGCGACCGCGTCGTACACCGTGTGCCGTGGGTTGAGCGAGCCGCTCGGGTCCTGCAGCACCAGCTGGACGCGTTTGCGGTACGCCTTCAGGGAGCGGCCGGAGTACTCCAGCGGGCGGCCGTCGAAGGTGACCCGGCCCGCGGTCGGCTCGACCAGGCCCAGCAGCGCGCGGGCCAGGGTCGTCTTGCCGCAGCCGGACTCGCCGACCAGCGCGACGATCTCGCCGGGCCGGATGTCGAGGTCCACCCCGTCCACCGCGCGGGCCCGGGGCCCGCCGTGCCGGCCGGGGAACGTGACGTACAGGCCCTGCGCGCTCAGCAGGGGTGCCGTGGTGACGTCGGATGCCGTGGGGGACATGGTCATGGCGTGCCGGGCCTCGCTTCCTCCAGGGCGTCGGGCTTCTCGCGTGCCTCGCTCACCGGGTCGCCGACCAGCACGCATGCCGCCCGGCGTTCAGGCCCGGCCTCCCGCAGCACCGGGTCCTCCTCGGCGCAGGACTCCAGTGCCACCGGACACCGGGGGTGGAACGTGCAGCCGGACGGCAGCGCGGCCGGGTCGGGCGGGTCGCCCGCCAGTCCTTGCGGCGCGAACCGGGACGCGGGGTCGCCGATGCGCGGGAACGCGGCGGAGAGGGCCTTGGCGTAGGGGTGCCGGGCGTCCTCGTACACCTGGGCCGCCGGGCCCTCCTCGACCACCCGGCCCGCGTACATCACCGCGAGCCGGTCGCAGGTGTCGGCGAGGACCGCCAGGTCGTGGCTGATCATGATCAGGCCGAGGTCCTGGTCCGCGACGAGCTGTTCGATGAGCCGGAGGATCTGCGCCTGGATCATCACGTCGAGCGCGGTGGTCGGCTCGTCGGCGATGACCAGCCGGGGATCGCAGGCCAGCGCCATGGCGATCATCACGCGCTGGCGCTGGCCACCGGACAGCTCGTGCGGGTAGGCGTCCGCGCGGGCGGCGGGCAGGCCCACCTGCTCCAGCAACTCGCCGGTCTTCTTCTTCGCCCCGGCCGGCGTCGCCTTCCTGTGCAGCAGGATCGGCTCGGCGATCTGGTCGCCGATGCGGTGCACGGCGTTCAGGGAGTGCATCGCGCCCTGGAAGACGACGGAGGCCCCGGCCCAGCGGACCGCCCGCACCCGGCCCCACTTCATCGTCAGCACGTCCTCACCGTCGAGGAGGACCTCGCCGGTGATCCGGGTGCCCGTCGGCAGCAGCCGCAGCAGGGCCAGAGCCAGCGTGGACTTGCCGCAGCCGGACTCGCCGGCCAGGCCGAGCTTCTGGCCCGCGTCCAGGCGCAGGTCGACGCCGCGCACGGCGGCCGCCCCGCCCGCATAGGTCACCGTCAGATTCCTGACGTCGAGCAGACTCAACGCGACACCCCCAGCCTGGGGTTGAGGACGGACTCCACGGCTCGTCCGCACAGCGTGAACGCCAGCGCCACCACGGCGATGGCGATGCCCGGCGGCACCAGGTACCACCAGTCACCGGCACTGACCGCGCCCGCCTCCCGCGCGTCCTGGAGCAGCCCGCCCCACGACACGATCGTCGGATCGCCCAGGCCGAGGAAGGCGAGTGTCGCCTCGGCGAGGATGGCCGAGGAGATGATCAGGGTCGTCTGGGCCAGCACCAGCGGCATGACGTTGGGCAGGACGTGCCGGGACATGATGTGCCCGTGCCCGCCGCCGAGCGCCCTGGCCCGCTCGATGTACGGCCGGGTCTCCACCGCCAGCGTCTGCGCCCGCACCAGCCGGGCCGTGGTCGGCCAGGTGGTGACGCCGATCGCCACGACGGTCGTCGTCAGCGAACGGGACATCACGGTGGCCAGGGCGATCGCCAGCACCAGCGTCGGCATGACCAGGAACCAGTCGGTGATCCGCATCATCACCGTCGCGTACCAGCCCTTGAAATGCCCGGCCGTCACCCCGATCAGCGTGCCGATCGCCACCGACAGCACGGCGGCGAGCAGCCCGACCAGCAGCGACACCCGCGAGCCCCAGATCACCAGGCCCAGCAGGTCGCGGCCGAACTGGTCGGTGCCGAGCGGGAACTCGGCGCTCGGGCTCTGCATCGGACGCCCCGGCGCTTCGGTCACACTGCTCACGTCCGAGCCGACGAACAGCGGCGCGAACAACGCCAGCAGCGCGCACAACGCGAGCGCGGTCAACCCATACAGCCCCGCCCGCTCGGCGCGGTACTGCCGCCAGAAGCGCGCGACGGAGGCCCGGCGGCGCTGCCGGGCGAGGGCGCGCGGACTCAGGACGTTCTCGGTCGTCGTCGTCATCGGGCCACCCGGGGGTCCAGCAGTGGATAGACCAGGTCGGCGAGGGTGTTCATCACGATCACCGCGGCGGCGAACACGAAGAACAGACCCTGCACCAGCGGCAGATCGGGCACGCTCAGCGCCTGGTAGAACAGCCCGCCGAGCCCGGGCCAGGAGAACACCGTCTCCACGAGGATCACGCCCGCCACCGTCCGGCCCAGGTTGATGAAGATCAGCGTCACGGTCGGCAGCAGCGCGTTCGGCACGGCGTGCCGGCGCCGCACGTGATCGTCGCGCAGCCCCTTGGCCCGCGCGGTCGTCAGATAGTCGCTGCCCATCTCGTCCAGCAGCGCCGACCGCGTGACCAGCAGCGTCTGCCCGTACTCCACCGCCACCAGCGTCACCACCGGCAGCACCAGATGGTGTGCCACGTCGAGGACGTACGCGAAGCCCTCCTTGCCGCCCGACTCCATGCCTCCCGTGGGGAACATCCCGGGGAGCGGGCCGATGCCCACCGACAGCACGATGATCAGCAGCAGCCCGAGCCAGAAGGACGGGATGGAGTACAGCGTCAGCGCGAGACCGGTGTTGACCCGGTCCCCGGCCGTGCCGCGCCGCCACGCCGAGCGCGTGCCGAGGAAGATGCCCAGCGCGGTGTACAGGACGAAGGCGGTCCCGGTGAGCAGCAGGGTGTTCGGCAGCGCCTCGGTGATCCTGTCGACGACGGGCGAGCGGAACTGGTACGACGTCCCGAAGTCGCCGGTGAGCGCCTTGCCGCAGTAGTCGGTGAACTGCCGCCACAGGGGCAGGTCGAGCCCGAACTCCCTGCGATAGGCGGCCAGCTGCTCGGCCGACACCTGACGGCCACCGGTCATGGTCTTCACCGGGTCGCCGGGGATCAGCCGGAAGAGGAAGAAGCTGGTGACGAGCACGGCCAGCAGCGATACGGCGGCCCCGGCCACCTTGCCCGCCAGGTACCTCGGGTACGCGGAGCCCTTGCGTACCCGGGGCCCGGCCGCCGGTTCCCGCTCCTCGACCAGCGCGGGTGTCGCGTCAGCGGTCATGGATGCCCGCTCGCCCGCGCTACTCGCGGTCCTCGGCGGTGGCCCGCCGCCGCAGGGCAGCGAACCCGCCGAGCCCGGCGAGGACGACGACACCGGCGACGATCGCGACCACGACCCCCGTCGACGACGCGTTGTCCGACGACCCGCCGGAGTCCGCCGGGACCGCCGACCACCAGCTCCAGTAGCCGTCCTGGCCGTAGATGTTCCCCGCCTTCGCCGGCATGGTGGTGATCGACTTGATCTGGTCCGTCCGGTAGGCCTCGACCGCGTTCGGATACGCCATGACGTTCATGTACCCGAGCTCGTACAGCCGCGACTCCATCTGCTGCACGATGTCCGCCCGTTTGGCGGGGTCGTACTCGGCGAGCTGCCGGGCGTAGAGCTCGTCGTACTTCTTGTCGCAGATGAAGTTGTCGGTGGCACCCGTGTCCTCGGGGGTCGCCGGGAGGGCGCCGCAGGTGTGGATGGACATCACGAAGTCCGGGTCGGGGTTGACCGACCAGCCGTCGAACGCCAGGTCGTACTTCCCGGCGAGCCAGGGGTCGGTCACGTTGTCCAGGCAGTTCAGCTGGACGCCGATGCCGAGCTCGCCCCACCACTCCTGGAGGTACTTGCCGACCGCCTTGTCGTTCGGGTCGGTGGCGTGGCACAGCACGCGGTAGCTGATGGGCTTGCCGTCCTTGCCGACGCGCTTGCCGTCGCCGTTCTTCTTGTAACCCGCCTGGTCGAGCAGCCGGGCCGCCTCGGCCGGGTCGTACGCCAGCTTCTGGTCCGCGGACGGCCTCCAGAAGTAGTTCTGGAAGCGCGGCGGGATGTAACCCTCGCCCTCGACGGCGTGTCCCTGGAACACCTTTTCGATGATGGCCTCGCGGTCGACGGCCATGAACAGGGCGTTGCGCACCCGCTGGTCCAGCAGGGAGGGGTGGCCGTCGCCGAACTTCTTGCCGTTCTTGGCCTTCGCGCCCGGGTTGGTGGCGAGGGCGTAGAAGCGGCGGCCGGGGGCGTCGTTGACCCGGATGTTGTCTGCGCCCTCCAGGGACGCCGCCTGAGCGGGCGTCAGGGACGGCGACCCGGCGACGAACGACACCTCGCCCTTGCGCAGCGCCGACACCGCCGCGTCCTGGTCCTTGTAGTAGCGGAAGACGACCTCGTCGAACTTCGGCCCCCCGCGCCAGAACCCCTTGTTGGCCTCGAGCCGGACATAGCTGTCGGCCTTGTAGTCGGTCAGCGTGAACGGCCCGTTCCCGACGACGGGGAAGTTCTTGTCGTTGTTGAACTCGGAGAAGTCCGAGACCTTCTCCCACACGTGCTTCGGCACGATCGGCACATCGAGGGACGTCATCGTGGCCTGCGGCTTCTTCAGCTCGATGACCAGCTCGGTGGGGCTCGGGGCCGTCACCTTCTTGAAGTTGCCGACGTAGCTGCCGTTGGCCGTGGCCGCGCCCTCGTCGGTCATCATCTTGTTGAACGTCCACGCCGCGTCCTCGGCGGTGGCCTGCTTGCCGTCCGACCACTTGGAGTTCGAGCGGATCGTGTACGTCCAGGTCAGCTTGTCCGGCGACGACTCCCACTTGGTGGCCAGGCCCGGGATGGCATGGTTGTCCTTGGGGTCGTAGTTGGTCAGGTACTCGTACATGAGCCGGTGAATGCTCGTACTGAGCAGCCGGACCGCCAGGAACGGGCTGAGCGAGTCCACGCTCTGCGCCACCGCGACGGTCAGCACCTTGCCGTCGTCGGCCGCCCGGGCCTGCTGGGGCGCCGGGTCGAGCGGGGTGGCGAGCCCGGCGGTGAGGGTGAGCGCCGCCGCCCCGGCCACGGCGACGAGCCGGAGGCCGCGCGGGAGGCTGCGTGTCTGATCGTTCGTGCCCATGGTCGGACCTCGCGTCATCGCTCGGACGGGAAGGACGGGTTGATCAGCTGTCAGACGTTTGATGAGTGTGTATCAGCGGCCATCTCCACCCGTCAACGGCGCATTCACCCCTTGTGGCCTGCGGAAATAACGAATTGGCGAGCTTTCCGCACCCATTGGTCGAGACCACTGACGCCCTCCTGGCCAGGGGCTGGCAACGGATTTCGCCCCTGAACGCGCCGAAGCCCGCGCCGAGTGGGAACGGCGCGGGCCAGGAAGGCGAACGGCCCCTCGAAAGGGGCCGATCGGGTGAGGCGACTACTGCGTCGGAGGCGGAGGCGGCGGGGTCTGCCCGTCGGGCTGAGCCGGGTAGCCGGGCTGACCCGGCTGACCGGGCTGGCCCTGCTGGGGGTAGCCGTAGCCCGGCGGCGGGGGCGCGGCCGGCGGCTGCCCGGGCTGCGCGTACGGCTGACCGGGCTGCGGCTGCTGCGGGTACGGGCCCGGCTGTCCGGGCTGCGGGTACGGCGGCTGGCCCGCGGCCTGCGGGGCCTGCGGATACGGCTGACCCGGCTGGGCCGGGGGCTGGCCCGGCTGGGGGTACGGCTGTCCGGGCTGGGCGTAGGGCTGCCCGGGCTGGGCGTAGGGCTGACCGGGCTGGGGGTACGGCTGACCGGGCTGGGGCTGCTGCGGGTACGGGCCCGGCTGGCCCGGGATCGGCTGCCCGTGGACCTGCTGGTCGGGGCCCGGCTGGCCGGGGTACGGAGCCTGGCCCGGGGCCTGCTGGCCGGGCAGCGGCGGGGCGGCCACCGGCGGCGGGTTGCCGTCGGAGGTCCACAGGCCGTGCGCCTGCTGGTGGCGGGTGAAGTCCTCGGCGATCAGCGCCGCGAGGTTGAAGTACGCCTCCCGCACCTTCGGCCGCATCATGTCGAGGTTGACCTCCGCACCGGCGGAGAGATGCTCGTCGAACGGCACGACGACGACGCCACGGCAGCGCGTCTCGAAGTGCGACACGATGTCCTCGACCTTGATCATCTTGCCGGTCTCGCGCACACCCGAGATGACGGTGAGGGACCGCGAGACGAGGTCGGAGTACCCGTGCGCGGACAGCCAGTCCAGCGTCGTACTCGCGCTGCTCGCACCGTCCACGGACGGAGTCGAGATGATGATGAGCTGGTCGGCGAGGTCCAGCACACCGCGCATGGCGCTGTAGAGCAGACCGGTGCCGGAGTCGGTGAGGATCACCGGGTACTGCTTGCCCAGCACGTCGATCGCGCGCCGGTAGTCCTCGTCGTTGAAGGTCGTGGACACGGCCGGGTCGACGTCGTTGGCGATGATCTCCAGCCCGGACGGAGCCTGGGAGGTGAAGCGCCGGATGTCCATGTACGAGTTGAGGTGCGGGATCGCCTGGACCAGGTCACGGATGGTGGCCCCGGTCTCCCGCCGCACACGGCGCCCGAGGGTGCCGGCGTCCGGGTTGGCGTCGATCGCGAGGATCTTGTCCTGCCGCTCGGTGGCGAGCGTGGAGCCGAGGGCGGTGGTCGTGGTCGTCTTGCCCACGCCGCCCTTGAGGCTGATCACGGCGATCCGGTAGCAGGACAGCACGGGCGTGCGGATCAGGTCCAGCTTCCGCTGCCGCTCGGCCTCCTCCTTCTTGCCACCGATCTTGAACCGGCCGCCACCGGCCGCCGGACGGCTGCTCTTCGCCTTCTGCTTCTTGCTGTTGAGCAGCCGGTCGGACGACAGCTCCACGGCAGCGGTGTAACCGAGCGGAGCGGCCCCGGGGTTGGTCGGCTGCCGCTGGTCGTGCTGCATGGGCTGCGGCCAGGCGGCCCCGGTCCGCGGGTCCACGGGCTGCTGCCCCGGATACACCGGCTGCTCGGGCTGGCCGGGCTGCGGCGGCTGCGCGTGCGGCGGCTGCGCCTGCGGGGGCACGCCGGGCTGCGGCTGCGGCTGGGCCGGGGGCTGCTGGGGGAAGCCGTAGCCGCCCTGGGCGTTGGGGGCACCGGGCTGGGGGAAGCCGTAGCCGCCCTGGGGGTGGGGCCCCGCCGGGGCCGGTGCGCCCTGCTGCGGGAAGCCATAGCCACCCTGCGGGTCGGGCGCAGGGGCCGACGGGGTGCCGGGCTGCTGGGCCGCCGGGGCGGGTGCGCCCTGCTGCGGGAAGCCGTACCCGCCCTGCGGGGTCGGAGCGGGGGTCGGCGGAACCTCCGGCTGCTGGGCCGGGGGCTGCTGAGCGGCCGGGGCCGGGGCCGGGGCACCGGGGTGGGGGAAGCCGTAGCCGCCCTGCGGGTTCGGTGCGGCCGGGGCGGGTGCGCCCTGCTGCGGGAAGCCATAGCCACCCTGCGGGTCGGGCGCAGGGGCCGACGGGGTGCCGGGCTGCTGGGCCGCCGGAGCGGGTGCACCCTGCTGGGGGAACCCGTAGCCGCCCTGGGCGTGGGGCGCGGCCGGGGCCGGACCGCCCTGCTGCGGGAAGCCGTAACCGCCGGGCTGCGGTGCGGGCTGGGTGGGCGGCTGATGCGGCGGCGTGGGTGCGGCCTGCTGGTTCCAGGCGGCAGGCGCGGGCTGCGGCGCCTGCGGCTGGAACGGCGGCTGCTGGGCCGGTACCGACGGCTGGGGCGGCACGGGCGGCTGCCCCTGCGTGGCCGTCGGCTGCGGCTGGGCCGGCGCGTCCGGATCCGTGGGCTGGACCTGCGGCTGCGCGGGCCACTGGCTCGCGGGCGCCGGCGCGGCCGGCTGGTACGACGGCGGCAGCGGCGGCACGCCCTGCGGGGCCGGGGGAGTCCAGGCGGGCGGAACATCGCTCGCACCCGGCCCGGCGGCGTCCTGTGGAACGCTGTCCTCGGGAGCGGCCTCGGCAGGCACGGCGTCCGCGGGCTCCGCGACGACGGGCTCGGAACTCACGGCCTGGGCGTCCGCAGGAGGAGCGTCGTCGGGCTCGGGCGCAGAGGAGTCCTCGTCCGCAGGCACGGCATCCACGGGCACGGGCGGCGCCGGCGGCGCAGGCACCCAGTCCCCCGAATCGGCGGCCTCCGCTGCCGCATCCTCCGAAGCCTCGTCCTCGTCCTCGGCATCAACGGGGGCAGGGGCGTCCGCACCGGACACGTCAGCCTCGTCGACCTCGTCCGCCGCATCCGCGGACTCGGACGCGACACCGTCACCGTCGCCGTCCTCGTCGGCGTCGTCAGAGGGCGCACCCTCGACGTCACCGCCCGAGTCCGCGTCCGCGTCCTCGATCTCGGCCTCGTCCTGCTCCTCGTCCACCGCCTCCAGCCGGGCCTCGACCTCCGCCTCGGCGGCACGCTCCGCGATCTCCCGCTTCAGGGCGACGGCGGAGAAGCGCATGGTGGCACCGCTCTCCAGATCACCGTTCCCCGACTCCGCTTCCCCGGCAGCCGGAGTGTCCGCAGCGTCCGGAGTCGCCGGAGTCGCCGGAACCTCCGAAGCGGCGGGAGCCACCGGAGGCTGCTCCGGAGTGGCAGGCGCGACCGGGGCCTCCGGCGGAGCCGACGGCGTCCACTGCGCCTGGTACCCACCGACGGGGATGTTCGGCACGGCCGTGGGAGAGGCCGGATCCGCCGCGGGCGTCTCGGGCCGCCCCTGCGGCTGCGACACCTGCGGCTCGAAACCGCCCTTCATCGGAAGCCTGGGAACGGCGGAAGGACCCTCCCCGGAGGGCGCGGGCGGCGTGAAGGGCGTCCCCGGCGCGGGCGCGGGCGGCGTGAACGGAGCGCCAGGAGCGGGCGCCGGCGCGGGCGGCGTGAAAGGCGCCCCGGGCGCGGGAGCCGGACCCTGAGACGGACCAGAGGTCTGCCCCGGAAGGGACGAGGTCCCGGCGGAAGCATTCGCGTGCGGCGGCGGAGTGAGCCCCGGCAGCGGCGGCACCGGCCCCTTCGGCGCCCCGGAAGGCCCCGTCGGCGCCCCGGAACCCCCGGAGTTCGCGGGCGCCCCCGAAGCGCTGGAGTCCTCGGACGCACCCGCCCCCTGGCCCGAGCCCGAGCCCGAACTCGCCGAGGCGTTCTGCGTGTACCAGGCGGGCGGCGCGTAGTCGATGGTGAACTCGCCCGTCACCTCCGCTGCGGACTCCGCGTCGGGCTGGTCATCGCCGGGTGTCGCCCAGCCCCCGCGGATCCCGTCCCGATCGCTGCTCACAGTGTTCCTCCTGGTGTGGTCGAGCACCCTCATGCCGTGCTGGGGCGACCCTTGCTTGTCGTCCGAGGTCGTCCGAATCCACAAACTCCCCCGCTTCCCCCTGGGACAGCGACGCCCACTCCACGGGTCTGACGTCGCGCCCCCGTCCCAGCCTAATCACCACAAGCCCCACCCCGGCAGGCCCGTCCACCCCCGAGCACCCGTCCGTCGCGTCACAACCCGCCCGGAAGGTGCTCAGAACTGACATACGCAGCACTCACTTTGGTGAACAAAAAGGGCGATACCTGTGAAGAATGTCGAACCACCTTGCCCCGCAGGCGGCTTGAGGGGCGCGGAGCCGACCGCGGAACGCGACGAGGGGTGAGCCGGTAGCCGCTCACCCCTCGTAAACCCGCTGGATCAATTACCGGCTTACCCGGCTTGCGGCCCTCCGTCGTGCGCCCCCGGCTCCAGGTCGCCGTCGTGCGCCCCCGGCTCCAGGTCGAACTCCCCGTCCCGCGCCCCCAGCACGAACGCCCGCCACTCCGCCTCGGTGTAGCGCAGCACCGTGTCCGGGTCGAGCGAGGACCGCATGGCCACGGCCCCCTCGGGCAGGTACGCGATCTCGACCCGCTCCTCGTGCTCCTCGGTGCCCGGCGCGCTGTGCCACTCGACACCGGAGATGTCGAGGGAGTAGAGCTCGTCCCGCTCCCGCTCCTTGCGTGCCTTGATCTCCTCAGCCGTCTCCGCCATGCCGCAGCGACCCCTTCCCGACGTACCCGTTCCCGAAGTGCGGATCATCGACCTGCGAACGATCCGAACCCGCTCACCCTAGTGGCCCCCTCCGCCCCGTCCGGCAGGTTGGGAGACCAGGGCAAAGGCGCCCCTGACCGCCTGGTACCCTGGTCGACGGCCGTTTGTGTACGCACCCCCGGAGCTCACCGCTCTGGAGGCCGCGCCCAGCGGATCCCCGCCTTCCGAGTCATGGAAGCTCCCCCGAGACACAGACCGGGGGCACTCGGTGGCCATCACAGACTACGAGGAGTACGCGTGCCGCTCGACGCCGCTACGAAGAAGCAGATCATGACCGAGTTCGGCCAGAAGGAGGGCGACACCGGCTCCCCCGAGGTCCAGGTCGCCATGCTCTCGCGCCGTATCACGGACCTGACCGAGCACCTCAAGACCCACAAGCACGACCACCACTCCCGCCGTGGCCTGCTGATCCTGGTGGGTCAGCGTCGCCGCCTTCTCCAGTACCTGGCGAAGAAGGACATCCAGCGCTTCCGTGCGCTGGTCGACCGCCTCGGCATCCGCCGTGGTGCGGCGGGCGCCAAGTAAGACGTCGTGAGGGGAGCGGTTCCCGGGGAAAGGGGACCGCTCCCTTTGCTGTACGTGCGGAGTGTCACCGCCCCTTTGTAGTGTGGTAGCACAACGCATGTCGTACGACACAGGACGTACGACACAGAACGAGGAGAAGCGCACCTAGCCGCCGCCGGTCCTCGGTAGTGGCCCCCGGGGGAATGCGAGCCCCGGGTGCTTCGATCGAAGACCGGCCCGCACAGCACGGCGCGCTCTCCGCAACCGTCTCCCTGCCACACGGGCAGCAGGAGACGAAGACGAGGAGATAACGCTAGTGGAGAACGAGACCCACTACGCCGAGGCCGTCATCGACAATGGCGCCTTCGGCACCCGCACCATCCGCTTCGAGACGGGCCGCCTGGCCAAGCAGGCCGCCGGCTCCGCCGTGGCGTACCTGGACGACGACACCATGGTGCTGTCGGCCACCTCCGCCTCCAAGAACCCCAAGGACCAGCTCGACTTCTTCCCCCTGACGGTGGACGTCGAGGAGCGGATGTACGCCGCCGGCAAGATCCCCGGCAGCTTCTTCCGCCGTGAGGGCCGTCCCTCCGAGGACGCCATCCTCACCTGCCGACTGATCGACCGCCCGCTGCGCCCGTCCTTCAAGAAGGGCCTGCGCAACGAGATCCAGGTCGTCGCCACGATCATGGCGCTCAACCCCGACCACCTGTACGACGTCGTGGCGATCAACGCCGCCTCCGCGTCCACGCAGCTGGCCGGCCTGCCCTTCTCCGGCCCGATCGGCGGCGTCCGCGTCGCTCTGATCAACGGCCAGTGGGTGGCCTTCCCGACGCACTTCGAGCTCGAGGACGCCGTCTTCGACATGGTCGTCGCGGGCCGCACCCTGGAGGACGGCGACGTCGCGATCATGATGGTCGAGGCCGAGGCCACCGAGAAGACCATCAAGCTGGTCGAGGGCGGCTCCGAGGCCCCCACCGAGGAGGTCGTCGCCGCCGGTCTGGAAGCCGCGAAGCCCTTCATCAAGGTGCTCTGCAAGGCCCAGGCCGACCTCGCCGCGAAGGCCGCCAAGCCGACCGGCGAGTTCCCGGTCTTCCTCGACTACCAGGACGACGTCCTGGAGGCACTCTCCGCCGCCGTCCGCCCGGAGCTCGCCTCCGCGCTGACCATCGCGGGCAAGCAGGAGCGCGAGTCCGAGCTGGACCGCGTCAAGGCGCTCGCCGCCGAGAAGCTCCTGCCGGAGTTCGAGGGCCGCGAGAAGGAGATCTCCGCCGCGTACCGCTCCCTGACCAAGCAGCTCGTCCGCGAGCGCGTGATCAAGGAGAAGAAGCGCATCGACGGGCGCGGGCTGACGGACATCCGTACGCTCGCCGCCGAGGTCGAGGCCATCCCGCGCGTGCACGGTTCCGCGGTGTTCGAGCGTGGCGAGACCCAGATCCTGGGCGTCACCACCCTCAACATGCTCCGCATGGAGCAGCAGCTGGACACCCTCTCCCCGGTGACCCGCAAGCGCTACATGCACAACTACAACTTCCCGCCGTACTCCGTCGGCGAGACCGGCCGTGTCGGCTCCCCGAAGCGCCGCGAGATCGGCCACGGCGCCCTCGCCGAGCGCGCCATCGTGCCGGTCCTGCCGACGCGCGAGGAGTTCCCCTACGCGATCCGTCAGGTCTCCGAGGCGCTGAGCTCCAACGGCTCGACGTCCATGGGCTCGGTCTGCGCCTCCACCATGTCGCTGCTGAACGCCGGTGTGCCGCTGAAGGCCCCCGTCGCCGGTATCGCCATGGGCCTGATCTCCCAGGAGATCGAGGGCGAGACGCACTACGTCACCCTCACCGACATCCTCGGTGCGGAGGACGCCTTCGGCGACATGGACTTCAAGGTCGCCGGCACGAAGGACTTCGTGACCGCCCTCCAGCTCGACACCAAGCTGGACGGCATCCCGGCCTCCGTCCTGGCCGCCGCCCTCAAGCAGGCCCGTGACGCCCGCCTCCACATCCTCGACGTGATGATGGAAGCGATCGACACGCCGGACGAGATGTCCCCGAACGCCCCGCGGATCATCACCGTCAAGATCCCCGTGGACAAGATCGGTGAGGTCATCGGCCCCAAGGGCAAGATGATCAACCAGATCCAGGAGGACACCGGCGCCGACATCACGATCGAGGACGACGGCACGATCTACATCGGCGCGGTCGACGGACCGTCCGCCGAGGCCGCCCGCACCACGATCAACGGCATCGCCAACCCGACCATGCCGGAGGTCGGCGAGCGCTACCTGGGTACGGTCGTGAAGACGACCACCTTCGGCGCGTTCGTGTCGCTGCTCCCGGGCAAGGACGGTCTGCTGCACATCTCGCAGATCCGCAAGCTCGCCGGCGGCAAGCGCGTGGAGAACGTCGAGGACGTGCTCGGCGTGGGCTCCAAGGTCCAGGTCGAGATCGCCGAGATCGACTCCCGCGGCAAGCTCTCCCTGATCCCGGTCATCGAGGGCGAAGAGAACGATGAGACGAAGGACGACACCGACAAGTGACGTCGAGTAGCTCCAAGGCGACGGCCCGCACCTCCTCGGAGGCGCGGGCCGTCGCCCGTACCCAAACCCTGATCAAGGGCACAGGCGGCATCGGCACGGTCCGCAAGACCACCCTCCCGGGCGGCCTGCGCATCGTCACCGAGACCCTGCCCTCGGTCCGCTCCGCCACCTTCGGCATCTGGGCGCACGTCGGCTCCCGCGACGAGACCCCGGCTCTGAACGGCGCCACGCACTACCTGGAGCACCTGCTCTTCAAGGGCACCGACCGCAGATCCGCCCTGGACATCTCCGCCGCGATCGACGCGGTCGGCGGCGAGATGAACGCGTTCACGGCGAAGGAGTACACGTGCTACTACGCGCGTGTCCTCGACACCGACCTGCCGCTCGCCATCGACGTCGTCTGCGACATGCTGACGGGCTCCCGCATCCTCGAGGAGGACGTCGACGTCGAGCGGGGCGCGATCCTCGAAGAGATCGCCATGACCGAGGACGACCCGGGCGACTGCGTGCACGACCTGTTCGCGCACACGATGTTCGGCGACAACCCCCTCGGCCGCCCGGTCCTCGGCACGGTCGACACGGTCAACGCCCTCACCGCCGACCGCATCCGCCGCTTCTACAAGAAGCACTACGACCCGACCCACCTCGTGGTCGCCTGTGCGGGCAACGTCGACCACGCCAAGGTCGTACGGCAGGTCCGCGCCGCCTTCGAGAAGGCCGGAGCCTTCAGGGAACCGAGCGCCGAGCCCGTGGCCCCGCGCGGCGGCCGGCGCGCCCTGCGCACCGCGGGACGCCTCGAGCTGATCGACCGCAAGACCGAGCAGGCGCACGTCGTGCTCGGAATGCCGGGCCTGTCCCGCACGGACGAGCGCCGCTGGGCCCTGGGCGTGCTCAACACCGCGCTCGGCGGCGGCATGTCGTCCCGCCTCTTCCAGGAGGTGCGCGAGAAGCGCGGCCTGGCCTACAGCGTGTACTCGTACACCTCCGGCTTCGCCGACTGCGGCCTGTTCGGCGTGTACGCCGGGTGCAGGCCCTCGCAGGTGCACGACGTGCTGAAGATCTGCCGCGACGAACTCGACCAGGTCGCCGAGCACGGTCTGTCCGACGACGAGATCGGGCGCGCCATCGGCCAGCTCCGGGGCTCCACGGTCCTCGGCCTCGAGGACACCGGCGCGCTGATGAACCGTATCGGCAAGAGCGAGCTGTGCTGGGGCGAGCAGATGTCCGTCGACGACATGCTGGCCCGGATCACGTCGGTCACCCCGGACGACGTCCGCTCGGTCGCCCGCGAGATCCTGGGACGGCGGCCTTCCCTGTCGGTCATCGGCCCGCTGAAGGACAAACAGGCGGCCCGCCTGCACGACGCTGTCGCCTGACGAACCCCCTGGTGAAGGAAGCACAAGAGATGAGCAAGCTGCGCGTGGCGGTCCTCGGCGCCAAGGGCCGGATCGGCTCGGAAGCCGTACGGGCCGTCGAGGCCGCCGAGGACATGGAACTGGTCGCCGCCCTGAGCCGGGGCGACAAGCTGGAGACGCTGGCCGAGACCGGCGCCCAGGTCGTGGTCGAACTGACCACGCCCGACTCGGTCATGGCCAACCTCGACTACTGCGTACGCCACGGCATCCACGCGGTCGTCGGCACCACCGGCTGGACCGACGAGCGCCTCGCGCAGCTGAACGGCTGGCTGGCGAACTCCCCGGAGACCGGCGTGCTCATCGCGCCGAACTTCTCCATCGGCGCCGTCCTGACCATGAAGTTCGCGCAGCTGGCCGCCCCGTACTTCGAGTCCGTCGAGGTCGTCGAGCTGCACCACCCGAACAAGGTGGACGCCCCCTCCGGCACTGCCACGCGCACCGCCCAGCTCATCGCCGAGGCCCGCCGGACCGCCGGCACCGCCCCGGCCCCCGACGCCACGACCACCGCCCTGGACGGCGCCCGCGGCGCCGACGTCGACGGCGTCCCGGTGCACGCCGTCCGGCTGCGCGGTCTGCTCGCCCACCAGGAGGTCCTGCTGGGCGCCGAGGGCGAGACCCTGACGGTCCGGCACGACTCGCTCCACCACAGCAGCTTCATGCCGGGCATCCTGCTCGGCGCCCGCCGTGTGGGGAGCGTCCCTGGCCTGACCTTCGGCCTGGAACACTTCCTGGACCTGAGCTGAGCCCCTGACCGTCATGCGCGCGAAGCTCACCTACGCCCTCACGGCCGCCGTCCTGGTCGTCTACTTCGTCCTGGTCGGCAGCCGCGGCGTCCTGCTCATCGAGACCGGGACGCCCCTCACCGTCACCTTCGGTGTCGCGGTGCTGATCCTGCCGGTCATCGGCCTGTGGTTCCTGTGGAAGAACACGCAGTTCGTCCGCAGGGCCAACCAGCTCGCCGCCGAACTCGACGCCGAGGGCGGTCTGCCCGTCGACGAGCTGAGGCGCACCCCCAGCGGGCGCATCGACCGGGACTCGGCCGACGAGGTCTTCGCCCGGCGCAAGGCCGAGACGGAGGCCGCCCCCGGCGACTGGCGCACCTGGTTCCGCCTCGCCGTCGCCTACCACGACGCCCGCGACACCCCGCGCGCCCGCAAGGCGATGCAACGCGCGATCGCCCTGCACGACGGAAGGCAGCCCGAAACCGCCTGAGCCGCGCCCACACATGCCGGCGGGGGGGGGGGGGGGGGGGGGGGGGGGGGGGGGGGGGGGGGGGGTGGGGGGGGGGGGGGGGGGGGTGGGGGGGGGGGGCCGACACCGAGTGGGGGGA
>NZ_JBVJBP010000031.1:104992-110020 GCF_055589465.1 Streptomyces sp. NPDC041940
ACGTCCCCCCCCCCCCCCCCCCCCCCCCCACCCCCCCCCCCCCCCCCCCCCCCACCACCCCCCCCCCCCCCCCCCCCCCCCCCCCCCCCCCCCCCCCCCCCCCCCCCCCCCCCCCCCCCCCCCCCCCCCCCCCGCCGGCATGTCATCAGGACGTCAGCGCGGGCCGTACTCGTCGGCCCATGCCCCCACCGCGTCGGCCGCCCGCTCGAAAGCCTCCGCCCGGCCCAGGAAGTCCGCGTTGTGCGTCGTCAGCAGCGGTGGCACACCGTCCGCGGCCTGTCCCCGCCGGACGAGCAGCAGCGCCTGCCCCTGCAGGGTCCGGGGGAGCCCCAGCCAGCGCACCGGCTGCTGCACCGTGCGCACCGAGACGACCTGCGCCCAGGGCGCCGTACGTGTCGTGAGGAAACCCACGTGCCGCAGCCCGCGCGCGCTCACCCACACGCCCATGCGCAGCAGGCGCAGCGCCCCGGCGATGACGAGCAGCGCGAGAGCGAAGACCAGCCCGGCCGAGGCCGGTTCGGCCGTCGCCGCGATGATGACCGCGGCGAACAGCACGAACGAGGCGAGCAGCAGCGCCAGCGCCGCCGCCCCCACTCGCCACGGCCCGGGGCGGTACGGCCGCCGCCAGGTGTCACGGTCCTCGTGCGGCAGCGGAACGTCGTCCGCCGTGTCGAAAACGCGGTCGGCCGTCAGGAAGGGCAGGGGCACGGCTGGTCCTCACTCGATCCATGCGTGGGCTGTGCCCGGTGAGGCTACCGATCTGCTTCCGCGGTCACCACCGCCAGGGGGCCGGACGGAGCACCGCCGGCCCGAGGTGGCTCAGTGGTTCTGGGACGCCTGCGACTGCTGTGGCTGATTCGCCGTGTAGTCGGGCTTCAGCGCGGGTGTCCCGATGACCAGGGATCCCACGAGCCCCGCCACGACGGTGAGCCCGAACAGCCATCGGCCGGCCCTCTCACCGACGGACGGCCGCTCACGCGGTGGGGGAGTGACATTGCTGCGGAACCTGTCGGCCTCGGCGACGAAGGCAAACGGTACGGGTTCACGCCGACCGAACATCAGGGGTGCTTCTCCTTCGGAGTGGAACGGATCACTTTCATCAGTAGAGACGAAAGAACTCCCTCAGAGGTGCCCTGTTTCACCGACTTCATTGCATCGCGTCGCTAAACGTAGAGTGGCGTCGCCAAGAGACGCGATGGGAAGGCCCTGCGAACCGTGACCGAGACCCCCGACGACGACTTCAAGATCGACTTGCGCGGTGACGTCACCGTTGAGCTGGTAAAACACAGCGCGGCCGACTCCGACGTGCTGTTCGCAGCACGGGTCTCCACCCTGGGGGAGCAGTCCCTCGAGGAGCTGCAGAAGGACCCTGAGCGCTCGAAGGGGTTGATCAACTACCTCATGCGGGACCGGCACGGCAGCCCGTTCGAGCACAACTCCATGACCTTCTTCGTGAACGCGCCGATCTTCGTCTTCCGCGAGTTCATGCGGCACCGCGTCGGCTGGTCGTACAACGAGGAGAGTGGCCGCTACCGGGAGCTCCAGCCGGTCTTCTACGTTCCGGACGCCTCTCGGAAGCTGATCCAGCAGGGGAGGCCGGGCAAGTACGAGTTCGTCGAAGGCACTCCCGAGCAACACCAGCTCGTCGGTGAGGCCATGGAGGACTCCTACCGCCAGGCCTACAGGAAGTATCGGCAGATGCTCGCCGCCGGCGTCGCCCGCGAGGTCGCCCGCGCGGTCCTCCCGGTCGGCCTCTTCTCCTCGATGTACGCCACCTGCAACGCCCGCTCGCTGATGCACTTCCTCGGCCTGCGCACCCAGCACGAGCTGGCCAAGGTCCCGTCCTTCCCGCAGCGTGAGATCGAGATGGTGGGCGAGAAGATGGAGGCCGAGTGGGCCCGGCTCATGCCGCTCACCTACGCGGCCTTCAACGCGAACGGCCGCGTGGCCCCGTAAGGCGGCCCGGTTCCCCGACCAGGTACAGATGTACGGTTCAGCCGTGCGAAGTGTCCGTATTGCGGCATTTCGAGAAGTTCACTTAGCCTGATCGAACGGGTCCGGCACTGCTTGAACCCCCGAGCAGGCAGTGCCGGGCTCCACCTTTGTCGCGACTTGTCGCCTGCCCCTAGGGCAGACCCGGTCCTGAGCAACGAGTAGCGTGTAACCCATGGCTCCGACCTCGACTCCGCAGACCCCCTTCGGGCGGGTCCTCACCGCCATGGTCACGCCCTTCAAGGCGGACGGCGCACTCGACCTCGATGGCGCGCAGCGGCTCGCCACCCACCTGGTGGACGCAGGCAACGACGGCCTGGTCATCAACGGGACCACCGGCGAGTCCCCGACCACCAGCGACGCGGAGAAAGCGGATCTCGTACGGGCCGTCCTGGAAGCGGTCGGCGACCGCGCCCACGTGGTGGCCGGCGTCGGCACCAACGACACCCACCACAGCATGCAACTCGCCCGCGCCGCGGAGCGCACCGGCGCACACGGCCTGCTCGTCGTGACGCCGTACTACAACAAGCCCCCGCAAGAAGGCCTCTACCGGCACTTCACGGCCATCGCCGACGCCGCCGGCCTACCGGTCATGGTCTACGACATCCCCGGCCGCAGCGGCGTCCCGATCAACACCGAGACGCTCGTCCGTCTCGCCGAGCACCCGCGCATCGTCGCCAACAAGGACGCCAAGGGCGACCTCGGCCGGGCGAGCTGGGCCATCGCCACCTCCGGCCTCGCCTGGTACTCCGGCGACGACATGCTGAACCTCCCCCTGCTCTCCGTCGGCGCGGTCGGCTTCGTCTCCGTCGTCGGCCACGTGGTCACCCCCGAGCTGCGCGCCCTGGTCGAGGCGTACACCTCGGGTGACGTCCAGAAGGCCACCGAGATCCACCAGAAGCTGCTCCCGGTCTACACGGGCATGTTCCGCACCCAGGGCGTGATGACGACCAAGGCGGCGCTCGCCCTGACGGGCCTGCCCGCCGGGCCCCTGCGCGCCCCCATGGTCGAGTGCGCGCCCGAAGAGATCGAGCAACTCAAGATCGATCTTGCCGCCGGCGGGGTACAGCTCTGACACCAGACTTCGCGCGGGACCCCCGCGCGCGTGCTTCACAACTGAATAAGCGGGCCACCGGTGCCCGCGCACCCCACACAGACAACTGCATCTGCACGAACGTCATGCGCGCCACGTGCCCCACCGGTACGTGGCGCGTGTGGTGAGGAGAGTCTTTTGAGTCATCCGCATCCCGAACTCGGCCCGCCCCCGCCGCTCCCCGAAGGCGGCCTGCGCGTCACCCCGCTCGGCGGTCTCGGTGAGATCGGCCGCAACATGACGGTCTTCGAGTACGGCGGCCGCCTGCTGATCGTCGACTGCGGAGTGCTCTTCCCCGAGGAGGAGCAGCCCGGAATCGACCTGATCCTGCCGGACTTCTCGTCCATCAGGGACCGCCTCGACGACATCGAGGGCATCGTCCTCACGCACGGCCACGAGGACCACATCGGCGCCGTCCCGTTCCTCCTGCGCGAGAAGCCGGACATCCCGCTGATCGGCTCCAAGCTGACCCTCGCCCTCATCGAGGCCAAGCTCCAGGAACACCGCATCCGCCCGTACACCCTCGAGGTGACGGAAGGGCACCGCGAGCGCATCGGCCCCTTCGACTGCGAGTTCGTCGCGGTCAACCACTCCATCCCGGACGCGCTGGCCGTGGCCATCCGCACCCCGGCGGGCATGGTCGTCCACACAGGTGACTTCAAGATGGACCAGCTCCCGCTGGACAACCGTCTGACGGACCTGCACGCGTTCGCACGTCTGAGTGAGGAGGGGATCGACCTCCTCCTCTCCGACTCGACGAACGCCGAGGTCCCGGGGTTCGTCCCGCCCGAGCGGGAAATCTCCAACGTCCTGCATCAGGTCTTCGGGAACGCCCGCAAGCGGATCATCGTGGCGAGCTTCGCCAGCCACATCCACCGCATCCAGCAGATCCTGGACGCGGCCAACGAGTACGGCCGCAGGGTCGCCTTCGTCGGCCGCTCGATGGTCCGCAACATGGGCATCGCGAGGGACCTGGGCTATCTGAAGGTCCCGCCGGGCCTGGTGGTCGACGTCAAGACGCTCGACGACCTCCCCGACCGCGAGGTGGTCCTGGTCTGCACGGGCTCCCAGGGCGAACCGATGGCGGCCCTGTCCCGCATGGCCAACCGGGACCACCAGATCAGGATCGTCCAGGGCGACACGGTGATCCTGGCGTCGTCCCTGATCCCCGGCAACGAGAACGCGGTCTACCGCGTGATCAACGGCCTCACCCGCTGGGGCGCCAACGTGGTCCACAAGGGCAACGCCAAGGTCCACGTCTCCGGCCACGCGTCCGCGGGCGAGCTGCTGTACTTCTACAACATCTGCCGCCCGAAGAACCTCATGCCGGTGCACGGCGAATGGCGCCACCTGCGCGCCAACGCCGAACTGGGCGCCCTGACCGGCGTCCCGCACGACCGCATCGTCATCGCCGAGGACGGAGTGGTCGTCGACCTCATCGAGGGCAAGGCGAAGATCTCCGGCAAGGTCCAGGCGGGCTATGTCTACGTCGACGGCCTCTCGGTCGGCGACGTGGGCGAGCCGGCCCTCAAGGACCGCAAGATCCTCGGCGACGAGGGCATCATCTCGGTCTTCGTGGTCATCGACTCGTCCACCGGAAAGATCACCGGCGGTCCGCACATCCAGGCCCGCGGTTCCGGCATCGAGGACTCCGCCTTCGGCGACGTGGCCCCCCGGATCACGGAGGTGCTCGAACGCTCCGCCCAGGACGGCGTGGTCGAACCCCACCAGCTCCAGCAGCTCGTGCGCCGCACGCTGGGCAAGTGGGTCTCGGACAACTACCGGCGCCGGCCGATGATCCTGCCTGTGGTCGTGGAGGTCTGACGGACCGTCCGGCCCGAGCAGGCGCCAACTGGGAGCGGGGGGGGGGGGGGGGGGGGGGGGGGGGGAGGCAGAGGGCGGGTGGGACACCCCCCCCCAGCAGCACCCAGACCAACAAACCC